>CAZYAT010000124.1:0-1555 GCA_964645235.1 uncultured Ferruginibacter sp. | reverse complement strand
TTGCAGATGACCTGGTGCAGGGCTACCGGATGGATATTGCCTATGAAGAAAAACCCACACAATGGTATTCGCTGCATAAGCGGAAGAACACTTATGGCTTTTTGCCGGTAGGTGCTCAAACAGCAGAAAATATTCCGCTGGCAGAGGATGAAGTTATTGATGAGGGCTGTATCAATATTGCACTGGTTGAAGATGAGAATGACGAAGATAAAGACACTGATAAAGTAAATGAGGTGATTGCCCGCTGGCAGGGCTGGAGTTTAGCTGTACCAAAACCGGGCAAGGGCATCAATGAAGACAATGCAAATATTGTGAGCAACGATAATGCAGAGAAAGAGAAGTATAAACTGAAAGACAATGTGCCTTTCCGAATGCAGGTCAACATGGGCCTTGCACCGAAAACATTACCGATGCTTCGCTTTGGAAAAAGTTACCGGTTGAAAGTAAGGACGGTTGATATTGCTGGTAATTCACTGCCCCATGATGTGGCGCCTGAAAATGCGAATGTGGCTATAAAAACAGGCATCAGGTATTTGCGATACGAACCGTTGCCGGTGCCGGTATTGGTTGGTACAGATGAAATTGCCAGCAAAGCCAATGATAAAGTGAGGGAAAGAGATGGTGAATCGCTGGAGCATATGGTCGTTCGCAGCAATATCGGCATCAGCCCTCAGGATTATGAAAAACAAAATCCCACCAATATTTACCAGGAGGGTACCCGTAATGTAAATAACACCTTAACCTGGATGCCGGAAGCAGTGCGACATTTCAAAGCGCCGCGAAACAGCCAGCATATGGCGGAAACGCATGGTATGTTTGATGAAAGTTTTTTCAATCCTGCCAAAGCAGCCGAGACGTATAAATTCATTACGTCAAGAGATACAGAAACAGATGTCAACAGCACGGAAACCCGGGCGCCGCTGGCAAAAACAACTGATTCCAACCTGCCCATTGAATATTTAGCCGACCCGATGGCGGCCGGAGTGGTGCTGGTGATGAAATCGAATACCACCTTTGAAACCAACTGGAAGAAGGACCAGGCCCGCAAGTTCAGTTTTTACTTTGATGATGAAGTGACTGATGCTTCGGCCAATACTCCTTTTACCAAAGAGGCGTGGAAGAACCCCAAATCATTCCGCATTAAACTGATAGAAGGAAACGGAACAACAGACTGGAGCAAATCAGACCGGATGTTGACGATCGCTTTGCCTAAATCAGCAGAGATTGAAATTAAGTATGCCAGCTTCTGGCGGCCCGAGGATGTAGACAAGTATAATGCCTTGCAGCCTATTGTAAGTTTGGGTAACAATAAGATTCGCAGTCTTGAATATGCCCGAAAAAGTTTGCACTGGATGTTCAGCCCCTGGCGAAATATAAGATTAGTGCATGCAGTACAGCAGCCATTGGAGAAACCGGTGTTTGAGCCTAATACATTGAAGAGCGACCGAAATTACAATGACACATTCGCTAAACTATCTGCCACTATGAAAGTACATGGCAGCAGTACCGATAAAGTTGACGTGGAAGCCAGCTGGACCGAGCAGATAGATGATTT
>CAZYAT010000123.1:0-1577 GCA_964645235.1 uncultured Ferruginibacter sp. | reverse complement strand
CAGGGAACAAGTAATACCGTCGATTTTTATTTTGTAATGTAACTCGATGGAAATATAAACAATGCAACATTCAACTCATAGTCTGCCGACCTGGTAATGCCAGCAGGCACCAATACAATCAAGTTTGCCCGGTTGTACTGGGGAGGCCGTATCAACAGTGGAAGCGGTGTAAACGCTAATATCAACCTGCGCACTGTGAAAATCCGTAAAGGAACTTCCGGGGCGTATACAGTGTTAACCGCTCCTGTTACACAGATAGATAAAAGCGTGATCACGGGTAGCGATTCGGCCTATCAGTCATATATTGACCTTACTTCTTTTATTAATAGCAATGGGGCCGGAACCTATACAGTTGCCGATGTAACCGTTGCAACCGGATCAGCCAGCGGCGGTGGCAACTTTGGGGGATGGGCCATGGCAGTGGTGTATGAAAATCCCGCTGTTTCGTATTCCAGTGTAAGGGTATACGACGGATACATGCAGGTTTTCAGCGGAGGATCTCCCACAACACAATCAATACTATTAACCGGGCTGAATGCGCCGGGATCTCCTGTACTGGCCTCAGATGCATACATGTCTACTGTTGCCTGGGAGGGAGATGGCAATCTTGCTGCTTCAGCTGCTAATCCGAATGGCGACTATATCAAAGTAAATGGCTTCCCTGTATCCAATACAGTAAACCCATCCATCAATTTCTGGAACGGGACGATTTCAAAAAACGGCTCGCACATCACTGCCAAGAACCCGAACTTTGTAAACCAGATGGGTATCGATATCGATGAACAGGAAGTGGGAGTAGGGTATGGCATCCCGGTTAACGCCACCCAGGTGAGTATCGAATTCGGTACAGAAGCCGACCAGTATTTTCCCAGTGTCTTTGCCTTTACAATCAAGGCAAAGGATCCGGAAATTATCCTGAACAAATCCGTGAGCGATAATATGGCTCCGTTTGGTACTCTCCAACCGGGCGAGATACTTACCTATACACTCTCGGGTTCAAATGTTGGCCAGGCCAACGCATTGAACTGTGTGGTGGTGGATACGATTCCGTATAACGTAACCTATCTCCCGGGTTCACTGATCGTGGTAAATTCGCCCGGTATTACCGCCAATAGTGTTCAGACGGATGCCAACGATGGGGATTTCGCTTTCAAAGGAACCTTTGGAGGGAAAGATTATGTGAAGTTTTTTATCGGTACAGGGGCTACGGCTGCTTCCGGAGGAGTTTTGCAACCGGGCGAAACCTATACGCTCCGTTTCAAAGTAACCACACCGAATACAACCGATCAGCTGTCTACCGTAATTAATACCGCACGCATTACCGGTGAGAATTTCTTTGGGGATAAATTTGTGGATGATGGCACCGCCTCCATTGCGCTGGGTTCTCCCACCCCGGTAAAAATGAGTGTATTCACCGTTAAGAAAGAAAATAATGATGCCGCCCTGAAATGGACAACGGTTAGTGAAACCAAGAATGATCATTTCGACATTGAACGCAGCATCGACGGTATAAACTTTACCAAAGTAGGAACCGTGGCCGGAAACGGTACCACCAGTCTTACCAAGAATTACGCATT
>CAZYAT010000122.1:0-1593 GCA_964645235.1 uncultured Ferruginibacter sp. | reverse complement strand
TCCATGCAAAGAATGGGGTTGTTATCAAAGAAGGCGACTGGATCAGCCTGAATGGAACAAAAGGCCTGGTGTATGAAGGCAGCATGGCACTGGTTGATATTGACATTGATAAGAACCAGTCCTACAAAGACCTGATGAAACTGGTGGATAAAACCAAACAGATCGGTGTAAGAGCTAATGCTGAAACCCCTGAAGATGCACTGCATGCCGTTAAGTTTGGCGCCGAAGGTATTGGCCTGTTCCGTACCGAACATATGTTCTACGGTGAAGGAAGCGAAGAACCCTTGTTCCAGTTGCGTAAAATGATCGTTAGTAAAACAGAGAAAGAAAGAAGAGAAGCACTGAATGGCCTCTTCAAATATGTAAAGAAAGATGTAAAAGATACGCTGGAGGTAATGAAAGGTCACCCGGTTACTATCCGCCTGCTCGATCCGCCTTTGCATGAGTTTGTTCCGCATGATAAAGAAAAACTGCGCCAGCTCAGCAAAGAACTCGGTATCAGCATGGGTATGCTTAACAGAAGGGTGCTGGCATTACATGAAAACAACCCGATGCTGGGTCACCGTGGTGTACGTTTGGGTATCAGTTATCCGGAGATCACGGAGATGCAGGTAAGGGCCATTTTTGAAGCTACTGCTGAATTACTGAAAGCCGGCAAAAAAGCACTCCCTGAAATAATGGTGCCGGTAACTGTTATCTGGCATGAACTGCGCCACCAGAAAGAAATTGTGGACAGGGTGTATAAAGAAGTATGTGAAAAGATGGGTATGCGGAAGATTCCTTACCTGTATGGTACGATGATTGAAACACCAAGAGCTGCCTTAAGAGCTGAGTTCATGGCAAAAGCGGCTGACTTCTTTAGTTTCGGTACCAATGACCTTACACAAATGAGTTTTGGTTTCAGCCGCGATGATATCGGTGGTTTCTTACCCAAATATTTGGATCTGAAAATACTTCCGGACGATCCGTTCCAGACAATTGACCAGGAAGGTATCGGGCAACTTATCAAAGCCGGTACTGAAAGGGGCCGCATCACCAAGCCGAACCTGAAAGTGGGTATCTGTGGTGAGCATGGCGGAGATCCAGACAGTGTGAAGTTCTGTCACCGTATCGGTATGAACTATGTAAGCTGTTCTCCTTTCCGTGTGCCCATCGCCAGGTTGGCGGCAGCACAGGCAGCCATTGAAAGCCCGAGGAAGAAGAAATAATTTCTCTTGTTAACTGCTAATGCCCGGACCGTTCATACATCCGGGCATTTTTATTTGCCTATATTTTCCGACCTTGCCGCCCTTAAATAGTAACCATGGAAATCAAAAATCTATTCGATCCTGCAGTAAAGCAAGAACTCCTTGACCGCATCAATACTTTAACTCCGCAAACGGAACGCAAATGGGGCAAAATGGATGTGGCACAAATGCTGGCTCACCTGCAAGCCCCCATGGGTGTGGCATTAGGCACCCATAGCCTGAAAGCCAACTGGCTGATGAAACTGATCATGCCGCTTTTCAAAAAAGCTTTGTATGACGAAAAACCATGGAAGCAGGGATTACCTACCGATAAAACATTCATCACTGCTGGTCAGCCAAAAAACTT
>CAZYAT010000121.1:0-1736 GCA_964645235.1 uncultured Ferruginibacter sp. | reverse complement strand
CTGCTCGTTCCTCCGCCCAACCGGGCATAATCTTCTTTTTAATGCGGAACCGGCCGGTTCCTGTATGCGGACATTTTATTATCCTGTAACGACATATTGTTACCTGTAGCAGTTATGTAAAATTTTATTTGATCTATGAATCCTAAAAAGAATCTGTTTGCAAATCTGAAATACGATTTGCCATCTGGCCTTGTTGTTTTCCTGGTTGCGCTTCCCCTTTGTTTGGGCATTGCGTTGGCCAGCGGGGCACCTTTTTTCAGCGGTATTATTTCCGGTATCGTCGGCGGCATCGTGATCGGCTCCTTGAGCAACTCGCCCTTGAGTGTGAGTGGCCCAGCTGCCGGCCTGGCAGCCCTGGTACTCGGTGCTATAACTTCTATCGGTGACTACAGCCTGTTCTTATGTGCCGTTGTTATTGCGGGCATCTTACAGGTATTACTCGGACTTGCCAAGCTGGGGGGCATTGCCAATTATATACCGGGCAGTGTAATAAAAGGCATGCTTACCAGCATTGGCATATTGATCGTAGCGAAACAGATCCCGCATGCATTCGGTTATGATAAAGATGAAAAAGGAAACATCACCGAGCTGCTGCCTTATGGGCAGGAAGACATGCATGAACTGTTGCAACCTCTTCAGCATGTGGAAGTGGGTGTCCTTCTTCTTTGTTTATTATCAATAGTCATCATGGTGCTTTGGGAAAGGCCCACTATTAAAAAAAGAGTAAAGTTCATTCCCGGGGCTCTGGTCGCGGTGATAGTAACTGTGCTCATAAATGAGATTTGGATAAAAACAGGAAACATGCTGGCGGTTCAAAACGAACACCTGGTACAGGTAAAAGTAGCTGGGAGCGCCAGTGAGTTCTTCAGCTTTTTTACCCTGCCTGATTTCAGCGGCTTCCTGAACAGTTCGGTCATCGTTTACGGCGTGATCATTGCCCTTATTGCTTCATTGGAAACACTATTAAGCATTGAAGCAATCGATAATCTCGACCCCCAACGACGGGTAACCAATACCAACAAGGAATTGCTTGCACAGGGAATCGGAAATACGGTGGCAGGGCTTATCGGTGGATTGCCGGTAACAAGCGTGATCGTTCGAAGCAGTGCGAATGTGAATGCCGGAGCAAGGTCAAAGCTGTCTACCATCATTCATGGGTGCTTGTTATTGGTATCCATCATCCTCATACCGGCCTTACTGAATAAAATTCCGTTAGCATCCCTGGCCGCAATTCTCCTGATCACAGGTTATAAACTGGCCAAGCCTTCCGTATTCATGAATTTTTGGAAAGCAGGTAAATACCAGTTCATGCCGTTTATTGTTACGGTAGTGGTGATCATTGCAATTGACCTGTTCAAAGCTATTCCTGTGCTGAGCGGAAAGGGATTGTTGGTTGGGGTCCTTACAGGTATTGTGGCAGCCATCGGCGCCATCCTGCATGGGAACCTTAAGAACTCCTATTATTTCCACAAGGAAAACCACCACGAAGGAGACCTGATCAACATCAGACTTTCGGAAGAAGTTTCATTTTTAAACAAGGCTGCCATCAGGGAAACACTTGATCATATACCGGGGAACAGCAAGGTGGTCATCGATGCATCGGGTACTCAATATATCGACTTTGATGTACTGGAGCTTATCAAGGAATTTCGGGATATCAAAGTGCCATTGAAGGAAATAAAACTACAGCTGGTGGGATTCAAGGAAGCATATAAAATGGAAAACTATTCACACGT
>CAZYAT010000120.1:0-1845 GCA_964645235.1 uncultured Ferruginibacter sp. | reverse complement strand
TTCGTAAGGACAGCTCTTTTGTGAATGTAAACTTCCAGATCGGTGCACAATATGTATTAAGCACTAATCAGGCGGGCAAGGTTTTCTTTCAGCGATCTTCTACTATTCTAAACCAGGGCGGGGTAAACGGGCCGCAGGTGATACAAACCAGGCGATTGCCGGCTGCAGCGGATGTAAGTTCTATGGCGGCAGGTGTAGATTATGAGTTCAATAATACGGATTATCGTTTCAACCCGAGAAAGGGCAATGATATCAGGGTTATTACTTCAGTAGGTACGAAGAAGATCAAAAAAAATAATGAGATACTGGATCTGAAAGATCCCGGCGACCCCAGCTTTGATTTTGACCGTTTGTATGATACAGTCAAATTGAAGACCTACCAGTTTCGCTTTCGGTTAACGGCGGCCAGATATTTTCCATTGGGTAACCAGCGCAGTACTATTAAAACGGCTTTGAACGGCGGCTTTTTTCAAAGCGGCAATATTTTCCGCAATGAATTGTTCCAGATCGGGGGCTATAAACTGTTGCGGGGTTTTGATGAGGAGAGCCAGTACCTGTCGCAGTATGCCGTGGCCACCGTGGAATACCGGTATTTGGTGGGGCAAAATTCTTTCTTCTTTGTACTGGCAGATGGCGGCTGGGGCCGGGATGCCAGCCGCGGGCAGCAGTTGGATTATACTTATTTCGGCACCGGCATGGGCCTGGCATTTGAAACCAAGGCCGGAATTTTTAACCTGGCCTGGGCGATTGGTAAGCGAAATGATACAGAATTCAACCTGCGGCAATCCAAAATACATTTCGGGTTTGTGAACTATTTCTAAAAGAACAACTGATTAGTTATTGACTTCAATATTTTTGCGCCACAACTTCACTGATTGAACCGGTTCATCTTTTTGCTTTGTTGCTTATTATCTTTTAAAGCAGTTGCTCAATTGCCAGCGGATACTGCTTTGCCTGCACCTACGGATTCATTACTGCAATCTGACAGCACCGCCACTCCGGATACTATTGCCTTATCAGTTCCCAGGAAGGATTCCGTTTCCCGCAAACCCAACAATGATTCAGCATGGGTAATTAATACCGATATAATCAATAATCCCGGAAAACTTAGTAAACTGATACTGGAGCAACATCCCTATTTTGATTTTAAAACAAAGGCTGCTGCACCGTTTTTATCTGAAAAAAGGGTGGTAGAGGGCAAAGAACTCTTATTTTACCTGCTGGTTTTCCTGCTGATCGTGTTTGCCATTTTACGACAGCTATTTCCCAAATACTTCAGTGATTTATTCCGGCTGTTTTTCCGCACCACACTAAAGCAACGACAGATCAGGGAACAACTGATGCAAACGCCATTGCCTTCCTTGATGCTGAATGGTTTTTTTGTGATCAGCGCCGGTTTGTACATTAGTTTTTTATTACAGCATTTTGCTGTTAGCCCAGTAGAAGATTTCTGGCTCATCTTTTTTTATGCATCCATCGGTCTGTCGGTTGCTTATTTTGTCAAGTTTATCGGGCTAAAGGTTTCGGGCTGGTTGTTTAATATGAGTGAGGCAGCCGATTCTTATATTTTCATTGTTTTTATTATCAACAAGATGATCGGAATACTGCTGCTGCCTTTTTTAGTTATCCTGGCATTCGCTGTTGGGAATGTGTTTACGGTGGGGCTCACTCTCTCGTGGTGCCTCCTGGGCGGACTGTTGGTTTACAGGCTCCTCTTATCGTTTGGAGCAGTCCGTAATCAGGTCAGGGTCAACCTTTTTCATTTTTTTCTTTATCTCTGTGCTTTTGAGATTGCCCCTCTTTTACTGGTTTACAAGGGCTTGCTATTGTATTTCGGTATAACTA
>CAZYAT010000119.1:0-1890 GCA_964645235.1 uncultured Ferruginibacter sp. | reverse complement strand
GGTTTGCGGCGAACCCTTTCTGTTAACTGTCCGCCTTCTTCATAACCTACATAACCCGGAGGGGCGCCTATTAAACGGCTCACCGTAAATTTCTCCATGTACTCACTCATGTCAATACGGATGAGTGCATCTTCCGAATCGAACATATGACGGGCCAGTGACCTGGCTAATTCTGTTTTACCAACACCTGTTGGCCCCAGGAAAATAAATGTACCAATGGGCTTCTTGGGATCTTTCAATCCCACCCTGTTCCGCTGAATGGCTTTCACCACTTTCAGGATGGCTTCATCCTGGCCAATGACCATACCCTTCATATCGTCCGCCATCTTGCGCAACTTCTCAGTTTCCGCCTGCACCATCCGCTTCACCGGGATACCCGTCATCATACTCACTACTTCAGCAATATCTTCTTCACCGATCGGGTAACGTTTGTGCTTACTTTCTTCTTCCCAATCTGCTTTTGCTTTTTCCAGTTCTTCCTGTAAACGTTTTTCTGTATCACGCAGGGATGCTGCTTCTTCAAACTTCTGGCTCTTTACCACTTTGTTCTTCTCGTTCTTTACATCTTCAATTTTCGCTTCCAGATCAACGATGTTCTGCGGTACATTGATGTTTTTCAGGTGCACCCTTGCACCTACTTCATCCATCACATCAATAGCCTTATCCGGAAGCAGCCTGTCGGTTACATAGCGGTCACTCAGCTTCACACAGGCATCAATCGCTTCCTGGTCATAATTCACATTGTGATACTCTTCGTACTTCGACTTAATGTTGTTCAGGATTTGAATGGTATCATCCACACTTGGCGGATCTACCATTACTTTTTGGAAACGGCGATCCAATGCACCATCTTTTTCAATGTACATTCTGTATTCATCCAGCGTAGAAGCACCAATACACTGCAGTTCACCTCTTGCCAATGCCGGTTTGAAGATGTTGCTGGCATCCAGCGAACCACTGGCACCGCCGGCACCCACGATGGTATGTAACTCATCAATGAAAAGAATCACATCCCTGTTCTTCTCCAGTTCATTCATAATGGCTTTCATCCTTTCTTCAAACTGGCCACGGTACTTGGTACCCGCCACCAAAGCAGCAAGGTCCAATGAGATCACTCTTTTATCAAACAGCACCCTGGATACTTTGCGCTGTACAATACGAAGTGCCAAACCTTCTACAATAGCTGTTTTACCCACTCCGGGTTCACCGATCAGTATCGGGTTGTTCTTTTTACGACGGGAAAGAATTTGTGAAACTCTCTCGATTTCTGATTCACGGCCCACGATAGGATCTAATGCGCCTAACTCTGCCATCTTGGTTATATCACGGCCGAAATTATCAAGCACAGGTGTTTTGCTCTTAGCGCCACCGGCCTGCTTGCTGCCTCCCTTGGGCTGAGAGTATTTTTTTTCTTCATCAAAATCATCTTCATTCTCGTCCTGGAATTCGGCACGGGGATCATTTGATTTAACGATACCCAACTCTTGCCTGAAAAGATCGTAGTCCACGTCAAACTGATTTAAGATTTGTGTAGCAATATTTTCTTTGTTCTTCAGGATAGAAAGCATCAGGTGTTCTGTTTCCACGGTTGCACTCTTCAGTGCTTTAGCTTCCAGCACCGTTACCCTTATCACTTTTTCTGCCTGCTTCGTCAATGGCAGGCTGTTGATATTCGCAATATTCTTTCCTGTTTTATCTTTCACCGCCAATTCTATTTCCTTTCTTAATTCATACAGATCTACATTGAAACTTTTAAGGATACGGACGGCTGTGTTATCTCCTTCCCTGATCAGGCCCAGCAATAAATGCTCGGTGCCGATAAAATCATTGCCAAGCCTCAAAGCCTCCTCCCTGCTGAATGAAATAATCTCTTTTACCTGTGCTGAAAAA
>CAZYAT010000118.1:0-1970 GCA_964645235.1 uncultured Ferruginibacter sp. | reverse complement strand
GCGTAAACTTTTGCCAATGACTGCCATTCATCACTATCCCGCATACGCCACATAACTGCGCCCACCAAAAAGACAATAAACACAACAAGAAAGGGTTTATAATTTTTCTTTTTGTAAAGATCATTTCCCAGCAGGCAACCGACAATGGCCAGGTTAACCAAATCCAACGTTTTGAAAACAGTATCGAAGTCAAGGTTGAAACTGTTGACAAGTCCACGGCCAATGCCCGGCCCGATAGCCAATAAACCTGTGGCGATCATGTATCGCATATGTGAGGCGGGGTGTTTACGAAATAGCATGGCCAGTGTCCAAAAAATGGCAAATGAAAATAAGCCTCTCGAATCCAGCACTATAAACTTCAATGCTGCCTGCTCATTAGCGTTTTCCATAATTCGCCAGTAGGATTCTCTTCCCGCAAGGAACAGGAACAGGATTAAAAGCGGCCCATGAACATAAGCTATTTTACCAATAGCCCGATGAAGCTGTGGCCTTCCTGTATAGATAAGAAAAGGCTGCACTACCAGTAAAGCCAGCCATGTCATCCACAAAGCCCCATGTATATGTATAATAGTGGTTTTATTTATGAAATTGGGGAACTGGCTGATGTAGTATTTATAAAATCCCCAATGGGCTCCCATGATAATTAGAATCATGAATAGGGAAGTGTACCTGTAGACCTTTGGCATAGCGCTATAAAATTCTTGTTACTGAAAGTTAACTAATTCAATTAATTGGTCTCACTTTCCTGGCTAACAAAACAGACGAAGTTTAGGGCTTTTAAAAAAGCTGGTTCAACACTTAAATTTTCACTACTACAGGCATTAGTTTCTTTTGATACCAGGTTGAATAAATTCCAGCCATGAACCCTTCTATATCTTCAGCGCAAACAATTCCATTCCCTGGTTCTTTCCTTTGAGGTCGATAAGGCCGAGTGATTCGGTTTGCCATTCTTTGAGATCGAGCAGGTCTACCACATCTTTGGAGGCGATATATTTTTGATTGAGCTCGGTGCAGGCGCTGCGTATGCGGGCAGCCGTATTGATGGCATCGCCGCTCATGACAAGGTCTTTCTTTTCGATACCTACCTGGCCTACGGTAACGGTGCCGGTGTGTATGCCGGCTTTGTACTCGGGCAGTGTATCATATTTTCTTTTGAAACGGTTGAACTGCTTGTGCAATTCTTTGCGGGCGGTGAGCAGGGCGGCTACGGCTTTTTGTGCATTGGCTTTGGACTCGGGCCACCATACCACAATCTCATCACCTACATACTGGTAAATGCGGCCGTCGTTTTCCATAAAACCGGAAGAGATGCAGAAGATGAAGTCGCGGATGAATTTGAAATATTCTTTGTGGCCGAGTTTTTCGGCAATGGGAGTGGAGTCTTTAAGATCCAGAAACAGGATGATCCTTCTTTCTTCTCTTGGCTGCAGGTAGCGGCCGAGCATGATATTAAGAAAGACACCTCTTGAATATTTTTCGTTGACCTCGATGGCCAGCAGGGTGAAGAAAAAGAGAATGACCCACTCGGGCATTTTTTGTACAAATAATCTTTTGTGCAGCAGGTTGTACTGAAATTTTTCAAGTGCTGCTTCTATGGTGCGTCCGGCGATAAGCCATTCATAGGTCATGTACACAAAGAAGGTCATGATAAAAGCTACCAGCACCAGCAGCAGGGTTTTCACCAGCAGGTTCACCCAGAGGGAAGATTTGCGCAGGTAATTGCGCAGCACATAGACCAGGAAGTAACCGATGAAAAGACTGATGATGAAGACACTTACTTCCCGCACCAATACTTCTTTGGTGAAATTGATATCGGGCTTATAGTATTTGTCGGGCAGTACACCGATGAACTTCTGCCAGAGAAAGAAGATAAAGTCGATAGTGGTCCAGAGCAGGGCAATGCCGAGTATGACTTTTCGCTGGTGCCTTTTGATGGGGGATACCCGGGGAAGTATGGAGCGGTTGGCTTT
>CAZYAT010000117.1:0-1997 GCA_964645235.1 uncultured Ferruginibacter sp. | reverse complement strand
CTTCTCCCAGGTACATATATGTTTTCATGAACGACGAGTTGCGTACTGATACCATCACCTATCCGGAATCGAATGTTTTGACTTATTCCGGTACCCTATCAAAACCGGGAACCTTTCAACTAGCTACAGACTCCGCTGTTGCTCTACAATATTTATGGGTAGACACTATACCAGCTTCACTTACATTGAAAGAAGAAAAAACAAAATATGAGAAAAATAAACTGATCATAAAAGACATCGAAGGTTCGGAGGATACGAAATTGCTGTTCCGGTTAACTGAACCCCGGCAACTGCCTGTCATCAGGATCTATCCCAATGCATCAAAAGAGACAAGGGACTCCGCTTCAAAAGTGTTTTCCACTTTCTACTATAATATCATTGACAGCTTGTTTACTGTAAGGCCAGCATCACCGGTCATTCCGCATTATATCCGTTTTTATCAACAGATGCTTGGCACTGAAACAACCCGCTTATTATATGACCGCCTGAATACATCGCAACAAAATTCTGAACAAGGGCAAAAGATCAAAGAATTCCTGGACCGGAATATTATTCTGTCGAAGGGTATACTCATTGATGATTTCACGATGAAACAACCCAATGGCAAAAAACTTTCACTGCATAAAATAAAGGGCAGCTATATACTGCTTGATTTCTGGGCCAGCTGGTGCGGCCCCTGCAGGGCAGAGAATCCTCATCTCATCAAGCTTTACGAGAAATTCAATAAAAAAGGTCTGCAAATAATCGGTATTTCATTGGATGATGATAAAAAGGATTGGGTAAAAGCCATTGAAAAAGACAAACTCCCCTGGCTGCATGTATCAGAACTTAAGGGATGGGAAAACCAGCTTGCAGAGAAGTATAAAATTTCTTCCGTTCCCTTCACCATTCTGCTGGACAGTAATTACAAAGTAATTGCAAACCAGTTTACTGCCAGCCAACTGGATCCGCTGCTTTCTAATCTTTTAAAATAGTGTTCTATCTCCTGCTGGCGATCAGCAGGTTCAGGTCGGTGTACTTCAGATCGAAGCGCTGGCTAAGGTAGAAATTGGTGAGGGCACCTTTGAAAATATAAATACCCTGTCGCAGGTGTATCTTATGCCAGAGCAGGTTTTCAAATCCTCCTTCCTCACCTGCTTCCAGTAATAGAGGCATCAGTACATTACTGATTGCCTGTGATGCTGTACGGGCAAAACCGGATGGAATATTGGGAACACAATAATGTATCACCCCATATTTCATAAAGATGGGGTGTTCATGCGAAGTGATCTCCGAAGTTTCAAAACAACCGCCGCGGTCAATGCTCACATCAATAATCACTGAACCGGGTCGCATATTACTGACCATTTCTTCTGTTACTACTAACGGCGTACGGCCTGTCTCACTGCCCAGTGCACCCACGGCCACTTCGCAGGTCTTTAACTGCTTGGCCAGCATCCGGGGCTCCAGTACAGAGGTCAACATCCGCTGACCAATATTATTCTGCAATCTTTTTAAGCGATAGACATTATTGTCAAACACTTTTACCGATGCACCTAATGCAAGGGCAGCCCTTGCGGCATACTCCCCTACGATGCCGGCACCGATGATAATAACTTTTGTGGGCGCAATACCGGAGATACCACCGACCAGTACCCCTTTACCATGGTTGGCAGAACTGAGATACTGCGCTGCTATCAGCATGACGGCGCTACCGGCAATTTCACTCATGCTTCTTACGATGGGGTAAGATTCGCTGTCATCTTTCAGGTTCTCAAATGAAATAGCCGTCACCCTTTTTTCCATCATCTTTTCCAGTATCTCCGCTTTGAGGATTGACTGGTGTATGGGTGAAATGATGATCTGGTTCAACTGCAGCAAGGGCAGGTCTTCATCAATGATAGGTGCACTTTTTACCAGTATTGGAGCTTTAAAAACCTCGGCCCTGTCGTAAACGATCTTCGCACCGGCTTCGCTGTAGTCTTTATCCCGGAAATGAGAAGCTTCGCCGGCATTAT
>CAZYAT010000116.1:0-2002 GCA_964645235.1 uncultured Ferruginibacter sp. | reverse complement strand
GAAACTGATGGCTTCATCATAATCTTTTACAACAAGGGCAATATGGGCTATATGCCGGTTCATTATTTATTGTATGCTGCTTTCAGTACATGACTGGTTTCAAGAAACATCCGGAAATTATGATCGGGGCGGTTTATTACATCATTATGTTCTTTAAGGCTATGAATAAAAATGACCTGGTTCGATCTTAGCAGGGTGGCATCCACATCTTTTTCTTCAGGATTGATAAAGGGAATATTCTTTTCACGAAGTCCCTTCATCATTGTTGCCGATACCTCGTCGGTGCCTCCGCCCTTGTTGGTATATATATGTAAGAAGCGATGAGCATCATCAGCCTGTATCCATGCCGTGTATTTATCAACCTGGCTGTAAAGCCCGTCAAACAACAACACCTGCTTCACTTCCATTCCGCCGTTCTGTAAAATATGGGCCATAACCCGGAAAGCCCCGCTGTGGCCTGCCAATACGATATTACCGGCGTCTGCTCTTTTATCAATGATCTTTTCTTTTTTCAATTTATTCATCACATCCTGCACGAGGCCCTTAAAAATAGCTGGCTTCTCCAGCTTGCCACCATAACTGTCGGGAGAGTTTTTTGCGGTTTCAGGTATCACTAAAACAGCATTACTTCCCGATGCTATGAATTGCTTTACCAGTTCAAAATAACTTGCAGCGCTGTCGATGGTATTTCTCCAGCCATGGAACCAGAAGATAAGATCAACCTGCTTCTTTGCTTTTAATCCTGCCGGCACAATGATAAGTACAGAGCTGTCGCTGTAATGTTCTGTAGCATTATATAAAATCTTATCGTAGGTATGACCCTTTGCTCTTACTGAGTCTGGAAATGATGTATAGGAAGATGTGATACGGAATGTTCTTTCTGTTTGCGCAAATGCATGAGTTGATACAAAGAGCAGCGCACAAAGAATGGGTTTGTATATTATTTGCCTCGTCATTTTATATTATCTCCGCTATATGCCGGTGAATATTCTGAGAAAGTAATTCGGTAGGCACATCATTACTGTCTCCTCCAAACGGATCTTCTATCTCTTCGGCGATCAGTTCCAGGCTGGCAAGTACATAAAAAATGAATGCAACTACAGGTATCACATAATACCCAAGCTGGAAAACATAACCAAAGGGCAATGTCATGATATAAAAGAAGATGAACTTCTTGATAAACACACTGTATGAAAAAGGGATGGGTGTATTCTTTATCCTTTCGCAGGCCCCACAGATATCGGTGAAAGACTGAAGCTCTGCATTCAGGAAGAGCAATTGCTCACCGGTGATCTTTTTTTCATTGTATAATTGCTGAACGTGCTGGTACATGATCAGTGCCACCTGGTTGGGGATGTGTTTGGAATGATCTATTCTATCGAAGACATGCTTATGTTCCTTGTCTTCGAATAATTCTATCCTTGTTTTTTCCTTGTGCAGGTGATTATGCAGGGCATAGGCATAAGCAGGAATGATCTTCCTGAAAAAAGAACGCTGGCCTGTTTCTTCTTTTGAAAGGATCACAGCCAGTTTCATGGCCAGGTTACGGCTGTTGTTCACCAGGCTTCCCCAAAGTTTGCGGCCTTCCCACCAGCGGTCATAAGCGGTATTGGTGCGGAACACCAGCAGCATGGAAATAGCAAAGCCAAGTAAGGAATGCATCACGGGAAGGTTACGAACATAATTCCTGTCAGAAAGTTTCCAGTACTCCAGTTCCAGGTATGCAATGATGCCGGAATAAATGCAGATGCCTGCAATAAGCGGGGCAAGCTGGCGAAAGGTATCTGCCTTATGAAAACGGAATATAAAAGTGAACCAGTCTTTTGGATTGTAAGAGATCATGCTGCCTTATTTGAGTCAAAAATAAGGCAATGTTGTCAGCCTGAGCTTGTCGAAGGCGTTTTAAGTAACGGGCAAAAAGCGGTTTCGACAAGCTCAACCTGACATTGTGCCTCATCGGGGTTTTCGCAGCCGGATTTATAATTTTATAACACCCTTTCAG
>CAZYAT010000115.1:0-2003 GCA_964645235.1 uncultured Ferruginibacter sp. | reverse complement strand
AGCAGTGGTATGAAAAATTCAAACCACATGTGGTAAGAAGTCATAGAGAGCTGCTGAAGCAGGTCGTGTAGAAACGGGATAAAACCAAAACCAACATACCATGTCCAACCAACCCGCTGCAACTCTGGCTGCACCCGTTAGCCAGGGAGAGAGGATTGTTTTACTTGATTCTTTAAGGGGCTTGGCCCTGCTTGGTATTTTACTCATGAATATCCCTTACATGGGTTTGCCGGAACCATCATTTGATAATCCCACCTTGAATTATGAGATGGGCACCATCAATGAAAAAGTATGGTGGTATGTGAACTGGATACCAGAAGGAACTATGAGGGCCATATTCTCCATGCTTTTTGGAGCCGGCATCATGTTATTTGTTTCCCGCCTGGAAAAAAGAACCGAAGGAGTGTGGCCGGCAGAATATTTTATACGACGCCAGTTGTGGTTGCTCGTCTTCGGACTGGTCAACGCATTTATTCTCTTATGGCCGGGTGATATTCTTTTTCAGTATTCCATTATTGGTGTGGTGGCATTTGTATTTCGGAGATTAGCGGTAAAAGGGTTGTTAATAGCTGCAGCTGTATGCCTTTTGCTGATGACCACCCGGGAGAATGTTGACCTGCATCGTCAGAAGGACAAAATTTACAAAGGTGAAATGGCGGCAAAAATAGACACCACCAAAGTAAAGCTGACAGACCTGCAGCAGGAACAACTGGAAGCCATGACCGGTATGAAAGAAAAATCGGATACTTCCGGGCTTCGTAATGAAATGAGAAAAAACCTGCAGAAAGCTACCGGTAGTTATAGTACGCTATATGAATATATGAGCAACATAAGCGTAAAGCTGGAGTTTTATTATACATATTATGGCATATGGGATATACTCTTGTTTATGTTGTTAGGTATGGCCTTTTTCAAATCAGGTATTCTTACCGGGCAGGCGCCTGCAAAATTATACTGGGTTTTGTTTATCGTAGGTATGGGTTCGGGATTGTTGTTGACATGGTACAGGTTGCAGTTTATGGTAGATCATCAATTCAACCAGTTTAACATTGCCAAGGATAAACAGTTTGAATTTTATGAGATTTCAAGAACGCTTCGTTCATTAGGCTTATTTTTATTGATCATTTTACTGTATAAATCAAGCTGGTTCAAATGGCTCTTTGCTTTGATGCGGCCTGTGGGGCAAATGGCATTTACCAATTACTTGATGCAGTCACTGATGTGCGGACTCTTCTTTTTTGGTGTTGGCTTTGGTATGATGGGCAAATTGCAGCGCTATGAAATTTATTATGTAGTGGCAGCGGTATGGGTAATAGAAATTATCTGCAGCCACCTATGGCTGCGCTTCTTTCGTTTTGGTCCGCTGGAATGGTGCTGGCGAAGTTTGACCTATTGGAAAAAACAACCGATGCGGAAAGCGAATACAAAAGAAGTGTTATCGGTATAAGATTACTTCACTGTCCCCGGCCCGTATAATGCTTTTCCTGCCCTTACGCCAAGGTGTTTTTCATAGTTGACCGTCAGCACTCCGTTGACGATTACAAAATGAAAGCCTTTGGAGTAAGCATGGGGCTTTTCAAAAGTGGAAACATCTTTCACTTCGTTTTCATCAAAGATGACAATGTCAGCCGCCATGCCTTCTTTCAGCAGGCCGCGGTCTTTCAGTTGAAATTTTTGTGCCGGTAATGATGTCATGCGGCGGATAGCTTCTTCTAATGAAATTACTTTTTCTTCCCGCACATATTTGCTTAAGACTCTTGCATTGGTGCCGTAGCCTCGTGGATGGGGCATGCCGGCATTCAGTACCCGGATCGTTGCGTCACTGGCAAACATGTTGAAAGGATATTGCATGATGCGTTTGATATCCTCTTCACTCATGCCATGAAAAACAGCGCTGGCGCCCCCTGCCATCATAATGTCAATCACTGTTTCAGCTTCGTATTTGGCCTTGTGCTTTCTTCCTTTCATCAGGTTGATCTGTTCAATACTCTTACCGTTATACG
>CAZYAT010000114.1:0-2170 GCA_964645235.1 uncultured Ferruginibacter sp. | reverse complement strand
CCGATCCCTTTGCCGGCGCCTGCGATGAGTATATTTTTCATTGTCGTTTTATTTCGTAGATAAGGGTGATGCATCTAGTTGAACGAGGAAGGCAGCAGCTTTTTCCAGGATCAGGCGCTTTTTGGGTTCTTCCCATTTGTCAAAGGTTCGGATGAGCATACGGAGCCTGGGATTCTGGAGGAAGAAGTGACGGTGTACGTGCAGGAAGCGCCAGAATAAAGCGTCCCATATCCCCGCCCAGGCTTCTCCTTTTCTGTAATCACTCATCTTCAGGATGTAATTGCTGCCGCTGATGTAGGGCTTGGTGCACATCAGGCCACCATCGGCAAACTGCCCCATGCCATATACATTGGGAACCATTACCCAATCGTATGCGTCGATATACATTTCCATGAACCAGCGGTAAACTTCATCCGGGTCGAATTCGCAAAGCAGCATAAAATTGCTTAGTATCATGAGGCGTTCGATGTGATGATTGTAGGCACTCTTCAGTAATTTCCCGATCGTTTCATCAACCGGTTTGATGCCCGTAGCGCCTGTATAAAAACCGGGAGGTATCTTCCGGCTGAACTGCCAGAAGTTGCGGGTTCGCTGCCTGTTGCCTTCCCGTATGTACAGCATGCGCACAAACTCGCGCCAGCCCAGTACCTGTCGTACAAATCCCTCGACACTGTTGAAAGGAATATTCTTTTTTTCCGCAACGGCGATGGCCTGTTCAACAACATCCAGTGGTACCAATAATCCCGAATTGAGCAGGGGCGAAAGCACCGAATGGTGTAAATGAATTTCCTTGGCAACCATCGCATCTTCGTAGATGCCAAAACCGGCGAACCGTTCTTCGAAAAAACAATGGAGCGCCTGCCTGGCCTGTTCGTGTGTTACGGGGTAGAAATAATCCGGGTTTGCCTGCCCCGGGTTGGAAGCGAAATGCGTTTCAACATAAGCGGCGGCTTCCCGCTGGAAGCCGGAATCGTATTTCGGCAGAAGAACCGGTGGCTTTTTCCCGGCCGGGTACCGGGCCCTGTTCTCGGTATCGAAAGACCATTTTCCATGGAGTGGGTTGCCATCGGCATCAACGAGTATTTTCCGGAGCTTGCGTTGCGCTATATAAAAATCGGACTGGTAGTATTTTTTCCTGCCTTCCTGGTACTTCGTTAACGTTGCCCGGTCGTTGATGAACAGGGGATTTTCGATGAACTGCAGATCAACGGATGCGTTGCGGCAGGCTTTTCTTGTTCGCTGTTCGAGCCATTCGTCTGTAGGGTCGTAGAGCCGGATCGTTGAAAATCCTTCGCCGGCCAGGTGGGGAATAAGTTGCCGTATGTCGGCCAGTGGATCGAAGCAGTTAATGTAGCGTACGGTAAAACCATTCCGCACCAATACATCTTCATACGCCTTCATGGATGCCCGCTGAAAGATGAGTTTTTGTTTGTGAAAGCGGTATTGACGGAAGAAGAGGAATTCCTCCACAAGAAAAACCGTGTCGGACCCGGTCAGTGGTTTGCAATCCCTGAACAGGTTATTCGGGAGTAAAATAAAGGCGGTTGACATGTTTGTATACGCGGAAGTAAAACAAGGCCACGCCTTTTTTGTTTGGTTGAAGCAGCTGTGCTTTTTAGTACAGGTAAAAGCGAATGGATCAGACCAGGCAGGAACTGGTTTTTACCAGGCTGTATTATTTAATTTGAACAAACCCTTTGCAAACGATGCTGCCGGGAAGCGGATAGGCCATAAACAAAAAGAGGCTACATGGCTGTAACCTCTTCTGTCCCCACGGTACCGTGGGGAGGACTCGAACCCTCCCCTTATCATTGCGGGGATCCAACGCTGTAGGGATGACAGGGTAGTATTCTATTTCTTAAGTAAATTTTTTGGTAAGCTGATGAGCGCAATGATCCTCCTGTGATCTGCTTTTTTTAAATTCCTTTCCCTTGACAAAGCTGTTGATTTATCAGCGCATTCTTCGATATAAACCAGTTTCCAGGGAATTTTTGTTTTAGTATAGGTAGACAGTCCGGAATTGTGTTCCAATAACCTGAGATAAGGGTTTTCTGAAAATCCTTTGTAAAAGGAACTATCCTTTTCACTTTGCAGGATGTAAACATAACAGGGCATAAACAAAAAGAGGCTACATTGCTGTAACCTCTTCTGCGGACTGGACGGGACTCGA
>CAZYAT010000113.1:0-2175 GCA_964645235.1 uncultured Ferruginibacter sp. | reverse complement strand
GCAGACGTATCAATACCATGTGCATCCAGCCGGCTCAGGTATAAATTGCAACCAAACTTTTGGGCAAACTCATAATGCACCGGGTCGCCTTCTTCCTGCGAAGCAGAAAAGCCGTGCAGGTATACAATAGCATATTCAGTTTTTTGTTTTAGGGAATCATCATACCAGATGATTCTTGCTTCATTATCTGGTTTTATTTTATGCTTTGCTTCTACTTTTTTGATGTATTGTTCAAGGGCAGTGGCTTCGGCGGGTACATCCGGCAGTTCTTTATGGTACCTGGGCGTAGATGGTTTAGGCCCTAAAAAGTAAACAACTATTAGCAGTAAAAGGAAGATACCCAAGCCTTTGAGAAATTTCATAGCCTTGATTTTCCTAAAACTACGCCAAAACCCTATTTAAAGAGCCATTAAGCCTGTATTAAATACCTGTTTCGTTTGCTGCCCCCGCTTTATTAGCGTACCTTTGCCGCTCTTTTGAAAATACGTATATGGAGATAAGAAATATTGCGATAATAGCCCACGTTGACCACGGAAAGACCACATTGGTTGACAAGATTTTACATGCCACCAAAGTGTTCCGTGAAAACCAGGAAACAGGCGAACTGATCATGGACAGCAACGACCTGGAAAGGGAGCGGGGCATCACAATCTTTAGTAAGAATGCGGCAGTGGTGTATAAGGACGTAAAGATCAATGTAATTGACACACCCGGCCACGCCGATTTTGGCGGAGAGGTGGAAAGGGTATTGAAAATGGCTGATGGGGTGATTTTGCTGGTGGATGCTTTTGAAGGGCCAATGCCTCAAACAAGATTTGTATTGCAAAAGGCTTTACATCTCAACCTGCATCCGATTGTGGTCATCAATAAGGTAGATAAACCAAACTGTCGTCCCGACGAAGTCCATGATGCTGTCTTTGAATTATTCTTTAACCTGGATGCCACAGAAGAGCAGCTTCATTTTCCCACTTATTATGGGAGCGGAAAGAATGGATGGTTCAATGATTCATTAGAACCGATAGACAACATTAACCCTTTGCTGGATGGTATATTGAAACATGTACCTCCGCCAAAAATTAATGAAGGTCCGCTGCAAATGCAGATCACTTCGCTGGATTATTCTTCATTTCTCGGCCGTATAGCCGTAGGAAAAGTAAGCCGTGGCTCCATCAAAGAAAACCAGCCGGTAGCATTGATGCAGGCAGACGGCAGTATAAAGAAATCAAGAGTAAAAGAACTGTATGTGTTTGAAGGAATGGGGAAGAAGAAAGTAGCTGAAGTAATTGCCGGGGATCTTTGTGCTGTGGTGGGCATTGAAGATTTTAATATTGGAGATACTATTGCCGATGCTGAGAATCCTGAGGCATTACCTGTTATCAGCGTGGATGAACCAACCATGAACATGCTGTTCTCGATCAATAACTCTCCTTTTTATGGTAAAGACGGAAAGTTTGTTACCTCCAGGCACCTGCGTGACAGGCTGATGAAGGAAACGGAAAAGAACCTTGCTTTAAGGGTAGAAGATACAGACAGCGGAGACAGTTTCCTGGTATATGGCCGCGGTATCCTGCACCTCGGTATCCTGATTGAGACCATGCGCCGGGAAGGATATGAGTTGACAATTGGCCAGCCGCAGGTAATTGTTAAAGAGATCAACGGGGTTAAATGCGAACCGTATGAGAATTTAGTGGTGGATGTGCCGCAGGAATATGCCAGTAAAGTAATCGACTTAGTAACGAGAAGAAAGGGTGAAATGCATGTGATGGAAACAAAAGGAGAAATGCAGCACCTGGAGTTTGAAATTCCCTCAAGAGGATTGATCGGTCTCCGTTCACAAATGCTCACCAATACGGCCGGCGAGGCAGTAATGGCGCACCGCTTTACAGAATACAAACCCTGGAAAGGACAAATACCCGGAAGAAACAACGGTGTACTTATCTCAAAATTCCAGGATAAAACGACCGGCTATTCTATTGACAAGCTGCAGGACAGGGGAACCTTCTTTGTAGATCCGGGTGAAGATGTTTATGCCGGACAAATTATTGCGGAAAACATCAAACCAGGAGACCTGGTAGTGAATGCTACAGAAGGCAAGAAATTGACGAACCACCGTGCCAGCGGCAGTGACGATGCTACCCGGATTGCCCCCAAGACACTGATGACACTGGAGGAATG
>CAZYAT010000112.1:0-2187 GCA_964645235.1 uncultured Ferruginibacter sp. | reverse complement strand
TGATCCGTCCAGTCGACACAGGCTTCATTTCCCACCGATGTGGCAAACACAATGGAAGGAAAGCGATTCGCCAGCGAGATCAGCCTCTCTATTTTCTCTTCATTCCTCCTGCGGTTATGCTCCAGTTGTTCTTCGTCGTAAACTCCGCCGCCCCAGGGGCAGCCAAAATTATTCATCTCGGCTTCAATGAAAGCCCCGAGCATGATCTTAAAATCCAGTTGCTCCTGCCGGATGACCCGCAGGGTTGTTTCGGCATGTTCGTCGCAGTCGTAAAGCCGCAGGTATCGCCAATGCGGTTGCAGCAGCAACAGGTCTTCTTTTACTTCCGCGTACGAAGGATATCTGCCCCCGGGTTGCTGCCCGTTCCGGAAGCCGGAATAACAGATCGCTTTACCCGGCGGCAGGTTAAAGTGCTTTAAAAAATCCATGCTCAGAATTTCAGTTGTTCATTTTTATCCCAGATACCCCAATAAGCGCCAACGGTGCCTTCGGCGCCCACTTTCCAGGATTCATCAAAGGAGGAGAAATAAAATACCGGTATGGCGTCTTCGGCCGACCAGCATTGTGTATTGATAAAATAATTGCGGGCACTTTCGTGCGATGGAATGGCGCCCCGCAGGTTTTCGCCTTGGCTTGGCCAGCCCGTTTCGGTGATGATCACTTCTTTTCCGTTACCGGCAGCAACCGCCTGGTTGTACATCTGCTTCATATAGTTCAGCGAATGCTCAAAAGGACAACCCTCCCAGAAGGGATAGCAGTTGCAAAGGATCAGGTCGCAGGCTTCGGTGATCTTCGGGCGATGTGAAAACTCGTAATACGCGTCCACATACCCTACCTTGATACCGGGTATCTGCTTCTTCACGTCGTAAATAAATGCAAGCAATTCTTCCTCGGTGAGATCCTTCCGGTACATAACTTCGTTGCCGACAGCCGCGATGTCGACCAGCCCTTGCTTTGCCAGCTTCACCAGGCCTTTTATCTCCCGTTCGTTTACTTCCGGATCGTTTCCGAGCCAGGCGCCTACGAGCGTTTTAAGACCCAGCTCCTTTGCTACTTTGGGAATCAGTTCATTTCCATCGGTACAGGAAAAGGAACGGATCCACTGCGTATACGGTTTCAATACCTGCATCCGCCTTCTCACCTGTTCTTCGGTGATTACATCGCCCGGCTTTTGCCCTTCTTCGTACAGGCTGAAACAGAAACCATGCACGCCCTGTTCAAGAATTTCTGTGAAGAGATCCCGCAGGGATTCTTCGGGCACACCGGTCACATAACTGCTTCCCGAATCGGTTTGCTGGAGATAAGCTCTTTCTTTTCTGTATGACATACGAATATTTTTTTAGTCCGATCTTACAGGTTACCCCTGCGCCTTACCAGTTCGTCGCGTATTTCCTTCGCCCGCTTCTCCGAAATATCATAACCCCACATCACGATGATCGCCAGCACGCCGGCAACCGAGGGAACGATGATGTCCGCCATGCGTAAGGAAGTGATGGTACTGGCCATCTGTTTTTTCGCGTTCTGGTCGAAGCCCACGCTGCTCAAAATCACGCCGCTTAAAAACAAGGCCAGCGACGTACCCAGCTTTACCATCCACCAGTACACAGCGCCAAACAACGCTTCTTTCCGGGGCATGCCATTTTTGAGTTCATCGTAATCGCACACATCGGCCGTCATGCTCATCATCAGCGTAAACAACCCGCCGATACCAAACGACATCAGCGGAATAGGTATGAACATCAGCCAGGGATTGCCCGGGTGAAAGCCCCACCATTTCAGCAGGTACCCTACGATGGAGATAAGAGTGGATACAATGAATGCATTGCGCTTACCTATCTTGCCCGACATATACGTGATCACGGGGATCACAAAAAAAGCAGTGGCCATGGCGCTCACGGTACCAAACCAAGCAGGCCATTGTCCGGCCGCCGGCTGATCGCCGCCATAGAGGTAAAAGATGATGATGAAGAAGGCGAACTGCGCAACGATCTGGAAGCCGTTGAACACAAAGAAGGTGGCGCCACAAAGCCGCAGGAAGGGTTTGTTGGTGATGGTCTTTTTGATGTCGCCGAAGAAATGCTTCATATTGGCCACCAGGTCGCGGAAGGATAATTTGGTTTGGCCGTGGAGGTTCGACTGATCGATCTCCTTGCAGAAAAGCGCCGGCATCACACCCATGACCAGGCA
>CAZYAT010000111.1:0-2218 GCA_964645235.1 uncultured Ferruginibacter sp. | reverse complement strand
AAGGCTACAGCGGTATGGCCTGGCAGGTGCTCGACTGGAACGAACCGGCGATCAACTTCTATAAGAAATATCCCAATGTACACATCGATAAAGGATGGTTGAATTGCAGTATTAATTTCTGATCGGCACCCGCCATGCAGCATTCCGGCTAAATGAATTGCCTGTAGAATACCCTTAACCAACTGCTATGAACCGGATTTTTCATTCACGTATTTTCATCCATTGGTTTTTCGGCTTGTGTGCTGCCGGATTTCTTGTAACCGGCTGTAAAAAGAATGAAGGCAATCCGTTTGTTCTTTCTCCCGATACTGACCTAAGTACCAAGGTTAGTTCTTCTGCCAGCGGTTTTGTGACCGATGAAAATGAATTGCCTGTAATCCAGGCCATCGTTCAACTCGGTTCACTTTCTGCCACTACCGACAAGTATGGTTATTTCGAGATCAAAAATGCCCAGGTGACCAAAAATGCCGCTGTCGTTACTGTACTTAAAACGGGTTACTTCAAGGGAATCAAAACCTATATCGCTGCCGAAGGAAAACCTGCGTTCTTGCGGATCAAACTGATACCCAAAACCATCGCTGGTACCGTAACCGGAAACAGCGGAGGCAGCCTGGTTCTGCCCAACGGACTCAGCATCACGTTGCCAGCCAATGCCATCGTCAACGCAGCTACCAATGCTGCCTACACCGGCACGGTAAACATCAGCGCCCACTGGCTGAATCCCACCTCCCCCGACCTGTCCAATACAATGCCCGGCGACCTCCGTGGAATCAATGCCAATGGCGACATGCGGTTACTCGTCACTTATGGTATGGCGGCTGTTGAATTAACCGGAAGCGGTGGTGAATTGCTGCAGATCGCCCCGGGAAAAAAAGCAACGCTTTCATTGCCGATCCCCGTTTCCATCAGTGCCACAGCACCGGCAACGATCCCGCTCTGGTATTTCGACGAAGCAAAGGGATTATGGAAGGAAGAAGGCTCGGCAACCAAAACTGGCAATAGCTATGTGGGCGAAGTGAGCCACTTCTCTTTCTGGAATTACGATCAGCCGGGTAACTTCGTTCAATTCAACTGTACACTATTAGATGTTTCCGGGCAGCCTATTCCAAATGCATTGGTACGAATATCTGTTGTGAACAATCCCGCCAACTGGAGGCAAGGATACACGAACGGCGCAGGTTATGTAAGTGGCGCCGTTCCTGCAAACGAACAACTCAAGCTGGAGGTTTTTGCAGATCCGTCGTGTACAACCACTCCCTTATACTCACAGACCTTTACCACCACTACGGCGAATATCTCGTTGGGAACAATTACGATCAATAATCCAGCTCTGATACCCAATGTCAGCGGCACTGCAACGGATTGTAACAATGCTCCTGTCAATTCCGGAATGGTTATACTTAAATACGGGTATGTTTCATATGCCTTTCCAATAACAAATGGTGCTTATAATTTTTATTTACCGGTATGCAGTACCCCTGCTTCAGTCAGTATAAGCATTTTAAACCTCAGCACGTTTCAGGTGAGCCTGCCCATGAGTGTTGTATTAAATGCCGGCAACAATACGATCCCTACTATCCAGGTATGCGGTACCAATCCTGAAGAATATGTATATTATGTTGTTGATGGAACAACGAGTTTTGCATATACCGGGAATGCTTATTTCAAACATACCTTGCACACACCGACAAACCCACCGGGCCAGTATGACCAGTTCAGTGTTTATAACGACCCGGCTTTTACTGTACCGCATTCAATCATTTCAATTGAAAGACCTCCCCTTGTACCGGCTGCTTCAGCACGTTTGCAATATGTAACCATTTTTAATCGCATCATTTTTGGCATGCCATTTCCCAACCCGATTACTGTTACTTATACGGAATATGGTAATATCGGGCAATACATTGCCGGCAGTTTTTCAGGCATCCTGTTTGATCAAACCGTTGGCTCCAGTAAAAACGTAACCTGCAGTTTCAGGTTCAAAAGAACTTTCTAATCAGAAAATTGAATTTCAACAAGCGCTTTATGCCATAAACAAAGGCTTATTTTATTCCTTTAAACTCCGCCCCGCTTCCCGTAAATTTGCGGCCAAGAACGGTCCGGTTACAGGCCGGGTCAATTACTGAAATAAAAAATGGTCAGACGAGGACGTCAGACCACGTACTAACTATGGCAGAAAAGATCACCCTTGGCTCCAACGGCAAACTCAACGTACCCA
>CAZYAT010000110.1:0-2361 GCA_964645235.1 uncultured Ferruginibacter sp. | reverse complement strand
CCATCGGCTGAAAGGGTGAATTCAAATTCGCCGGCATCACCGGGTGGCTGGTAAGTGGCGGCTTCAGACCAGTTGCCGCTGAGTTTATTTCCATTGATGGTGCCGCTTATTTTTCCCTTATCATGTTCGTAGGTGCCGGTAATACTATTGCCGTTTTGGGTGATGGTCATTTTTCCCCATTTGGTTTGCCAGGTGCCTGCCCATTGGGTGCTGACTGTTTTTTCTGGTGCTATTAGTTTGTCGGTTATGGGAACAGGTTTGCCGGCTATTCCTTTTTTATCGATGAAAACCTGCTGGCCCACCGGCAGTAATAAAGGCTTGCTGTTTTTTTGCCAGATCTCCGGCGAGCCTTCGAAGTTGCGGATGCGGTAAGTACCATTACGGTATATACTTACTTCCACTTTTGAACGAAGTTTGATGGCTACCAGGTCGCCCCCGGCTTTGGAGGCACCCATGAATTCCATCAACTGTACAATAAGCCCCGGTGATACGGAAGCACTTTTTTTGAGCAGCAATTGTAAGCCGGCTTCCATGGCTTTATCACTTATTTCATCGGCCGCTTTTTCTATTCCTTTTTCTGCAATGCTCTGAATGCTGATGGCATTTTCAGTGTACTCCCATTGCTGGGTGCTGCTGAAATGCCCGCCCCGTATTGTCAGCGTCCACGGTGTTTGTGATTTATTGGAAAAGTAGCCAACGGTGCCATCGAGAAACTTTACCCAGAGTTCGGCAAGCAGGGGTATGCGCAGCTGATCGCCGGATACGGCATTGACCGAACTTCCTTTTGCAATTTTTTTTCCGTTCAGTGAAGGGCAGTCGCCTAAATTACATTTGTTGACCAGTATGGCACATAGCGAAGTGATGCTGGCGGCGGCTTCTAGTTTTTCTTTCCGTGTTTCACCGGTTTGCGGGTTGTGCAGGGTTACATAAAAGATGGCTTTTACTGTTTTGGGCAGCAGTAGTTTTTCTTTACTGCCGAAATGGGCATATTCAAAATTGAAATCTACTTCTTTGGCGCCGGGTGCAGGGGTGATTTCGAGTCCGCTTTCGGTGGTATATACATAGAAGCCATCCGTGATATCTACATCGGGTGCAAAACGGCCGGGCAGTGGGTTGCGGGCACCGATGGTGATGAACTGGATGGAATACTCTTTTTGCCAGCTATCGTTCAGCTTCAGGTGAAAACGGAGTGCAATGGGTTTGTCTTCATTGAAGGGAAGGTCTTTACCAGTGATATAGCTATAGGATAAAGGAGGGCCCTGTGGTTTTATAGCTGTTGCTGTTTTGTTCCATGTTCCTTTGGAAGTGGTGGGCTTTGCGGCAGATGCATCATACACTTCATAGTTACCATTGGCCTGCCCGTTATTGATCCTGCCGGTAAATTTTCCTTTCCATAATGCAGAAGTGATATCAGTTTTTTTATCGTACAAATAAGCATCAATGCTGCCATCAGGCTTTACCATGCCGACAATGATTTTCGTAGGCCCGCCTTTTATGATGAAGGTGCCTTCCAGGTTATTGTAATCCTTGTGGTCGATGGTGAATGTAAAATGGCCATTAAGATCGCCGGAGAATTGTCCGTTGTAGTTACCGTCAAATTGCTGGGAGTATAAAGTAACTGGCAGGAGGAAAAGAGAAAGCCAGTGCCCGAATGCCTGTTTCATAGAAAGTGCTTTGGTAAATAAAAGAGCTGTAACAGGCAAGCTAACTATTGCGGAGAAATTTAAGAATGATGTTTATCAGTGCTGGTTATTCTTCCTGCAGGAACGTAACGGACTGGCGTGCAGCCGAAATAATATCGGCCCTCGTTATCCGTAGATACTCGGGGCTAAAGCTATGGCAACTCCCTGTTAACGCCGTAGTAAAGCCGTAGATAAAGCATCAGTCTGTTCCCGGTCGGCTAACTTTACAGGACCTTTTCAGCTATGCAAAACCTGCCTCCCAAAGATTTAGTAGTGTACCCCTGCACCCACACGGCGCTGGCCAAAGCCTATGGCATAAGCCGAAAAATGCTGTATAAAAAGCTAAAGCCCCATGCGGCGGAAATTGGCCCGAGAAAGGGTTATAAATATGACCTGGAGCAGTTGCTGTTCATATTCGAAATGCTGGGCTGGCCGCCCAACCCCATTCCGGAATATGGTGAATAATATTACTCAGCCTTTACTTCTGCTTTGAAGGCATTTCCACCTGTGGCAGTCATAAAGATCAGTCCCCGTTTGCCGTCTTCTCTTTCAATGATGAAGCAGCGCTGGTAATAATCGTTGCTGTTGCGCACCACGGCAAAATGGGAGAATGAATTGGTACTGATATAGCTGGTCATGCGTTTGAGGTCGGCAGCGGTTTTGCATTTATCAAACTGCT
>CAZYAT010000109.1:0-2373 GCA_964645235.1 uncultured Ferruginibacter sp. | reverse complement strand
AAACAAGAAAATGGCACCTGCTTACCATTTTACTTACAGCTGCTTCCTGGTTTATACTGGGCGCCTGGTACGGCTGGGGCTATTGTGCCTGCACCGACTGGCACTGGCAGGTAAGAGAAGCCATGGGATTTAACGACCGGTCGAATTCCTATATTCATTTCCTTTTATTGCAGCTTACCGGGAAAGATTTTGACACCAACCTGGTGGAGAAGCTGACATTGTATGTATTTCTTGCTGCTTCGGCACTGAGTATCTGGCTGAACATCCGTGACCGGAAAACCCCAAAAAAAGTATCCGGATAGTTTCCCCGTTCCTGATCATTTACCTGAGCCGGGTCATACTTCCCGCTCCGGCAGTGAACGTACCTTTAAAAAGTGCGGGGAAGAGAGAATTGGTAATGAGCGAATAACGGGTGTTACAGAGCTCTTTGAATTTCCATGCTGTTCAGTTTGGCTGAAATGAGTGGTAGATTTTTGTTGATACTTTAAATGACAGGTTATGAAAACGAATAAATTCACCTGCAGAGTAATGATAGCAGGAATAGGTTTACTGTTTACAACCGGTATACAGGTGGCACAGTCGCAGATCATCAAAAAAACAGAACCGGTATACCCGGCCAAAACCAAAGTACTAAAACCCGACATAGTGGTATCGGGTTTCCAGGTAACCTGGAGTGCCGGCCAGGTACAGGGTATGTATTATACGGCTCCGTTTAAAGTAACGGTTCGCAATGCGGGTTTGATAAAAACAGCCGTACCGTTTTATATAGCGCTTCAGTACGCCACTGCAGCCAACCCGGCTTTCCGGGGTGAAAATACCGGGGACAATTGTTTCCTGGTGTCGGCGCTGCTGTCACCAAATGAAACCTACATCTTGCAGGGCAACCTGAAAATAATTGCTTCCAACATGGCGGGTCAAACCACCCGGTTCCGGGCTATGGCCGATGTGGATTGTTTAAATGAGTTCCCTTCGCCCAATGGTAAAATAGATGAGTCGCAGGAAAACAATAATTACAGCAATGAACTCAGCTATACTACCGGCTATCTGCCGAAGCTGGACAGAGTGTCCCCCGATTTATGCATCAAAGGCCTTACACATTGTATGCTTTCCGGTTCATCACTGGCCCCGCAGCAGCAGCATTACACCCTGGTGATAGAACAATATGGAGTGAAAACGGAGGTAGCAACGGAAAACTGGGCCGGCTCCTATATTAGGTTCAGCTTGCCGGCAACAGTGAACGTTGGCAAAAACCTTGTTTACATTGCTGAAAAAGCAACAATGAATAAAGTGTCCAATGCCATTGAATTTACAGTGGGCGAAATCAGCCGGGTACCGTGGGCAGATATTCTGAGTCCTTTCCAGATCACCAATCCGCTTTTCAAACTCCGGCTGCACAACTGGAGCGGCAATTCTTCACCGGAAAATCAATCCCTTTTCACTTACCCGGTATCAGCAAACGAAACAAAAGATATGGTAGTGGATTTACCGCAAACAGAAATGAAGAACTGGGCAGGCCATTATCGGTTTATGTTCAACGATATGTCATCACAAAACTTCGGCTTCGATTTCAACCGCACTAATTGCAACAGCAACCAGTTCCGGCTCAACATCATTTTTGAAAGTGATGGCATAGAAATGGTGGGCTATTATAAAGTATTAGGACCGGCAGGTGAATGGCGAAGAGCCGGTGCCCCGGATATCCATATTAACAACGGTAACCTGGATAATCTTTTTACCCTTTATTACCAAAACGGAACACTTAACTACTTTGTAAAGACCTCCTTTACGGCAGATGTAAATGCAGCCAATAAAGTGGAAGATGCTTTTCTCGACTATTTCAAAGCCAGCTGGAACGATGATATCCGTGCAAAGATTGCCTATGAAATGCAGATGAAACTGGGCAGTGAAGCCATGAAGCCGCAGATTATTGATATGATCATGCAGCAGGTACGGGGTAAAATGCCCGATGGGCGGACCATAACTAAAATAGAATTTTCACAGGACGCCCTGCTGGTGACCAATTATTAAAACGAGATAATAAATAGCTGTGTATCATCCCGGTTTTGTCCTCATAAACCGGGATGATAGTTTATTATTTCCTGTTATTTAAAACCGCTTGATGTGTAAGAATACAGGACCTGTCGAAATAAATTCCGGGTGCATGGGTTGTTTATCCCCGCAGTTTTAAATAGCTTTCATTACAAATAAATGACCAGCTATGCGCCGTTTCTTTTTCCTCACTCTATGCACTGCGTTAGTATTAACCCATTCCCTGCACAGCTATGCCCAGCCGGCAAGGGCGGAAGACAGTATTGCAGCCATCATGCAGCAGCATGAAGTGATGGGACTGGCTGTGGCTGTAGTGAAGAAAGG
>CAZYAT010000108.1:0-2451 GCA_964645235.1 uncultured Ferruginibacter sp. | reverse complement strand
CAAAACAGGTGCTTTTGTTTTCATGTTTGTTGTTTTTTACGTATTAAAGAATGTTTAAATTACGAATTAGTTGCATGAGTTGGCGCATTTGGCTGTTCTTTTCTTAAACGGAACAGTTCATACACAATGACTATATAGTGACCCCATACCGCCAGCATCAGTACGATGAAGGTAATCAGCATCCACAGCGGCGGATGTGAGCTCCATAATGATCGGGGCTGAGCTTCGGGCTTGTCTGAAACCGGAACCCCCCATGGCTGTACTACAGCGGCTTCCATATTGCCATAGGTTTCGTTTTCATCCAGGCGGGCCAGCAACGTCAGGTTACCTTTGGCATCGCCGGGCAGGTTGTTAGGGAACTCAACAGAGCCTTCGCCGTTTTCATCAGTGGTGGCCTCACCTACTTTCATAGGAAGGAACATTCTTTTGACAAAAATGCCAACAGCCGTTTCTTTTACCGGTGTTTCTTCCCCTGTTCCGACATCAATGAGTTTTACCTGTACGGTTAGCAATGAATCTTCTTTTACCGGAATGATCTCCAATCTGCCCCTGCGGAATGAAACATATTCTTCGGCAGATTCCATGGCTTTGTTTCCGGCAAAAACCACTTTAAAATTTAATTTTCCTTCTGCATCTGTTTTTAAGGAATCTCCTTTTACATTAAAAATGGCCTTTCCGTTCCCATCGGTTATTTTAAAACCTAGTGGTATATCTTCTTCATTTACCACCTGGAAAAAGGAGACCTTCATTTTATAAAGGTTGATGAACTGGCCTTTTACCTTGGCCCGCATGCCCACCTTCAGGTCAATGGAGTTATCGCCTTTCTGCAAACTCGTAAAATCAATAGAAGGAGAAATGAGTGAAGGCTCTTCTTCCTCAGCCGGAGGTTCTTCTGCAGGTGCAGCTGTAGTGTCAGTTGCAGGAGGCTGTGTAGTATCTTCTTGTGCGAAAGAAACATTGTATGTACCAAGCAGCAATAACATGCCTGCCAGCAGCAGCAGTTGTTTATATGAGTTGATGAGGTTGTTCTTTTTCATGTGTTTCTTTTATATTGATTTACTAGGTCACATGTTATTCGCTATAAAATTTTCATCGCAGTCTTGAATAATAGCTCGAAAATTTTATAGCTTATTTCATAGCATTTCTTTTAAGCAGGTTTTACTTCTTCTTTTTTAGCGGCAGGCTGATGGTGCGGATGGTGAGTAAAATGAGGCTCCGCTTCTTCCAGCCCGGATACAGGCACCACGGTTACGTATTTTGATACCAGCGTAAAGAACAGGAAGAAAGTAGCAATACCTGCACCAGTCAATACCCATTCAGGCCAGGTGGCTGAGTACTTTACATATTCGGTTCTGGTATCCTGCATCGGCAGCAAAGTTGTTTCCAGTGTCGGAACAATGATAAGGTAACGTTTTACCCACATGGCAATGACCATAACAAAGGCTGCAATGGTTATCCAGTTGACTTTTCGGGTGGCAGGTATAGCCACAATCAATATTGGCAACAGGATACCAAACAGGTTGGCAAATAATGTCCACCAGCCATATTCACCGGGACTAAATAATTTATGAATCAGTTCACTGTCCCATTTTTCAGAGCCAAACCAACTGGTAAAATATTCAGAGAAAGTAAAATAGCCATAACCGGCCGCCAGTGCCAGCATGATATAGCCGAGGTAAACAAAGTGTTTGTCTGTAAAGTACTTGTCTAATTTGTACATCCTTCTGTATACCCACATAGCCACAATCAATACGCCGCAGCCGGAATACAATGCTCCCACTACGAAATAAGGACCGAAGATGGTACTGTGCCAGCCCGGGCGCAATGTCATACCAAAAATCCAGGAAAGAATAGAAGCGACGATAATCGAAAGCGGAATCATGATGAGAGCCAGCAGGTTTTGCGAAATAAGCAGATGGCGTTTCTGGCTGGCGGCACCACGATATCCAAGGGCCAGTATATTATAGATCTTTTGTCTCCATTTCGGAATTTTCAATTTTGCATCACGGTACACAGCAAGATCTTTAATGATAGCCATATAGAAAAACAATACAGCTCCTACAAAGAAAGTTACCACTGCCATTACATCCCAGGTCATGGGTGATTGGATGCGGGGGTAAAAAAACAAGTGATGCAACCTGTCAAACCGGCCAACGCAAAGCAAAATGAAAACAGGGCCCACTATAACAGAAATGATGGTCATCATTTGTGCAATACGAACAATAGGTTTGCCCCAGGGTACTTTAAACAGGTGCAGCAAACCGGCAATGATAGCACCGGCATAACTAAGGCCAATAAAGAAAATGAAGTTTACAATAAAAAGGCCCCATACCACATTATCCCGCATACCTGTTACACCGTGGCCTTTGGCTATCTGCAGGTAGAGAGCATAGACCCCTGCAATGATCCAAAGCAGGTAAAAGATGATCCAGAACCAGTTGCGTTTACTGA
>CAZYAT010000107.1:0-2471 GCA_964645235.1 uncultured Ferruginibacter sp. | reverse complement strand
ATCCACGATTGTTTGAAAGAACGCATATTGGTCATTGATGGTGCCATGGGCACCATGATCCAGCGCCACAAATTACAGGAAGCCGATTACCGTGGTGACCGCTTTAAGGACTGGCACTGTGATGTAAAAGGCAATAACGACCTTCTCAATATTACCCAACCCGATATCATCATTGGTATACATAAACAATACCTGGATGCGGGTGCAGATATTATCGAGACCAATACTTTCAGCAGTACCACGATCGCCATGGCGGATTATGAAATGCAATCCATCGCCTATGAACTGAATGTGGCCGCGGCCCAATGTGCAGCCAAAGCGCGCGACTTATATTATGCTGAACATCCCGGCAGCGAACCCCGTTTTATTGCCGGTGCGATCGGTCCTCTGAATAAAACCCTGTCCTTATCACCCGATGTAAATAATCCCGGGTTCCGTGCAGTAACTTTTGATGAAGTGGTGACTGCTTATTATGAGCAGGTAAAAGGATTGGTTGACAGCGGCGTTGACTTGCTGCTCGTAGAAACCATCTTTGATACCCTGAATGCCAAAGCCGCCATCTTTGCCATTAAAAAATACTTCCGCGATACCAATAAAGAACCGCTGCCAGTGTCCATCTCCGGTACCATCACCGATGCCTCGGGCAGAACCCTGAGCGGACAAACACTGGAAGCCTTCTATACCTCTGTGATGCATGCCAAACCATTGAGCATTGGTTTGAATTGTGCATTAGGCGCCAAAGAAATGCGGCCGCATATTGAAGAACTGGCACAAATCGCTTCCTGTTATGTATCTGCCTATCCCAATGCCGGTTTACCCAATGCCATGGGAGAATACGATGAGCATCCGGCAGATACGGCGCATTACCTGGAAGACTGGGCCAAAGAAGGATGGGTGAATATTGTAGGAGGCTGCTGCGGCACTACTCCTGATCATATCCGTCATATCGCAGAAGAAGTAAAGAAAATCAGTCCCCGCCGGCTGCCGCTGGTAGAAACCAGTTTTGCATGAACACCGCGCAATTACTGCTCATATTATCCATTGCAATACTCATTGTCAACAATTTTTCATTCCTGAAAAAGCTGTTTACAAAAAAGAATACCTAATGTCCGACACTGTTGTTATCAAGCCATTTTTAAGATTAGCAGGATTAGAACCATTGGTCATCAGACCCGAGACCAATTTTGTAAATGTGGGAGAAAGAACCAATGTAACCGGTTCTAAAAAATTTGCCCGGCTGATCCGCGAAAATAATTATGAAGAAGCCCTGAGTGTGGCCCGCCAGCAGGTGGAAAGCGGCGCCCAGGTGCTGGATGTAAACATGGATGATGCCCTGCTCGACGGGGTGCAGGCCATGACTACTTTTCTCAACCTGCTGCAAAGTGAACCGGATATCGCCCGGATCCCTATCATGATCGACAGCTCCAAATTTGAGATCATTGAAGCCGGTTTGAAATGTGTACAGGGAAAATGTATCGTGAACTCCATCTCGATGAAAGAGGGAGAAGCGAAATTCATTGAACAGGCCATTATTTGTCAGAGTTATGGTGCTTCCGTGATTGTGATGGCCTTTGATGAAAAAGGGCAGGCCGACAGTAAAGACCGTAAGGTGGAAATCTGTCACCGTGCTTATAAAATTCTCACAGAAAAGGTAGGTTTTGATCCACAGGATATCATTTTCGATCCTAACATTTTTGCAGTCGCCACCGGACTGGAAGAACATAATAATTACGGCGTTGATTTTATTGAAGCCACCCGGGAAATCAAGGCCCTCATGCCTTTGACGAAAGTAAGTGGCGGGGTCAGTAATCTTTCTTTCTCTTTCAGGGGCAATGACCATGTGCGGGAAGCCATGCATTCCGTTTTTCTTTTCCATGCCATCAAAGCCGGCATGGATATGGGTATCGTGAATGCCGGACAGCTGGTTGTATATGATGAAATTGAACCCAACCTAAGAGAACTCTGTGAAGACGTGATTCTGAACCGCAATAATGATAACAACGAAGCCACAGAAAAACTGATTGCTTTTGCGGAAACCGTAAAGGCCAAGGGCAAGGTGGAGGTGAAGGATGAAGCCTGGAGAAATGCACCGGTGGAAGAAAGACTGAAACATGCCCTGGTAAACGGGATCACCGATTATATTGATACCGATACGGAAGAAGCAAGATTGAAATATCCCCGTCCGCTGGATGTGATTGAAGGACCCTTGATGGCCGGAATGAATGTGGTGGGTGATTTATTTGGTGCCGGAAAAATGTTCCTGCCCCAGGTAGTGAAAAGCGCCAGGGTGATGAAGAAAAGTGTGGCCTGGCTCACGCCATTTATTGAAGAAGAAAAAAGAAATAACCCTCTCGCCGGTCAGGGTAATGCGCCAAAAGTATTACTGGCCACAGTAAAAGGCGATGTGCATGATATTGGTAAGAATATTGTGGGTGTGGTACTGGGTTGTAATGGTTATGATATTATTGACC
>CAZYAT010000106.1:0-2578 GCA_964645235.1 uncultured Ferruginibacter sp. | reverse complement strand
CATCATTGAAAATGATCGCAGACTATAAGGACTATGGTTATAATTTCCGGCTTGCAAAGCTTGCTCATTATAAAGGAGAACTGGATTCAGCCATTGCAGCCATGCACAGGGCCGCTGATATTGCCGGAACAAATATTCATTTAAAACAGGCAGCCCTATCCAATGAAGCCGATCTCAATCTCCATAGCGGCAACCTGCAGAGAGCAAATGAACTTTATGTTGAATCGATCCGGCTTAGTGTTACCGATCTGCATTCTATCATGCGGTTGGGATGGATAGCATTGGTACATGATAAAAATGATTCACTGGCAGAAAAGATATTCCGTTTTGTTCAGTCGAAGACAAAATCAACGGAACCGCTTTTTAAGATGATCCAGCTTGCCGAAGCAAGAGAAGATAGTGCTGTACAGAAAAGATATGCAACAGAGTTTGAAACCATCGTAACAAAGCCTGTTTATGGCAATATGTACAACAAATATCTCATCGAATTATATACCGGCATTTTAAATGCTCCCGCCAAAGCAGAAACACTCGCTGCAAAGGAATTACTGAACCGCTTTACTCCCCAAACCTGGGCATGGTATGTATGGGCACTTTATTCCAATAACAAACCTGCAGAAGCTGAAAAAACCTACCAGGAACATGTTTCCGGCAAACCGCTGGAGGGATTGGAACTTTACTGGATGGGGAAATATATGGAGGAGCAGAAGAAGGGTTATAACGCCAAACAATTCTTTAAAGCATCATATAAGAATCGGTATGACCTTAGCCCGGGGGCAGTTAAGTATCTGGCAAAATCTCTGGAAGAATAATACCTTTCTACCCGGACCGGATTTGATTGCGGTTTTTAAACTCTCTCAATCCTGCATATATAACAGCAGGCTTCCGCATTCCTGGCGTGGAGGTAATCGATATGTGGATTGTTTTCAAATACCTGCAGGATCAGTTCATCCACATCTGCATAACCCACTAGTTTTGCGAATATCATCTTCTGTGACTTGCTGTACCCGATCAATGACAAGGGAAAATGTTCCTTATCTGCTTTTATTTCCGGCGGAAACCGATGAATATCCTTATATGCCTCCACTTCTTCAGCATTGATGAATATGGGGCCTGGTTGATTAAAGGCGTTATCTATTTCAAAAGGACTATGTGAAAGAAGCAATCTTTTTTCTTCACCTACTTTAAATGGTTTTAATGATACCCTGCATGGCCCCTTGCCCTTTGCCACCTGCTCGATCACTTCATGACCGGAGTCATCCGTACGACTATCACGTATCTTTTTTGCATATTCCTCACTAAGAGGAACGATCCTGAATTTTTTCATGTCCCTGAATTTATTACGTAAAGTTGCAGCAGGCAAGTAATGAGAACAACCCGAAACTTGCTGACTTAATTTTCCGGGAATAGTTTTGCAGCTTCCCAGCCAAGTATGGCCGTTTTACGTTCGCTGCCCCAGTGATATTCGCCTATCAACCCTGATGACCTGATAACACGATGGCAGGGTATGAGAAAAGCAACAGGGTTACTTCCGATAGCTGTACCTACGGCTCTCGATGAGCCCGGACTTTTTATTTTATCAGCAATGGAGCCATAGGTGGAGATATTTCCAAAAGGTATTGTCAGCAACGATTCCCATACTTTCAACTGGAATAGCGTTCCTTTTAAATGCAGTTTTACTTTTTGGAGATCACTCCAGTCTCCCTTGAAGAAACCTAAGGCATCCTGCTGTATCATATCGGTCTTTTGTGAAAGGCTGGCATTGGGAAAGAAGTATTGAAGATTCTCCAGCCCATATCTCTCATTCTTTACAAATGCCAACTGGCAGATACCTTTTGCAGTTGATGCAATGATAATATCACCGAATGGTGTTTCGGCAAAACTGTAATTGATCTTCAGCGCTTCTCCACCGTTCTTAAATTCACCAGGTGTCATACCCTCTATCCCGATAAAAAGATCGTGAAGGCGGCTGGTACCAGAAAGGCCGGTCTCAAAACTTACATCACTCAATGACAGGTCCTGTTTAAGCAATCCCTTTGCATATTCAACGCTGATGAATTGTAAAAACTTTTTTGGACTTACACCCGCCCAGTCCTTGAATAATCTTTGAAAATGAAAGGGGCTAAGATGAACCTGTTTTGCAACTGCATCCAGGTCGGGTTGTTCTTTAAAATTCTCCTTCAGGTAAAGGATCGCCTTTTCTATTCTTTCGTAATCTGTTATCATGATACAAAAGTACAAAGCTGCAATGCCCATTCAAACCCGATTCTTGCTATGTTCCGGAAAGAAATTTAAAAGAATATCCGCTGGATGGTCCAATACCCAGCCATCAGTGTAATTAATATAGACAAAGGAATTACGATCGCTTTCCTGTAATAAGGTTTATTGCCGAACCATCTACCAAATAAAAGAAATGCAGAAAGAATGACAGCGACCTGTCCCAACTCAACACCCAAGTTGAACATCAGCAATGAAGTGAGATAGGAATTTTTTGGTAATCCAAGTTCTCCAAGTGCATTGGCAAAACCAAGTCCATGCACCAGGCCAAATAAAAATACAATCCCGATTCTTGACTTTT
>CAZYAT010000105.1:0-2679 GCA_964645235.1 uncultured Ferruginibacter sp. | reverse complement strand
TGGACGACCACTCCATGGACATTACCTTCGAATCTTGGGCTGACAGTCGGACCGAACATCGACTACGTTTTGGTAAAAACATTCAACCCTTATACGCATTTACCAATTAATGTCATTCTTTCTAAAGCTTTAATCAACAAATATTTTAAGGCAGAAGGAGAAAATGGTGACTTTGAAAATTATTCAACTGAGTTAAAAGTAATTCCATGGAAAATACTTGGAGAGTTTCCTGGTAGAGATCTTAATGGATTAGAATACGAACAACTCCTCCCTTTCGAGGCAAATTCATTGGATAAAATACAGGAGATCACTCCGGGTGCTCAGCCATTCCGTGTCATCACCGGTGATTTTGTAACAACAGAAGATGGTACCGGCATCGTTCATACCGCCCCGGCTTTTGGAGCCGATGACTTCAGGGTCGGTAAAAAAAGTAACCTCGGTATCTTAACCCTCGTTGACAAACAGGGAAAATTCATCGACGGGGTGGGCGAATTCAGCGGCCGCTATGTAAAGAACTATAAAGATGAAAAGGACTATGTGGATGTGAACGTTGACATCTCCGTTAAACTGAAGAAAGAGAACCGTGCCTTTAAAGTAGAGAAATACGAGCACAACTACCCGCATTGCTGGCGTACCGACAAACCGATCATCTATTACCCGCTGGATGCGTGGTTCATCAAAACGACCGCCGTACGCGACCGTATGGTGGAATTGAACAAGACCATCAACTGGAAACCTGCCAGTACGGGTACCGGCCGCTTTGGCAACTGGCTTGAGAATATGGTGGACTGGAACCTGAGCCGGAGCCGCTTCTGGGGCACTCCGCTTCCGATCTGGCGTACCGAAGACGGTGCCCAGGAAAAATGCATTGGATCCGTTCAGGAATTGAACAAAGAAATAAAAAAAGCTGCCGAAGTACTGGGAGGCGAAACCAGTAAGCATTACCTGCACGATGGTATCCTCGACCTGCATAAACCTTATGTCGACGAGATCACTCTTGTAAGCGATTCTGGTAAACCAATGAAACGGGTGCCCGACCTGATCGATGTTTGGTTCGACAGCGGCGCCATGCCTTATGCGCAGTGGCACTTCCCTTTCGAGAACAAAGAAACATTTAAACAGAATTTCCCGGCCGATTTCATCGCTGAAGGTGTGGACCAGACAAGGGGATGGTTTTATACGTTACATGCACTGGGAGTACTGCTGTTCGATTCAATTGCTTACAAAACGGTAGTGAGTAACGGACTCGTGCTGGATAAGAACGGGAACAAAATGAGTAAGCGCCTTGGCAACGTGGTAGATCCTTTTGATACCATCAGTAAGTTCGGTGCAGATGCCACCCGCTGGTACCTCATCACCAATGCATCCCCCTGGGACAGTCTCAAGTTCGACGCTGATGGAATCAGGGAAGCGCAACGGAAATTCTTTGGAACGCTCTATAACACCTACCAGTTCTTTGCATTGTATGCGAACGTAGATGGCTTTGCTTTTAAAGAAAATTATGTTCCGGTTAAAGACAGGCCCGAGATTGATCAATGGATATTGTCTTCGCTTAATACGCTCATCAAAAATGCCACCCGGTATTTTGATGAGTATGAACCAACCCAGGCCGGACGTGCCATCGAGGATTTTGTGGATGAACATCTCAGCAACTGGTACGTGCGTTTATGCCGCCGCCGGTTCTGGAAGGGAGAATACGAACACGATAAGATATGTGCTTACCAAACACTCTACGAGTGCCTGGAAGTGTTGAGTAAACTAATGGCTCCTGTGGCCCCTTTCTTTGCAGATTGGCTTTTCAACAATCTGAATACGGTTTCCCGTCGTTTTGATGCGGTATCGGTCCACCATACCGATTTTCCAAAAGCCAACGAAACGATGATCGACTCCGACCTGGAAAAGCGTATGCAACTGGCGCAGGATACTTCATCCCTGATCCTGTCGCTTCGCAAAAAAATAAATATAAAAGTCCGCCAGCCGCTGCAAAAAGTTTTTATACCGGCCCTCGATACCGCTATGGCTGAAAGGATCCGGAGAGTGGAAGACATCATCAAGGCCGAGACTAATATCAAGGAAGTGGATATTCTGAGCGCCGATAACGACTTTATCCGCAAAAAGGCCAAGGCCAATTTCAAAACCCTGGGTAAACGCCTCGGCGCAAAGATGAAATGGGCGGCTGAGCAGATAACTGCCTTTGATAACACGACCATCAATTCGGTAATGGAAGAGGCATACATTCTTAACCCGGCTGAAGTGGCCAAAGGGGATGAACCAATACTCATCACGGGGGAAGACCTGGAGGTTACAACCGACGAGATCCCTGGTTATGAAGTGGCTGTAAAAGGACAGCTGACAGTAGCTTTAGATATAGTGATTACCGATGATCTGAAGAAGGAAGGAGATGCCCGGGAATTCGTTAACCGCATCCAGAACATACGCAAAGACAGCAACTTCAATCTCACCGACCGGGTAGAGGTTCAGGTGCTGGAAAATGGCGGGTTGCAACCCTCGCTAATTCAATATAAAGACTATATTTGCGCCGAAATTCTGGCTGACTCACTGGCATTTTTACCTGTTTTAAATAACGGTACCGAAATTGAAGTGAACGATGTCACACTAAGAGTGAACATACTTAAAAAAGTATAATATGGCAACAAAGAAAAAAGCGGCTAAACCAGC
>CAZYAT010000104.1:1663-2878 GCA_964645235.1 uncultured Ferruginibacter sp. | reverse complement strand
ACCCCCATCAATGTTAAGAGCAATGGAAAAGAGAAAGTATCTACCACCGCCAAACGTGTTGACAAATTCGTTGTAAGTTTCGACGTAATGAATCGCATCGCACAAACTGGCAAAACAGACATCTATGTGCTGGTGATCGGCCCGGATGGCCAGGCCATTAATACCGGCAGCGAAACGTTCAATATCCGTGAAGAGGGAGATAAGCCTTTTACCGCCAAGGTTCCGGTTGACTTGGAAACAGCTAAAGTAAAAAATGTTGAATTCGCCTTTGTTCCGGGCTCCAGTTTCAAACAAGGAAATTACACCGTGATGATCTACCAAAATGGCTTCCTCATTGGCCAGGGAACGCGTGAACTGAAAAAAGGTGGTTTGTTCAGCTAAGAAGTTTTAACTCCAATATATCGATCGCAGTATCCTGCAAAACCAGGGAGGGCCGTCCGGATCTTAATAATCCGGGCGGCTTTTTTGTTTTCCAACATGAATCAATTAGGGTGCTAATTGTTAAATCCGCTGGGCGAAAGGATGCCCTGCTATATCTTTGCGCCCGATCATTAACTGCATTATTCAAACCTTATTTAAACTAGTATGAAAAAGTTCTTTTTAGCTACTCTGTTGCTGATGCTGGCCTCCAGTTCTTTTAGTCAATCCTTTATGCATGGCGCCGGTCTGACCGTCGTTGGAAGCACTACCGGCCAAGGCAGCAACAGCGACATTGGTTTTGGTGAAGGGTTCTATTATTTTCCCCGTTTCAACTTTGTAGAAACAGAAGCCCTTTCTGTTTCAGTTGGCGTACCGTTGGTATTGGGCATATCTGCTACCACAGGATCTAGTTCGTATTATGATCAGTATGGCAATTATTACTACAACGACAATAGCTCTGTTGGCTTTATGATCAATGCGCCGCTGATTGTTAACCTGAATATGGGTCGCGGATCTACCAAAGACAACACAAAGAAATTCGGTTATTTTGTGGGTGCCGGTTTTGGGTACCATCATGGCGACTTCCTGGTGGATGCGACAGACGTTTATGGTTACAGCTACGTAAAATCCACCAGCAGCAATGTATATGGCCCTGCCGCTAATGCCGGTGTACGCTTTGGCGTTGGTCGCAAACACCGCAATATTGAGGTACGTCTTTCCTATATGAAAGGCATCAACGAAAACAAGCCACACATTTTTGGCCTTGCCGGCGGTTTTAACTTCTAACGCCTTTCT
>CAZYAT010000104.1:0-1563 GCA_964645235.1 uncultured Ferruginibacter sp. | reverse complement strand
GACTTGTCCCCGGATATTCCGGGGATTTTTTATACCTGTATGCCTGTTACTGATAGGGATCATTAAACAAGCGCTGAAATAAATCTTCGTTTTTTTTACATTTGCGCCATATGAAAAGGAATATCAAAAAGATAGCAATCATTGGCGGCGGCCCATCGGGTTGTGCCCTGGGTATTTTACTTAAACGCAAGGGCTTCGAAGTAGCCGTTTTTTATTTGGAGAAGAGACCGGAGATTATTGTGGGTGAATCATTACTACCAGCCATCATCCCGTTGTTGCGTCAACTAGGCGTAGAGGATGAGGTAAAATCTTATAGTACCTATAAACCAGGTGCTTCCGTATGGGTAAATAAGGAAGAAGAAGCTACATCCCCATTTAGTTTTGGCGGTGGGGGACTACCTCCCTATGCCTATAATGTTCCGAGAGTGAAGTTTGACAAGACCATTTTTGAGAAAGCGATTGCCGAAGGGGTAACCTTCTTCCCGCATATTGCCAAGATTGAACAGGTAAACGGCACCGATGAACTGAAGTTAAGTGATGAAACCATTGCTTTTACGAATGATTATTTCAAAGGGCAGCCCGACCTGATTGTGGATGCCACAGGTCGCTCACGCATGATCGCCCGAATGATGAACCTTCCAACCCGGGAAGGAAAACGTAAGGATGTTGCGCTCTTCGCCCATCTGACCAATGCCGATAAGATTAGCCCTTACAATATTCATCTGCATCGCCTGCAGGAAGGTTGGACCTGGCGGATACCCCTGCCCGACCGGACCTCGGTTGGCGTGGTAATCAATCCAAAACATCTCGAAAAGTATGGCTCAACCAAGGAGGAGCAGTATGATAATATTCTGAGGTCGGATGATACGTTAATCAAGTTCACCCAAAACGCTAAACGCGAAACAGGTGTGGTACAATACAATAATTACCAGCTCATCACCGAGCGTATGTACGGAAAGAACTGGCTGCTCATTGGCGATGCAGCCGGTTTCCTGGATCCAATTTTCTCATCTGGCTTGTTCCTGGCAATAAAAAGTGCTTTCACCGCTACAGAGGCTATTGAGGAGGCTACAGAGGCAGCATTCCAAAAGTATCAGAAACAGGAGATGCACGAATTGAGGGTTTGGCAAAAACTGGTGAACACCTGGTACAGTGGTGGATTATTTACCTTGATGACTGTTGGTAAAGAAAGAATGGATACATCTTTTGGCCGTTTCATTGCTCCGCATATGCAACGGCACCTTACCCGCATTTTTACAGGCGAAGCGGTATATAAAACTTATAGCCGTGGATTTCTCCGATTCATCCTTGGCCCAATGATCCGATGGATGAAGGTCGGCAGATTACACAACCGAAATATCAGCGACCTGGCAATTAAGTGAGTAAGTGGTTCCAATAACCGGAATCAGATAATAGGGCTCGAATTCAAGTCCACACTTTATACTTATTTGGACTAAAAAATTAACCTATTAAACAGGCCCAACTTACTGTTGGCCTGAAATCCAAAAACCTGAGCGGCAAAAGGGACTCGAACCCTCGGCCCTTAGCTTGGGAAGCTAATGC
>CAZYAT010000103.1:0-3025 GCA_964645235.1 uncultured Ferruginibacter sp. | reverse complement strand
AACAGGAGGAACACCCCGGGAAACCTGCCAACCGGCAGGTACTGAAAATCAATAGCTTTTGGGTTTTAAGCCCAGAACTGTTAGCAAAACTAAGTGAAAAAAAGATTTAAAAGGCTGTAACTTTTTGAACCTGCCTTTCGTACTATCATGAAACCATCGTTTATGAAGAAACTATTAGGAATATTATTATTTATCGGTACCGGACTGGGGCTTTCGGCCCAAACCGTTAACGATCTGAATGCCGAAAAAAGAAATACGGGGTCATTTCATGGGATTGATGTGGGTACCGGGATAGAGTTATTGCTGACGCAGGGGAATACCGAAGAAGTGGCAGTGAGTGCCGCCACCATTGAATTTCGTGACCGGATTGTAACAAAGGTTGAGAATGGCATCCTGAAAATTCATTATGAAACAAAAACCGGTGCAATCAATAAAACCAGAGAGAACAAAGCGCTGAAAGCCTATGTTTCCTGTAAAAACCTTGATCGCCTCCATGCCAGTACAGGTGCGGAAGTAACCATCAGTGGGGTTTTACAATCGGCCTCTCTGGATATGGAGGCCAATACCGGAGCAATTATTAATGGCAAGGTTGATCTGGGTAGTTTGAAACTGGATCAGAATACAGGATCTAAAGTTACATTGTCCGGAAAAACAGATCGGATAGAAGCCGAAGGCAGTACAGGCAGTAAGTTCACCGGGGAAGATATGAACACTTCTACCTGTAAAGTAGAAGTGAGTACCGGGGCCCGCTTCACCATTCATGCGGATAAGGAATTGCAGGCAAAAGCCAGTACCGGTGCCGTTATTAAATACAAAGGAGCGGCAGGTATCAAAACTGTAAAAACCAATACCGGTGGCAGTGTTTCCAGAATTTGAAATATTTAAAAACTAAAGGAATGAAAAAAATACAATTGATTGCCCTCTCTCTGTTCACTGCCTGTACTGTATTGGCACAACAGGTGAATGATCCCAATGCGGTCGTGCGGGAAGCCAGGGATTTTCATGGCATCAGCGTATCCAGTGCTTTTGATGTGTATATCACAGCAGGAAATACGGAAGCGGTGGCCGTGAGTGCTGTTGATGAAAAAAGCAGAGAAAGGATCACTGTGGAAGTGAAAGCCGGGATTTTACATATCGGTTTTGACAGTAAGGGATTGAACTGGGCAAAGGGGAATAAAAAACTCAAGGCTTATATTTCGTATAAAGCGATTGACCGGTTGCAGGTTAGTGGCGCCTGTGATGTTTATATTACCGGTACATTAAAGGCCGATCATCTCGATATCAAGCAATCAGGTGCCAGTGATTTAAGGGGTAAACTGGAGGTTGATAAACTGACTGTAGATCTCAGTGGTGCTTCGGATCTCATGGTGAGCGGAATGGCCAGGCAGGCCTCTATTGAAGTGAGCGGTGCCAGTGATTTCAAGGGGTATGATCTGGTCACAGAAATCTGTGATGCCAGGGCCAGCGGCGCCAGTGATATCAAGATTACCGTCAATAAAGAAATATCAGCCAGTGCAAGTGGGGCCAGTGATGTGCGCTTCAAGGGACAGGGCGTAATCCGGGATCTCAAGAGCAGTGGCTCCAGCAGCGTATCAAAAGGATAGTCATACAAAGGGTATAACCATGAAAAAAGGGCGACCTCTCAACAGGCCGCCCTTTCTTATTGAAAGTAATTAAATATATTATTGTTTAGCCAGGGTGAAAGTCGCAACATCACCGGATGTAAAATAATTGGCAACGGTAAAGACTAATGTACTGCAATCGAAACTGGTGATAGTACTTACTTCCCCGTCAATGGTAAGTGTGTTACCGCTCAAGGACCATGTGCCGGAATAAGTGCCGCTGGGAGTACAACTTGTACCTGCATCCTGGTGTGAATAGGATCCGTTTTCATTCAGTACTTCAATGTCATCTTTTTCACAGGCATCGAGAAGGAGTAACAAATCACTTTCTGCTGAACTGGGTGTGCTTTTATATTTGGCTGCGGTAACTTTATAGTTGCCGGCGATCTTGGCAACTGTGGTTTCGCATTTATCATCTTTTTTACATGATCCTAATAATAATAAGGAAACGGAAATAAAAAGTAATGTCTTTTTCATATTGTTGGTTTTATAAATTGAATATATCAATGATTGATTTATTAAATGAAAATAATGCAGAATTATTGTATCAGACCTTGATAAATGTCAAAATCAAGTCCCTGTTCGTTGAAATACTATAATTTCTTTGGTATTTCGTCTGTTTTCATGTAATTTTGCCGTCCAAGATCGCGAAGTAGAGCAGCGGTAGCTCGGCGGGCTCATAACCCGCAGGTCGGAGGTTCGATCCCTCCCTTCGCAACTAAGGCCACTCATGGGTGGCTTTTTTATTAAACTCAACACCTGTATGAAAAAATCAATGCTTATCGGATCATTGCTCCTGATCCTTGTTTCCTGCGGAAAAGACAAAAAAGATGAATGTACAGTTAGTGTTGCCAACCTTTCTGGAAACTGGAAGACCACTTCAGTGAAATACAAAGCAAGTGCTTCATCTCCTGAAGTCGATTACTACAATGTTATTTTTTCAGATGCCTGTGAGCGTGATGATTACCTGACACTGAAATCAGATGGTACCTATATGCAGGTAGACGCCGGAACACTTTGTATTCCCAATAATTCCTCTAGCGGAACATGGTCTGTAACAAGTTCTTCTATTACAATGGACGCTTCATCCAGCCTTATTGATGATTATTCCTGTAACACCCTTGTATTGCGTTATAACAATGCCATAGTGAGTGGTGATGTTTTGATTTCTGTATTGACACGCCAGTAAGGTTTATATTTTTTCAATATGCTCTGCGGGACTTGCAGTCCCGCAGTTTTATGTTATTGCCTTTGGCAATATTTTACCCCAAAAAATCAATTTCAATCAGTCCCTTTTTTCCTTCATAAATTGCTGCACTACTATATAAGTAACCTGCAGGGGCAGCTACCATTCCAGCTCTGACAGGATTTAAATGGATATAATTGAGCTTAGATCTTAAAAA
>CAZYAT010000102.1:0-3331 GCA_964645235.1 uncultured Ferruginibacter sp. | reverse complement strand
GAGAGGGGGACAAAATGGAATTCAGTGCCAAGATCGTGAACCTGGGCGACAGTGAAGTAACAGGCATTGCTGAATTACAACTGCTGGATGCCGCTACCAATAAACCGGTGGATGGCTGGTTCAAGAATGTGTTCCCCAACCAGTACTTTACGGTTGCAGCAGGACAAAGTACAGCGGTAAAATTCCCTATGGAAGTTCCTTTTAACTTTAACTCGGCCATGAGCTACCGGATTGTTGCCAAAGCCGGTAACTATTCTGACGGAGAAGAAATGTCGATCCCGGTTCTCACCAACCGAATGCTGGTCACCGAATCGATGCCCCTCAATATGCGCAATCAAACCAGTAAGACCTTTAAATTCGACAAATTGCTCAACAGTAATTCGAGCAGCACCATTGCTAACCATGCAGTGACGGTTGAATATACCAGCAACCCGGCCTGGTATGCAGTACAGGCACTTCCTTACCTGATGGAATATCCCTATGAATGCGCCGAGCAAACCTTTAACCGCTATTATGCCAATACCCTGGCTTCTTTTATAGGCAGGTCTGCACCCAGGATCAGGACGATCTTCGAAAAATGGAAAAACATCGACACGGCTGCCCTTCTTTCCAACCTTGAAAAAAATGAGGAACTCAAATCGGCCTTATTGCAGGAAACACCCTGGGTATTGGATGCACAGAATGAAAGCAGGCAGAAAAAGAACATTTCCCTGTTATTCGATATGGTGAAAATGAGTACCGAACAGGAGAAGGCTTTCAGTAAATTGAAAGAGATGCAGGGTGAGGGTGGCGGCTTTACCTGGTTCCGGGGAGGAAGGGATGACCGCTATATGACTCAGTACATCATTACAGGCATCGGCCATCTGAAAAAACTGAATGCGCTGGCAGGGGACAATTTCGAAAAGATCAAATCGCTTGTTGACAAAGCCATTCCTTACCTCGACCGGAAAATAAAAGAAGATTACGACAACCTTATTAAATACAAGATCAAACTCAGTAATAATAACCTTGGCTATTTGCAGATCCAGTACCTTTACCTTCGCAGTTTTTTCAGCGATTACAAGATCCCTTCTGCCTCACAAACTGCCTTCAGTTATTACATCGGCCAGGCCAGAAAATTCTGGCTCAGTAACAGCAAGTATATGCAGGGTATGATCGCCCTGGCATTACACAGGAACAACGATGCCGTTACCCCGGGTGCGATCATAAGATCGCTGAAAGAAAATGCCATTATCAAAGAAGAGATGGGCATGTACTGGAAAGAATGGGCCACGGGCGGATATTACTGGCACCAGGCCCCCATTGAAAGCCAGTCGCTGATGATCGAAGCATTTACCGATATCGATAAAAACACAACTACGATCGACGATCTGAAAACATGGTTGTTGAAGCAAAAACAAACCCAGAACTGGAAAACGACAAAAGCTACCGCAGAAGCCTGCTATGCGTTGTTGCTGGGTGGTAGCAATTGGCTCAATGAGGAGAAAGAAGTAACGGTTCAGCTCGGCAATGCCGTAATGAAAAGCACCGACGGTGCAGAAGCTGGTACCGGGTATTTCAAGAAACGGATAGAGGCTGAAAAAGTAAAGCCTGAGATGGGAAATATTACCGTTAGTATCTCCCGATCACCAAATCAACAGATCAGTTCGTTATCGTCATGGGGTTCTGTCTACTGGCAATACTTCGAAGACCTCGATAAAATAACCCCCGCTTCCACCCCGCTGAAACTGGTGAAGAAGTTATTCGTTGAAAAAAATACGGACAGGGGTCCGGAACTGGTGGCATTGGAAGATGGTGCAGAGTTACAGGTAGGTGCTAAAGTAAAAGTGCGGATCGAATTAAAAGCAGACCGTGATATGGAGTACGTGCATATGAAAGACATGCGTGCAGCCTGTATGGAGCCGGTGAACGTACTCAGCCAGTACAAATGGCAGGGTGGCCTCGGTTATTATGAAAGCACCAGGGACGCCAGCACCAGCTTTTTCTTTAGCTGGCTGCCACGGGGTACTTATGTGTTCGAATACCCGTTGTTTGTGACACATACCGGCAATTTCAGCAACGGCATCACCAGCATTCAATGCATGTATGCGCCCGAATTCTCTGCACACAGTGAAGGGATAAGGGTGGATATAGAACAATAGGCTGTGAATATTATGTTTAAGGCATAGGTGGCAGAGTCTGTCAAATGTTCTTTATTTTTAGTCCCTAACTTATAACTCACTGCCATGCCCGATCAACAGACCTATAGCATTCCTCTCCGCTTCCGGAAAATGGAGAACCTGCATATTGTTTTCTGGTTATTCAAAGACATCAGCTGGTGCATGATCTGGAAGCCATTGGGCATTGCCATGATCTTTCCCACCCTGATCATTGCCATCGTGATCTCCTTCCGCACCCGCCAGTTCATGAGCGAGGTCTGCCACAATATGGCAATTGTATTCTGGATAAGTGCCAATGCCTACTGGATGGTCAGTGAGTTCTTCGAGTTCGATGCCAGACCTTTATTTGGAGAATATACTTATAAACACCTGGCCATTATCCCTTTTGTGCTCGGGATCCTGATGCTGGCCTATTATTATATCGTTTGGCGGCCCTTGCACCGGAACGCTGTTGAAACCATGTAACCCGCCTTTGTGGCCCTTTTTCATTTCTTTGCCTGAAGCCCCACAGGGCTTATCTTTGCGGCAACTTATTACTTTTAACCAATCACTTTTAACTTCCTGATGTACAGAACCCACACCTGCGGCGAATTAAGACCGGCAGACAAGAACAAAGAAGTTACCCTGGCCGGATGGGTACAGACCGTTCGTAAATTCGGCAGTATCACATTTGTGGACCTGCGTGACCGCTACGGCATTACCCAATTATTATTTGAAGAAAGCCTGAATACCCAACTGGATGCTAACCCGCTGGGGAGAGAATTTGTATTACAGGCTAAGGGCAAAGTGAATGAACGTACCAGCAAAAATGCGAATATACCCACCGGCGATATTGAGATCATCGTTTCAGAATTCAAAATACTGAACAAGTCGGCTGTTCCCCCATTCACCATACAGGACGATACCGACGGCGGTGACGACCTGCGAATGAAATACCGTTTTCTCGACCTGCGCAGAAATGCAGTTAAGAGAAATCTTGAACTGCGGTATGCGGTCGGAAGGAGCACAAGGAATTATTTACACGAAAATAATTTCATGGACGTTGAAACGCCCTTCCTTATAAAATCAACCCCGGAAGGTGCCAGGGATTTTGTGGTTCCATCAAGGATGAACCCTGGACAGTTCTATGCACTGCCGCAATCACCTCAAACATTTAAACAACTGCTGATGGT
>CAZYAT010000101.1:2014-3352 GCA_964645235.1 uncultured Ferruginibacter sp. | reverse complement strand
TATCACTACCAGCGCACCGCCGCCGATATAGTAATACATCGGGTCAATTCCTTTAGGCTCTTTATCTAATCCCTTGTCAATATTCTTTTGTGTGTCTTCAATGAACTTGTCGATAAAAGGAAAAGACTTATTCATTCCCTTCACTTCTTTGAACTTGACCAGCGCCTTTTTGTACCACTCTTTATCAAACAAACTCAATGCTTCTTCGTAAGCCAGAGAAATATCACTCATGGCCGGTTTTACTTTTCCTTTCTCTATAAATTCTTTTACGATCGTGGTAGGTACAATAAAGTTCATGCCCTGCACCTCCTGCCCTCTTTGCTGATCGATACTGCCAAAGGTGGCCAAACCGATCACTTCGCCCTGTTCATTCATCACGGGGCCGCCGCTGTTGCCATGTGTAATGGAAGCATCTGTCTGCAATACTTCCCAGCCATCTTTCATATTCTTCTTGGCGCTGACCAGGCCTCTTGTCAGTGTAGCTTCAGAAATAGATTCGTCAGAAATCAAAGGATGGAAGGTAGCCACTGCCGGATAACCAAGCACATATACCTGGTCGCCTACCCTCATTTCTTTATCATCACCAATGCGTATAGTAGGATACACATGGTTCTTTGTCATTTTCAGAATCGCTACATCCTTGCCGGGAATGGAAGCGCCTTTGGTAACCAGTGTAGCAGGGATGGTCATAGGTACGATCTTACCGTTATCACCCGACACACCAAATACTACACTGTACGAGGTTTGAATATTGCTCACTTCCAGTGACTGGGAGAAATACCAGGTATTGGCATCTACCAGTGCTTTCTTTTCTTCTTCGCTCAGCTTGCGGCCCATCGTCTTCTCCACATCGGCCATATCATCCTTGATGATCTCTTCAAAAGCCTGCTCGGCAAATGTCTGTTTGGTGCTTTCATCCGTTTCATCCACCACATGGGCATTGGTGATCACATAACCATCCGGTGTTACAATAAAACCGGAACCCACCATCGTAGTATTGAGTTCTTTGGACACCCTTTCCGTTCCCTGCATCAGGTATTTATCAATATCCCGGCAGTAGGTCATGATGAATACATTCCAGAACACATCTTCTGAAAAACGGTTTTCCGCTTCCAGTTGCTGACGGATCTGTACAGCCAGCTGGCCTACAGCCGCTTCATCGGTTACGGGCTGAATAGCAGTGACGGTTCCTTTATATGTAGCCTGTATCATTACCGTGCCGGGTTTGTTACGTTCGGCTATCTGTACCGGCGTCAGGTTTTTTTGGGCAACAACGAAAAAAGATAAAAGTAAGAGAGGGAAGACAAGAAGCTTCTTCATAGCAGTTTATTTATGGTT
>CAZYAT010000101.1:0-1914 GCA_964645235.1 uncultured Ferruginibacter sp. | reverse complement strand
GATCAGTTCACCTTCTACATTGCTTTGAAAATAGCTGATCGCTATATCGGCGTATTTCTTTCGGAGTGAATCGAGGTATTGCTCAAACGGCATATTGCCGTAGATATCGGTTTCTCTTTTGCCGAGCAAATTGAGATTGGGGCCGTTGATGATGGCGATTTTCATGACCCTAATATAGCACACGAATCATAATTCGTGTAATTAGTGTGAATAAGCTTTAATCAGTGATATAAACTCATCAAACAAATACCTGGAATCATGCGGGCCGGGTGTGGCCTCAGGATGATATTGCACGGAGAAGGCAGGTTTGCCTTTTACTCGTATGCCTTCAATGCTCTGGTCGTTCAGGTTCACATGGGTGATCTCGATATGATCCGCTTTCTTCACCGCTTCAGGATCTACACCAAAGCCGTGGTTTTGGGTAGTGATCTCTGATCTTCCGCTAACCAGGTTCTTCACCGGGTGGTTGAGGCCACGGTGACCATGGTGCATCTTGAAAGTAGGAATATCATTGGCCAGTGCCAGCAACTGGTGACCGAGACAGATACCGAACAAAGGTTTTTCTTCTTTCAATATCTGCTTCACCGTGCTGATGGCATAATCCATCGGGGCCGGGTCGCCGGGGCCGTTGGAGATAAAATAGCCATGCGGCTGAAACTGCTTCACTTCTTCCAGCGGGGTTTTGGCAGGAAATACTTTTACATAAGCCCCTCTCTCCACCATGCAGTGCAGGATGTTTTTCTTCACCCCGTAATCCATTACGGCAATGCGGATGGAAGCATTCTTATCGCCCAGTTCGTAAGTGCTCGAGGTGCTCACCTTACTCGCCAGTTCCAGGCCATCCATATTGGGTGTTTCGGCCAGTTTCTTTTTCAGTACTTCGATATCAGTGGTCTCGGAAGAGATGATGCAGTTCATAGCGCCTTTGGTGCGCACATGGGCTACCAGTGCCCGGGTGTCCACCCCTTCTATCGAAACGATTTTGTTGGCTTTCAGGTAATCATTGAGCGAACCGTTGGCCATTTTGCGGCTGTACTGGTCTTCGAGGTTGCGGCCTATCAAACCGCTGATCTTTACAGAATCACTCTCCACATCCGCATCCTTTACCCCATAGTTGCCGATATGGGCACTGTTCATAATAAGTATCTGCCCGAAATAACTGGGATCGGTAAATACTTCCTGGTAGCCTGTCATACCGGTGTTGAAACAAATCTCACCAGTAGTGGTGCCAATGGCGCCAAAAGCCTGTCCGTGATGAATGGTGCCGTCGGCCAATAATAGTACTGCGGGGATGGGGGAATTAAGCATTGCTTACTGCACTTGTTGTTTTAAAAACAAATTGTGCAAATGTAAGGCAGCCGGGGGGATTTGAAGGGGGGATTTTTGGAGCAGTTATGCACATTCAAAAACCCCCGGCGGGTGATGCATTTAATTGACAACAGTATTCAGCTTATCAAGGAAAGTACCGGTAAATTTCTTTGCGGTGAAGAATACGAACCAGTTCTGCTTTTTTGTTTTCGTAATAAAACCCAATGCGATAATGCCCCATTCTTATCCGAAAGGCATTTTTAAAACCGGAAAGTTTTTTGCAGTTATCTAATTCCGATGGCTGAACCGCCTTTTCCATTTGGCTGATTATAAGAGCAAGCTGCCGCTGGAAAGGAGCAGGTAATTTATCCGCATCTTTCTCAAACGACTTGCGGATTTCAATTTTCATTTCGTTGATTTCAGTTTCTTAAGAAAAGATCTTTTCTCTTCTGCCGTAAGCAAACGGCTCTTTCTGCCTTTTTCCATTGCATTTAATATGGCAGCATCCTCTTCTTCTTCTGAGTAAAATCCAATGGATAAGCCCTTGAGAATTGTCTCCAGTACTTTGGCTTCTTTTTTATTCTTTGGATTTACGATGTATGTCAT
>CAZYAT010000100.1:0-3391 GCA_964645235.1 uncultured Ferruginibacter sp. | reverse complement strand
CTAAAAGGATCCGCATCTGGATAGTAAACGTAAAAAATCCGGTAAAGGTTTGGTGCCTAAGGCAAGATGACCGGGTAGAGCGCTGCATCAGGCGCCGGTCAGCGTATCAGCAATACCGAACCATTGTTGTCCGACTGCCAGCCGGTGATGCTGGTAAAGCTGATCCGGTACACATAGGAGCCTGCCGGTTGCAGTTTCCCCTTGTAAGTGCCATCCCAACCTGTTCCGTAATCAAAGGTTTCAAAAATCCTTTCGCCGTAGCGGTTATACAGCACGAAATGATAGGCCAGTATGGTATGGTTGATCGTTGGCCGGAAGATATCGTTACGGCCATCAGCGTTTGGTGTAAAGGCATTGGGTATGGCGATGGGGATGCAATTGGCCCTTATGATCCGGATCGAATCGGTTCCGGTGCAGTTATTAAAATCCGTTACGGTGAGATAAAAAATGCCGAATGAACGAAGCGAGACAGCAGCAGTGGTTTCTCCATTACTCCACAGGTAGTTTTGGTAACCGGGTACATCAAGTTTTAATTCGGAACCGAAACATATCTGTTTATTGGCGGGGAGGAAATTCCGGGGAATGGTATCGAGTGCCAGCACCCGTAATGAATCGGTAGCCAAACAATTGTTGTTATCGGTAACCGTCACCCAGTACAATCCGGGAGCGGTAATACTAAACGACGATTGGGTACTGTTATCCTGCCAGAGATAACTGTTGAATATTCCTGGTGAAATGGAAGCGGTGGATCCGTCCGCACAAAGATTACGGTCGGGCCCCAGGTTTGGTCTTGGTGCAGGATGAACGGTTAATGTGGTGGTGATGACCGAATCGCAACCGAGCGAAGTGAGCAGGGTGTCTTTATAAATTCCTGAACTTGTTTGCAGGGCGCCGCCGGCATAATACGATTGGCCTTCGCAGATAACGGCGAATTGGTTCGTGAATTTAACGGGGTTCACAGTTAGATTCAGAGTAACAATACTGTCGCAGCCAAAAACAGACACCAATGTGTCTTTAAATATTCCGGTATTGGTATGCCCCATGTATTGTTGGCCCTGGCAGATAGTGGCTGAAACACTTGAATACAGTATGGGCGAAACCGTAAGATGAAGGGTTCGTATACTGTCGCAGCCATTCGAGGCCATATACGTATCAATGTAGGTCCCGGTCGTTGAGTGACCGGCGTATGTTTGACCCTGGCAGATCGCAGCATTCACGGTTGTCTGAACTGTGTGGTTGATGGCAAGATTCAGGTTCAGGATGCTGTCGCAACCATCCGAAGCGACCAGCGTATCCCTGTAGAATCCACTGATCGTATAGGTATTGCCTTGCCAGGTATAGTTGTCGCAGGCAGTAATATTGGTGGTATCGTTTGATCCTCCAACGGTGAGGTTTAATGTTATAATACTGTCGCAGCCCGCAGCATTATTGATAATTTGTGTATATACACCACTGACAGTATAGGTATGCCCGTTCAGTGTATATGAATTACAGGCAAATGTTGTTATGGAAGAAGTTGTCACGTTGGTACAACGGTTCAACTTGGCGACAAAGAAATCCTGGTCTCCGTTCGCAGTTAATACAATCGGGCTGGGGCCGGGATCGAACGTAATATTGGATCCGAAGAATCCACAAACATGTACATTTCTTAACGTGTCAAGGGCTAGTGAAAACCCAGCTGCATAATAGGTAGTTTGCTGTACGGATGTCCATAAATGGTTGCCTGTGGAACTTAACTTACAGACAAATGAAAGAGGCTGATAGGGAGAGTTTACGGTATAAGTTCCCGGGCCAGGGTCAAAGTCGATCTCTCCAAGAAAAAAACCGGTCAGGTAAATATTGCTTGCAGCGTCCTGGTCAACCCCACGCAAGGAAAAATTATGATTGGGCGCAGGTGGTCCTGTAATAAGTGCAAATGCATTTATAAAGTTTCCATTTTTATCCCACCTGTTTATAAAGCCGCTCAATTCGGCAGCCGTGAGTGTATATACTCCCGGGCCCGGATCAAAATCAACGGTTCCGCCAAAATTTCCGATGGTTACAATATTGTCAAGCCCATCGATGTTGATCTGCATACTTTCATACGCGGAAAAATTTTTTGCCCAAACAAGATTACCTGACGGATCTAGTTTACAGATAAAGGCATCCCCATTCGCATGAACGGATATAAGATTGAACACACCCGGCCCTGGATCGAAGTCTGCAGTTGCCTGAAAATTACCAGTAATTACAACATTTCCATACGAATCGGTCATAAGAGACCTGGCACCATCTCCTTCTGTACCTCCCAGTTGTTTTGCCCAGATGAGTGACCCCGAAGAAGTGAGTTTTACCACAAAAATATCCCCTAGTCCGAAGGCGGTGATATTAAATACAGCCGGGCCCGGATCAAAATCAACGGTAGAAATAAAGGAACCAGTAACAATTATATCACCGCTAATATCCACATCGATTGATGTTCCGATATTGGCCCAGGCATTTCCTTTGAATTGTTTTGCCCAAACGAAATTTCCAGCCGGATCCAGTTTAGCAACAAATACATCGGATTCACTCACTGCAGTCAGGTTATATACTGCTGCGCCCGGATCAAAATCCACCGTACCCGAAAACTGCCCGGTTACGTAAACATTATTGGAAGCATCCAGTTTGATCGCCAATCCTTTCCCTCCGATCGTAGAAGCTCCTTTAAATTGTTTGGCCCAAACAAATTTACCGGCAGAATCAAGTTTATATACATACGGATCATAATTCAGTGAACCGCATGTTAAGAGGTAGGTTGCGGGACCCGGATCAAAGTCGACAGTCTTTTCAAAATAGCCAGTCGTATAAACATTCGCTGTATCATCTGTAGTAATCGCTTCGCAATAATCAAGATCTATCCCGCCTATGCCCCTGGCCCATCGAAATGAAGGAGCTTGTGACATACTAAAAAGCGAATCTGCAAGAAAAAACAACAGAATAATCAGCTTTTTTTGCATTTAGCCTTACGAATTATGACGTTGAATCAACAAGGAATTTGATGCAAAATAGAGTTTCTTTTGATAATAAACCAGGCCCCACATTCCCTATCTTGCGCCCATGTTATCCCTGTCCCGGATCATCCTCACCCAGTTCAAGAATTATGAACATGCTTCCTTCGATTTCGGGGAACGTGTCACCGGTATCTGCGGGCTCAACGGCCGGGGCAAGACGAACCTGCTGGACGCCATTTACTACTGTTGCTTCACCCGCAGTTATTTCGCGAAGAACGACGGATTGAATGTACTGTTCGGGCACGACGGGTTCCGGCTGGAAGCTTTTTTCCGAAAAAATACCGACCTGATGAAACTGGTTTGCATCAACCGGGTAGGCGGAAAAAAAGAATTATCGCTCAACGATGTGGCCTACGAAA
>CAZYAT010000099.1:0-3460 GCA_964645235.1 uncultured Ferruginibacter sp. | reverse complement strand
AGGACTGAAAATCCTTGTGTCGGCGGTTCGATCCCGCCCCACACCACAAACCCCGGAACACTATCCGGGGTTTTTTATTTCCCAAAACGGCCCGGTTCTTTCAGCGGGATCAACATCTCTTCCAGTCCGTTCAGCTTTATCTCATACATCGTTTCCAGTAACCGCCCCAGCTTGTTCTTTGGGAAGCCCTCTCTCTTGAACCATTCCAGGTATGAAACGGGAAGATCACAGATAAACCTGTCCTTATACTTTCCAAAGGGCATTTTCATCTTAACAAGTTGTATCAACGATTCCGGATCGGGCTGCATAGAAGGGTTGTTCGGTACCCAAAGATGATACAATTGAGGGAATAATGGTTATTCACATAATGAACCGAATAATCCACCAATGAATAATAGTCGCCAATAAACTTTTTAATTATCCAATGCTTTTATACATTTACTCTGGTTATACGTAAATTCAACAAATAAACACATTAATCACTTTAAACTTTTCCGGGTCATTCCCTTCTAAAGCCGCATGATAACAACAATTACTAACCCCGCCGCCGAAGTTATCAGTAATCATGTTTTTGCAGAAGTTTTACTGAACAATGCTTCCAATCAAAAGTCGTTACATGCCATCCGCAGTTTTGCTCCAGGTGAAGTGATCTGTAGTTTCGGGGCCGGTATCATCCAGTCTTTCCCAACGTATCTGACGGTGCAAACCGGCACCGACAAACATATTACGCTGATGCCAGAGTTCCTGCAGTACATCAATCATAGCTGCAGTCCGAATGTGTTCTTTGATACAACAAGTATGGAATTGGTTTGCCTGCAGCCCTTGCAGGCCGGCGATGAGTTTACCTTCTTTTACCCAAGCACCGAGTGGGATATGGCTCAACCCTTTGTTTGTAACTGCGGAAACAAGGATTGTTTACAACTGATCAACGGCGCTTCTCATCTTACGATCGAGACGCTTTCGAAATACCGGTTGACCGATTTCATCAAGTCGCAGGTAAAACTAAAACTGTCGCTGTAACCCCTTTGTTCAAGCATGGCCCCCTCTAACTCATTCCTGTCAGCCGTTCCGCTCAACCAGCTTTATGTATGGGTACTGGCGCCGCATCTTGAAACAAAAGACCCTAATATTGATTATTATTACGACTTTTCTCAGAGCATCGCCGAGTATACCAAAGCATTCAATGAACTGGATGTAGAGTGGAAATGGCAACCCGTTACCATTGGCAACTATACCTCAGTAATTGCGAACATCGCCAAAAAGAATGAAAAGGACAATAAGCTGCACCTTGTATTCAATCTTTGCGACGGAGACGAGGTAAATGGAACACCGGGCATTTCTGTTGTGCGGCTCCTGGAAGAAAAGGGCCTCTTCTATACCGGGTCCGACGAATACTTCTACCATATCACCACTTCTAAAATTCCCATGAAGCGGGCTTTTGATAAGGCCGGCGTTCCTACGGCACCCTGGAAGGCCATCACTTCGAGAGACCAGAACCTGAATACCTTTTTTCAGACGCTTGGTTCGCCGGTTATTGTAAAGCCCTCGGTTTCGGGCGGGAGTATGGGAGTAGGTATCCGCAACGTGGTAACTACAAACAAAGCGCTGAACGAGCAGGTTCAGCAAATGTTTGATGGTTACCGGGGTTGGCAATTAACCAGCGACGGTATTGTGGCTGAATCCTTCATCAATGGACCGGAATACACCGTTCTGATTGTTGGCTCGCACGACAAACCCGGCAAGGCCAAAATATACGAGCCCGTAGAGCGCATATTCCACGCATCCCTGCCCGATAAAGAAAGGTTCCTGAGCTTCGACAGGCTTTGGGAGATCTATGAAGAGGAAAAGCCAATGCCCGACCAGGGGAATTTTTATGAATACGAGCTGCCCGATGCAGCATTGATAGATGAGATAAAAAGGATCAGCTGGGATGCTTTTGTTGCAACAAAGGGAAAGGGTTATACACGAGTTGATCTTCGCATGGATAAAGAGACCCGTAAGATTTATGTGCTCGAGGTAAACGCCCAGTGCGGGCTGAGTGAAGACGAAGACTATACCTCTATTGGTGCCATCCTGCGCCTGAGCGGCAAAACATTCACCCAGTTGGTGGTAGCCATCATAAATGAAGCATATCAAAGAAAGAAAGTCTCCGCCAGGGCGTTAAAGCGTAAAGGTTCGCTGGGAATTTCTTAGTGCGGCGGTAAAAAATCAATATGAAAATTTGCGTTCTCCAGCCCGATTATTCCACCTCCGATGTAGATTATCAAAATTATGACCCCGCAAGGGATCTTGGTCATTTAATGCCCGGCGCAGAATTTGAACATGTGCTGCTGAATAAGCTTACCATTTACAAACAACTCAAGGGATTAAAGAAGAGGGGATTCGATGTCTTTGTCAATCTTTGTGAAGGCTACCTGGAATGGAGTGTTCCGTCTGTAGATGTCATCTACTTTATGGAACTTCTCGACCTTCCGTTTACCGGCCCCACGTCATTATTATACGACCCTCCCAAAGACCTGATGAAATATGTGGCATATACGTCGGGTATCAGAACCCCGGCCTTTGCACTTGTTGAATCCCTAGAGGATATTGAACGCGAATGCGCCCATCTTAATTATCCATTGTTCGTAAAGCCAGACAAAGCAGGCGACAGCCTGGGGGTGGATGATGGTTCTCTTGTGTACAACAAAGAGGATCTCATAAGAAAGTGTGCATCCATCATGGAGGAATACGGCCCCCTGCTGGTGGAAGAATACATTGGAGGAAGGGAATTTACTGTTATGCTGGTGGCCGATGCTGAGAATGGAAAGAGTTGTTCTGTTTTCAAACCGATCGAATACATTTTTCCAAAAGGGTTCCAGTTTAAAACCTATGCGTTAAAAACATCCGAGCTTCATCCCGAAGCAAACATTCCTTGTGATGATCCGCAACTCGAAAGGCAATTAAAAGACGCTGCCCTGAAGATATTCCAGGGGTTTGGCGGGGTGGGTTATGCAAGGCTCGATTTCCGTGTGAACGAAAAGAATGAGATTTTTTTCCTTGAGATAAATTTTACCTGTTCGGTTTTTTATAGTGACGGTTATGAAGGGTCTGCCGACTATATTTTGAAATGTGACGGTATCGGGCAGGGCGGGTTTCTTAAAAAAATTATTGACGAGGGTGTTGCCCGACACAGACGCAGGCAAAAAAAATATACTATGAAAGGTAATGCCATCGCAGGTTATGGTATATATGCCAATCAGAATATTACCGCCAAGGAGGTGATTTTCAGGGGAGAGGAGTTGGCGCAACGAATCGTCACAAGAAGATATGTTGAAAATAACTGGGGTGTTAAAGAAAAAGAAACATTCAGAAAGTATGCTTATCCTCTGAGCAAAGAGGTATTTTTGCTGTGGGATGACAATCCGGCAAACTGGGCCCCACAAAATCACAGTTGCGATCCCAACACCCGATATGAAGG
>CAZYAT010000098.1:0-3531 GCA_964645235.1 uncultured Ferruginibacter sp. | reverse complement strand
CCCCAAATCCCCCATTTTCTCCCTCAAAACCACCCTATTAATCCGTACCTTTGCCTCCATTTTTCAAACGGCTATGAGTGCTACTTACAGAGAATTTACAGGACTGAACTTACCGGCTTTCGAGCAGGAGATACTGGCCCAATGGACAGACGGCCAGGCTTTTGAAAAAAGCGTTTCCCTGCGGGAAGGCGCCACCCCCTTTGTATTTTACGAAGGCCCGCCCAGCGCCAACGGTATGCCGGGCATTCACCATGTCATTTCCCGTACACTCAAAGACCTGGTATGCCGCTACAAAACCATGAAAGGTTTCCAGGTAAAACGCAAAGGCGGCTGGGATACCCATGGCCTGCCGATAGAACTGGGGGTGGAAAAGGAACTGGGCATCACCAAAGAAGACATCGGCAAAAAGATCTCGGTAGAAGACTATAACAAAAAGTGCCGTGAAGCGGTGCTGCGCTATAAAGACAAGTGGGATGAGATAACCCGCAAAATGGGCTACTGGGTTGACCTGAACGATCCCTACATCACTTTCAAGAACGAATACATTGAAACACTCTGGTGGCTGCTGAGTGAGTTGTACAAAAAAGGATTGCTCTACGAAAGTGTGAGCATACAGCCCTACTCCCCCGCTGCCGGTACCGGTTTAAGTTCGCATGAGCTGAACCAGCCGGGAACGTACAAGGATGTAAAGGATACCAGTTGTGTGGCCATGTTCCGGGCGGTGCAGGATGCAAAGAGCCAGTTCCTGCATGATGCCGTGCATGGCGCTGAAGTGTTCTTCCTGGCATGGACGACGACACCATGGACACTGCCCAGTAACCTCGGTCTTACCGTAGGAGGCAATATTGATTATGTGCTGGTAAAAACATTCAATCCCTATACACACCTGCCCATTAATGTAGTGCTGGCCAAAGCACTGCTCGGAAAATATTTTAAAGAAGAAGGAAAGGATGGTGATTTTGACGGATACAATGAAAAAGTAAAAGTGCTGCCGTGGAGCATCATCACCGAGTTTAAAGGAAGTGATATAGAAGAGTGCCGTTACGAACAACTGCTGCCCTATGATGCCAACAGCCCTGCACATGCCGGCGGTGATCCGTTCAGGGTATTAGTAGGTGATTTTGTAACAACAGAAGACGGAACCGGTATTGTACATACGGCCCCTGCCTTTGGCGCTGATGACTATAAAGTAGGCAAGAAATACGGCATCGGTATACTCACCATGGTAGACAGGGAAGGAAAATTTGTAGACGGGTTAGGTGAGTTCAGCAACCGGTACGTAAAGAATTACAAAGACGATCCCAACTATGTGGACGTAAATGTTGACATAGCGGTGAAACTGAAAAAAGAGAACAGGGCTTTTAAAGTAGAGAAATACGAACACAGCTACCCGCATTGCTGGAGAACAGACAAACCGGTTCTCTACTACCCGCTGGATGCCTGGTTCATCAAAACCACGGCCATCAAGGACCGCATGGTGGAACTGAACAAGACCATCAACTGGAAACCCGCCTCCACCGGCGAAGGCCGCTTTGGCAACTGGCTGGAGAATATGGTGGACTGGAACCTGAGCCGCTCAAGGTATTGGGGCACACCGCTGCCCATCTGGAAAACAGAAGACGGCGAAGAAGAGAAATGCATCGGCAGCATCGAAGAATTGTTAAGTGAAGCCGCAAAAGCCGATACTCAATTAGGCACTAACAACTCCCAACTCACCACTCACGACCTGGACCTGCACAAACCTTTTGTTGATGATATCATTTTAGTGAGTGATTCAGGCAAACCTATGAAAAGGGTACCCGACCTGATCGATGTGTGGTTCGACAGCGGCGCCATGCCTTATGCGCAATGGCATTTCCCGTTTGAGAATAAAGAGACATTCAAACAATCCTTCCCTGCCGATTTCATAGCGGAAGGAGTGGATCAGACAAGGGGCTGGTTCTATACCCTGCATGCCATTGCCTGCCTTGTATTTGATTCGGTGGCTTACAAAACCGTGGTATCAAACGGGCTGGTGCTGGATAAGAACGGCAACAAGATGAGCAAGCGCCTCGGCAATGTGGTGGACCCGTTTGAGACGATTGAAAAATACGGCGCTGATGCCACCCGCTGGTACCTCATCACCAATGCCTCTCCGTGGGATAACCTGAAGTTTGATATAGAAGGCATCAAAGAAGTGCAGCGCAAGTTCTTTGGTACACTGTATAATACTTACCAGTTCTTTGCCCTCTATGCCAATGTAGATGGCTTTGCGTTCAAAGAAGCTTATATACCGCTGCAGGAAAGGCCGGAGATAGACCGCTGGATACTTTCCTCGCTCAATACAGTGGTGAAGAAAGTAAACCAGTACATGGATGATTACGAACCCACACAGGCCGGCCGGGTGATCGAGGATTTTGTAGATGAACATTTGAGCAACTGGTATGTACGCCTCTGCCGCCGCCGTTTCTGGAAAGGCGAATACGAGCAGGACAAGATCTGTGCTTACCAGACCTTGTATGAATGCCTGGAAACTATAACCAGACTGATCGCCCCGATATCACCTTTCTTCAGTGATTCGGTATTCCGTAACCTGAATGCGGTAAGCGGACGCTTTACGGCAGAATCAGTTCATCATTCCGATTTCCCGGTAGCCAATGAAGCCGCTATTGATGAATCGCTGGAGGAAAGAATGCAACTGGCACAGGATGCATCTTCGCTGGTGTTATCGCTGCGCAAGAAAGTGAATATAAAAGTTCGCCAGCCCCTGCAAAAAGTGCTGATACCCGTGATGAGCCTTTCCATGCAGGAGCAACTGAGAAAGGTGGAAGACCTCATCAAAGCAGAGGTGAATGTAAAAGAGATAGAGTACCTGAGCCCGGACAATACGTTTATCAGTAAAAAGATAAAGCCCAACTTCGTAGCCCTTGGTAAAAAGCTGGGGCCAAAGATGAAGGCCGTATCAGCAGCGCTGGCACAGTTTACCCAGGAGGATATAGCAAGGTTGGAAAAAGAAGGTCAATATAGTTTGTCAATTGATGGCGAACCTGTAATATTACAAATTACCGAAGTGGAGATCAGCAGCGAGGATATTCCGGGCTGGACGGTGGCGAATAAGGGTAGTTTGACAGTGGCTTTGGATGTAACGGTAACCCCTGAACTGGAAGCCGAAGGGCATGCCAGGGAGTTTGTAAACCGTATACAAAAGATCCGCAAGGACAGTGGTTTTGAGCTGACAGACAGGGTGGAAGTAAGGGTTTCGGCCGCCGACGGGCTAAAAGATTCTTTGACCCGGTTTAAAGACTATATTTGCGCCGAAATTCTGGCAGACAGCCTTGAGTTTGTGCCTGAAATTCAGGACGGCACGGAGATCGATATAAACGATGTTTTGCTAAATGTGATTGTTTCAAAAAAAGGGTAATTTATGGCAACTAAGAAAAAACAGGCCCCCAAAAAGGCCGCCAAACCCGCCCCTAAAAAGCCTGCAGCTAAAAAACCTGCAGCAAAGAAAACTGTGAAGAAATCAGCACCTAAGCCAGCCAAAAAGGCTGC
>CAZYAT010000097.1:0-3562 GCA_964645235.1 uncultured Ferruginibacter sp. | reverse complement strand
TTATCTTTGCGAACAAATTTCCAGAGTGAAAAAGATATTGTTATTCCTCGTCTTAAGCTGCCTGTTTGTTTCTGCAAAAAGCCAGACGATCGCCCAGATAAAGAAAGTGCTGGATACCACCAGCAACCCGGTCGGATTCGTGAAATATGTACTAAAGAAAAAGTATTATATAGACACGGTTACTGTTGTCAGTACGGCGGAATTCATGGGCATTGCCGACAGCCTGGCCTACAAAGGAAAAACGGGCAAAACCTATGGTCCATTCAAGAAAGAGAATATACTGGTGAAAATACTTACCAAGGCCCCCAATACATTCTATCATGTAAACCATATCCTTCTCGATACGACCGTGTTCGATAGTGCATTTGCACAATCGCTTGCCGATACCATCATGGCAAAGATCAGTTCTGGCAAAAGCAGTTTCGCCGCACAGGCCAATGTCTACAGCGCCGACCATGCCTCAGCTGTCAAAGGCGGTGACCTGGGCTGGTTCATACAAGGTGTAATGATGCCCCAGTTGGATAAAGAGCTTACCAAACGAAAGAAAGGTGAATTGTTTAAAGTGTGGTCTCCTGCAGGTTTGCACATTGTCCGCATTGCTGACAACCCGAGGCAGGACACGGGCTTCGCATTAATGCTGAGGATTATCCTGTAAAAGATTGAAGCGCCAGTTCATATCCTTTCAGCCCCAATCCACTGATCACCCCTTTCGCCTTGCCTGAAACGTGGGATATCTTCCGGAATTCCTCCCTTGAAAAAATATTGGAGATATGTACTTCGATCACCGGCGTTTTAATGGCAGCTATGGCATCCCCGATAGCAATCGAAGTATGGGTATAACCGCCGGGGTTGAAGATGATGCCGTCGTAACTGAAGCCAACACGCTGTAGTTCGTTGATCAGTTCTCCTTCCACATTACTCTGGAAATAGGATATTTCGATATTGGCGTATTTTTTTTGGAGTGATGGAAGGTATGTATCGAATGACTCATTGCCATAAACGTCGACTTCCCGTTTACCGAGGAGGTTCAGATTTGGTCCGTTGATGATGGCAATCTTCATAAACACTGTTTTCTTTTATGCTATCCAAAGAAACCTATTTCTTTATCATCCCGATGAATTCATCGAACAAATAGCGGCTATCGTGCGGTCCGGGTGTTGCTTCCGGGTGGTATTGTACGGAGAAGGCAGGTTTGTTCTTCATGCGGATACCCTCAATGCTGTCATCGTTTAGGTTTACATGAGTGATCTCGATATTTGCATTTGCCCTTACAGCTTTCGGGTCAACACCAAATCCATGATTTTGTGTAGTGATCTCACATTTGCCGTTGATCACGTTTTTCACCGGGTGATTCAACCCCCTGTGGCCATGGTGCATTTTGAATGTTGGTATATCATTAGCAAGTGCCAGCAGCTGGTGACCGAGACAGATCCCGAATAGCGGCTTGCCGGATGCAATGATCTGCTTTACCGTTTTAATGGCGTAATCCATTGGTGCCGGGTCGCCTGGCCCGTTGCTGATGAAATATCCCTGAGGCTTGAACTTCTCGAGCTCTTCAAATCCTGTTTTTGCGTTATAAACCTTTACGTAAGCCCCTCTTTCCACCAGGCAGTTCAAAATATTCTTCTTGATTCCAAAATCAAGTACGGCGATCCGGATACCGGTTTTCTCATCACCAAGGAAATAGGATTCTGTCGTACTTACGGTTGATGCCAGTTCGAGCCCATCCATGGAGGGCACTTTTTTCAACTCTTTCCTTAGGTGTTCAACATCTGTATTTTCAGAAGAGATGATACAATTCATGGCACCCTGTGTCCGGATATGAGCTACCAGGGCACGGGTATCCACCCCATCGATGGCCACTACACCCTGCGCCTCAAAATAATCCTGCAAGGAAGTATCGGCCATGAAACGGCTGTACTTTTCCTCCAGGTTACGGCCGATCACCCCCCTTACCTTCACGCTGTCACTTTCCACATCAACAGCCTTTACACCGTAATTACCGATATGGACATTGTTCATGATCAGTATCTGGCCGTAATAACTGGGATCGGTGAACACTTCCTGGTAACCGGTCATTCCGGTATTGAAGCAGATCTCTCCGGTTGCGGTACCTTTTTTCCCAAAGGCTGTGCCTTTGAAAGTGGTTCCATCTTCTAAGATCAAAACAGCGGGAAGATTTGATACAGACATTTTAAAAAAGGGTTTTGCAAAGAAAAGAATATAATGGGGTTTATGGAAATGAAATTTTCCCGTTACCTAACGAATGGGATCTGTCCTGGATTGTGTTCCCACAAAAAAGCCCCGGAAGAAGATCCGGGGCCAGTATAAACAGTTGGTTCGAGTTTGGTATAAGTCTATTCTTCTGAAGCTCCTTCTCCTTTTGGTTCCTCCGCTTTGGCAGTTGCTTTCTTTTTAGCAGCACCGGAACGCCGAGTTTTCTTGGCAGGTTCGGCTGCTTTGGTTGTTCCTTTTCCGTAGATCTCGTTGAAATCGACCAGTTCGATCATTGCCAGTTCAGCGTTGTCGCCGCTCCTTGCTCCCAGTTTGATGATACGGGTGTACCCCCCGGGGCGACCGGAGATCTTTGGCCCCACAACCGTGAACAATTCTTTTACTGCTGCTTTATCATTCAGGTAGCTGAATACAATACGGTGGTTGTGCATGATGGCTTCCTTGCTGTCGGCCTTTTTGGTTTTGGTGATCAACGGCTCAATATAAGTACGCAAAGCTTTCGCTTTGGCCAATGTGGTTGTGATCCGTTTGTTGGTGATCAGCTGGCAGCCCAGGTTCATCAACAGGGCTCTCCTGTGAGAAGCGGTTCTGCTCAGGTTCTTGTTCTTGTTTCCGTGACGCATGACATTTGTTTTTTAATTCGGTTATACCGTGTCAGGAATTATAACCTACTTGTTTATCAATGTGCCGATGGATGGCTGCGCTGATAAAGAACAGCACCCCATGCACCAGGCAGTTTATTCATCATCCAGTTTCAGCTTGCTCAGGTCCATACCGAAGCTTAATCCCCTTTCGTGCAGCACCTGCTCGATCTCGCTGAGTGATTTCTGGCCGAAGTTGCGGAACTTCATCAGGTCTTCTTGTTCATATTGTACCAATTCGCTCAATGAGTTGATCTTTGCCGCTTTCAAGCAGTTGAAAGCACGAACAGAAAGATCCAGGTCTTCCAGTGGTGTTTTCAATACCTTACGGAGCTGAAGTGTTTGCTCATCAACGAGGTCCTCTTTCTTATCTTCTTTCGTATCGAAAGTGATGTTTTCGTCGGTGATGATCATCAAGTGCTGGATAAGGATACGGCTGGCCTGTTTAACGGCATCTTCCGGGTGAATGGTGCCATCGGTAACCACTTCCATGATCAGCTTTTCGAAATCGGTGCGTTGTTCCACACGGGTATTCTCGATCGAGTATTTAACATTCTTGATCGGGGTGAAAATGGCATCAACCGGGATATAGCCGAAGTGAGAATTCTTTTCTTTGTTCTCCTCTGCAGGGACATAGCCACGGCCTTTGCCGATGGTGATCTCGATATCCAGTTTGGCGCTGGTAT
>CAZYAT010000096.1:0-3638 GCA_964645235.1 uncultured Ferruginibacter sp. | reverse complement strand
GCGCCGCCGTCATTGCCATTGATCATATGCTTATCATTTTTCGGGTTGATCCACATGGCATGATGATCGGCATGTACATTTCCTTTATCCATTGTTTTGAATGTCTTTCCGCCATCGGTTGATAATTGTGCATAGATGCCCAGTATCACTACTTTGTCAGGATTGTAGGCAGAAACATAGATCTTGGCAAAATAATAACCGTAAGTGCTGAAGATGTTGATGGGTTTCTGGTTGGTCTTTTTCCAGGTGGCGCCGCCGTCTTCGCTTTTATACACTTCGCATCCGGCAATGCCGCTGTTCTGAAAACCATCGTCACTGTCCAGGTAATCCCAAAGGGCAGTGGGCGGTACTTTATCGGCAGCCACCATTTCTTTCACCATCTTGCCATTATACTTCCGGGGAAATCCGTTCTTGCGAAGGAAAGTGTCGACCAGGTTTGTCTTGAGCGCTGCAAATTGTTCTTTAGTGATGGTTTTAAAGTCAGCTTTTTTATAGAATGTATCTACCTTCTTCGATGTATCGGGTATTGCAGTATTATTATCAACCACTGCCCATACGATGTTTGGATTAGTGGGATAAACAGCCAGGCCAATACGGCCGATCTTGTCGCCAGTTACAAAACCGGAACCCGGGCCGGAAATTAATTTCCATGTTTCGCCGCCATCCGTACTCTTATAGATGCCACTTGTCTTTCCGCTTTCTTCAAATTTCCAGGCACGGCGGGTGCGGTACCACATACCGGCATAGAGTTCATTTGGGTTGGAAGGATTTATTTCTATTTCTACGCAACCTGTATTATCGTCTATGTATAAAGTTTGTTTCCAGGTCTTGCCGCCATTAGTGGTTTTGTAAACACCTCTCTCCGGGTTGGCTGAATACAGGTGACCCAATACCGCTACCCATGCAATGTCCGGATTTGTCGGGTGCAACTGTATCTTACCGATATGATGTGATTCTGGTAAGCCTACATACTCCCATACTTTACCATTATTGGTGGTTTTGTAAACACCTACACCTGCATAGGAGGATCGGCTGCTGTTTACTTCACCGGTGCCTACCCAGATGATACGGTCGGAAACAGTAATTCCTTTTTGAACCGTTTTTGTTTCCCATTTTACGGCAATATCACCGATGAAATGCATATCAAGGCTGTCCATGATGGGTGTGAAACTCTGGCCATTATTGGTAGTATGCCAAAGGCCGCCGGTAGCATAAGCCACATAGAATTCAGTCGGGTCATCGGGGTTTACTTCCAGGTCAACCACACGGCCACTCATGATGGTGGGGCCAATATTGCGAAAAGGGACCTCATTAAGCAACGAAATGGCTTTGAGTTTGCGTCGTTGATCGAGAGACTGCATCCTTTCACCGGCCGGTGTGGGTTTTACCTGCGACAGGCTTGTTAAAGTAAGCAGTGATGCAAAAAGCAGGAGGCAAATTTGCCCTAATTTTGATACCATAATCAGTTGTTTTGGCGTTAATGGCGGAGAAGGTTAATGGCAGCAGCGATAGCTTCTTTCAAACTTACTAAACTATGCGTTTACTTCTTGTCTTTGTTTTATTTATTTCCATCAGCGGTTACGGCCAGTGGAAAAGCTATATCATTGGTGTAAAGGGTGATACACTGAACCGGGTGGATATGAAAGGCCTGAAGCAAGGGCCATGGACCATTAAAGTGCCCGAATTGCGGGGAGAACGGGGATACGAGGAAGAAGGTTATTTTGAAAATGACCTGAAAGAAGGGATATGGAGAAAATTTGCCGAGAACGGGGTTAAAATAGCAGAAGAAACCTATCGCTGGGGCAAACTGCATGGCAAGCAGTATTATTTTACTTACAACGGCGGCCTGTTGCGGGAAGAAAGCTGGCGGGCCATTGACCCGGCCAACGCCTATGATACCGTTCCGGTGTACGACCTGAAAGATCCTTCCAAGATACTAACGATGGCAGTTGTGAAAAATGACGGTGTGGCCATGAAGCATGGCAAATGGTTATACTACGACCCGAGAGAGGGAACCGTGGAGGCCTCAGAAGTATATGTTATGAATAAATTACAAACAGATGATGGCTCAATGTTCAACGATGATGAAATAAGACCCATTGCCATCAGCCAGGGAAAACAAAAATCAGATACAGCTGCCGTAAAAACCACGCAGAAGCCCCAGGTAATACTGGACTATGAAAAAAAGAACTCCGGTAAAAAGAAGATCAAAGTGAGAGACGGCAGTACGGGGAATTTGCCGAAGCCTTAGTTATTCCTATTTACTTAAGTGAATTCATTTTTTGAAAATACTCCCTGAAGTAAAGCAGCTGATATTTCACCGCATTGCGCCAATAGTTCCAGTCATGTTTGCCCGGCCGTTCAATATAATCATGGGCAACTTTTAGTTGCAGCATTTTTTCATGCAAGGCTTTATTCACGGCATAAAAGAAATCTTCTGTTCCGCAATCAATAATGATAGCCAGTGAATCGGATGGCTTCTTTTCAATGACATTAATAGTTGAATAGTTATTCCAGTTATCCGCATGTTGTAAAGTATCACCCAACAGCCGGGAGAGCTGCCAGCTTTTGGGAAAAGGCCGCAGGTCCACTCCGCCACTCATACTGCCGCAGGCGCCAAACACTTCTGCATTACGGAAGGCGAGAAATAATCCGCCATGCCCGCCCATGCTAAGCCCGGTAACCGCCCTTGCCTTCCGGTCTTTGATAACCGGGTAATGCTTTTCAATATAGGCAGGGACTTCTTCACTTATATAAGTTTCAAATCTCACGGTCGAATCTAACGGGCTGTCCATATACCAGCTGTTGAAGCCGCCATCGGGGCAAACGATCATCAGCTTGTACTGATCTGCATAATCTTTCAGCTCAGGCACACGAATAAGCCAGTTGGCATACCAGCCGCTATGTCCATGCAGTAAATAAACAACAGGAAACGATTGGTTTTCGTCTTGCGCTGCTGCAGGTTTTATCACCACACACTTGTATTCTTTTTTCATGGCGGCGCTGTAAATGCTCACAGTATCAACGATGGCAGCAAAGGAGGAATAAGTAAAAAGAATTCCAAGAAAGAATACAAAATATAGCTTCATTGATTAAAGATATAAAAACAGAAGCACCCGTTTTGCGGATGCTTCTGCCTTATTAACTAATTAACTTCTTCACTAGAATCCTTTCTTCTCCTGTGCTTTTTGCATGGGGTTGCCACCCTGGCCACCGCCGCTTCTTCTGCCACCGCCCATTCCGGCTTTGAATATAGAGAAGCGGGAAGGTTCAGCAATCGTATTCCAGCTGTTGTTGCTTTCATTGATGTCGGCTGTTTCCCTGTAGGGGTCCAATTTTACGGAGGCAACTTCTTTATCCTTGATAAAGGTTTTGACCACTTTGTTTTCGTTGAGCCTCCAAACCTGTGCAGGTATCCTGTCGATTTCTTTCGTACCATCTTTGTAAGTCCACTCTACGATGATCGGCATTACCAGTCCGCCCTTGTTGCTGAAAGTAAGCTCATACATATTTTTATTGCCATACTTTTCTTTTTCTTCAGCAGTAAGGCCTTCCGGTTTGTTACCGGGAATAGTTACTTTGTATTTGGTAGTATCATAAGCTTCTATGCCTCTTGCATATCTCCAGTAGAAATCACG
>CAZYAT010000095.1:1209-4002 GCA_964645235.1 uncultured Ferruginibacter sp. | reverse complement strand
TCGATGGCCTGGTAAAGCCGGATCATTTCCTGGGTATCCTCAAAGAGCTTTATCTGGTAATTCCCAGGTATCAGATTGCTAAATCGTATTCCGATAAGCCGGACAAGCAGCCGCCGCTCATAGAGTTTTTTGAAAAGTTCCTGGGCAGTAGCCATTAAAACATGGTCTGCATTAGTATAGGCAATGCTTTTCTGTTTGGTATAGGTTTCAAAGTTTGAATACCGGAGTTTCACGGTAACGCAACCGGTTAACTTATCCTGTTTGCGAAGGTTGAAAGCCAGGCTTTCGGTCATACGTACCAGTTCGCTATGCAGGAATTGAAGATCGATGGTATCCTGCTCAAAGGTATGTTCGGTGGACAGTGATTTTTGCTCATGGAAGGGAACCACGGGACTTTCGTCGATGCCATTGGCTTTGCGCCAGAGATCGAAGCCGGGTTTACCCAGGAAATTCTGGAGCATTTCAACGGGAATTTCACTGAGGATCTTCACTGTTTCAACACCCATCTTTAAGAGCTTGATGGTGGTTTCCTTACCTACTCCCGGTATCTTGGCAACGCTAAGTGGGGCCAGAAAATTCTTCTCGTTCCCAAACGGTATTTCAATCTGGCCATTGGGCTTTACTTCATTGGTAGCGACCTTGCTGATGAGTTTATTACTGGCAAGGCCATAGGAAGTAGGTAGCCCACTTTCCTTCAATACCTTCTTTTTGAGTTTTGCTGTGAACTGGCTGCAGCCAAAGTATTTGTCCATCCCAGACAGATCAATATAGAATTCATCGATTGAGGCTTTTTCAAACAAAGGAACCGTGTCTTTGATGATCTCGGTGACCAGGCCTGAAAACTTGCTGTATTGCTCCATATCACCACGTACGACGATGGCATGGGAACATAGGCGCTTTGCTACCTTCATCGGCATAGCGCTGTGAATACCAAATTTCCGGGCTTCATAACTGCAGCTCGCCACCACACCACGGTCACCGCTGCCTCCAATAAGGACCGGTTTACCTTTTAGTTTTGGATTCAGCAACTGTTCCACCGAAACAAAAAAGGAATCCAGGTCAAAATGGGCTATATGGCGCTCATCATTCAACAACATTAGCTAGAGATTTGCATATTTACGCTCTTTGAATCCGACCTTATACATACTTCTCACTTCTATACTATAAACTCCAAAATCTTCTGTTACCTTACCGGTGATTTTGTAAAACCCGGTATTGTGCAGGGGATAGGATTTGGCTGCTTCCGGGAAATGGACCGTATCGATCCAGTCGAGATGGCAGTCAACAAATGTTCCGAAGAACATGTGATCCTGGTATTTGGTGGTTACGTGTTTTCGGGCGATAAAATAAGCCAGTACAGTAACTGTCTTACCGAGACTTTTTGATAACTCTTTCGCAGACACATATTTGGCGGGGTCATCATCCACCATGGCAAAAGGGTTGGTCATGGTAAAACCAAGAATTTCCATTTGGTCATAGAGGTCATCAAGCGGGCTATCAATGAGTACTGGCATATTGAACTGGAGCGGTTTATCCTCAAAAAGGACAGGACTTGCATGTAATAGGGGCTGGTTTTTCTTTTGCAGAAAATTGGCTTCCCAAAGCAGTGTTTTTTTCGACTTACCGGTAAACCGGAAGGCTCCTACACTAACAAGGATATTCAATTGTTCGGCCCCGATGTTTGTTCGCTCTATGAAGTTTTGAAGGTGGAGATAGTTTCCGTTTGTTTTTCGTTCTTCCAGGATCTGCTCCGCCAACTGCTGTTGAAGGCCTTTGATATGAATCAGGCCTGTATACACCTCATTGCCCCGGATATTGGTGTAGTAGTCGCTGTTATTGACGCAAGGAGCCTTTATTTCCCCGCCTGTTTTGAGTAATTCCAGGAAATAGAGTTCCCGGGAATAGAAACCACCGAAATTATTGATCACAGCCACCATAAACTCCTTTGGATAATAGGTTTTCAGATACAGGCTCATATAGCTTTCCACGGCAAAACTGGCAGAATGGGCCTTATTGAAGCTGTAGCCGGCAAAACTTTCCATCTGTCTCCAGATTTCAGCTGCCAGTTCATCCGGGTGGCTCTGGGCCCGGCAACTGGCCATGTATTTTTCCTTAATGATCCGGAACTGGTTATTGCTCCTGTATTTACCACTCATAGCCCTGCGAAGTATGTCAGCCTCTCCAAGATCAAGCCCCCCAAAATAGTGGGCTACTTTTATCACATCTTCCTGGAATACCATCACCCCGAATGTTTCTTCCAGCAATTCCTTCATGATCGGGTGCAGGTATTCGATCTTGCTCCGGTCATGATAGCGCTCAATGTATGCCCGCATCATACCTGATTGAGCCACACCGGGCCGAATGATCGAACTGGCTGCTACAAGGGTTACATAGTCATCACAGCGAAGTTTTTTGAGTAAACCCCGCATTGCCGGGGATTCTATGTAAAAGCAACCAATGGTATTGGCCTGCCGAATCTGGGCAGCCACGCCAGGATCCTTTTTGAATCGTTCTACATCGTGGATATCGATTTCAACGCCTTTATTTGCCCGTATAAGCTTCAGGCTTTCCTTAATATGCCCCAGACCCCGCTGACTGAGGATATCGAATTTATTTAGCCCGATGTTCTCGGCCACGAACATATCCATTTGGATGGTGGCAAAACCCTTGGGTGGCATAAAAAGACTGCCATAGGCCGTAATGGGTTTTTCGCTGATGAGCATTCCGCAGGGATGCAGGGAGAGAATGTTTGGAAAATTGTAGAGCATGGCCCCATACTTCAGGATCAGTTGC
>CAZYAT010000095.1:0-1109 GCA_964645235.1 uncultured Ferruginibacter sp. | reverse complement strand
TCCACATCAGTTATTCGTAGGCAATATGCTACAATTGAATTGGCACCGCTTCCCCGACCCACATAGTAAAACCCTCTGGACTGTGCATAGCGGATAATGTCCCAGTTAATGAGAAAATAGGAATTGAAGCCAAGGTCGTTGATGATCTTTAGTTCCTTATTCAGGCGTTGCCGGGCTGCGAGGTTCTTTTTGCCATACCGGCTTTCAAAGCCATCGTTGGCCAGTTTTTCAAGTAAAATTCGGTCATCTTCCGGATCGCCGCCGTAGGTTTTCTTATTCTTGTCAGAATGAAAGGGCATGTCAATGCTGCAACTTTCCATCAGCCGATAGGTATTTGTGACCACGAAAGGAAAATGCCTGAATTTTTCGAGCAGGAAGGAAGGGGGGACAAAGGTTTCCTCAGGGTGTGCCTGCGATTCGGCCGGCAGTTTGGAAAGCAGCAGGTTTTTATCGATGCATCTTAGCAACCGGTGAAGGTTGTACCGGGTTTTATCCTGAAAGGTTACGGGTTGGCGGATTACGAATTTATCGGTATACGATTTAGTGTTAATCGTATACAGTTTATGGACTTCCCAGGGCAATACTCCGACACGCTCGTTGCTCCGAAGATCTTGAGGACTTTTGCTTTCCAGGGGGTAAATTATGTATCCATCCCTGTCCTGTTCAAAAAAGGGGATATCGTTGGCCTCAGGAAACTCGTTTTTATGGAGAAGGTGGGAGGAGATGAATTCATGGATCCATTTAAGGCCCTTGTTATTGGCTGCAATGAGTATATAGAGTAATTTATCTCCATTTCGGATCTCGGCACCGGTAATAGGCTTGATTCCTTCTTCCTGGCAGTACTTTACAAAATCCCAGGTATCGCAGGTGCTGTTAATATTTGTCAGCGCAAGGGAATTAAGGCCCAATTCGGCAGCTGTCTTTACCAGTTCCTGGGTTGCAAAGGTCCCGTACCGGAAGCTGAAATAAGTCTTACAATTGAGGTACAAGCGGTGGATATTTTGAGGCTAAGGTATTACAGAAAAACTAAAATAATTAGCTATAAATAACTAAATAATTTAGTCAATTGATTTAGAGCAATTTAGACAAATGGAATTATGTAAGACATT
>CAZYAT010000094.1:0-4275 GCA_964645235.1 uncultured Ferruginibacter sp. | reverse complement strand
ACTTTTAATTTTGGATAATGAGAACATTTATTGCATTGGCTGCAACCATACTTGTGCTTTCCGCATGCTCCCAGCCGTCGAAGAACGTTGGTCCGACAACCGCCGAAACCAGGGATTCAGCAAAAGAACAAAGCTTTTTTCCTGTAACAAGCTATATCCGGGGACAATTGTTTGAGGTAAAGAATAAAGGGGTAACTCCCCTTTACTACGTCACGATAAACAACCACACCGATTCTTCCTGGTTGAAAATAGAGGATTTCGAAAAGGCCGTCAGTGAATTCCTGACACCCCGGATCGATTCTGCAAACTTAATTAACCTCTTTACTGAGAAGAATTTTCTCGATCAGACAATCGCAGCCTATACGTTCACGTACGATCCTGCCGGTGAACTGCCCGACAGCATAAAACTCAGGCACTGGGATGTTTATATAGATGCAGAAAGCGGAAAAGTAAGGCGTCTGTATATGCTGAAAGAGGTCGACGCCAGAAAAACGCTTCAGCTAACCTGGCAAAGCAATAAATATTGCAAAATGGTAACTATTGCGAGCGATCAGTCAGGAAATTCAAGTGTTGAAAAAGAGGAACTAATAACCTGGGAGTATTGATCCAATGACACAAAAGGAATTCTCGGCCATTGCTTCTACGATCCCTGTAAACCCGGGGATATATAAGTATTTCAGTGTCGAAAATGAGCTTTTATATGTTGGCAAGGCCAAGAATCTCCGAAAAAGGGTCAGCTCTTATTTTTCAAAGACCTTTACGAGTTATAAAACGCATGAGCTGGTCAGGCGGATCCATCACATCGAATTCACTATCGTTAATAATGAACAGGACGCCTTTCTGCTTGAGAATACTCTGATAAAAGAGAACCAGCCAAAATTCAATATCAATCTGAAGGATGACAAAAGCTACCCGTTTATAGTTATAAAGAATGAACGGTTCCCCCGGGTATTTTTTACCAGAAAAAAGGTCAATGACGGATCGCAATACCTCGGGCCTTACACATCCGTTGAGAAGGCCAGGGAATTACTTGGTTTCATTCGGCAAACCCTCCCGCTCCGAACCTGTAAGCTCAATCTTACTGAAAACAATATTAAAAAAGGAAAGTTTAAAGTCTGCCTGGAATATCATTTGGGAAATTGCAAGGGCCCCTGTGAAGGGTTACAAACAGAAGAGGATTACCTTGAAGACCTTCAACAACTGGTTAATATACTTAAAGGGAATTTAAAACCGGTCATGTTACATTTTAAAGCCGAAATGAAGCGACTTGCAGAAGGGATGGAATTTGAAAAGGCTGCTTCTTTAAAAAAGAAACTGGAACACTTGGAAGGGTATCAATCCAAATCGGTCGTAGTAAATACAAAGATGGGGACTGTAGATGTATTTTCAATTTTGGAAGATGGAAAGACGGCTTATGTAAATTACCTGGCAATAAATGAGGGTACTGTGGTAAGCACCAAGACCATTACTTTGGAAAAGCAGCTGGATGAAACCAGGGAGGAGGTACTTGCATTCGCCGCCGCACAATTGAGAAAAAGCTTCGATAGTAAGGCAAAAGAGATCATCGTCCCTTTTTCAATAGAATTTCCCGAAGAGGATGTACAGATCACTATACCCAAAGGAGGCGATAAAAAAACCTTATTAGCGTTATCTGAAAAAAATGTCGACTATTTCAGGGGTGAACTTCGAAGAAAGAAGGCCCTCAACCTGGAGGAAAAAAGCAGTGACGAAAAACTTAAACTTCTGGAGCAGCTTAAACATGATCTGAAACTCCGGGTCATTCCTGTTCATATAGAGTGTTTCGACAATTCGAATTTCCACGGAAGTTACCCGGTTTCCGCAATGGTCTGCTTCAAAAACGGAGAGCCCTGCAAAGGGGAATACAGGCATTTCAAAGTAAAGACCGTTACAGGTATCAATGACTTTGCTACCATGAGAGAGGTCGTATATCGTCGCTATAAACGACTCCAAGAAGAAAATCAGCCACTTCCCCAGCTTATTATAATAGATGGAGGAAAGGGACAGCTAAGTGCTGCCATGCAAAGTGTGGAAGAATTAAAACTAACAACCCCCATAACGGTGGTCGGTCTGGCAAAAAATGAAGAAGAGATCTTTTTCCCAGGCGACCGCCAGTCGATAAAACTTCCATGGGATAGCGAGAGCCTCAAGCTGATACGCCGCATCCGGGATGAGGTACACCATTTTGGTATTACTTTTCATCGCAAGCTACGAAGCAAGGGGACTTTTAAAAATGAGCTCGAAGAGATTAAAGGAATAGGAAAGCATTCTGCTGATCTATTGCTGAGAAAGTTCAAGTCTGTAAAAAATGTCAAGGATGGTAGCCTGGCAGAAATTGCCGGAATAATTGGAATGAAACGTGCAAAGTTAATAGAAGAACATTTCAGGGGTAGTTAGTAGTGTTTTAAATAAAAAGGGGCCAGAATAGAAATTCAGCCCCGTTTAAAATCCAATATCCTATGAAAAACCGAAACGAAGATAGCCAAAGCAGGCATTACGACCAATACCCAAATGTGGGTATTTATAAAAAATTGTCACTATTTAAATTTTTATACTCTTTGTTCAGGAAATAAAAAAACCCGTCGTATTGACGGGTTTTTTTTAAATATTTCTAAACTTCTGCTTAATAGCTCCATAAATCCTGCTCGTAGTTGAATATCTTTTCTTTGATATTCTCTCCTTCGAGTAACTGAAGGATTCCTTTTTCTTTCAAACCAGGATAATCACGAATGAACCTGTCTAGCGGGTTATCGATGGTACTCTTAATAATACGGCCATAGAACATCCGGCTTTCGAACAGGTCTTCCCAACTCATTCGGCCTCCATAGTTCTTGCCGTTATATACCTCGTATCGGGCAAAGATCGGCCTCATATCAGGATAATATACCCAGAATAATTCTGTAGGGCCAAGGTTTACACCCATAGATGTGATAACATCTTTCACGGGTGCGATACCAAGTATCCTCCAGAACAAACGTGAGCTTTCTTTATCAAATATCACTTCTTCCTTAATCCTGAAGCGATAGAACGAGTCAAGATTGATCTCAGCTCTTTTATAGTTAACGCCGATCTGGTTTCCCAGCGAGTCATAAATAGGAACAGGAACAGAATCACCTCCAATAGCTTTTGCCACTTCTGCTTTGGTCATCGGAGTGGTAAAACGGTCGTCGATGCTGTTAAACACTGTTACAGCGCTATCGTCGATCGCTTTTAGCAGGATCGAAATGAAACGCTGGTTACCATTATTCTCATTGGCTGTGTACATGAAGGTTTGGTTGATCTTTTCACGGGCATCGATCTCCCTCCATATTTTATGACGATAGATTGCATCGTCGGCACGAAGGTTTTCATATACCAATGGGGTCCTGTCCTTCAGCATGGTTGTTTCCACAGCCTCGTCGGGCCTCAATGACTTCTTAATTACCGGTACCGGTAAACTGTCGTTGGGCGGTGGTGGTGGCGGTGGAGCAACTGCTACAGTTTTTACTGTATCGGTCACAGGCGCTGTCGGATTAATGGTAGTCTTTGTCTTTGACTTAGCTGTCTTTCTGGTGGTGGTGCGTTTTGTAGCAGACCTTGTCGTGGTCTTCTTTTTTTGTTGAGCATCCACTACTCCGGCGAACATGCAAAAACAAATTGCCAATGCCAGGTATTTAAATAATCGCTTCTTCATAGCAAATCTTCTTTATTAATTTATTAGTATAGGGCGAATGATCTTCCTTCGATTGTACGCTGACCTCCCGGTCCGGAAACCTTGATGTTATCAAAAGTAACTACTGAACCAGGGCCGCAACGGCTCAAAAACGAACTTAATGAAGCCAGGCCGTTGCCATTGATTGATGCCGTTGCCACATTCGGGAAATTGGCACCAGAGAAATATACCGTTGCACTTACAATGCTGAACCTTGTATCAAAATCGAATTTTTCCAATTCTGCACGGCAGAACTGTTGGTTTTTGAACTCAACAGACGGCATCCTGGGTTTACCAGAAGCAACTTTGAACACCGGATCAGGAATGGTTTTAACCCTGAAATCAAATTTGCTTGATTTACCCTCAGCAGTAACTGTTATACTTGCAGCACCCGGAGTAGTAACCGTAACGACCCGGTTTGAGCCGGAACCAGAAATGGTGCCCCCGGTCATTGAAACACTTGTTTTATCCCAACCCGAACCAGATGAAATGGTGATCGGGTTATCAACACCTATATAAAACACATTCATCTTGTCGAGCATTACGGCTGCACCACCAGGTACACC
>CAZYAT010000093.1:0-4519 GCA_964645235.1 uncultured Ferruginibacter sp. | reverse complement strand
ATCCAGTTCCAGTCTTTTTCAATGTTGCTTGCATTCACCACCAGCATATAGGCTTTGTTCTCTTCCAGGCAGTAAACGATCAGGTCGTCGACGATGCCGCCGTTTTTGTTGGGTAAACAACTGTATTGTGCTTTGCCATCGGTAAGTTTAGAGGCGTCGTTCGACGTGGTGCGTTGTATCAGGTCCAGCGCATGCTCCCCTTTCAGGATGAATTCGCCCATATGGCTCACATCGAACACACCTGCGTTTTTGCGAACGGCTGCATGTTCGTCGTTGATGCCCGAATAACTGATGGGCATATTGTAACCGGCAAATTCAGCCATCTTAGCGCCGAGGTCGATGTGCTTTTGGGTGAAGGGAGTGTTTTTCATTTACTCGTTTTTATGAATGATCGTTAATGGCAGCAAAAGTAGTTGAAAAAATTGTACGGTTTGAAGTTTGAGGTTGATGGCCGGTGGTTTTGAATCAATAAAAAGCCCCGCCTTTTCAGGCGGGACCTTGTTGGTTTCAACTTCAACTCAACTATTGAAACGTTCTTTATCAATTCAGTTTTGCAGGTTCCTGGTGGTTGTAGCTCAATACCCTTTTCAGTTTCCACTGTCCCTTTTCCAGCAACCAGAGGTGAGTGAACACTGCCGTGCTGGTCAGGTATTCCGGCTTATCTTTTTCGGTGGCGTAGAAATGATGGCGCCCGGTTTGAATGGCCCCATACAACACTCCGTCCTTATTCAGCGGGAATACTTCCAGGCTTTCTTCCACCAGTTCCCTTCTAGGCTTATAGTTCAGTTTGCATAGCCCGTTCTGTATGCTGCTGATGAAATCAGCTTTCGTGGGCGTGATGCCCGACTTATCGTGGTAAAACTCGAAATCATCGCTCACCAGGCTCTCCAGTTCGGGCATGTTGCAGGTATTGAACCCTGCATTGAACAAAAGGCTGTCTTTTTCCTTCAGCGTCCGGTACAGGTCGGAAGACCGGTTTATCTGCCCGAACACCATGGCAGCGGTCATGCTGAACAACCCGGATAGGAAATACTTTTTCATGGCTTATTCGTTATTTCTGAACGGTTGTGATCCGTAACCCCTGGGCTTTGCTTATTGATCGCTCCTGCTGGCCAGTACGTCTTTGATCTCTTCGCACATATCCTGCAGTTCTGCATAACTTTCCTCGCTGTTCTCATCCCTGCCGAACCTGATGCGAAGGTGCCCGGGCCTCAGCCTCAGTCGGAAATTTGCCCCGTTGTCCAGTTCAATCTTTCGGTCGGAATGTAAATAAACGGTCGACCCCGGGTGGCGGCTGTGAATATGGCTGTTGATCACCCGCTGCACATCGTCGGTCAGTTCGTCATCGAAGGATGCCCGGAGCCTGTATTCATCATCGTTGTCATTTACATTGATGTGCAGGTCGTGATCGTGAAAGCAGGAACTAAGTACAAGGATCAGTGCCAGGACGAGTCCGGCATAGAGGAGGTTTCTTTTTTTCATGGCTTAGCTTTAGTAATGTTTTCCGGCTTGTTGTCGGGGAGGAAGGGTATTCATACACCCTTCCTCCTTTCAACATCATCTTATTTCCACCATCGGGTCGTACACCGTCATTTTGAATGTACTGCTCAATGGCTGTTCTTCGGTGCCGCTGCTCTCGATCTTTTCTTTGGCGCTGTCGATCTTCTGCTTGAGCTGTTCCAGCGAATCGAGTTTCCGCTGCTTCTTCATGTCTTCCAGGTTGCGGAGCGAATCCGCCTTCTTGTCGTATTCATTGTACCGGTATCCGTCGCTGCCGGCATTGCTTCTTTTTTCCCGGCTGTATTTCCTTGGCCTGTCGTTCCAGCCATCGGCTTTTCTTCCGTCGAGAGTATACAATCCATCTTCCTTCATCACATAGTCCACATCGCTCTGCCAGCGCATGCTTTCGTCGCCGTCCCAGTAGTCGTTGTTCCAGTTATCATCCCAGTTGTCGTTGCCGATGTGTACCGGCCAGCCGATGCCCTTGTTCACCCTCACCTGTTTTCCTACCGGAACATAGATGGTGATGGTTACTGCCTGGTTGCGGAACTTATCGATCTTGTTGATCGCAATTCCTTTATCCAGCAGCAGGGTGGAATCGTTCTTCTGCTCCACGTTGAACCTGATCAGGCCGGCCAGGTTATTGGCATCGGTACGGTTGTACCCGCGTGATGTCTTTTTCATTGTTACCCGGAAGCTGTCGTTGGGCGACCTGGTGATCTCTACGAACACGTTGCGTACATAGGCGGTGTCTTCGTCGACCAGGTTTTCGAACGGCTCGAAGCGGATCCAGTTGCGGCCATAATATTTTTTAGTGAACGGCAGCGATGAGGTAACCACCAGTTTGTTCGTTGAAGGGTTGCTCAGTGCGACCTGTTCATCTTCCAGGCGGCTGCCGCTCTTGAAATCACGGGCAATGGAAGTGACCAGCATGATCATGCAAACCCAGCCAATGGCCCACAGGCTTCCGAATGTCCAGCCCAGGATGCGGGTATTGCCTTTTGCCCTTGCTATCCTGCGGATCAGCCAGGTGATCATACCAATGATGGGAACAGCGATGAAGAGTATCAGCGTACCCCATGCATAGAGGTTCTGCAAATCACCACGCAATACATAATCTTTCAGCGGGAAGATGCCTATGGCGAAAATACCCATACCGATCAGCGCCATGATGAAGGCGAACATCACGCAACCGATGATGAAGTAGGCAAAGATCTTGGCGATCATGGCGATCACGCCGCCCAGTCCGCCCCGGCTCCTTCTCGAAAAATTCTTTACATCTCCTGCCATAGCATTTGCTTTCTCGGTTACCATACCGGCCGCTTCTTTACCAAACTTCTCTGCACGCTTGCCCACGCTTTTCATTTCTTCGGCAACAGAAGCCTTGATGGAATTCATATCCACCTTCTCGCCTTTCATCTCCAGTTTCTCAGATGTGCTGATGGCTTCCGGTATCACGATCCATAATATGATATATACGATCAGCGAGGTTGGACTGAAGGTGAAGCGGATCACATCACCCACATCCCAGAACCCGCCCCAGTGGCCCCAACGGGAAAGGAAAGAGAGGAAGGGAAGGATGAAGAGCACCCTTGGTATCCAGGGGTTGATGCCGAAATAATGGCCGATGCCGCTGCAGACGCCGGCGATCATCTTCTCGTCGTTATCGCGGTAAAGTTTACGGCGTGTGCCGCCGATCTGCTCGGTAGAGCTGCTTGGTACGGCGATCCACATAATAATATAAGTGAGGAACCCTACGCCGGAGAACAATAATATCACGAAGATGATACGTACCACCACCACGTCGATATTAAAGTAGCTGGCCAGGCCGCTGCACACACCGCCGAGCACTTTGTCGTTCTCGTTGCGGAAAAGGCGTTTGTGGCCGGTGGCGCTGGTGGTATTGGTGCCAGATTGCTGCTGGCTGCCGGAAGAGGAAGAAGAAGCGGAAGACATAGTATCGTCCATGGCTTCAAAATCTTCGGGGCTGCCCATGCTCTTGATGATGGCTTTCACATCATCGTCGGTGATGCAGGTGGCTCCTTTGGCGAGGCGCTCCTGGAACAGTTCCCCGATGCGGCTCTCAATATCGTTGATGATCTCTTCCTTGCCCTCCTCGTTGGCGAAATGCCTGTTCAGGCTGTCGGTATAGTTCTTCAGCAGGTCGAAGGCGGTCACTTCTATCGGTACCACCCGGCCCTGGAAGTTTATGTTGATTACTTGTTTCATGGCTTTAATTTTTTGTTTCGTTAGTTGTTGAGCCAGTGATAAAAGTTTTCATGGCTATACTTTTATTACTGTGGGTTGTTGAAGTTGTTGTTATCGGTTTCGGCCGGTTCAGTGGCTGCGGGTTCCTGCGTGAGCGTTTTCACCGCATTGGCCAGTTCGAACCAGGTTGTTTCAAGTTCCTTGTAAAATTCAGCTCCTTTCGGAGTAAGGTTGAAATATTTACGTGGCGGACCGCTGGTACTTTCTTCCCAGCGATAGGATAACAGTTCCGCATTCTTAAGCCGGGTAAGGAGCGGGTAAAGCGTTCCTTCGAGTATGTTCAGGTTGGCCTTCTTCATCTTGTCGATGATATCGGATGGATAGGCCTCGCCCTGTTTAATGACCGAAAGGATGCAAAATTCCAGAACCCCCTTACGCATCTGGCTGGCTGTGTTCTCTATGTTCATGGCTTTGTTTTTTTACTTCGATATGGGTGTTGGCCCGGTTGACTTTGTTCCGGGGCGCCGGCTGTTTTTTCATGGCTGTTGCCGGCGCCCCGGTGTCCTTCCTCTTGTACCCTTAAGCGAAGATCTCTTTGAATAATTTGTTCATGGCTATACTTTCAACCGCATCCTCGTTTGCCGACCGGGTATTTGGTCCAGCTGTTTTTCATGGCTTTTAGCTGGCCGGTCCGGCGAACCGGGGTGGGTTGGAGCAGGCTATACTTTTAAGAACTTTTGTGAGCAGGACAACCGGTTCATCCCTTTCACAACACAAATATAGGGCATGATTTGGTACTATGCAACACATA
>CAZYAT010000092.1:0-4664 GCA_964645235.1 uncultured Ferruginibacter sp. | reverse complement strand
ACATTTTCTTCAATCATGATGGAACCATAATCGTTAGCGCCTGCATGCAGACAGACCGAAGCAGTTTGTTTGCCTACCGTTAACCAGCTGGCCTGTATGTTTTTTACATTAGGCAGCATGATCCTGCTCAGGGCAATCATGCGGATATATTCTTCTGCGGTGGTCAGGTTTTGTACACCCCTGATCCGGGCCAGCAAGGTGTCCACATCCTGAAAGGTCCAGGGTATAAAGGCCAGGAATCCCTTGGCTGTTTCCGGCTTCCGGCTTTGCACTTCCCTGATTTTAACCAGGTGCTCAAATCTTTCTTCAATGGTTTCCACATGACCAAACATCATGGTGGCGGAAGTGGTGATATTTAACTTGTGAGCTTCATGCATAATGTCCAGCCATTCCTGTGCTCCGCATTTTCCTTTGCTGATCAGGCGGCGTACCCGGTCGATCAGGATCTCGGCTCCGGCACCGGGTAATGAATCAAGTCCTGCCTCTTTCAGGGACATCAGCACTTCCCGGTGAGTTGATTTTTCCAGTTTGGTGATATGCGCTACTTCCGGGGGGCCCAGGGCATGCAGTTTTATATTGGGGAACTCAGCTTTAATGGCTTTGAATGTATCAATATAGTATTGCAAACCCAGGTCCGGATGATGTCCGCCCTGTAATAACAACTGGTCGCCACCATATTTCAGGGTTTCTTCAATCTTGCGGCGGTAGGTGGGCATATCAGTGATATAGGCTTCGGCATGCCCGGGAATACGGTAAAAATTGCAGAACTTACAATTGGCAATACATACATTGGTGGTGTTCACATTCCGGTCGATCTGCCAGGTGACCTTACCATGTGGCACTTGCTTTTTGCGCAATTCATCTGCAATCAGCATCAGTTCGGCCAGGGGGGCATGATGGTAGAGATAGACCCCTTCTTCCACCGTCAGGAAACCAAAAGAAGCGGCTTTATCATATATTTCATTTAACTGCATGCTGCAAAGGTACAGGTTCAACAAAAAAGGGCCGAACGGGTTCATCGGGCCGTTAAAATGTTGAATTATTATGTAAGCGGAAAGCAGCCTTGCATCATTTTATGCAAAAAAATTGTCATAAGAGTGGTGACGACCTCAAATACTAAAAAACCGTGATGAAACGGATTCTTTATTGCTTTGCCATGATAATACTCTTCCTGCAACCATTCAAGGGGCAGGCACAGGAGGAGTTTATTGAGCCGCCATCTAAATTCATTACATCGATTCCCTTTATTCAGCTCACAGGAGGTATCATTATCATGCAGGCGAAGCTGGATGATATTGCGGATACACTGAATTTTATCCTGGATACCGGCAGCAGTGGAATTTCACTCGACTCCACCACGGCAGATTACCTGAATCTGAAACCCAGTCCATCCAACCGTACCATCCGGGGTATTGCGGGTATCCGGAATGTGAGTTTCATATACAATCGCAAGCTGCGAATACCGGGGTTGACTATTGACAGTTTAAATTTTCACATTAACGACTATAGCATACTGACCACCGTATATGGTGAAAGAATTGATGGGATCATCGGGTATGCCGTACTGAGCCGCTATATCGTGAAACTGGATTACGATAGTTCAAGGATCACATTTGCCAGTCCGGGTACCATTCGTTATCCGCGCGCCGGATATCTCTTAAAGCCAAATATTTCCCAATTGGTTACCCAGCCCATGCGGGTGAGGGATGACCGTACCATTAATTCCCGTTTTCTTTTCGATCTGGGGGCCGGTCTTTGTATATTATTCTCACGGGATTTTATTGAAGACAGCAATCTGCTGGATAAAAAAAGAAAACGCTGGCAGAAAGAGGGAGAAGGATTGGGTGGAAAAATTGATATGGAGCTGACGATCGTTAAAGAAGTTAAAGTGGGTCCGTATAAATTCAGGAATGTACCTGCTTTTATTTTTGATGATGTTTACAATGTAACATCTTATCCTCAAATGGGAGGTCTGCTGGGTAATGATATCATGCGGCGGTTTAATGTGATCCTGAATTATCCCGGGGGAGATATTTATATTACTCCCAATAGCCATTTTACTGACCTGTTTGACTATTCCTATACCGGGCTGGAGCTTTATCTGATAGAGGGAAAAATAATTGTGGGCGATGTGGCAGCAGGGTCACCGGCTGAAACGGCCGGACTTAAAGAAGGTGATGAAGTGATGGCCGTTAATAAACTGTTTAATCAAAACCTCAATCAGTATAAGATCGCTCTTCAAAACCCGAACGAAAAAGTAAAACTCATCATCCTGCGTAACGGTGTGATGGAAGAAAGGGAAATCAAGGTTCGCAGTATTCTGCACTGACCCATTTTCAATCAGTGCTTTAACCGGAATTTCAATAACTTTACATCGCCCTCCTTTGCGAAAGCATTGGGGGGCGAATTATCTTAAAGGAATGTAATGCTATGATTCAGTTTGAAAAATTTACATTGTCCAATGGTTTGCGGGTCATTGTGCACCAGGATCTCAGCACCCCAATGGCCGTGGTGAACCTGATGTATGATGTGGGTGCCAGGGATGAAGATCCTGAACGTACCGGTTTTGCGCATTTGTTTGAACACCTCATGTTTGGTGGATCAGTCAATATTCCAAGTTATGATGAACCGCTGCAGATGGCCGGAGGGGAGAACAATGCCTATACCACCAACGATCTCACCAATTATTATATTCAGTTGCCGGCTGATAACATTGAAACCGCCTTCTGGCTGGAAAGCGATCGCATGCTCTCGCTGGCCTTCAGTAAAAAAAGCCTCGATGTACAACGTAAGGTAGTGTGTGAGGAGTTCAAGGAACATTATCTCACCAAACCTTATGGAGATGTATGGCATAAAATGCGGGAGCTGGCCTATACCACCCACCCTTATCGCTGGATGACGATCGGTAAAGAATTATCTCATATCGAAAATGCAGCCCTGGCCGATGTGGAGCATTTCTTTTTCAAACATTACCGCCCTGTCAATGCAGTGTTGGTGGTTGCAGGTAATGTTACCGTTGAAAAAGTAAAGACCCTGGCAGAAAAATGGTTTGGTGATATACCATCCGGAGAAAAATACAAGCGTAACCTGCCTCAGGAACCGGAACAGACAGCAGCCCGCAAACAGGTCATTCATTCCAATGTACCGCTGGATGCATTTTACAAATGCTGGCATATGGCAGGCCGTCTCGACAGAAGATATTATATCGCAGATCTGTTGGGGGATATTCTCAGCGGAGGAGGTTCTTCCCGGCTCTATCAGTCACTGGTAAAAGAAAAAAAACTGTTCAGCAGTATCGAGTGTTTTCATTTCGGAAGTACCGATGCAGGGCTAATGGCAATTGAAGGGAAACTGGTAAAAGGGGTAAAGATTGAAGAGGCAGAGAAAGCAGTAGAGGCAGAACTGGACAAAATGAAAAATGAACTGGTTTCCGCCAATGAATTACAAAAGGTAAAGAACAAAACAGAAAGCATGATTGCTTTTGAAGATATGAGTGTGATGAGCAGGGCCAACAGTCTGGCTTATTATGAACTGTTGGGGGATGCATCCTGGATGAATTTTGAGCTGGAGAAATATGCATCAGTCAGTGCAGAAGATATTCTTCAGGAAAGCCGGAATATTTTCCGGGAAAGCAACAGCAATACCATACATTATCTATCCAATAATTAAGAAAGGAATTTATGCCAGACAGGAAACAGGCGCCGGTCATTGTAGATGCAGTGGATTTTGATCTCCGGTTAAAGCAGGCTGAAAAATTTGTTTTAAATAACGGAGTGGAAGTATATGCGGTGAATGCAGGCGCAGAAGAAGTGATGTCCGTGGAATGGGTATTCTATGCAGGTAACTGGTTCGAAGATAAAAACCTCGTGGCCGCAACCAGTAATTTTTTATTGAGAAACGGGACCAGTAGTAAAACGGCTTTTCAGCTGAATGAACATTTTGAATATTATGGAGCCTATCTCAACCGGGCCTGTTATAATGAAACAGCTACGATCACCCTGCACTGTCTGAATAAGCATATTCAGGAATTGCTGCCGGTGGTGCGGGAACTGATTACTGATTCGGTGATGCCACAGGAAGAACTGGATACCTACCGGCAGAATATGATGCAAAGGCTGAAAGTGAACCTGAAAAAAAGCGATTTTGTAGCCAGCCGTTTGATTGATGCCTATATATATGGCGAACAACATCCTTATGGAAAATACACTCGCCTGGAAGATTTTGACACTTTGAACAGAGAGGAACTGATTGCTTTTTATAAGCAATATTATCAACAGGGAAAATTTGTCATGTTTATTGCAGGCCGGCTTCCTTCAGGATGGCAGGAACAGATCAACCATTATTTTGGAGACCTTCCCAATAACGGTGGTGATATGAACAATATCAGCAAAGACCCGTTGGCTGAAAAAAAATCAAGAATCATTAACGATGCAGAAGGGGTGCAGGGATCCATCCGGATGGCCCGGCCTTTTTACAACCGCCATCATCCCGATTTTGTAAAAGCGATGGTGCTCAATACCCTCTTTGGTGGATTTTTTGGTTCACGGCTCATGAGTAATATCAGGGAAGACAAGGGTTATACCTATGGCATTCATAGTTTCCTGCAAAATCATATACACGAATCTGCCTGGGTGATTTCAACAGAAGCGGGCAAAGATGTATTC
>CAZYAT010000091.1:0-4885 GCA_964645235.1 uncultured Ferruginibacter sp. | reverse complement strand
CTTGCGGACGCTGCGACCTGAACACAGTGCGTCTACCAATTTCGCCATCTGGGCATTCAACCAAGAGATCGTAAGAATTCTTTACCTATCCCTGATTTTAAATACTTCTCTCTTATTCTTGCCATATTCCTGTCAGGTACTTGCTCGGAATATAAAAGAACAAAAGGCTTGTATGCTTTCGTCGACCTGTTTTCCCCGTTATTATGTTCTGCCAGACGTCAGTCCATATCTTTTGTAAGGCCAACATAAATATAGTTGCGTACGAGGCTTTTGATTGCATACACATAAACCATATAATAAGAACTGGTCTACCAATCCTGCCGGCAGGCAGGTTCGCCATCTGGGCATTGAAAACCGTTTAACCGGGGCTAAACGTTCAGATCGGGGTGCAAATATAAGGGACTAAACTGAAACATTAAAATCCCGCAGCGCATCATTTAAACTTGTTTTCAGATCGGTGGATGGTTTCCGCTGGCCGATGATCAGGGCGCAACCCACGCCAAACTCACCTGCCGGGAATTTTTTGGTATAGGTTCCGGGAATCACCACGCTGCGGGCCGGCACCACCCCCTTCATTTCCCTGGGCTCCGATCCGCTCACATCAATGATCTTGGTAGATTGCGTAAGCACCACATTGGCGCCCAGCACGGCCTCTTTTTCCACCCGTACCCCTTCCACCACGATGCAACGGCTACCGATAAAACAGCCATCTTCAATGATCACCGGGCTTGCCTGCAGCGGCTCCAGCACACCGCCGATTCCCACACCCCCACTCAGGTGAACCCCTTTGCCGATCTGGGCGCAACTGCCCACGGTTGCCCAGGTATCCACCATGGTGCCTTCATCAACATAAGCCCCGATATTCACATAACTGGGCATCAGCACCACGTTCTTTGCCAGGTAGGCTCCATACCGTGCAACCGCGTGCGGAACGGCCCGTACACCAAGCGCCGCGTAATCCGACTTAAGTTTCATCTTATCATAGAACTCGAAGGGCGGTAAGGTATACGTTTCCATTTGCTGGATGGCAAAGTACATCAGTATGGCCTGCTTTACCCATTCGTTCACCTGCCAGCCATCCGCCGAAGGAGAAGCGGTACGCAGTCGGCCCTTATCCACCTCTTCCAGTACATTCCGCACGGCATCGGCATATTTCGCTTCTTTTAGCAAATCCCGGTTCGCCCAGGCCTCAACTATAAGTTGTTGCAATTCCATTTTTAGTTTTTTGCAAACTTACACGCTGATTCCAAGAAAGAAAAAAGCATTTTATCAATACCTTCGCTGCCTGCATGCAAAAGTTTCTCATCATACAAACCGCTTTTATCGGCGACGTGGTGCTGGCTACCGCACTGGTGGAGAAACTGGCCCTGTTTTACCCGGATGCACAGATCGACTTCCTCGTAAGAAAGGGCAACGAAAGTCTTTTGCAGAATAACCCTCACCTGCATGAAGTACTGATATGGAATAAAAAGAAAAAAAAGACCCGCAACCTGTTGGGCATGCTGAAACAGATACGCCGGAACCGGTACGACAAAGTAATCAATGTACAGCGTTTCTTTTCGACCGGACTGCTTACCGCCTTCTCTGGCGCCGGGGAAACCATTGGCTTCAACAAAAACCCGCTTAGTTTCCTGTTCAGCAGGAAAATAACACATGCTATTACAAAGACCAGGCAGTCGAAACATGAGGTGGAACGAAACAATGACCTGATTGCCTCATTTACCGATGATTCATTGATCCGGCCCGTTTTATACCCATCCGAAAAAGATAGGGAGTTCGCCAAAAGTTTTGCAGGAAGGCCGTATGTAACAATATCACCAGGCAGTGTATGGTTTACAAAGAAATTCCCCGTTGAGAAATGGATAGAACTCATCCGGAATTTCCCGGCCAACTACTCCATTTATTTACTGGGGGGACCTGACAACAAACAGGAATGCGAACAACTCAGGGAGCAGGCAGGCAATACAAACGTAACCGTTGTGGCAGGTCAGCTTTCGTTCCTGCAATCGGCGGCCCTGATGAAAAACGCGGTCATCAATTATGTGAATGACTCCGGCCCTCTTCATTTTGCCTCAGCCGTGAATGCACCGGTGGCGGCCATATTCTGTTCCACCGTTCCGGCATTTGGCTTCACGCCCCTGTCTGATCAATCCTTCATCATTGAAACAACCGAAAACCTTCCCTGCCGGCCCTGTGGCCTGCATGGTCACCGCGAATGCCCGGAAAAACATTTCCGATGTGCGAGAACCATCCAGGTCGGCCAGTTGTTAAGCATAATACCACCGGTATCCCATGTATAGTTACGAAAACGATATTGAACAGTGCCTGCGGGTATTGCATACGGGTGGATTGATCCTCTACCCAACCGATACGGTGTGGGGGATCGGTTGCGATGCCACCAATGAAGATGCAGTTGCGAAAGTGTATGCGCTAAAGAAACGATCGGATGAGAAGAGCATGATCATCTTGCTGGCCGACGAACGGGACATCATCAAATACGTAACCCAACCCGACCCACGGGTGTACGATTATATCAAAGGCATTCACAAACCCACTACGATCATTTACGAAGGCGCTGTTGGATTGGCGCCAAACCTCACACCACAGAACAACAGCATTGCCATCCGCATCGTACGCGACCGGTTTTGCAAAGATCTCGTCAAACGCTTCCGCAAACCCGTTGTTTCCACCTCCGCCAATGTTTCGGGCTACCCCGCGCCGGGTGTTTTTACCGATATTGATATTGAAATAAAAAACGGTGTTGACTACATTGTTCAACACCGCCAGGACGACCAGACCCCGGCTGTACCTTCTGCCGTTGTCAAATGGAATGTTGATGGCTCACTCAACATCATTCGTCCCTAAAAAAAGTTGCCGGGATCCCCGCCCCGGCAACACGATCCATGGATATACATTCATTATAATCGGAAAGACAATCCCAGCTGGATACTCTGGTTCTTCCATTTCTCCTGGTTGTCGATATCATTGATGCTGCTCAGGCCAACGGCATAACGTCCGTAAATCCCAAGGTGACCGATGTTGACCTGCACGCCACCCAGCATACTGAAGTCGCCGCCTTTAAAAGCCTGCTGCCCGTTTTGCAACAGGGTATTGCTCTTGTTGGTGAGTATTCCGAACTGCGGGCCCACCTGGAGGGTCAGCGCCTTGGTTGGCTTGATATTTAAAAGAATGGGAAAGCTCAGGTATTTGAGCTGGACCTTATCGAGCTGCTTGAACTGGTAAACACTGCTGAAGGTATTGGATGTATCTACGTTGGTCTGGCTGAATAATATCTCCGGCTGGATAGCGAATTTCTTACCGAGGCCGATCTCTACGAATCCACCCAGGTGATAACCAAATGAGAATTCGTCTTTGAATGATTTACCGGAAAGTTTATTGATAGCGGCACCGCCTTTAAAACCGATATGAATCTTTTGTGCAGATACAGAGGTGGTAGCAAGAAGGACTGATGCCAATGCCAGTAAAAGGATTTTCGTTTTCATATTAATTGATTTGGTGTGCGCCCCGGGCGCAAGATACATGCCACCAGGAATACACATGCTACAAACTTTTGTTAAGAGAATCAATCAATTAAAAGGAAAATCCCGCCAGTACAGAGAATAAAGAAGTGAGTCTTTTTTCGGAAGTGGAGGGCAGGTAATAATCAAGATATAACTGCGGTTGCAGATAGAATTTTCCGTAATAATAACTGGCCTGTGCCAGGAAACCGATAGACTGAAGCTTATACGAATCCGAATCGCTTCCATCGCCAAACCGGCGTTTGAGATAATTCTGAACCAGGGGGCGTCGCTGGAAGAAACTGCTCGAATGCGAGATATTCCAGCGCTGGGAACCGGTATTAAGCATAAGAACCGGTTGCAGGCGCAATGCATCCTTCTTACTCAGCAACCGGTAGAAATCCCACTGATGCGATGCCGTCGCGATCACGGATATACTGCTCAGGCGTGTGGTAATGGTATCCCGGATATGAATCACCCGGTTCAGTAACCAGAATGCGGTATCGAAATATTCCCGCTCCCGGCCAAAGGAAAAACCAAGTCCGATACCCGGTTGTATCCATGTTTTCTTGTAGAGGAAATTACCATAGAAGTCGTTCTTAAAAGGACTTACATCAAAACTTGCCGCAGAACCCCCGATGAACCGCGTATAGGAAATCCCGGCATTGATCTTTTTGTTATTAATCACATAGGCCGGACTAACCGCGTATTGATAAAAGGTCAATTTCCCATCGTCGTTCGCCGCGAAGGCGCTTGCGCTGAACGAAAACCCGCTTTTATGATAATATGCCAGGGTTGGCGTGTAAAACAGCTTACTGGTAATGGCCTGGCCGGCATTCAACGCGTTGTTCTTGATGCTGAACATTCCGTTACCCATGCCCAGGCCAATATCGAAGTAACTCTTATTCTTGCGGGCATCCATCATTAATTGCACAAAGGCGTCGTTCATAAACATGGAATCCAATGCCTCCTTTTCCGCCTTGGTGAGCGGCTCTGTTTGTGCCTGTGCCAAAAATCCGGTGAAAACAGCAGTGAGTATTAGTATGATACGAAACATAATGGTTGAGTCGGCCAATATAGATACTGAGGGGTTACCCGGGTTTAATACGTTACGAATATAAAAATATTGCCCTGATTGACCATAAAGCCCTATCTTTGCGCCCATTATTTTATAACTGAGAATTACATGACATGCTCAGTTGCTGTTGTCAATAGATAGAAAATCCTCCGGGACGATCCGATCCCCGCCCCTGACAGACCCAGGGTCATCCAACGGCCAGAAGCATGGTATCTCGAACTTAGAGACAAGTTCATCATTACGGGAATTGCATGTGGCTATCACAAATCAAATTTCATGAATGCATTTG
>CAZYAT010000090.1:0-5324 GCA_964645235.1 uncultured Ferruginibacter sp. | reverse complement strand
TTGCCAGCGATCTTGGAAACTATATAACCGGGCAGGTGATCAGCGCCTGCGGCGGCTTGAATATTTGATTCACCCTTCTTTTTACGACGATCGGAATGCCACCGGGTGGTATAGTTTTTTATGCGGGCCAAAGAATATCCGTAACAGGATACGGAATGCCGCCAATTCAATAAAAAGAAAACACAGTGCCATGAGAGTGATCAATACCGGCTGGTGTTTTCCGATATAGGTGAAGAAAATATCGATCCCCACAAAAGCTGCCGTGATCGGAAAACCAAGCATACCGATCGCGGCCAGTAAAAATAGTAACCCGGTTGTTTCCTGCTCATATACATACCCCTGGAACCGGTTCAGTGAAATATCGCCATCAATATTCCTGATCTTCCTTAAACAATAATACCCCAGGAAGAAGGCAGCAATGACTCCGCTGGCATAAAAAAACAGTTCAACACCTGCTATATTGCCGGCAGAAAGCCATACAGAAGCGATGATATAAAAATGAGCAATCAGTAAATATGCCCACGCCCCTGTTGCTGCCCCCCTGTGTGAGAAAGAAAAAAGAACCAGCAAAAGGGCCAGTCCCATAAAGGCAACCGGTAATGATTCCTTTATCACACCCAACTGGCCTGGCATAAGCTGCGCTGCAACTAAAATCAAACCCGCCACAGCGACCAGAACGGAAACAAGCTTGAATGACTTCAGGAATTGCAGCATTTTTCCGGCCCATTTAAACGGGCTCCACAAATAGCGGAACATGATGTAATCAAGATTCCACTCCTTAATATTCAGGACATAAAATGACGCCGTTAACCCTGATGTTTTTTTATCAATTTGAGGTGTGTAATGAAAATACTGATGGTGAACGAGATAGTTGAGCACTGAAGGAGAAACCAGTAGCTGGTAGGTTCTTAAAAAGGCATTGCCGGCAAAATGTATCAACACAAGCCAGTGAAATCCCACCGCCGTTTCGATGGACATCAGGCCGATCTGCGCAATGGAAGAATAGGCGATCTGTGTTTTAACTGTTGGCTGAACCCTTGCGATCAATGTTGCTGCTATCGCCGTTACAGCACCGGTTATAATGATTATAATCTTGGCCCAAATCATATCTTCCCAAAACGGGTGTGTGCGCAGCAACAGGAAAATGCCGATATGCACGCTGAGCGACCCGTAAAAGATGGCAGAGGAGGAAGTTGGTCCCTCCATGGCCCTTGGTAACCAGCTGGTAAAAGGGAACTGGGCCGACTTAATCATTGCAGGCAATATGATCGCACATATAATGAACACGCCCATCCATGCATTGGCGCTTTCACTGGCAAGGGTCTTTGCTTGTTCAAGTTGTGTAAAGGGAATGTTTTGGTGGGTAAGGTGGTGCATCATCCACATAGCAAGCATCAGTGAAATATCGCTTATCCGGTAATTGGAAACTGTTTTTAAGGCATTTTTAACTGGTAAATAACGGTTTCGGTAAAAAGCGATGAGTAAAAAGGAACAAAGCCCTTTGATTTCCCAGCCAATAAAAAGGGTTTCAAAATTGCCTGACAAAATGATGAAGTTATACCCGGCAGCAAACAGTAGTATGGTACTGAAAAAGCGCTTATACCCCTGGTCCCGGTGCATATAATATTTGCTGAACGTTGCCACCAGGAAGAATAATAAAGAGCCAACGATACTGAAAACAGCGGAGACCTCATCATAATAGAACTGGATAGCAAAAACAAATCGGTCGCTCTGGTACAGTGTGGCAAATTTATAACTGATCGGTTCCAGGCTGCCCATGGCCCACCATAAAAGAAACACTATCGATAATACGATATATGATACTTTGGTATAACGAACAATCAGCCCTATCTGGCGTTCTTTCTTGTTTTGCAAGAACAGGGTAATGAAAAACGACAGCAGTGGTAATACAACGAATAAGACAAGCAGCTGGTCCATATAATATATTTTTGGGTCTGGCTTTAGGGTCCTTTCTGTTTTAATCCAGCAGGTATACTGGAAGGTTCTCTTCTGTCGCGTGTACAATATGGTTGGTCTCCATTTCCCTTGCTCCTTCAATAAACGCTTCCATATTATGGATCACTTTTATGTTCTCTTTTCCTGTGATGGGTTTGTAACTGGTAAAGGTTCCGTTTCGGAAATAATAGAACTGCTTCTCATCCGGGTGAAGGGCAACAATATGAACCCATTCATTTTTATACCATTCAAAAACTTCTGGAGTTGATTGGATTGCTTTTAAAACCACATCGGGCCGGTGTTCTACAATCACCAGCAATCGGACGGGGTCGTGTACTTCGATCATCTGCCAGGGCAGGCCAGGCCGCAGGTCGCCATCACTGCTATTGGCCACACCAAATAAACCCATCACATTGTGCGGAAGTTTTGTGCCGGCGCCAAGTTTAATATTATCAACCCTCGAAAAATAATATTCCAGGTTGATGCCGCCACAAACCAAGCCAATCGGTCTCATCACGGCCGCTAGGATCGTTCCATCCGGATCGGTAGTGTGGTCATAGCTGTTCAAAAAGGCGCGGCGGTCAAGGAAAAGTCCTTTGGTGGTTTGCCTCCGGCCAATAATGGCCAGTGTGTTGGTTCCATGGCCCAGTTCCGGCCTTGGTTCAAACAGCGATACAGAACGGTCGTGAATGGCTTTGCGAACCTGTTCTAATTTTTGCCGGGTATTAATAGATGCAAAACGCCTGCTTCGTTCTTTTGCGTTGAGATTCAGGGCTGTTTCAAAATGCTGCTTGTTTATCAAATGTTCGTTTACTTTATCTTCATCAAGTATGTCCTCGTCATAATAACCCATCACATCCGCGGCCGTATCGTGCATACACCCTATGAACTGGGTTTTTGCAGGAATCAGTATCCCTTTTGAAGCCAGTATTTCCCTGACCTCTTTATGGTTAAGAATAAACGCTTGAACCCTTGCATTGGTGGCTCCCGGCCTGCCGCTACAGGCACCGCAGTCGTGAGCACCGTGATGGGGATTGTTGGCACTGCTGCTCCCGTGTGCAACAATATATACAAGGGGGGCAAAATTTGTAATGAGTCCGATGCCGCGAAGAAAGCCTTCGGCCCTTACAGTCATTTCTTCAATGGTATACCCGATCTGCAACCCGTTCTCTATATCGCTAATGTTCTTATTCTCGATTGTTAAAGAAGATTTCCGGTCCATATGGCCATACGCATTTGAAATTGCCGGGCTCATTTTAGGGTTGAACATCATCTGCATCTTTTTTCCCAATGCCCAGAAGCCATAAGTAATACTTAATACGAACCCGCTGAAAAAACCGTGCGTGAGTTTGCTATAGAGCGGCTCTCCCTTTCTTTCATCACTTGCATTATATTCCTTGATCAGGTACCTGGGCGTTACCGGAACCGGGCATAATTTATCGTAAAACCTGCTACCCTGTTGCTGAAAATAGAATTCTACACCAAAAAAACCGGGGGCGCCGAATGTCTCGCAGCATTTGTCCACCGCTTCGATATGTCTACGTATCGAATCCTCCCGTTCATCAATACAAAATATAGCCTGAAAGGTTTTTTCCTCGGGTAGCGCCCGCGGGGTTGCAATACTGATCCCCTTGAGCACACTGTCGTAATAGCTCCATTCAAAAGCATCCTGCCAGAGTTCTATTACTTCGGCGAATTCTGTTTTTGGAATATCTGCAAACAACTCGGCCGGCGGAACATTTACCCGGTCGGCTAAAGGCGCCCAGTTATTCCCCAGGCTGTGGTTCAGGGCATCCAGTTCCAACAATAATTCAAATGCTATTAGTTCTTCTAACGTGATTCGTTTGGGGTCAAGCAGTGTTTGCGGGTTGTCTTCCACGGCAGAAACAAAACCACTCCACCCGTGATGGGCAAACTGCTGATCGAACAGGTACTGTTCAAAATAAGCCTCATTCCCAATGATCCTTTTTAATAGTTCTGTAATCGAATACTCTCCCGTGATGAATTTGCGTCTTACTTCCTGGGTTTTGAAAAAACTGAATATGCTTTTTTGTTCCAAAATCCTGATGCTTTCAATAAATGGCTTGCCGGCAACCGGGAAGGCTTGTATGGCTATCCCTTGGTCTAAAAAGGCACATAGTATCCGGAACAGCAGTGGATGTACTTTATTATCCAGATCAAGGTGGTATGTTTCCTTCCAGTATTTTCTCAGTTGTCCGATCCTCGGATCTACAATAGTGTTGTATTCATTTGTTACCATTTTTTGTTTCCATTCAGCGAGTGCTTCTTTTCCTTTTTTATGGGCGATGACTATTTGGAGTACGTCTTCCCTGATACGTCCTGTTTTATAAAGCTCCCTGTATTCGGTAAGCTGAAGGTGGACCTGATAACCGAATATCCGGGAAGCCTTAAAGATGGCATCATAGAATTTCATGTGCTGGAAAGCGTGGAGCGAATTGTGATGGATGAAATCCTTTAACGCCTGCTGGGATGGCAGGAAATGCTTTAGTTCATGAATCACGTGCGATTCGCTGAATGGGTGGTTGCTCATAATAAAAGAATTAGGGGACGGAGAAATTTCCGTCCCGTTTTTAATTAATGTCTTAATTCCGCCACGCTGAATTCTGGATTATATTCGTCTTTGATATATTCCACATCGTTATAGAATTCCACCTTACCTGTTTCCACATCATACATAGCGCCCACCACGCCGATCTGGCCCGTCTCCACCATTTGTTCAATAATAAAACTTCGTTCAATGATGCTTTTTACAGAACGACGCACATTGATGGCTGAAACATTTTCCACAAATCCCGGGTTTTTGGAATTTCGAGTTGAAGAATCGATCGTTTCCCTCTCTGAATAAACCGCGGGTTGAAGTTTGGAAAGTAGTTCGGTCAGGTTGCCCATTTCTACATGATCGCAGGCTCCTTTAACCGCCCCGCATTTGGTATGCCCCAGCACAACGATCAGTTTTGACCCTGCTACTTTACAGGCAAATTCCATGCTTCCAAGGATGTCGGTATTAACGATATTTCCTGCAATACGAACCGAAAAAATATCTCCCAGGCCCTGGTCAAAGATCAGCTCTGCCGATGTGCGGCTGTCAATACAGCTTAATATGGTGGCGAACGGAAACTGTCCTTCGCTGGTCAGGTTCACCTGCTCCAGCAGGTTACGGTTCGCTTTGAGGTTATTGATAAACCTGTCATTCCCGTTCCTCAGTATCTCCAGGGCTTTCCTGGGGGTTATCTGGCTTTGTAGTTCTTTATTCAATGTTTTCATTTTTTTGCGTTTTTAATGTAAAGATTGCACGTGTGAATAGTTTTCCATTTTATATGCTTCCTTGAATCCCACCAGCTGTAGTT
>CAZYAT010000089.1:0-5339 GCA_964645235.1 uncultured Ferruginibacter sp. | reverse complement strand
AGTACAATGCCCTATTTTGTTTCTGCTACTGACCTGCATTTAATTACAGATGCAAACTGTGCAATTGAAGATGCGGGAAATAATACAGGTGCTTTGATACTTACAGATATAGATGGCGATACAAGGAATGTTTTTCCTACAGATATCGGTGCTGATGAAGTCGACGGTAGTTTTATACTGTCGCTGGTTGTGCCTCCTGCCGTTTGTTTCCCGAATACAGTAAACCTTACCGCTGCCGTTGGCGGGGGATCAAGTACTTCATCACCAGGGGCGCCGGCTACCGTTTCTTATTGGGAAGATGCAGCAGCTACCATACCTATCCAGCCCATACATGGTACGCCAACTGCCATTACCACCAGCGGCACCTACTATATTAAATTAGAAAAGGGAACCTGCTATGCCATCAGTTCTGTACCGGTAACTATTAACGGTACAGGTAATAGTTTAGCAGGTATAACGGGAGGTTCAATAGCATGTTCAAATGGACCCGTGGGTACCGGTGCTTATTACCTGGATGGTTCCTGTAACCTGATCGCCAGGGTGGTTCCTTCAGGAGCTTCACCTGTTGCCGGTATGATCAATAGCTGCGTAATTATTGATGGCACACAGCAATATTTTAATGGCGAGCCTTATGTTCAAAGACATTATGATATTGAACCAGCAAATTCACCGGCTGCCGCAACAGCCACCATCACACTTTATTATACGGATGCAGAGTTTATAAACTACAACACCCTTAACCCGGTATGGCCTAAATTCCCAACATCAGCACTGGGGAATGCTGATCCTGACAGGGCCAATGTAAGGATAACCCAGTTTCATGGAACACCTATGGGTGGTTTACCAACATCAACACCAAGTAACTATACCGGAACAAGGGAATTGATAGACCCGGGTGCAGCCAATGTGAATTGGAATGGAAATTACTGGGCGGTAACATTCCCGGTATCAGGCTTCAGTGGTTTTTATGCGCATACCACTATTTATAATACACCACTTCCTATAACCATTAACTACTTTAACGGAATCAAACTGGGCAACCATCATTTACTTGACTGGAAACTTTCCTGTAACAGCACCCCGGGGATAACAATAACGCTGGAACGCAGTGCCGACTCCCGTAACTTCAATGGATTGAGTACCATTACTGCAGATGCCGTACGTTGCAACCAGCCATTTAATCATACTGATACCGATCCGTTAAAAGGTATGAACTATTACCGGCTTAAAGTAACGGATGCGGCTGGTAAAATTTCGTACAGTGGTATTGTGGCTTTACTGAATGCAATTAAAGGATTTGATATTGTAAGTATGACCCCCAATCCCGTAATTACCGGTAGTTTTAAGCTTAATGTTGCCAGTACACAATCATCCAAAATGCAATTGATGGTCTTTGATATACAGGGCAGAATCCTGAACAGGCAAACCGTTTCAGTAATTGCAGGCTACAACAGCATACCGGTTAATGTGGATGACCTAGCTTCAGGCATTTACAGCATCCAGTGTAGCATTGGAGAAGATAAGTCAGAGACGCTGCGTTTTGTAAAGCAATAGGTAAGCCGTAAATCAACGATCTGCCAGACGCATGACTCTTGTCTGCCCCTTCCAGATTCCGGATATCCACAACAAGCATCGGATTCATGTGCATACCTTGTGCTGCCAGACGTCACTGAATCTTTGCGAAGGCGAGCTGGTGATGTGAATTGGAGAATTGAGAGCATAGTATCCTTTTCCCGTGATGCCTGTCTGATAAACCATTACTTTCTGCATCTAATTATTTGCTTTCAATATCCGCTGCAGCTGCCGGGGTGTTTTAAACCCACATTGAGCTGCTATGTACTCCATGGTGTACTCCGGGTTATTCAGCATGGTGCTGGCGTACTCGATACGTAAAAGCGTAAGGTATTCAAGCACCGTGGAGCCCGTCTTCTCTTTAAATACACGGCTCAGGTTACGGGGGCTCATTCCCACCAGCGAAGCCAGCGTTTCGATATCATTCTCTTTGGAAAGGTTATCGATCAGGTAATCCTGCACTTCGTGTACCTGCGGGTTGATGTGATTCCGGTAATCGAGATAAACACTTTGCTGTTTATGCCTGCCGCTCCGGCGGTGGTATACAACAAGCCCCCGTGCAACCTTGTGCGTGAACAAGGCTCCTTTCAGGTCTTCCAGGATCGCTAAGCAAAGATCGATTCCGGCGCTGATACCGGCGCTTGTGTAAACATTGTTGCTTTTGATATAAAGAATATCAGCCAGCACCCTTGCCTGCGGAAACTGCTTCTGCAACGCATCCACCCGTCTCCAGTGCGTGGTGCACTCCGTATCTTTCAGTAACCCGGCATGACCCAGGGCAAAAGCGCCGGAACAGATCGAACAAACCGTTATGCCTCTTTCCGAACATTCCTTCAGCCAACGGAAGAATTCCTTTTCTGCTTTAAATGAAAAGCTGTTTACGTATTCGTTGTCCATCCCCGGCATGATAACAAAATCACCCCGTTTCAATGCTGCCGTTTTAAAATGGGCTATTTCCCCGAACCCAAGGCCGGCGGTGCTGATGGGGTTCTCGCTGTATTGATAGAATTCCATTTCTACTTCCATTCCGTAAACCTTTGCCTCCGTGAATACCTGTGCCGGACCGGAAAGGTCGAGCAACTCAACGGTGGGCGGAATAATAAAAGCGATCTTTTGCATGGTGGATTGTTTAATAACTAAATTAAAGGTAAAGACGGACGGCGTTACGGGGCAGATAATAATGCACCGGCAACGGGCAACAGTTAATTCAGTACCTCGCAGCGGAAGCCTAACCTGTTCAGGTCGTTCACGATGGCTTTTGTACCGGCTTCTGTGATGCCGTCAACCCTGAGTATTTTATCGCGGTCGGCCAGGTCGAAATTTATACAGGCGCCGGAAAATCCTTTTTGCAGTATTTCCACGATGCGTCTTGCCTGCGTTTTATTTTGCACGTTCGTTTTGAATATCTCTATCATGGCAATGGTTTATTTGGTTGAATAAAGTTTTCCCTGGTTTCAGTCCTTGCCTGTTTTGGGGAGAATTGTTTAATAAAGAGCAGGATGTAAATCCCGATGACAAAGTCGATGGTCATACAAAACCATTCATAATGCGGCGGGATCAGTGCCGGGTTTTGAAACAGCTGGTAAGTAATATCCCAGGTTCCGTGCAGGAAATATCCGGCTGCAAGAATATACGTGCTCTTCTTCATCCCATAGTAGGCGATGAAGACGAATAAGATGGCCTGTACAGAATTGATGACCAGCGCCTGCAGATCGGTCCACACGAAACCAACATAGAGGAAGCCGATCCCGGTAAGTACCAGGCCATACAGGGTTCCTTTTTCCAGTTTTTTCAGGAGCGTGAATAAGAGAATATTGAGCAGGCCCCCGATGAATCCGATCAGAATAGCTGAAAACATGGTTAATGGTTTAGTTGTTATAGTCTAAAGAGATCTTTACAAAGTTTTCGAAACGACGGCCATACTGTTTACCGATCCTCTCGAGGCAGGTATTCACCAGGTATTTATCCCAGCTGTCGGCATAGGTGATGATCTTCGTGTGTTTGAAATACGACGCATCCGGCCGGGCATGAAAGCCGGGCATTACCACGTGCAGCTCATCCAGCCTGTTCATCCTGCTGTCACCGGTGGAAATAAGTGTCAGGCCATATTTAGTGGTGACGGCAGAACCATTCAGTATACAGGTTTTGAATGAAGCGGGGAACGTGCGTCCGTATAATTCCAGGATCGTGGCCATGTCAAATTCGTTGATCCCGTTGTCGAGCAGGGCGCCGATGTCGCGGTTCTTCCGGAAAAGAACTTTTTTTAGTGCCGTGAATTTGTCGCTGCCAGAAAGTGCAACACTGCGATGAGCGGTTTTCACTACAGGCGAAGGATAACGGACATCCTGCAAGACTTTGTTCATCACGTCGCTGCCAAACAGTTCGTCAATCACGATAAGGCTTCCCTCCACGGCATTCGAAACACCCGCGGTGCTGAACAGGTTGCCGCTTTTTGTGACGGTTACATTCTGCACCCATACCGGCTTATCAAAATGCGCTTTTACACTGGCAAAATCCGACGCATGGGTGGTGATGGGTTTGCCGTCATATAATCCCGTAGCGGCTGCGGTGGCGGATCCGTCGCAGATCGCAAGCATTTTGGTACCGGGTAGAAAATGACTCTTTATCCAGTCGATCACTTCAGGGTCCTGGTGTTCGTCGCGAATGGATAAAGCGGGGATCACGATGGCGTCGGCCTGCAGTTTCAGGGAATCGGCCTCCGCGAAACTAAGCTGGGGCATTGCAAAGAGGTCTTTTCTTATTAAAATGGGCACTTTCTCTTTGGCTATGATATAGACATTCGCCTTTTCAGTGGCATTGAATAAATAAAAGGGAGCCAGCATGTCGAACAGTACAGTCAGCTTGCTGTCGGCTATGATGAACACCGTTTTCTTTGCCGGATCGTGTACCGGCAAATTTGTTTTACGTGTAGCTTCCCCCGTCCAGGGTTTTGGCGCTTCTGTAAAATTCCGGATCGATCTGCATGCATTCAGCAACAGGGCGCCGGTTAGAACGGAACAGAGAAACAGTAGTTGTGTTTTTTTCATGATTATTATGTTTTGGCGTTATGATGGAAAGATGATCAGGTGACCGGGAGCAAAAACAGCAGCTTCGTTTTCTGCACTGGAACCCATCCGTGTAACCGGAGTTATGTTGGTCTGATGCGGAGCGACCGGCTTATAATTCAGCTCCAGGATCATGTACACCGGGAATGCGGCCATCAGACAGAATACCTGGATTGCGAATACCACTTTTTTCATTTTGTTTTTTTTGATTGTTATTTTATGATGCAAAGCTATCATGCCTTTCAGCCCGTGAACGGACAGGCTGGCGTCAGAAACGGACATGTTTAAGCGGGCTGCGGTTCTTTCTTTTTCGCATGCGGATTTTGCGCCTGCCTTAGCATGCTACCGGGAATGAAAAGGCAAGCGGCTGTATTCTTGTCTTTTGACGCAGGGTATAAAAGCAACAGGAGGCAAAAGCCCCCTGTCTTTCCAATCAAACCAGCCAAAATACCGTGTAGAACTGTATTAATACGTTATAGTTACTCCTCCTCCCCAACCCATATCGCTGTCGTAGTGTGTACTGAGTGAAAAATATTTGGTCACGATATAGCGCATGCCGAGCATGTATTCCTTATCGGTGTTCCAGTAGGCGTTCATTCGCAAATGGGATGTAAGTGGGATGTCTTCCCTTCCGAATTGCACCCTTATTTTTCCTTCCGTGTCGATCCGGGCATCGGTCCTGATGAGCATCGGCAGGGTGTA
>CAZYAT010000088.1:0-5626 GCA_964645235.1 uncultured Ferruginibacter sp. | reverse complement strand
AACCCTGGTCGGCCTTACCAATGGTAACGTCGGCTCTATACTTCGTTTATCCTGTTATCCCCACCCCCGAGACGAGAGGGCATGTCTGCCAAAAATTTCATCACCCCACAATATGTAAGAACTCAATCGATAGTGCAAATCTACAGGAATAAGCAATACGTTTAAAATATTTTATCAAAAATTTGGAAATTATAGAAATAATTCAAATATTTGTTTTTTGGATTAAAAAAATTGAAAAACACAAAACGAAATGGCTGCTAAATTAAATCTTGACAAACTCGACCTGCAAATCATTCATGAGATGATGGAAACTGCCGAGATATCGTATGCCGAACTGGGAAAAAAACTGTTCGTGAGCGGTGGCACGATCCATGTGCGGATAAAAAAGCTGCAGGAGTCCGGCATCGTCAAAGGTACAAGACTGAACGTGGATCTGAAACAACTGGGCTATGACATCACTGCCTTTGTGGGTATCTATCTCGAAAAGAGCTCGCTCTATGATACCGTGGCAAAGGATCTTATGAACATACCCGAGATCGTAAGGCTGAATTACATCACAGGGAATTACAGTATGTTCATTGAAATAGTTTGTAAAGACATTTCGCAGCTGCGCAACGTACTCCACGATGAATTGCAGAAAATAAAAGGAATTGAAAGAACCGAAACATTCATCTCCCTCGAGGAAGGATTCAACAGGAATGTGCAGGTGGCGCCGGCAGAATGACCTGGTGAGGATGCTGATCAATCAGACCTCACATCCACGGCATCCCTCAGGCCATTGCCAAGTAAATTGAATGCAAGCACCAGCAGCATGATGGCAAAACCCGGGACCAGGGCAAGCATGGGATTATGAGTGATGATGAAATTATAATTCTCCTTGATCATCAGTCCCCAGCTGGGCTGGGGAGGTTGAACACCGATCCCCAGGAAACTCAGTCCGGCTTCTACAATAATGGCAGTTGCAAAATTACCTGCAGCGATCACCAATACAGGCCCGAGCACATTCGGCAGGATATGACGGAGGATGATCCGGCTGTTTTTTAGTCCCAGCGCTTTTGCTGCCTGTATATATTCCATCTCTTTGATCGACATCACCTGGCCCCGTATCAAACGGGCAACACTCACCCACATTGTCAGCCCGACAGCAATGAAGATCTGCCAGAAACCCTTTCCCATCGCCATGGTGATGGCGAATACCAGTAACAGGGTCGGGATGCTCCAGGTGACATTCACGAGCCACATGATCAGTTCATCCACCCACCCGCGGAAATAACCGGCCAGTGACCCTAGAATGATTCCGAGGGTCAGCGAAATGATCACAGCGATCAGGCCAACAGCAAGGCTCACCCTGGTGCCGATGATAAGACGGCTTAAAATATCGCGGCCGAATTTATCGGTGCCAAGCCAGTATTTTTTGGTAATAATGTTCGATTTTATGGACGATGGATTATTGAAGGTCAGGCTGCGGATAGAATGGTACTGTACCACCGTCGTGTCTTCATCGATGAATTTATTGATGAGCAGGCTATCACCATGAATGCGGTAACCTTTGATGGGGACAAAACGGTGATTGTTCAGTTTTCCGGATAAGAGAATGCTGAGCCATGATTCGGAGCTGCTGTTGCGGAGATCGGGCACTTTCAGGAACTGCTGTACATAGCCGGGCTTCCTGGCCTGTATCTCCACCGTCTGCAGATCGGCATTGGGTGAATTATCAGGAACAATGAGATAACCAAATACAGAAACAATAGCGGAGAGAAGGATCACAGCCAACCCGAAGAGGGCACCCTTATTTTTTCGAAGACGTTTCCAGGTTTCCCTTCTGAACGAATAGTTGTTTCCTGCCATAGTGTAAATTACTGATTCAACACCTTATTTCACGTTTCGTTGTTTCCAGGTATAGCTGCCAAACTGCCCCAGCCAGCCGGCAATTACTGTATATATAATATGAAAGGGCTGCATCAGCGGAAAGAACCAAAGATGACTTCGCTTTCCGAAGAAAGCTGCGACGGGAGATAAAAAGCGCAACTCAAAAACCATTTTGAGCAGGAGCATGATCGCCCAGCACTCAAACAGGGTCATGCGGATGCTCACCGGGTAAATATGCAGATCGAAAACCGGGTTGCTGAACAGCGCAGCAACCGGGATCAATAATAAAGTCAGGTTGAAGAGGTAAACGGCCAGCAATACCAAAAAGATCCTTTTATCATCATACCTGGCTGCTTTGCTGGCCCAGCGGATACGCTGGCTGAAAAATTCGCCGATGGTTTTTACCGGCGCTGTTTGTACAATGGCTTCCCGGGATTTCAGGAACATTACCTTATCCGGGTAGCGCTTATATATTTTATGCATCAGCAGCATATCGTCGCCGCTGGCAATGGAATCAATACCGGAAAAACCGTTCACTTCCTCAAAGGCTTTTTTAGTGTAGGCCAGGTTGGCGCCGTTGCACATGCTGTGTACTTTTTTGTATACCGAGGCACCGGTGATGCCCTGCAGGGTCATGAAGTCGAGCGACTGGAACAGTTCAATGAACGTATTGCCTGCATTTATGTTTACCGGCGCCGCGATGAACACGGGATGATATTGCTCATAAAAACCAGCAATCGTTTTCAGCCAGTCAGGGGGAACAATGCAATCGGCATCGGTGGTTACGATCAGTTCTCCTGATGATTGACCAACCGCAATTTCGATGGCTTTCTTTTTATATGAATTCAATCCACCTCCCGCAAGATGGTCTTTAAGTGAAAGCAGTTTTATGTTGGCAGCATGGTATCCCAGAACAACCCCGGCCGTCTTGTCCGTTGAGTGATCGTCCACCACCAGCACTTCAAATAAGCCGACGGGGTACGATTGCTTTACCAGTGAATCGAGGCAGGCGGCGATATTGTCTTCCTCGTTCCGGGCTGGGATGATAACGGAGATACGGGTTAGTGGATTGGCGATTTGAGGCCGGTAGCCGGGTACCTGTTTCCATGCCCTTCGGTAATAGGTAATGAGCAGGCAGTAGAGGAAAAATAGCGCCAGTAATAAGATGAATACAACCTGCTGCATAATGGTTTACCGTACAAGTGAGCCCTTCTTCCACCGGAAGAAGCGAAGACAACGATACCGGGTAATGTGGTGCCGCCGGCAGGCAAAAATAATTTTTAATAATTCAATTGAATGATTATCTTTGTTTGGTTGCATAAACAACTATATGCCAAACAACCAATTTAAAAAGGCCGATCTGTATCCCTTCAAGAAAGGGGAATTATACAGCTTCATGACCGGGAAGGCCAGCACGGCCATCGGCAGGAGGCTTCAGAAGAACTTCAAGCAGGCAGGCATCGAAATAACCATTGAGCAGTGGAGTGTACTGTACCACCTGTGGAAGACCGACGGACTGAGCCAGCAGCAATTATGCGACGCCACCTTCCGCGATAAGCCGAGCATCACCCGCCTGGTGGATAACCTGGAAAGACTGAAACTGGTGAAACGGAATGCCTCCAAGGAAGACCGGAGAAAAAACCTGATCGTGTTAACAGCTGTTGGCAAAGAATTGGAGGAAAAATGTGTGGAGATCGCCAACACCACGCTCAATGAAGCGCTGGCGGGTGTGACCAACGGGCAGATCGAGATCGCCAAGGAAGTGCTGCAGATGGTGTATGATAACCTCAAATAAATAACAATACATCCTTAAAATAAATAGTCATGAGTACAGCAACAACACCCACCACCACACTCAAGGGAGGCGAATGGCTGATCAGGGAAAGCAATGCGTTTGAAACCTATGTACCCGAGGATTTCAATGAAGAACAGCAGATGGTGAAAGACATGTGCCTGCAGTTCCTGAATACGGAAGTGCTGCCCATCGTTGACCGCATCGATAAAATGGAGCCGGGCCTCATGCCTTCGCTGATGGTGAAGGCCGGCGAACAGGGCCTGCTGGGTTCTTCGATACCCGAAGACCTGGGCGGACTCGGAAAAGACTTCATCACCTCCACCATTGTCAACGAGGGCCTCGGTGGCGGGTATTCATTCAGCGTGGCCATCGCGGCACATACCGGTATCGGCACCTTACCTATTTTATATTTCGGAACCGAAGCACAGAAGAAAAAATACATTCCCAAACTGGCTACCGGCGAATGGAAGGGCGCTTACGGTTTAACGGAACCCAACAGCGGAAGCGACGCCCTCGGCGCCAAAACAACGGCAACGCTTTCAGCCGATGGAAAACATTATATCCTCAACGGCCAGAAATGCTGGATCACCAACGGTGGTTTCGCTGATGTATATACCGTGTTTGCAAAGATCGACGGAGATAAATTCTCTGCCTTTATCGTGGAGCGTGGTTTCGAAGGATTCACACAGGGCCCCGAAGAACATAAGATGGGTATCAAGGGATCGTCCACCGTTCAGTTGTATTTCCAGGACTGCAAAGTACCTGTTGAGAATCTGCTTGGCGAGATCGGCAAGGGGCATATCATTGCTTTCAACATCCTCAACATCGGCCGGTTGAAATTATGTGCAGCCGCCATCGGCGGAAGCAAGATGGCAGTGACTTCTTCGGTGGAGTATGCAAAAACAAGAGAGCAGTTCAAAACACCGATCGCCAATTTCGGCGCCATCAAATACAAACTGGCGGAAATGGCCATCCGCATCTTCGCCAGCGAGAGTGCGCTTTACCGGACCAGCAAATGGATCGACGATAAAGAAGTGGAACTGGCTGCCTCGGGAAAAGCTTTTGCCGAAGCGCTGCTGGGCGCCGCAGAAGAATACGCGGTGGAATGCGCTGTTTTAAAAGTGCACGGCAGCGAAGTGCTCGACTACGTGGTGGATGAGAGCGTGCAGATACACGGTGGTAACGGTTTCAGCGATGAATACGCGGCCAGCCGTGCCTACCGCGACAGCCGCATCAACCGCATCTACGAAGGAACGAACGAGATCAACCGCCTGCTTACGGTGGATATGATATTAAAACGTGCCATGAAGGGAAAACTCGACCTGATGGGCCCGGCCATGGCGGTCCAGAAAGAACTGATGAGCATTCCCGATTTCGGTAGCGAAGATGAATCGGCTTTTGCCAAAGAACGCAAGGCCATTGCCAATATGAAGAAGGCCATCCTGATGGTGGCGGGAGCAGCCGTGCAGAAACTGATGATGAAGATCCAGGACGAACAGGAGATACTGATGAACATTGCCGATATGGCGATCGAGACCTTCGAAGCGGAAAGCACCCTGCTGCGTGTGATGAAACTGGCCGACAGGGAAGAAGAAGCAGCCTCACAGGTAAAGATCGACATGATGCGCTGCTACCTGAACGATGCCGTGGATAAGGTGAACAAGGCAGGCAAGGAAGCCATCAATGCCTTCGCCTCCGGCGACGAACAGCGTATGATGCTGCTGGGCCTCAAACGTTTTACCAAGACCGAACCATTCAACAGCAAGGATGCCCGCCGGCGCATTGCCGATAAGCTGATTGCCGAAGGCAGGTATCCCTGGTGATCATGTATAAAACCATTCCGGACCCGCTTCATTGAGGCGGGTTTTTTATTTCCGGCTTCATATCATCAATCAACTTGTTTTTAGTGTTACTTTTTTGTTTGCCCAAAAAAGTAACCAAAAAAGTGCACCCGGGATCAAT
>CAZYAT010000087.1:2634-5653 GCA_964645235.1 uncultured Ferruginibacter sp. | reverse complement strand
GCCACCAGCATCGAAGCAATACCCACTGCCAGCCCGCCATAGATTTCCTGCGATGTATGATCAGATACTATAAAACGGGAAGTGCATACAATACCCGCAATTAATATGACTGCAGAAAGATAAATACCAAAGTTCAGGTCCTGCGAAAAAGCCAGCAGAAATAAAAATGCCAGCATCACACCAATAGCAATGGCATGTAAGCTTACTTTCATAATGATATTTACCAGCAAACCCAAACTGGCCGAGATCCACACTGCCAGTGTCAGTTGCACCGCTTCAGCCGGGTAATCAGGCAGGTTTCGCCACACATACCAGATCCAGAAATACCATACACCACAAGCGACCAAAGGAATGATGCGGTCCTTTTGTGAATCGAGCCGGAAGGTTTGTACAAACTTCAGCGCTTTTAACAGCAATACTGTTACCACCGGGAAAAAAGTATACATCACAAAGGCCATTATCACTGTTCTCACTTTGTCAAACGGTGAAAACCCCGCAAACAAATACGGATGAACAAATACCATGAATACCACCAGGTACACCGGCACAAATACAGGGTGGAAAATATAAGAGAACAGTTCTGCTAAAAACCGTACTGGTGCCGGCTGCTTCGGAAAAGCCGGAACCCTCACTTCCTGCAACTGATTCTTATCATCAACCATCATTTGAGTGCTCATAACAGTAACATTACGGGGCTGCAAAGTAATGCAATTGGGCAAAAGGGTGCGGTTTTTGTATATTGAGTGACCGCTTGTAACCCTTTTGAAAACCTAATGGCTATTCTTAACCAAAGAGATAAGCATGAAGAGAATCGTTTTTGCCTTTTTAATACTGGTTTTTAGCCAGTCTGTTCAGTCCCAACAATCGAATAAACCCAAGTTACAGGCTATGTACGATGCCATCAAAGCGGCAGGCATACTGCACCCCGATTTTGTAATGGCACAGTGCATACAGGAAACCGGCTGGCTCAACTGCAAAAAATGCTGTCTCCGCTACCATAATCTGTTTGGTTTCTATATCAAAGGGAATAAATGCAAGAAATTTGAATCAGATGAAGAGTGTATCGCCTACTATAAAACATGGCAGGACAAACGATACGGTAAATGGCGAAAAAAACATCCCAAAGGCGATTACTATCATTTTCTGAAAAGTGTGGGCTATGCTACCGGTGATAAATACACGGCTGAGCTGAAACCTAAGGTGGCCTGGGTAAGAAAAAATCTTAAGTTGTAGGCAGGAGAAAAACAGCCGTTTTGATGTTGCTTCTTATTTCTTCAAACCCTTGATCTTCTCAATATGAAATGGCGTATGCGCCGCAAAGATGTTATTAATGAATAACAACTCATTTATACCTTCTGATTTAAGCATACCGATAAAATCTCCGGTATAATAACGTTGGTCTACCACAATCACTTTTTCATAATTATTGATAAGAAAGGGGGCAAATGCATTTCCGTATGATTCTTTCACAATAGCAATTTTCCTTCCGTTCTTGTGCTGTGTTTCCATTTTTACAATCGGCAAATCACCTTGCAGGAAAACAGAATAACTGTTGGCTCCGCTGGCACCTTCGCCATACATTTTGGATTTCGCCCAATACTTTATGTTGTTGCTGCTGCCCACATAAAAATTCACCGAATCCCGGAACAGGTAATAACGCACCGAGTCAGGATTATTTTGCAAAGAAGGATCCCTGGTAAGCCGGTATAATGAACCCAGGAAAGCCGGCTTTACTTTGGAAGGTACTGTGTCTAATGAAACCGGCGTCAGTCCGGCAGTTGCACAAAAAGCCCGGTAGGCATAATAAGCACCAAGACTGGTCCAGTGATGATCAGTACTGAAATAAATGTACTCACTGCGGTGTTTGCGAATCTCATCAATGGCCCAAACTTTTTTAACATTGGAATCAAGTGTATTATAAATATTCTCAATGGCCGGCCGGTTGGGCCTTTGCAGTTTTGCATATTTCTCTGTTATCTCAAACTCAAGCGCCACGGGTATAATGAGGTTATACACCTGTATACCGGGCGACAGCAGTCGGTTATACGCATTGATCACATTGGCATACGAACGACCCATGGCTTCTCCGCCACCAAACATTTCAAAAGCCCTTTTCTTAAATACAAATACTCTTTTCTTCACTTCACCCACTGCACCATCATCCGGTAGTGGACCGCTTGGTTGTACCTTATCCGTTGTATCCTTTTTTTCATTGGCCTCAGCATCATTCACCTGGTCATACATTTTTATTTCACTTGACTGGAAGCCGATACTGCTGCGGAATGAACTGGAAACACGGATCCATTTTTCACGCAGCGGAAAATTGTCGGCATAATACATTTCCAGTTGTTTGAAATAAACGCCACTCCATAAGGCGCTATCAGAGTAGATGGGTAAAGGAGTAAGTTTTCGATTCTCCATTTCAGACACATCCGCTTTCTTCATAGTAATGGATGCAATGCCGCCGGCCGTGAGTAAACTCACAAACAACGCTGTATTGATTACCTGTATAAATTTTCTTCCTTTCGAAACTTCACTCATGTCAAACTATTTAGACCGGTCAGAACCGGAAGTAAATAAACGGATTATAGCTCTTGCCCACTAATTGTGCCACACATAAAAACACCAGTAACACATTAGCACCTATCGTTACTGCTTCAAATACACCTGGTCGCTTAATCTTATTTTCAAACATATCATGTACTTTATGATATACCGGCATACACAATACAATCGCCATGATCAACCAAAGCAGGTTCGTCGTTATATCATTGGTCAGGTCGCTGGTCCATAATTGCCCGCCAAAACTGAACAGCCTTTCAAAATAAGCTCCCAATTTAGCCGTATCAGTAAAGTAAAATATCACCCAGCCGGGAATGATAACCAATAAAGCATAAAAATGAGAAAAGAACTTGGGAAGCTTGTTCAGCCAGTTTTGCAGAAAAGCTTTCTCCATGGCAATAAACACAAAGAAGTAAAGTCCCCAGAAAATAAAATTCCAGCTGGCGCCATGCCACAT
>CAZYAT010000087.1:0-2534 GCA_964645235.1 uncultured Ferruginibacter sp. | reverse complement strand
CAAAAACGGGATATGCCTTTGCTGATATCAGCCAGCTTTTCTTTGCGGTTATCAATTTCCTCTGCAATATGGCTGTATCGCACAATCGGTCCTGCCACCAATTGATGATAAAGTGATACAAACATCAGGAATTTAATAAATGACTTCTGTGCTTTTACATCATTGCGATACACATCAACCGTATAAGAAATCGTTTGAAACGTATAAAAAGATATACCGATCGGTAAGGCAAAATGCGGTAACCCGAAACTGGTGCCAAAAACAGCATTCACATTCTCTACAATAAATGAGCTGTATTTGAAAGTACCCAGCAAACCCAGGTTAGAAATAATCGAAAGAACTAGAAATAATTTTGCTTTTGTTGTACCCCGGTATTTTTCTATACCCCTTGAAGCTGAATAATCCACCAGGGCCGAGAATATCATCAGGGTAATCCAGATCGGCTCTCCCCAGCCATAAAAGAAAAGTGAAAAAATAATAAGAACAAAGTTTCTCCAGGTAGAATTCTTGCTGCTGTAATACAGGAAAAGGCTGAGTGGCAGGAACAGGAAAAGAAAAATCAGGCTCGCAAATACCATATACGGTTGGTTGGGAATAATTAGCTGCGTAAAATACTAATTCAGTTTTATTTACCGAAGTGCATAGAAACAAAAATTAAATGATGTAATTAATACCCTGTAAATGGTATTTGTTTGATCATAACTCTTTTCTAAGCCTTGCTACGGGAATATTAAGCTGCTCCCGGTACTTGGCTACTGTGCGACGAGCAATATTGTAGCCCTTTTCCTGCAATAATTCTGTTAGTCGCTCATCACTCAGCGGATGTTTTTTATCTTCTCCCTCGATCAGGTCGCTCAGTATTTTCTTTACCTCCCGGGTAGAAACTTCTTCCCCGCTGTCTGTACTCAATGACTCACTAAAGAAGAACTTAAGCCGGTAAGTGCCGAATTCGGTCTGCACAAACTTGCTGTTGGCCACCCGGCTCACCGTGGATATATCCAGGCTGGTTTTCTCGGCAATGTCTTTCAAAATCATCGGTTTCAGCTCGGTCTCATCGCCGGTCAAAAAGAAATGGTACTGGTGTTCCATGATGGCATTCATAGTACTCAGCAGAGTATGCTGCCGCTGTTTGATCGCATCAATAAACCACTTGGCCGCATCTATCTTCTGCTTGATGAAGAGCACAGCTTCTTTCTGCCGCTTATCTTTTTTGGCACCCCTGTCATATTCCTTCAGCATATCCCGGTAGCCTTCGCTGATACGGAGTTCCGGTGCATTGCGGCTGTTCAGCGTCAGTTCCAGTTTACCGCCATTATTAATAATAAAAAAATCCGGCACCACATAGTTTTCTGCTTTATTGATCTCTCCCACATTTCCACCGGGCTTTGGGTTCAGTTTGATGATCTGCTGCATCACCTCCCTAAGTTGCTCATCGTTCAGGTTCAATCCCCGCTGTATCTTTTCATAATGCTTTTTGGTAAACTCATCAAAGTACTTGCTGATGGCCTTAATGGCTATATCAACGGGACGGCCTTCATCTTTTTGCCGCTTTAACTGGAGCAATAAACATTCCTGCAGGTTGCGGGCAGCCACACCAGGAGGATCAAACTGCTGGATACGTTTGATCAATGCCTCTACCTCCTGTTCTGTAGCTATTATATTTTGGCGAAAAGCAAGGTCATCAACGATAGCGGCAGTTTCCCTGCGCAGGTAGCCATCTTCGTCAATACTTCCTACGATCTGTTCGGCAATGGTTTGCTCCTTTTCTTCCAGTTTCAGCAGGCCCAGCTGGTTGATCAGCATTTCGTAAAAGCTGGTCTCTGTTTTAAACGGCAGTTGTCTTCCTTCATCTTCTTCGGGGTAATTATCGTCACGCAGTTTATAGTCGCCCACTTCATCATCGCCATCCTGCACATATTCGCTAACATCTATATTGTCGTATTCATCCTCGCTGCCATCCATTTCCTCAAAGTCCTCTTCTCCGTTTTCACTGAATTCATCTTTCAGTTCATCCGCCCCTTCATCATGCTTTTCCTCATCCAGTTCCAGGGCCGGGTTTTCTTCCAGTTCCTCCTTGATCCTTGTTTCCAAATTGGCCGTAGGCACCTGCAGCAGTTTCATCAGTTGAATCTGCTGGGGCGACAGTTTTTGCAGTAATTTCTGCTGTAAGCTCTGGCTAAGGGCCATTGGTTCGTCTGTTTAATAATCAGGTGGCGTAAAAAAATTTCGCCTTTGCACAAAAATAATGCCGTAAATTTAGGAACAAATAAAAGAAACATGCAGCAACGGCTCAATTTCTTTCTTGTTGTGTTCCTGTTAATGTTTTCTGACGGTGGTTTTGCGCAGCAAAAACCCTATTACTGTTTAATTGAAACAAATTTTACCCCTGTTACCAAACTTTCTCTTGGTACCAATAAGGTTTTATATATAGACTACCTGCCCGGTAAAATTCTTTCCCAACCTTTAATTCAACAACCTGTATCAGCCAATTATTACACAAGGCATCTCGGCCTTTTTTGCCGAAAAGAATGGCA
>CAZYAT010000086.1:0-5779 GCA_964645235.1 uncultured Ferruginibacter sp. | reverse complement strand
TTGTACTTACGGGGAATCACCCCTCGCTTTGTTAATTTGACAATTTGGTGATTTGATGATTTGGTGATGACGTGCAGAAATTTTCAAATCGGCACATCAGCACATCAGCAAATTAAAGTTGTTCTACTTTTACCAGGTGATTAACTTTGTTAACCATACCCAGTATCTGTGGAGTAGCTTCCACTTCAACAGAAGCATTCAGTTTTTTTAAACCTAAGGCCACCATTGTTCTCTTCTGGCGCTCCGAACGGTCTATTACGCTTTTAACCTGTGTTACTTTTATCTTTTTCATTGCTTAATAAGTTTAAAAGGTTTAAGAGGTTTAAGTCGTTTAAGGTTTTTGAGCTTTACAACTTTAAACCTTTTAAACTTTAAACCTTAAACATTTATTATCCGTTAAATACTTTCTTTAGAGAAACGCCCCTTGTTTTTGAAACAGTAATGGGTTCACGTAATGTAGCCAACGCCTTAAAGGTTGCTTTTACCACGTTGTGCGGATTGGCTGAACCTAAGTTCTTAGCCAACACGTCAGTAATCCCTGCAGCTTCCAATACAGCTCTCATACTACCTCCTGCAATTACACCAGTACCATGAGCAGCTGGTTTGATATACACTTTAGCAGCTCCTTCTTTGGTCAACTGGTCGTGGGGAATGGTACCATGCATGATAGGAACCTTGATAAGATTCTTCTTTGCATCTTCAATACCCTTGGTAATAGCTTCCTGAACTTCTTTAGCTTTTCCCAAACCATGTCCAACAACGCCTGCTTCGTTACCAACCACCACCAGGGCAGAGAAACTGAAGGCACGGCCTCCTTTGGTTGTTTTAACCACACGGTTTATGGCAACCACTTTGTCCTTCAATTCAAGGTCACCGGCTTTTACTTTATTTACAATTAAATTTGACATCTATTTTCTGATTAGAAAGTTTAAAATTTAGAATACCAGTCCGCCTTCCCTTGCTCCTTCTGCAACCGCTTTCACACGCCCGTGATAGATATAACCACCGCGGTCAAATACCACGGAAGATATACCCAGTTCTTTTGCTTTGGCTGCGATGGCAGTTCCTACCATTTTACCTTTTTCTGTCTTCGGGCCTTTCTGAGCCTGGATATCTTTTTGCCTCGATGAAGCCGAGGCGAGTGTTACGCCTTTGCTGTCGTCGATCAATTGCGCATAGATATCGCTGTTGCTCCTGAAAACACTCAGGCGTGGTTTACCAGAAACACCGGCTACTTTTTTGCGGATGCGGTACCTGATCTTTTGCCTTGCTGTTGACTTGTTGTTCATTTTCTTATTTTTTATCCCTGATGCTGCCAGGGATTGTTGCATGTTTAATAGTTACTGTTTACTTACCAGCTGCTTTACCTGCTTTTCTTCTCAATATTTCTCCGGCGAACTTCACACCCTTACCCTTGTATGGTTCAGGCTTGCGCAGGCTGCGTATCTTGGCGCATACCTGACCGATCAGTTGTTTGTCGATGCTTTCGAAATTGATCATCGGGTTCTGGCCTTTCTCCTGGGAAGTGGTCACTTTAAGCTCTTTCGGAACTTCAAAGATGATGTTATGAGAATAACCTAAAGAAAGGTCCAGCAGGTTGCCCTGGTTAGATGCTTTGTAACCCACACCCACCAGTTCCAGTTGCTTTGCATATCCTTCTGTAACACCTTTCACCATATTGTTGATGAGGGCACGATACAGTCCATGCATGGCACGGTGACGGATCTGGTCGGTTGGACGGCCGATGTTGACGAGACCGTCTTTCACCTCCACTTTAATATCCCTGTCGATCGGTTGCTTCAGTTCTCCTTTTGGCCCTTTAACCGCAACCACATTGTCTGAACCTACGGTTACGGTAACACCAGAAGGGATCGAGATCGGTTTCTTACCTATACGTGACATAAACTTTATTTTATTTTTTCTCCCGGCCGGTCAGCCTGCTATAGGTCAGGCTTAATGTACCGGAAGAGTTCATTTATTAATATACATTACATAATACTTCGCCACCTACGTTCTGCGCTTTCGCTTCTTTATCGGTCATCACACCTTTTGAGGTAGATATGATCGAAACACCAAGGCCGTTTTTAACACGGCGGAAATCGCCTGGTTTTGCATACGTACGCAAACCCGGGCGGCTTACCCTTTCCAGGCTCTGAATGGCCGGCAATTTGGTGGCGGGATCGTATTTGAGTGCGATCTTGATGACGCCTTGCTTGTTGTTGTCCTCGAATTTATATTTCAGGATATAACCCTTCTCGTACAGGATCTCGGTGATACGCTTTTTCAGGTTGCTGGCCGGGATCTCCACAATGCGGTGATTCGCCATCTGAGCGTTACGAATTCTGGTTAAATAGTCTGCTATCGGATCAGTAACCATTGTTTTATTTCAGTTAATTGTTTTAAATATTTTTTACAATGCGATATCCAACATAGTTGTTAGATGGTGGTTGATGGTTGTTTGCTGAACGGATTCATCTTACAACGCTCAACCCGGTTCTTACCAGCTCGATTTTACAACGCCTGGTATCTTTCCCTGAAGGGCCATATCCCGGAACATGTTCCTGGATATACCGAAGTGACGCATATAACCCCTTGGGCGGCCAGTAAGCTGGCAGCGGTTCCTCAGGCGGATCGCTGATGCGTTTTTGGGGATCAAGTCCAATGCAGCGTAGTCCCCGGCGGCCTTCAATGCTGCCTTTTTCTCGGCATACTTGGCTACCATCGCTTCACGCTTTTTTTGCCTGGCTTCAACTGATTTTTTTGCCATAGTTTTCTATAATTATTTCTTGATGTTTTTGAATGGCATACCCAACTCTCTCAGCAGTTCGTATGCTTCTTCGTTGGTATTGGCGGTTGTTACAAATGTGATGTCGAGGCCGGTGATCTTATTCACCTTATCAATATCGATCTCTGGGAAGATGATCTGCTCGGTAACACCCAGCGTGTAATTTCCGCGGCCGTCGAATGATTTGTCATTGATGCCCTTGAAGTCGCGTACACGGGGGAGTGATACAGAAACCAACCTGTCGAGGAATTCATACATCTTCACTCCACGCAGCGTAACCCGTGCACCAATAGGCATGTTCTTACGCAGTTTGAAGTTGGAGATATCCTTTTTTGAGTTGGTTGCTACGGCTTTCTGACCGGTGATGGTGGTCAGTTCCTCAATAGCAATATCGATCAGCTTCTTGTCGGTAACCGCTCCGTTCACACCACGATTCAAACAGATCTTGGTAAGACGGGGAGTCTGCATCACCGTTTTATAACTGAATTTTTTCATCAACGCAGGTACAACTTCTGATTTGTACTTGGTTGCTAATCTTGGAGTATTAGTTGTTGTGCTCATTATTTTATTACCCCTCCTGATTTTTTAGAAATTCTTACTAGTTTACCGTTTTCCCTGGTACGCTTTATTTTGGTAGGAGCTCCGGCTTTTGCATCCCACAGCATCACATTGCTGATGGCGATCGGGGCTTCCTTCTTCACGATACCACCTTTGGTGTTCTGTGAAGTTGGCTTGGTATGCCTGGTAACGATGTTCACACCTTCCACCAGCACACGGCCTTTATCCAGGATAATCTCCAGCACCTTACGGGGTTTTTTCAGGTCCTTATCCTCACCGGTAATTACCACCACTGAATCGCCCTTCTTGATGTTGAACTTTGGTTTGAATCTTGTATTCATTTTATTATTCTGTTTGCATCCCGGCATCTGCCGGGACTAATGTTTTTCTTTGATTATAGTACTTCAGGCGCCAATGAAATGATCTTCATATAACCCTTATCCCTCAGTTCCCTGGCCACAGGCCCGAAAATACGTGTACCCCTTGGTTCGTCGGAAGCATTCAGCAGTACCACGGCATTGTCATCGAAACGGATGTAAGACCCGTCCTTACGGCGAAGCTTGTTTGTTGTTCTTACAATAACGGCTTTGCTCACCGTGCCTTTTTTGATACCGCCGGCAGGCATGGCATCTTTTACGGTTACCACGATCTTATCGCCGATCTTAGCATAATCCTGTCCGCTGTTGCCCAATACACGGATGCAAAGAACCTCTTTGGCACCGCTGTTATCAGCTACGTTTAGTCTGCTTTCTTGCTGTATCATCTTTGTATATTTTAAAGCCTCACCCTCGTTCCCTCTCCCAGGGAGAGGGAGGCTGGGTATTTAATTTATTTCAACTTTTGTATTCCACATGCTCTCTTAAAACCACGATCATCCTGCACCCATTCGTTCTGATCAGTTCTCCCCTTTGGGGAGTCAGAGGGGCCTTATTATTTTACTTTTTCAACGATCTCTACCAACCTCCAGCGTTTTGTCTTGCTCATAGGCCTTGTTTCCATGATGCGAACGGTATCCCCGATACTGCACTCATTCTTTTCATCGTGCGCATGGAACTTGGTGGACTTCTTTACAAACTTTCCATAAAGCGGGTGCTTTACTTTACGCTCAACACTCACGGTGATGGTCTTATCCATCTTATTGCTGGATACCACTCCTAATTTTGTTTTTCTTAAATTTCTTTCCACGTTCTTGTTATTTATATGGATTGATTAAAACCCTAATTGAACTTTTTTTAATGCTGTTTTCAAACGGGCGATATCCCTTCTCAGCGTACGGATGCTCTGCGGGTTTTCCAGCGGAGAAATGGCATGTGAAAAAGACAGCTTCTTCAGACGCTGTTCGTCTTCAGCGATCTTCGCTTTCAGGTCCGATTCATTCAATCCCTTCAGGCTGCTTAAAAAATCGATTTTCTTTGACATCGTTATTCAGTTTGATAATTTCTTTATCGGATTACGCTTTATAATCGCGGCGAACCACGAATTTGGTCAGGATCGGCAGTTTCTGCGCTGCCAGTTCAAACGCCTCTTTTGCTACCTGCTCAGGAACACCATCGCATTCGAACAGGATCCTTCCAGGCTGCACGATGGCCGCCCATCCTTCCGGGTTACCTTTACCCTTACCCATCCTCACTTCGGCCGGCTTGGCTGTAACAGGCTTATCCGGGAATACCCTGATCCAAACATTACCTTCACGCTTCATGTGCCTTGTCAATGCCTGGCGGGCACTTTCGATCTGGCGGCTGGTCATCCACACACTGCCCATTGCCTTCAAACCAAATGTTCCGAATGCCAGGGTTGCACCACGTTTGGTATCTCCTTTCATTCTTCCTTTCTGGGTCTTTCTGTGTTTCGTTCTTTTTGGTTGTAACATCTTAGTTCAATTTGATAATTTGATGGTTTGACAACATGCAAACCAGGTTATTAGCTTCTTCTTCCACCACCTCTTCTTTCACCGCCACCCCTTCTTTCGCCGCCGCCTCTCCTGTCGTCTCTTCTTTCAAATCCGCCCGGCCTTTCGCCCATATCCTTGCCACCGCCGGCTACCATGTTCGGGTTCAGGTCACGCTTACCCAGTACCTCTCCTTTACAGATCCAAACCTTGATACCGATCTTTCCATATACGGTCAGTGCAAATACATTGGCATAGTCGATGTCCATACGCAGGGTATGTAACGGTGTGCGGCCCTGCTTGATCTCTTCGCTGCGGGCAATTTCAGCACCTCCCAAACGACCACCTACTTTCACTTTGATCCCTTCGGCACCCATGCGCAACGCAGAAGCGATCGACATTTTGATGGCTCTTTTGTAGTTGATACGGTTTTCCAGCTGGCGGGCGATTGTATCAGCCACGATGTTTGCATCCAGCTCAGGGCGACGGATCTCGAGGATGTTGATCTGCACATCATCCTTACCACATAATTTTTTCAACTCTTCCTT
>CAZYAT010000085.1:0-6321 GCA_964645235.1 uncultured Ferruginibacter sp. | reverse complement strand
GGTTTTCGGCAAAGAAGGAAGGCAGGTGCCCGGTTGATTTGTATTATTATATTATCAGTGCCGATGGCAAACTGTTAACGGCTAACAATGTGCCTTTTGAAAATTATAAAGCAAAAGAAATTGAAAACCCGGAACTGGATAATGTGGTAATGGTAAACGATAATGAGTTTGTATTATCTGTAATGCACGGAGGTTCCTGCAAAGAGATTTTTAATAACAGCGCAACTAATAAAAGCTTTCTGTTCAATATAAGTAATAGTTCTATAAAAGCTTTGCATGATTTAGACGGGCACCGTGTTGTAAACTGCATTACCGGCAACAGCAGTATATACTTACTTACATTGCCCATCAGGTTTTATAAGAATGACCAGGGTGTAAAAACTGTTGTTGACGACCGGCTTTATAACCTGTGGAAATTCAGCAGCAGTTTTGAAAAGCAGCAGCAGGTCTCCCTGTGGCAATATCCTGAAAACAATACTTACATGGAGCAGATGAAACTAAAGGGCGATGACCTGCAGGTTTTCTTTTGCCAGCGTGCGTTGGAAAACGGAGAGTATGGCTATCAGTTGTTTGATGCTAATACACTCCTTACAGGCAGAAAGAAATCTTTTAGTACTGAGCTGTACCCTCATGATGTATATGCTGCACATGATAAATATTTTTTGCCGGGCACCACAATTATTACAGATGCTGCCGGTGAAGACATGATACTCTTTCATGTGGAAGCTGCTAAAAAATCAGGCTATGGCGATGATAAAACTGTACATGCACAGGTGGTGCAGGATGGTATGATAAGAAATGAAAAAATGATAACAGTGCTGGAAGAAAAGCGCCTGTTTGCCGTAAGTCAGCCCAACAGCAAAGGCACTTATATTATGGCAAGCAATGGTTCCTCTAAGAATTTTATGGGTAATTTTTTCACCGACCCTTTATTAGTGTACTCATACGAAGGGTTTAAGTTTGATGAAGCAAAACGGACAGCCGAAAGAAGAAAAGCCATTGAGGCAATGAAGACAAGGTTTGTGAAGACAGCTGCTATAACTGAGGGCACCATGCTGGAAATTGCAGAAATTGATAAAAATGATTTGTACGCAAAACCATCAAAGCAAGCAATTTCTAAAATGCAACAGGTATTTGCCGGCAAATGGCTCATTCGCCGCGGCGATGGTTATTATACGGGTTATGTAACTGATGCAGGAGGCAGGCAGCATTTTGTGTATGGTGCAAGGTTTTTGCCTGGCAATGCCGCTGTTAGCGGGGATGGAAAAATAAACGTAGTATCCAATTCTCCTGAAAGCTTCGACCGCAGCCGGCCTTACACTGTTACCAGCTTTTCTAAACAGTATAACAACAGTATGTTTAAAAGCGATTTCCCTTATTGGTATGAAAAAGATTTAACAGCAAAGAAGTATAATCCTGCTGATCTTGCAAGGCTGGAAAATATAGTGCAGGAGCTTCCATTACCTGAAAAAGAAATTGATGACAGCAAAGCAAAACAGTGGATAGGTTATATTGTTTTAGAAACCCCTAATAACTATCTTATATGGATACCCCAAAATGAAAACATGCACATGGAAGAAAAATACCGGCCAAAAAAGCTGGACGGGTTTGCCATATTTGTCTTTAAACGTTATTGATACTATTGTTAAGCTTTTCGAATCTTAACCGATATCACCGTAAGTGAACCGCTCAATGGTTTATCATTAAACAAAGCTGCTTTACTTTACTGTCCTTAATGCAAATGAGTAAAGCAAAGATAAAAGGTATGGAAGGGAAAGTTATTTTCTTTACCTGTGCCACTTTCTTTGCACTGCCCTAAAACATTTTACGCAACTGTTTTTTTGCCAACCAGCAACATCCCGGGTTTCAGGGAGCGGTTAGAAGAAATGTTCCCGACTATGATTGAGCACCGCTGCAGTGCAGGCGAAAGAGGTGGCTTTTTTCAGCGCATTGCAGAAGGATATGGATGGGGCATGTGATTGAACATATTGCATTAGAAAGACAAACTTTGGCAGGTATGGATACCGGCTTTGGCAGGAGTAATTCAGCATGAAAACATTTTTTGTACCAGATAGCTAATAAGGAAAATTTATCCTTTTGCAAACTTCCCGATCCCCTCCACCAGCCTGTCGAGGTTTTTGGTGCTGGTATATACATTGGGGGTGATGCGAACGCCTTTGATGTTCTCCCACTCGATGCCTACCGTGTGTATCTTATAATTATTCCAGAGGAATCCGTCGAGGTCTGATGGCTTCTTACCTTCCACGCTTACCAGCCCGATGGCGCAACCGAATTCCTTTTTAAAGGAGGTATGTACGTTCACCTTCGGAATATTCTTCACCCGTTCCATCCAGTAATTCTTTAAATAGAGCAACCGTTCTTCTTTTCGTTTGGCGCCGATCATATCGTAGAAGTCGATGGCCTTATCCGTTGCCTCTTCGATGAAGAAAGGCCTTGTTCCGAGGTGTTCGAATTTGCGGATGTCTTCGTCCTCCTTTTCGCCGGCACCGAACAGCGGCCACACGTTTTTGATCTTCTCCTTACGTACGTACAACATGCCCGTGCCGATCGGTGCGCCCAGCCACTTGTGCAGGCTGGTACCGAAATAATCGCAATTGAGATCGGGTACCAGGAACTCAAATTGGGCAAACGTGTGCGCTCCGTCCACCAGCACCTCGATATTTTTTTTCTTCGCTGCCTCGGCGATCTTACGCACAGGCATTTTCTGGCCGATCCAGTTGATCATATGTGTCACCTGAACCAGTTTTGTTTTGCTGGTGAACGCGTCGGTGTATTGTTTCACCAAATACCCCTCATCCTCACTGGGCAGATCAAGGTTGATCCATACCAGTTTTATTCCTTCCCTTTTTTCCCGTTGCTTCCATGCAGCGATCATATTCGGATAATCCTGTTTACTGAGCACCACCTCATCACCCGGTTTAAGCTCAAGACCGAATATGATGGTCTCCAGTGCTTCTGATGCATTTCGCTGAAGTGCCAGCTCTTCAGCATTGCATCCAGCCAGTTGGGCAAGGTTCTTTCGAAGCGGCTCCCTGCCCTGGTCGAGAATGCGCCACATATAATAACTAGGCCCTTCGTTGCTCATGTCGTAATACTGTTTTACGGCATCGGCCACTACTTTGGGCGCCGGGGAAACACCTCCGTTGTTCAGGTTGATAAAATTGGAAGCAATACTGTAAGACTGCTGCACATAATACCAGAACTCTTCGTCAGAGGCCAGGTCGGCCGGTGCAACGGATGAAACATTCTTCAGGGCTGCATCCAGGTTTCGGCCCCAGGCAGTTTGTAAGAGGTTGGCAGTAAGTGCCGAAGCGGTCATCAATCCGGCTTTCTGAAGAAAAGAACGGCGGTTGCTCATGTACGTTGTTTTGGAATTACAATGTACAAATTTTGTTTTTTGCAAAGCAAGATGATTGTCCTAATTTCCACACTCAGGTCAAAACAAATAGGCAAAACTCGGAACTGTACTTGCTTTTTTGGTTTTTACTTCCCCGAATTCCTAACGTTATAAAGTGTTTTTATGAAGATCGTCGAAATCAAAGTATTGAAAGGACCCAACTATTGGAGCGTGCGCCGTATAAAACTCATCCAGATGAAGCTGGACCTGGAAGAGATGGAGCAACGCCCGACCAATTCCATCGATGGGTTCCGGGAGAGGTTGGAAAAGATGTTCCCCAGTATGATCGAACACCGGTGCAGCGTAGGTACCAAGGGCGGTTTCTTCCAGAGAGTGGAAGAAGGTACCTGGATGGGGCATGTGATCGAACATATTGCACTGGAGATACAGACATTGGCAGGCATGGATGTTGGTTTCGGCCGCACCCGGACCGCCAATGAAAAAGAAGGCGTCTATTATGTATGCTTCACTTATATGGAAGAGGATGCAGGCGTGTATGCAGCGAAGGCATCCGTCCGCATCGCACAGGCGCTCACCGACGGGAGTGCCTACAATCTCGACGAAGACATCCAGAAATTGAGGGAGATCCGTGAAGATACCCGGCTTGGGCCTTCTACCGGTTGCATTGTTGAAGAAGCAGCGAAACGGAATATCCCCTATATCCGGTTGAACAAGCAGAGCCTGGTCCAGTTGGGCTATGGCGTACATCAAAAAAGGATACGTGCAACCATCGCATCCACCACATCGAACATTGCAGTAGACATTGCCTGCGATAAGGAAGAAACAAAAATGCTGCTGGAAGCGGCCGAGATACCCGTGCCAAGAGGAACCGTGATACGTACCGAGGCGGGGTTGGATGAAGCGATCGCCAAATACGGGTACCCCCTGGTGATAAAACCCATCGACGGCAACCACGGCAAAGGCAATACCACCAACATCACCAACCGGGAACAGGCGCAAAAGGCCTTTGAAGCTGCCAAAACATACAGCCGCAGTGTCATCGTGGAGCGCTTCATCACCGGTTTCGATTTCCGCTGCCTGGTGATCAACAATAAATTCATCTGTGCGGCATTGCGAACTCCTGCTTCTGTTGTCGGCGATGGCGTGCACAATATTCAATGGCTGATCGCCGAAACAAATAAGGATCCTCGCCGTGGCTACGGTCATGAAAAAGTACTCACACAGATCACCGTTGACCAGTTCACCCAAAAAATGCTTGACGATGCTGCTATTACCCTCGAACATGTCCCGAAAAAGGGAGAACGCATCCTGCTTAAACCAACAGCCAATTTATCCACCGGGGGTACTTCCACCGATGTGACCGATGAAGTGCACCCGGCGAACGTTTTCATGTTTGAACGCATTGCAAAGATCATCGGTCTTGACATCTGCGGTATTGATGTAATGGCCACCGATCTTCGCACACCGGTGAGCGAGAACGGTGGCGCCATCCTTGAGGTAAATGCGGCGCCGGGTTTCCGCATGCACATTGAACCGGCTGAAGGCCTGCCCCGGAATGTAGCCGAACCTGTGATCGACATGCTTTTCCCGAAAGGAAGCATTGGCCGCATACCCATCATTGCCGTTACAGGAACCAATGGCAAAACAACCACTACCCGGCTTACCGCCCACATTGCAAAAAGTGCGGGAAAGAAAGTCGGGTATACCACCAGTGATGGAGTGTATATACAGAACCAGTTGATGATGAAAGGCGATTGCACCGGCCCGGTATCATCCACATTTGTATTGAAAGACCCTACCGTGGATTTTGCTGTGCTGGAATGTGCCCGTGGAGGTATCCTGAAATCCGGGCTGGCCTTCCAGAATTGCGATGTGGGTATCGTGACCAATGTGGCTGCCGACCATATCGGCCTGGGCGGAATATATACTGTTGAGCAAATGGCCAAAGTAAAGGCCGTGGTTCCGGAAACGGTATTCCCACACGGCTATGCAATATTGAATGCGGAAGATGACCTGGTTTATGCCATGAAGGATAACCTGAAATGCAATATCGCTTTGTTCAGCATGGATGAGAACAATCCAAGGATCAAAGAACATTGTGCGGAAGGCGGACTGGCAAGTGTGTATGAAAACGGCTATGTGACCATCATGAAAGGTACCTGGAAGATCCGGGTCATGGCAGCAAAAGATATCCCTCTCACTTACGAAGGAAAAGCTGTTCACAATATCGCCAATTGTTTACCGGCTGTACTGGCCACTTACCTGTACCGCGATATTTCAATCGATGATATCAAATTGGGCCTGCAAACCTTTATGCCGGGCGAAGCACTTACGCCAGGCAGACTTAATTTCTTCAGCTTTAAAAACATCACATTCCTGGCCGACTTTGCCCATAATCCTCATGGACTGAAGTTACTCTGCGATTTTGTAAGCAAACTCGACTATAAAACCAAGGTGGGCGTGATCAGTGGTACCGGCGACCGGCGTGATGAGGACATCATGGAGTTGGGAGAGATCTCTGCTCAATACTTCGACCAGATCATCATCCGTTGCGACAAAAACCTGCGTGGCCGTACTGCCGAGGAGATCATCGGGTTGCTGAAAGAAGGCATCAATAAAGTGAATCCAAACATATCAACCTTAACCATTGCCAATGAGAATGAGGCATTGGAACACATTTATGCCAACCAGATACCAGGTGCGCTGTATACGATCATGTGTGATGTGGTTGCCGGGGCTTTGGATAAGATCAAGGAACTGAAAGCAAGGGAAGAGATGGAATAACGAACACGGAATCTAGAATGATGAAATTTATCAGTTCAGGTGCTGGTTCATCATTCCTGCCTTCAGGTAAACAGGTTCGGAATTTAGTAATTTTGCATTCCACATTGGGACATGGTGTAACGGTAGCACTACAGATTCTGATTCTGTCTGTCTGGGTT
>CAZYAT010000084.1:0-6341 GCA_964645235.1 uncultured Ferruginibacter sp. | reverse complement strand
AAAACAACCTCCCTTGCCCGCCCGGTACACAGAACTTTGAACGATCGAGGCTCCATTCCTCGGCATTCATCTTATACAGCTTGCCGTATTTTTTATACTGTTGTGCCACCATCTGTGCAATGCTTCCTTCGCCCCGCATGCGAACGCCCCAGCGTGTATCGTTCACTTTACCATCATGGCTTTGTTCCACCAGGTGCCATACCTTATCGGCCCGGTCGGGAAAATTCTTATACAGCCAGTCGTGGAACAGGAATTTGATGGCGCCGTTCAGCCTGATGAAGGTATAGGCGGTGAAGGTGGCCCCGTTATCGGCAGCTGCTTTCATGATGCGCTGCATCTCGTGTTCATTCAGCCCGGGTATCATGGGCCCCATCATGATGCCCATGCGTACGCCGGCGCTGCTGAGCTCATTGATCACTTTCAGTTTTTGCTTTGCCGTGGTGGTTCTCGGCTCCATCGTTCTGCGCAGGTCTTCATTGAAGGAAGTGATGGAGACCATGGCCGATACGATCTGCTTCCTTCCCATTTCCTGCAGTACATCCTTGTCTTTGAGTATCCATGAGTTTTTGGTGAGGATGCCTACGGGCTGATTGAACTCGTTGCATACTTCCAGCAACCCCCTGGTAAGGCGGTAGGTCTGTTCGGCCGGCTGGTAGCAATCGGTATTGCCGCTGAGCATGATGGGTGTGGCGTCCCACTTCGGGTGCATGAGGAATTTGCGCAACAGCTTCGGGGCATTCTTCTTCACCAGTATCTTCTGTTCAAAATCGAGGCCGGCACTGTAGCCCCAGTACTCGTGCACATTGCGTGCATAGCAGTAGATGCACCCGTGCTCGCAGCCGGCATAGGGGTTCATGCTGTAGCTCATGCCTACATCGGGGCTTTCCACTTTGTTCACGATCGTTTTTGGAAAGGTCTCTATGTATTGCGTGGGTTTGTTGGCCTCTTCCCAATCGTCGCTGGCTTCGAGGTGTTCCCTGGTTACCTCATTCTTCAAAAAGCGGTTCTTCGTATTGATTTGTGCGCCCCTGCCTGTTTTGTATTGCGTTTTCTCTTCCTGTGAGGCCGCATTCACTTTATAGTGGTCCTGTTTCAGTTTCTGTTCCATCTTCTGTTTATTGTTGGGTTTTTTATGATTGTCTCCTCAAGCAAACAAATCGCCTTGCTTGGTATTCACGGGCATGTTCTCGAATCCGAAGCGCTGGATGATCTCGTATCTCTTTTCATCGAGCGGCCTGCGCAGCAGCAGCATATCCGTGGCAATGAAGCGCCCGGTGAAGTGTCGGTGACTGTATTCGAGCCATCCCTGTTCGTACTGCCAGGGTTGCAGCTTACGGGCGATGGTGAGGTGAGGTTCGAGGATAAAGTGAGGTTTGTTATCGTCGTTGAGTTTCATCAGCCTTTGTGTTTCTGCCCGTACCTGTTTCACGAGGCCCTGCACGGGTACCTTGCTGGTGATATTTATATATATGGTATGGCTGGGGAAGCTGCCGTAATCCTTCAGTTCGATCTTGATGGGCGGGAAGGACATGGAGATCGTTTGAAGCCGGTTGACAATCCTGCTTTGCATCATCTCATGCTGCAGAAAGTTGACCAATGTAATGTGTGGTTTACCCCATTTGGCATGATCCGACTTATATTTTTCCGCAAACTCATTTTTAATTTTCACGACCTTATTCCACAGCTCTTCATGCGGATGGAGTACCAGCAAATATTCATATACCGTATAACCGGGTAAAGTGTTTCCAGTGAGTTTCATGATTAAAATTTTAACTAATTTTATTAGTATAAATATACTAATTTATTTAGCTTTGCAAAAAATATTTTTATGGACGAGGAAGAATTCTATGGTGCGGCCTATAAAGGCAGCAAGCAATACAGGCAGCAACAGATAACCACTGCCAATGCCACGGGGTTTGGCGCTGCCGCTGACGACTATATGGAACGGGGTATTGATCTGAATGAACATCTGATCAGGAACAAGCCAGCCACTTTTTTCTTTCGCATGAAAGGCGACGCCATGAAAGATGCTGGCATTTTCGACAATGATGTGTTGGTAGTAGACCGTTCTCTGAAACTGGTCAGCGGGAAGATCATCGTAGCTGTGCTGAATGGAGAATTAATAGTGAGGCGATATCACAAGAACTTCAGTTCGGCTTTTCTGATTCCCGAGAACGATCGCTATAAAACGATTAACCTCGGAGAGTTCAGTGAATTCATGCTGTGGGGAGTGGTATTTGCTGTAGTAAGAACCTTATAAGTAAGGTGTTTTTAGCTTTTGAATTTGTTAGAAAATCCCGTGGTAATAAATGAAAGTATGAAACCTTTATAGAAAATAAGGCGCATGCAAATACAAGCGTTACAAGCTGGAGGATATTTTCATATTTATAACCGTGGCGTAAATAGTGAAAATATTTTTAAGGAGCCCCGTAACTATACTTATTTTCTGAAGCAGTATGCATTTTATTGTTCAGCTGTGATGGAAACATTGGCCTTTGCCTTATTGAAAAACCATTTTCATTTGTTGGTACAGATAAAAGAAAATGTGGAGATAGTCAGGCATGACGGATTGGGCACCATAAAACTGAGCCCTTCCAAACAGCTATCACACTTTTTTAATTCCTATGCCCAATCAATAAACAAAGCCATGAAACGTACAGGCCCTTTATTTGAATCACCTTTTGAAAGAAGGTCGGTGGATAATGATTCGTACATAACATCCATGATCTATTATTGTCATTACAATCCTCAGCTGCACGGATTCGTGGAAGATTTCAGGGAATGGCCCTTTACTTCTTACCATGATATTCTTGCTGACAACAACAATATTGTATCATCTCAAAAAGTATTGGACTGGTTTGGAGGTAAGGCGGCATTTGAGAAAGCGCATCAAAGAAGATATAGAAAAGTACGAATAGGCTTATTGTTAGAAAAATGATCATCCCCCGTCAGCAGTCAAAGACTCTGACGGCGGTTTAAAGGAAATATATAATCAACCTCCGACAGAGCCTAAAGCTACTGTCGCGGTTAAACCATCCCCTAATCGAACAGAAATGAAAGCCATCGTCGATTGTAATAATTTTTACTGCTCCTGTGAACGCCTTTTTCTCCCTGGCCTGGATAAGAAGCCGGTTGTGGTACTCAGTAATAATGATGGGTGTATCATTTCCCGCAGTGATGAGGCAAAGAAACTTGGGGTAGCCATGGCTGGGCCTTATTTCCAGGCCAAGCCACTGATTGAAAAACACGATGTAGCAACCTTTTCCTCGAATTATAATCTTTATGGCGATATGAGCTGGCGGGTAATGGAAACGTTGCGGGTTATGTTAGGCAAAGAAAATGTAGAAGTATATTCCGTAGATGAGTGCTTTGTGGATCTGAAAGATTTTGCCAGCAATGACATGCAAGGCATAGGGTTAAAAATAAGAGAAAAAGTAGAGCGTTGGACGGGAATAAAAGTATCTGTTGGCATAGCGCCTACAAAAGTGCTCTGTAAAGCAGCCAACCGCCTGGCAAAAAAAGATAAGCTTGCAACACAATGCGTGGTGGTACTGGATACCGCAGAAAAGATAACAAATGTCTTAAAAAAAACACCGGTAGAAGATGTATGGGGTGTTGGCAGACAGTATGCAACCAAGCTAAAGTATGGGTGGAACATTCATACCGCATTTGAGTTGAGCAATCTCAGTCCAGAATTCGGACATAAGTTCCTGGGCGGAATTGTTGGTGTTCGCCTTATCAAAGAACTCAGAGGCGAGCCGGCACTGGATATGGAAGAAGAGCTAATAAATAAAAAGATGATCGCCACTACAAGAATGTTTGGAAGTCCTGTGGGCAATATCAGCGACATAAAAGAAGCCGTAGCAACTTATACTTCAAGGGCGGCAGAGAAACTACGTCGCCAGTTCAGTGCGGCAAAAGTGGTGAGTGTTTTCGTGGTCACCAAGGAGCAGGACCATATGCTGAACTTCAAGCAACACGGAACCATCGGCAGCTTTACCAGATTACCAGCCGCTACCTCCTTTACAAATGAACTTATAAAACCAGCTGTTAAACTCGTAGATGAGTTATACGAAGAGGGACAACTATACAAAAAGGCAGGAGTTATGTTGAGTGGGATCGTCCCTGATTCTTCGATCCAGGGAAATTTATTTAGCCCGGAAACCACCAACTGCGGCAGGAAATTGATGGAGATGATAGATAATATCAACTTCAGTCAAAGGGACGATATCCTAAAATTCGCTGCCAGCGGTACCACCCGCGACTGGAAGATGCGCCAGGAATTGAGAAGCCCAAGATACACTACCAGATGGAATGAACTCTTCGAAATACACTGATCAGAACATTTTTTTTTGCTGGCCCTCGATACCAACAAATTTTGGTTTAATCAAGTCCAATCCCAGCTCCTTATTCATCTTATCAACCAGATAAACCGTCAACTCCGGCGAGGTGGCCTCATCGTGCATGTGCATAAAGAAATACAATTCCTCCACTCCCCTGCCCAACCAATACTTCACCCGGTTCACCCAATCGTCTATCCGTGTGTAATCGGTTCCATGAAGGCTATTGCCTACGTAACGGATAAATGTTTTTGGCAAAGTAAGATACATATGTGCGCAATCCCGCCGGCCGGCCGTATCGGTAATCACTGCTCCCATATTCAGCTCCTTCAACTTTGAAAATAATTCTTCCGTTATTTCAGGCTTCCTGAACCAATCCGGATGCCTTACTTCCATGAAGAACTGAAGATCGGTTGGCATTGATTTCAGGAACTCAAACAATTCGTCTTTCCGCTTTGGTGAAAAGGTTTCACTTACCTGGATGAATATGGGACCCAGGTATTCCTCGAAAGCAACGATTCCCCGGAAGAATTCATTGGTGATAAAATTCTTCCCTTTTAAACTCCCCCGGTGGGTGATCCCCTGGTACATTTTCGGACAGAATTTAAAATCCATTCCTGCAGCTTTGGCTGTCCACTTTTTTATGCCGGCTTCTCCGTATACTTTATAATGTGTTGCGTTCAGTTCAATACTGTTGTAATGATGTACATAATGATCAAGAAAATCCTTCTCCTTTGTTTTAGGCGGGTATATTTTTCCCACCCACTCGGTTCTGCCCCATTTGGCACAACCAACATACACTTTTGGTTTTTTTACCGCCTTCCCTTTCAACACCATCTTATTGAAGGCAGGATCAGCCGGCAACGAAAAATCGATGCGGTTCAGATCTTCTGCTGGTACCCGTCCGAAATCCATGATCCCTGTTATTTATTTACATGATAAAAGTAAGGCCCGTTTTGAAAACAGGCAAAGGGCAAACCCTTAATTTTGCCACAGTTTTAAAACTATGACAGCTAACAAGAAGACCTGCGCCGTTATCGGTGCTGGTGTATCCGGGCTGGCAGCCGCCGTCCGCATGCACAATAAGGGATATGAAGTAACCGTATTTGAGGCCAACTCCTTCCCCGGCGGTAAATGCTCCAGCGAAGAACAGGATGGGTACCGCTTCGATATGGGGCCCTCGGTATTCACAGAGCCTCACCTGGTGGATGAACTGTTCGTGATGTCGGGCAAGAACCCCCGTGACCATTTCAATTACATCAAACTCGACCCGGTATACCGCTATTTTTATGAAGACGGCACCCTGCTCGATGCATTCCATGGCAAAGAAAAATTCTCGGAAGAGATGTCGGCCCGTACGGGTGTAGCCAGGCAGGATATTGTCCGCTATCTCGAAAAAACAAAGACGGTATACGACCTCACCGAAGAGGTCTTCCTGCAGAACTCGCTGCATAAACTGAAGAACTTCTTCACCTGGCCGGTGTTCCGTGGTTTCCTCAATTTCGGTAAGATCGGCGCCTTCGATACCATGAACGGGGTGAACCAGAAAGCATTCAGCGACTCCCGCATGGTGAAGGTATTCAACCGCTATGCCACTTATAATGGTTCCAGCCCTTACCTGGCTCCGGCCACGCTCAACGTGATCGCCCATGTGGAGATCATGAAAGGCGCTTACTATCCCATCGGTGGCATGGTGAGCATCACCCGTTCGCTGGCCGAACTGGGCGCCGATATCGGTGTGCAGTTCAACTATTCAACCCCAGTACGGGAGATCGTCATCGAAAACAAAAAAGCCGTTGGCGTGAGGACCAATAAAGGCACTGAGCGTTTCGATATTGTCATCAGCAATATGGATGTATATAACAGTTATCAGAAACTGATCCCGGGAGTAAAACGTCCCACCAAAACACTCGATCAACCCAAGTCAAGTTCGGGCATCATTTTTTACTGGGGCATCAAACACGATTTCAAACAACTGGGCCTGCACAATATCTTCTTCGC
>CAZYAT010000083.1:0-6656 GCA_964645235.1 uncultured Ferruginibacter sp. | reverse complement strand
TATCCATTTGTAAACATATTATTGAAGCACACGGGCAAACCATTCATGTGCGAAGTAAAATTGATGTGGGTAGTACATTTGGTTTTACGTTACAGAGTAAGAGAGATTGATCGCATTCATTGTAAAGCAGATAGGGGACATATGCCCCTTATTTGTTAATAGCAGTCCATCCGGTTTTATAATTTGTCTGCTTTATATATCTTAATCACCCCATCATTTTCGCTGCTTACTACCAACAAGCTTTGTTGTATCGGGCTTTTAGATGCAGGAATAAAAAGCACGCCTTCAGGGGCATCACCGGTTGAAAACATTTTAATAAACATGGGTGCAAAGGGGTTAGTTACATCGTACACGGCAATAGCATCGGCCCTTTCCATTCCTACAAATGCAATGGTTTTGTTACCCACTTTGCCAATCGTTATAGCTTCGGGTTCTACGCTTTTATCATCGCTGCGGTTGTCGTCGTAAACACCCAGGTCTTTAGCTTTTATATCCAGATCGTTTTTACTGTCGTATACCAGGTCGCCGGTAGTACCATTCCATACGCTGAACGAGCGGGCGCCAAAACTATACAAAGCATCAAAATCTCCGTCGCCATCTGTATCGCCGAGGGTAGTGGTAATATTCAGCCTTCCTAATTGTATGTCTTGTTTCAGTGCAGCCGCATTTGGGAATACAGTTGCATCCAGTGTAATGTCTTTCACTCTTTTTATTTCACTGAAGCCGGTATATTCTCTTGCATCGCCTTCGTTAGCGGTAAACAGGTAAGGAATATTGTTGTAGTTAAGAGACGCAATGGCATCGGGCATATAAACGCCAGACACTTTCCAGGGGTTGAAATTGATGCCGCCTTCCTTATCGCTTGGGTCAATAGCATTGGGAGCTACATTGTAATCTTTAAAACCAAGCGGAAAGATCTTGGTGATCGTTTTAGATGCAATATCAATTACTGCGATTGCATTATTTTCCTGCAGGGTAACCCATGCCGTCTTTGAATCAGATGAGATGGAAATATACTCCGGCTCTACATCCTTCGCAATATCATTGGTTGGACCAAATACCCGGAAACCTTTTGTTTTTAAAGCGGCTAGTTGTGAACCAAATGAAGCAAAGTTTAGGGTTGTTACACTATAATTATTATCTACACTGATGATGGAAACCGTTCCTTCAGGGTCGTTTACATAAGCAGCATCGGGCTCTCCTTCATTGGCACTGAGAATATATTTACCATCAGGGCTGTACACAACCATATCAGGTAGGGCACCCACATTTATCACTTTTTCTTCAGCGTAAGTACCCGTATTAAATATCACTATTTTGCCAGGGTTTTGTTTGTTGGCCGATTCAATGGCTGTGGCTAATTTTCCATTGTTTACATCCACACTATTCACATAACCCCCGTAGGTGCTGAGGTTGATCGAATGTATGAGAACGGCTGCAGCTGGGTTGGTAATATCAATCACATCTATCCGGTTGGTGGTGCCATTATTTACAGCAAATAATCTTTTTGTCTGCGGATCAAATGTAGTTATCTCTGCAGCACCCAGGCCGCCCAGATTAAGCGATGCAATTTCTTTGTACGTGGCGGGATCTTCATTTACAATGACCTCGCCGGGTACATTATCGGATTTTTTACACGCTGTGAAAAGAGAAATTAAAATAAGAAATACTACTATCTTTTTCATGATTATCGTTTTACTTGTTGCAAAACTGCCTGAGTAATATTAAACGTCTGTTAAGCAGGTGTTACCAAATGATTAATGCTTCATACAACGATAGCATACTGACCGGGACGGAGTTAATTAACAGTCACATAATATTTACATAAACATTTAGTTACAGCCTTTTTGGAATTTTGCAGTACTAACCCAAATACCTTACATTATGAAAAAGATGAGCTACTTTTTTCTCGAACTGTCCATACGGGTGTTTCTGCCCATGCTCTCAGCCTTTTACCCGGCATTTAAATTTTATAAGATCCGCTAGTGGATAAAATAAAAAGAAGGAAGCTGGATATTCTGGTGTTGTCCGATGTACACCTTGGCACCTATGGCTGCCATGCTAAGGAACTGCTGCTCTATCTTAAAACGATCAAGCCCAAAACTGTAATCCTTAACGGCGATATCATCGACATCTGGCAATTCAGCAAACGCTACTGGCCAAAGAGCCACATGAAAGTGATCAAACAACTGATGGGTTGGATGGGCAAGGGAACAAAAATCTATTATGTTACGGGCAACCACGATGAGATGCTGCGGAAATTTGTTGGTTTCAAAATGGGATCATTCAAAATTGTGAATAAAGTGATATTGCAACTGGAGAACGGAAAGACAGCCTGGTTCTTTCATGGCGATGTGTTTGATGTGACGATGCAGCACAGTAAATGGCTGGCAAAACTTGGAGCCGTTGGTTATGATACACTGATACATGTCAACCGTGTCGCCAATTTCATATCGGAAAAGGTATTTAGGAAAGGTAAATTGTCCTTGTCCAAAAAAATAAAGAACAGCGTAAAAAGCGCCGTGAAATTCATCAATAATTTTGAACAAACGGCCGCCGATATCGGAATCAGTAATAAATATGATTACGTGATTTGTGGTCATATTCACCAGCCGGAGATGAGGGAAATAGTAAATGAACAAGGGAAAATCGTATACCTCAATAGCGGCGACTGGATAGAGAACCTCACTGCCCTGGAATATACCGATGGCAAATGGGAAATATACCGATTTGATGAAGTAGAGATGCTGAATATGAGTGTGCATGAAAAGGAAGATGAACTTAACAATAACCAGCTCTTCGATAATCTGGTGGAAGAATTTAATTTGCTGAAACAGTGATGAAGATATTGTATGCGATACAGGGAACAGGTAACGGCCACCTGAGTAGGGCAAGGGATATCATACCCATCCTCCAGAAAAAAGGAGAGCTTGATATTCTGATAAGTGGCATACAGGCCGATGTGGAGTTACCATACCCTGTTAAATATAAATTCAAGGGCCTCAGTTTTATTTTTGGTAAGAAGGGCGGCATCGACCTTATTAAAACATACCAGAAGAGTAATCTAAAGCAACTGTATAAAGAAATTAAAAGCCTGCCTGTTGAAGAATACGACCTGGTGATAAATGATTTTGAACCTGTGAGTGCATGGGCATGCAGGATGAAACATAAACCCTGCATAGGGTTGAGCCACCAGGCGGCAGTTATTAATAAAAACTCGCCTAAACCAAAGAAGAAGGATGTGGTGGGAAAAGCCGTACTTAACAATTATGCTCCCGTAAGCGAAGCTTATGGTTTTCATTTTGGCGCTTACGATAAAAATATTTTTACGCCGGTCATACGCAGCCAGGTAAGAGAAGCTAAACCGGATAATAAAGGACATTATACGGTTTACCTTCCGGCTTACAGCGATAAACGAATCATTAAAGTGCTGGGCGAAATAAAAAATGTTCAATGGCAGGTATTCAGTAAACATTCAAAAAAGGAGTATAAAGAGAGGAATATTCATATCAAGCCGGTGAACAATAACGACTTTATTGAGAGTTTCATAAACTGCACAGGTATTTTATGCGGCGCTGGTTTTGAAACACCAGCCGAAGCATTGTTTTTAAAAAAGAAGTTAATGGCCATACCCATGAAGGGGCAATACGAACAGCAATGTAATGCAGTGGCGCTAAAAACAATGGGCGTGCCCGTCATTAAAAGCCTGAAGAAAAAACACCTGGAGAAAATAAAGGACTGGATAGTGGATAAACAAACTATACTCGTTAATTATCCCAACAGCACCGAAAGGATCATCAACATGATCATCAAAAAGCATGGCAGCGAAACTGAGGTCAAAAATACAAAGTTAGCTAATGGTATTTCTTCTGTGAAGAAGCTGAAAGAAAAAAGCCTGGGAAAAATATTGAATAAAATCACGTATTAAGAATGCTCTTTACAAAGAATGATTTCGGAGAAGATTTCAGGTGGGGCGTTTCCACAGCAGCCTACCAGGTAGAGGGTGCACATAATATTGATGGCAAGGGCCCGTCCATCTGGGATCATTTCACCCAAAAAGGAAAAAAGATACTTAATGGCGAGAATGGAAATACGGCATGTGATTCCTATCATCGCTATGCAGAGGATATCAGCCTTATCTACAAACTCAATATCTCTAATTACAGGTTCTCTGTTTCCTGGAGCCGTATTCTTCCTCATGGTGTTGGTGCAGTCAATCATAAAGGGATAGATTTTTATAACCGCATGATCAATTTCTGCCTAGAGCTGGGTATTGAGCCATGGATAACATTATATCACTGGGACCTTCCTCTGGCTTTGCAACAAAAAGGTGGCTGGACAAACAGGGAAGTGATACACTGGTTCAGTTATTATGTTGACTGTTGCATAAAACATTTTGGCGACCGGGTGAAACACTGGATGATATTGAATGAGCCCATGGTATTTACAGGAGCAGGATATTTTTTAGGTGTGCATGCACCGGGCAAAAAAGGATTGAGCAGTTTTTTAGCGGCGGCACATCATGCAGCATTATGCCAGGCCGAAGGTGGAAGGATCATCCGATCATTGCGGCATGATTGTAAAATAGGCACCACTTTTTCCTACTCACATATCGAACCTTATCGCCGGCAGGAAGAAAGAGATATTAAAGCTGCTATAAAAGTGGATGCATTACTCAACCATACATTTATTGAACCACTACTGGGCATGGGCTATCCCACAAAAAAATTAAAGATCATGGAACGTATCGAACGATTCATGTATCCGCATGATGAAAAAATGCTGGCATTCGATATGGATTTTATCGGCCTGCAGAATTATACCCGGGAAATGGTTAGCCATGCTCCGCTGATGCCTTTTGTAAGAGCAAAGATCATTAAGGCCAGCAAAAGAAATGTAGAGCATACATTGATGGACTGGGAGATATATCCGCCCAGTATTTATGAAGCATTAAAGCGATTCAGCAGTTACCCCGGCGTGAAGGAGATCATTGTAACTGAAAACGGAGCAGCATTCAACGATGTGTTTGAAGAAGACAGGATTGATGATTTTAAACGGGTGAAATTTTTGCAGGACCATATTGCCCAGGTGCTGATTGCCAAAAAAGAAGGAATAAAAGTGAACGGGTATTTTGTGTGGACGCTGATGGACAATTTTGAATGGGCCGAAGGGTTTTACCCGAAGTTTGGACTGGTGAACGTAGATTTTAAAACACAGAAACGAACAATAAAGAGTTCGGGCAAATGGTACAGCCGGTTTTTGGAGAACATCATAACTGCATCAGTTGAAACCGGGGATTACGAAAAAAGGAATGATATAATGATTGCTTAACCCGGGCTTTACTTTATTTTAAAACAGCGCTTCTATTTTTGGTTTGCAGTTCTTTCTTGGTTAGTAATTGGGATAGTAAGTCAGCCCCGCTTTTAAGTGGGGCTTTTATTTTGTGGTAACAGAGGTAAGCAATGCCGCATCGGCCACCGGTTGAAAAGCCGAAAAGCTGTGGCCTAGCAAACCGGCAATGGTTTGCGCCAATTGATTGCTGAAGATCTCATTCCTGGATTTTACTTCGCCCCTTGGTTCAAGCCCTGGCCCCATTGCCATTAACCAGCTCTCAGCGCTTCCGGATATAAATATGCCATGCCTGTTCCATAAACCGGGCCTTTCTCCCCGGCCATGGTCGGTGGTGATGATAAAGTAGGTATTGTTCTTATAAAAAGGATCGCTGTTTACGAAATACCAGAACCGGGCAAGGTATTCGTCGAACAGGTGAGCGCTTTGCAGGTAGCCATCGTAATTGTTACCGTGAGCATATTCATCAGTTTCGCCAAAGCCGATGAATACCACTTTGGGATGCCTGGCCTGTATGTATTCCTGTGCAGCCACAAAAGTGAGCATGTCATTTCTTGTGTTTTGTATATTATTTATAGAAACCTGTTGAATGGCATTCAATAATATTTCATTGCCAGTGAGTGAATCATGAGTGAGTTGTTGGTATCCGTTGTTCAGGAAAATGGTTCCTTTCTTATTATTCAAAATATAATCAAACAGATTCCAGCTTGCAAATGCCGCTACTTTATTTTTGTACTCCGACAAACCATTTAAAAATTCCAGAATGTTGCTATTGCGGTTCAGATTGCGGCGGTTCGTAACCAAAAAGGGGTCGGCATAACCGGTGAGTATTTCGTTATAACCTGCGTAGGAGAGCCGATATGGATTGGCCACAGACACTTTGTTGCCATAATACCTGTTCCCGTACAGCGAACCTTTCTTTTCGATAATACTCCATACAAAGGGCATAAGTAATCTTCTTCTTGCATTTATCTCATTGTCCCAATACAATTGTTTGAGTACAGCGGTATCTTTTACATACGCCGGGTTGCTGATTATGGCAGAATCAGCGCCTGTGAATATTTCCTGCCAGCGAAAACCATCGGTGGTGATGATGAAAATATTGGGAGGATTTGCAGGTTGTGAAAAACACAATGTGGCCAAAAATAAAAAGGCAAGAGATAATACCGTTTTCATTTACAGATGTTTTACAAAGGAACAGCTGTAATGTAACTGGAGTATTAACCGGATATTACCTGAATATTAAATCCCCTCAGGAAATCGCCCTGGCAGCAGAAGCAGAATGTGGCTGAAATGTGTACCAGCAA
>CAZYAT010000082.1:1012-6699 GCA_964645235.1 uncultured Ferruginibacter sp. | reverse complement strand
CTGGCAAAAACAACTGCATCTTTTTGAAGTTCCATTTTATTACATCGAGTACGGCATCGCACAATTGGGCGCCATCGGAATGTGGATGCAATTCAGGCAAAACAAACAAAAGGCGCTGGACAACTACTGCAAGGCCCTGGCACTGGGAGGTACTCAAACATTACCCCGTCTTTACGAAGCCGCAGGGCTGCAATTCGATTTCAGCCCGGAACGCATCAAGGTATTGATGGAGTTTGTAAAAAGTGAAATGGAATGATCACCGGCAGTCGTCGCAAACGCCGCTGATCACCAGGTCGGCCTGCCGTTGCTGGTACCCCTTGGGCAATTTTACTTCTGGAATAGCTACGTGCTCAAGGCAGATCGTTTTGTCGCATACATCGCAAATGAAATGGACATGATTATCGTGGTGATGGCCGGCCTCGCAATTATCCTTGCACAAGGCGTATAAAATAGAATTGTCGGTGGTGGGAATGTTGTGAATGATCCCCTTCTCTACAAAGGTCTGAAGCGTTCTGTATACGGTAACACGGTCAAAGCCGGCGTCTATCTTTTTCTCCACATCGGCGTGGGCCAGGGCCCCTTCACTTTTCAGAAACAACTCCAGTATCTTCCTCCGCCCTTCGGTAACGCTAAGCTGATTCCTTTTTAATATGTCCATTAACTGATCCATACTTGATTAATTGGGGTTGTTGCTGAACCCGTTCATAAAACGCGGTGTGGTTATCTTTTCTTTCAACAGGCCTTTGATGTCATCAATCAGCTTATCCACTTCGCTGTTATCCAACCCGTCGTAGGCCATACCCCGCACACGCCCCATTTTATCCACCAGGGCGAAGAACTGGGTATGGATGAACTGGTCTTTTACCGGTAATGTGGTATCGGGCTTACCATTATCGATCCCATATGCCTGCCTGGCCATCTTATAGAGTTGATCTTTGTTACCGGTTAGGAATTGCCAGTTCGAATTTGCCGGTATAGGTTTATGCACGGGCGCCGTATCCAGGTTAATCTTATAAGAACCATCATTGTTCTGAATCAATATACCATTCACCATCTTTTCCTCATAGGCCTTCAGCAAGGGTACAGAATCTGTTTCGGGCATGCAGGTATGAGACAGGATCATGAAGCCGGGTTCATTCTTAAACGCGTCGTACACCCGGCGCATATTCGCATTCATCTTCGGGCAAATGCCCCGGCAGGTTGTGAAGAAATATTCAGCTACATACACCCTGCCTTCCACCTCACGTTCGGTAATCGTCTTGCCGTCCTGGTTTACAAAGGAGAATTCACCCACTTTATCATTACGAACCGGCAGATTCGATTTTGAAAAATCATAGTTACTGAATACCGCCAGGTAAAAACCACCCAGCAATACCACAAAAAAGGCAACATACAACAGCAATTTCCTGGACATAAGAACCGCATTTTTGGCAAATTTACAACCCTTCGGGTAGGTTTAGGTCAGGCAGCTTATTTTTTGCAACAATATTGCATTTTCGTATTTTTGTCCTTGTATGAATGTAAAAATGAACTGGGACGCTGTTGGCATCAGCACCTCTGTGCTTTGTGCCATCCACTGTGCGCTGTTACCCATCCTTGCGACAACACTCCCTGTTTTTGGCGTTAACATCATTCACAATGGCTTTTTTGAATGGGGCATGATTGCCCTGGCCTTTGTCATCGGTTCGTATTCCTTGTTTCATGGGTTTATTAAACACCACCGGTCCTTTCTTCCCGTAGCGATCTTTTCCATTGGCTTTCTTTTCCTTGTGCTGAAACAATTTTACGACGGCCGGCTTTCACTCCTGTTTCTTTTCATTGCCGTGGCCTGTATCATCAGCGCTCATTTCTACAACTACCGACTTTGCCACCGGAGCAAATGCAATTCACCACATCACAAACATTGATACGGTTTATTGAACTGTCTTTTATTGCTTACTTTGTCTGAACATTCAGTCAGTTAATCTTTTTGTATGAAAACAACACTACTGCTCGTCGGTTTTTTTATTTGCACCAGCCTCCACGCTTTCGCACAATCCGGAGATGAAAGAGCCATACGGGAGTTGCTGGAAACCCAGCGCAAAGCCTGGAACAAGGGAGATATCGAATTGTTTATGCAGGGATACTGGCGAAGCGACTCACTTATGTTCATTGGTAAGAGCGGGGTGACATATGGATGGGAGAATACGCTAAAGAATTATAAAAGAGGATATCCCGATACCGCGGCCATGGGTAAGCTTCGCTTTGACATCCTGCAGGTACGAAGGCTGGCCGGCGACTACTATTTTGTCACCGGTAAATGGCAGCTTACAATAGTAAGCGGAAATCAGGCAGGGCATTTCACGTTATTGTTCCGGAAAATCAACGACCAATGGTTGATCGTTGCCGATCACAGCAGCTGATTATAGTTTCCATTTTCGTTTCAGGTGAAGAATCAGGGCAATTAAAGATGCCAGGGATAAAACATAATACACATAGTTTTTCCAACCGGGAGTATCCTCAAAATAGGCCAGCCCTTTATACATTCCGGCAAACACATTCAGCATCATCCACAACAGCAGCAGCGAGATGGTTTGCATGATCCTGACAAGGAACTCTCTCGTATTGTCTTCCATCCCCATAATGTATACTGTTGGCGTTTTTACTGTTTAAAAATACTTATTCGCCGCGTTATCTGACCAGCATTTTCCGGAACGCGGCACTGTCGCCATTGAAAACATTAAAATCAACCAGGGCGCTTATTCCGTTCACCCGCCCTGCCTCATTGTGCTGCCAGAAACTCCAGCTGCGTTTGATCCGTGGTTTATCCTTCACCAGATAATGAGCGATCCATAGCGGGTACTGATCAAAGGCGCCATCCAGGAAATTCTCGTAGAAGTCGATATTGGTATAAATGATCGGTTTCACTTTGTAGTACTTTTCGATCATTTGCAACCAGTCCCTGACCCGCTGTTGTACCTCCGCGACTGATGCGCCATTGGCCGTTTCAATATCCAGTACCGGCGGCAGGTCGCCTTTTGCAAGCGAAACCGTGGAAATGAAATTTTCCGCTTGCGCTTTTCCGCTTTTAGAAGAAATAAAGAAGTGGTATGCTCCCCGTGGCACCTTTGCCTGCCGGGCCCGGAACCAGTTCTGCCGGAAACTGGCATCCACCCGCCCCAACCCCTCGGTAGCTTTGATGAACGCGAAACCAATCTTTACCTGCTTATCCTGCATCTCTTTTACAGCCTCCCAATCGATGGTAAACTGGTAACGGCTTACATCGATACCATGGATTGCGTAATTGACAGGAATATCGATACCAAAAGCGGCATAGCGCACGAACCTGGGTTTGTTCACTACATACGCGATATAATATACCGCAGCCGCGGCAACGGCCAACAGCATGGCAGGTATGAAAATGATAGAAAAGAGGGAACGTTTCTTTTTTGCCAACCAGGAAATATTAGAAGGCAAATTTGCAGAAAGAATTTTTACGCTTCACTAAAAGTTTTAATAAAACAGGTTCTGAGCGATACAATGCGGGCTATGCCATTGGTAAAAGTACGATAGCATAACTACGGACACATGAAAATTCGCCGCTATATACGATCTGTTAAAGAAGGGCTTTTTGCAAGCACGGGCAATAATCGGTCAGGCGTCCCGTTCTAACCAAAGCCCGTTTTTAATTGCAATCCTCTATGACACTACGTTTTCGTTCAGGCAAGAAAAAAACAACTTCATTCACCGTATCAACGCCAGTTTTGATGCTGTTTTTTACGCTGGGAATTACCGCCGCTTCCCAGGCCGGTTCCTACACCGACACCAGCAAGAAATCAACACCCGTACAGATCGATAAAAAAGACGCCGTAGACGATGTGCTTCCCGAACCGAACATCAACTTCCCGGCTGTTCTCGCCGGCAATGAAGATGAATCGCTCGAATACATAGAGAAATTTTCCGAGAACAGGCGGGCCTATGTGATCCGTACCTACAACCGCGGCAAAAAGTATTTTCCCAAGATCAGCGCTATTCTCAAAAAATACAACCTTCCCGATGAACTGAAAATGCTTATCGCCCTCGAAAGCGCCTTCAACGCAAACGCCGTATCGAAGGCCGGCGCGGTGGGATACTGGCAGTTCATGGACGATGTGGCCAGAGAGTACGGGCTGAAATATGTTCCCCGGAACGCGGCCCGCGTAAAAAAGGTTGTGGGTAAAGGGAAACACGCGAAAGTGATCTATGTAAAGAAGCATGTCAGCGGACGGGATGACCGGAAGAACTTCAATAAATCCACCCATGCCGCCGCCCGCTATCTGAAAGACCGTGGCCGCAACCTGAATAATGATATCCTGTTGATGGTAGCCAGCTATAACTGCGGCGTAGGGAATGTATGGGAGGCTATGAAAAAGACGGGACTGAGTGAACCGGGTTTCTGGGATATCAAAGAGTACCTGCCCGCCGAAACAAGGGCCTATGTTATGAATTTTATCACCTTGAATGTGCTCTTCCACAACTACGATAAGTTCAGCAGCAACAGCCTTAGTTTTAGCCCCGCCCGCTTTATGAAGCTTGATAACATCGACAAACATATTGTTGCCGCCCTCGAAGAAGCCTGTTGCCGCGATTAAGCGCATTTCCACAGCGTACAAAACACCGGTTTCGATTCCCGATATTTCGGCTTTCTGAATAAGCGCAAGCCAGCTTTCCGGCTTACCTTTGAGCATGCCCCGAATCAACTGGAACGATAGTTTGAATCTAGCCAGCAAACTCACATTCCGGCGTTTTACCAATGGCATTAAAGTGCTGGCCAGTTTTTATGCAAGTCGGTTAATTAACCGGCCTGTCCAATGGGGTTACCCCGTATCCATCTCCTTTGAACCCACCACCAGTTGCAATCTTCGTTGCCCCGAATGCCCGAGCGGCCTGCGGCAATTCACCCGGCCTACCGGCATGCTGCAAAACGATTTTTTCCGGAAGACCATCGACGAGATCCACCAGGAGTTACTGTACCTCATCTTTTATTTCCAGGGAGAGCCTTACCTGAACCCCGGCTTCCTGGAAATGGTTCGGTATGCAAGCAGCAAAAAGATATATACAGCCACTTCTACCAACGCCCACTACCTCACCGATGAGGTGGCCCGGAAAACAGTGGAAAGCGGGCTCGACAGGCTGATCATTTCAATTGATGGAACCACCCAGGATGTATACGAGCAGTACCGGGTCGGTGGCAACCTCGAAAAAGTGTTGCAGGGCGCCCGGAACATCATGAAATGGAAGCGGGAGCTGAAAAGCAAAACCCCGTTTGTATTCTTCCAGTTCCTGGTGGTGAAACCCAATGAGCACCAGGTCGATGATATAAAGCGGCTGGCCAGGGAAGTAGGTGTCGATGAGGTCCGTTTTAAAACGGCCCAGGTATACGAATACGGGATCGACCCCAACAACCTGATCACCACCCTCGATAAATTCAGCCGGTATAAAAAGAATGCCGACGGCACACACAGCCCTAAGAACAAACTGGCGAACCGTTGCTGGAAACTGCAGCACGCCAATGTGATCACCTGGGATGGCCTGGTGGTGCCCTGCTGCTTTGATAAAGACGCCATGCATCAACTGGGGAACCTGAAGACACAATCCTTCAAAGAGATCTGGCACAACGACAATTACAAACAAATGGTTTTAGACGCCAAGGAAGAAGACATTGAATT
>CAZYAT010000082.1:0-1002 GCA_964645235.1 uncultured Ferruginibacter sp. | reverse complement strand
ACAATTACAAGCAATTCCGCAGCGAATTGATGAAAAGCCGGCGAAACATCGACATCTGTGCCAACTGCAGTGAAGGCGTTTCGGTATGGAAAGATTAAAATACAGACATTTGCATTTTGCCCCCTATGCCATCCACATTCAATAACCGCCTGCGACAGATCATCCTCTTGCTGGTGATCGTTTTGCTGGCAATTTTATTACTGAACCAGCTGTTCGTCTTCCTGCCGGGTTTTTTAGGGGCGATCACCCTCTATATCCTGCTGCGCAACAGTTTCAACTATCTCACGATCAGAAAACGCTGGCGTAAAACGGGTACGGCCGTCCTGTTCATCCTCGGAAGCCTCGTGATCATTGCACTGCCCCTTTATTTTTCCATCCGTCTTATCTCTTCCGAATTATCGATCCTGCTCAATAATTCCGCGGAACTGGTGGCAGATGCCCGCTTGGTTGGACAGAAGATCTATGAGCTGACGGGTGTGCAGTTGATGACCGATGAAAACATTCTGACATTCCAGAAACAGGCTGCCACGATTATTCCTTCCCTGCTCAACAGTTCTGCTTCGATTCTCAGTAATTTTGCCGTCATGTTTTTCCTGCTCTACTTTATGCTGGTGAACGGCCGCGAAATTGAAAAATTCCTCGACCGCTTCATCCCGCTCAAAGAAGAAAATATTGACATGCTGAGCCAGGAAACCAGGAACATGATCAGGGCCAATGCCATTGGTATACCGGTATTGGCCATTATACAGGGTGTGGTGGCAACGATTGGTTACTGGATTTTTGGCGTGAAAGATTTTGCCCTGTGGGGATTTTTGACCGGTGTTTTTTCGATGGTCCCGATCGTGGGAAGCGCCCTTATCTGGGCTCCCTTGTGCATTTACCTGTTCGGTGTGCACTGGTGGTTCGTGGCTCCGCACCTGAGCTACTACGAGCAGTTGCGTGATCTGCGCGTGGCGCAACAACGCTACGCACGCATCATCGCCGAGCGACCGGCCATCGAAC
>CAZYAT010000081.1:0-6729 GCA_964645235.1 uncultured Ferruginibacter sp. | reverse complement strand
GTGCTGGAGATGCCACCGGGCTCTTATATCGATCCTTTATATACTTACGAAGACCTTTGACCGGCTTTAATTTTTTGCTTTGAATTTATTGATCGCATGGCGGGTGAAATCGCTGAGCACCAATCTTCCGCTGATGGCAGCACGTTCTTTTAATAGTTCGTCCCAGTGCTCGGTCCCTTTCCAGAATATCTTTTTCATTTCGGCCATAGCCGACGGGTTCGAATGTGATAAAGCGGTTGCCAGTTTATAAACGGCTTCATCCAAGGTTTCTATACTGTCGTGCACTTCGGCGAACAGGCCTTTCTTCCTTGCCCACTCGGTATTCCGCCAGTTGGATGCATCGATGGCTAATGCACTGAAGCCGGAGGTCCCGATCTTTCTTTCCACCGCAGGGCCTACAACAAAAGGCCCGATGCCCACCGCCAATTCGCTAAGCTTGATCTCTGCCCTGGTTGTTGCAATCGCATAATCAACCGATGCAGCCAGCCCCACTCCGCCTCCCACACATTTTCCCTGGATGCGTCCGATGATGAACTTAGGGCAGCGGCGCATGGCGTTGATGACATTGGCAAAGCCGCTGAAAAATTTCATCCCTTCCGATTCTGTTTTAATGGATATCAGTTCATCAAAGCTGGCGCCTGAGCAAAACGTTTTGTCACCTCCGCTTTTCAGGATGATCACTTTTGTTTCATCGTGTGTTCCGGCAAAATGAATTTCATGAGCCAGCTCTTCCAAAATTTTTCCAGGCAGGCTGTTGCTTTGCGGGTGAAAAAACTCAATGGTGTTAATGCCGTGTTCAATATGTGATCTTACGTATGCCCCGGTATTCATAAAACAAGCTTTTGTGTGACTGGATATTGCAAATTTCTCATTTTTTCCCCGAAATCAAGGGTGCATCTATTAAAGTCTTTTACTAATTTCACTTAACCATACCGAGTACAAGCCTTCTTTTATAATGCCTGTTTCCGGAAATGGGCAGCCGCTTTTTGCTGCTCATTTCAAATAATTCTATTCATCAACCCATTTAAAAATGGAACCATGAAACAAATCCTCCCTTTCCTGCTGTTCGTTGCTGCCATCAATGCTGTAAATGCACAATCGGTCGCCATCAACACAGACGGAAGTACCGCCAACGCCAGCGCCCTGTTGGATGTAAAAAGCACCAGCAAGGGTTTATTGATTCCCCGGTTGACAAAAACCCAGCGGGATGCCATCGCTTCTCCGGCAGCTGGGCTGCTGATCTACCAAACCGGTCCCGACAGCGTAGGGTTCTATTACTACCAATACAATAAATGGAACTGGCTGGCCGCTAAGTCGAACAGCGATTCCAGCTTCTGGAGTCGATACGGCAACACCAACACCACACCGCCCGCCGCTTCTAATAATACAGGTATCCTTCCCGGGGATATGTATTTCGGCACGCCGGATGCAAAAGACGTCTCTTTTGTGGCTGGAGGTAACGAGCTCCTGCGTTTAAAACAGTTTGCTACCGGTGGTCGCATCGGTATTTATAACCATGATCCCGAATATTCGCTGGACCTCCGGACTTCTGAGATCTTCAACAATACGGCAATACAGGGTTTGCGCCTGATCGCAAAATCGGCTTTCAATATCAACAGCAGTAATCTTGATAAGGGCTTGGTGATCGGCCACGATCCGGCATTGGTTACCGAATCGCTTATCTGGAATCACGAAAACAACATCAATGGTGCGATACGCATGGGCCTAGATTTATACAGCAGCACCCTTAGTTTACCCGCCTTTAACATCACCGGCGGTGGCCAGGGTATCTGTCAGCGAAACCCACAGTATGCCCTGGATATACATTCTATGTCGCAATTTGCGGCTGCCAATCTCAACAGTATTAAGAATGGTATGCGCATTACCTATCCCAGTCAAAGCGGAAGTAACCTCGAAAATGGATTCTTTATTGGTCTTGACCGGACAACTCCGGGTACCTGGAAAAGTTACATCTGGAATTATGCCGATGCCGGTAGTGCTAACTCAACCGACCGGGCCATTTACTTCGGTGTTGGTGAAGACCCGATACATGGGTTTAATCAGCCAACTATAATGATGGAAAACGGCATCATCAGCATGGGTCATATTCCACCGGTGCCGGTTACCAGCAGTGTGCTTAATATTCAAACGAATTACGCCTCTTCGGTTGCCAAGCCGGGTATCTCCATTTTCGATTATTTCACAAACGCCGAACTGGCATACATGGGTGTTGCCAGTGGCGATTTGCACATCGCTTCCCTGACCGGAACAGGCAATCTCCAGCTGATAACCAACAACAACAACAGGGTTACAATAACCAATTCGGGAAATGTTGGCATCGGAACCTCTTCGCCAAATGGGGAGCTGCAAATGTCAAACCTGTATACAAACAGGAAGATTGTACTATTTGAAGGAAGCAATAACGACCATCAGTATTATGGCTTTGGTATAAACACTGCTGAACTTCGTTACCAGGTAAGTGCAACCTTTGCCGATCATGTGTTTTATGCAGGCAACACTTCCGTTTCTTCCAATGAGCTATTCCGTGTAAAAGGAGATGGCAATGCTGTTCTGGCAGGTACGCTTACACAAAGCAGCGATGCCCGGTTGAAAGAAGATATCAGGCTAATCGACCACAGTTTGCAAAATATCTTACAACTGAATGGCTATACCTACCATTGGAAGGATAAGAACCGGGACCGTGGTATACAGGTGGGCGTATTGGCCCAGGAAATAAAAAGTATATACCCGGAATTGGTGAAAGAAAATGAAAAGGGTGAACTCAGCGTAAACTACATCGGGCTGATCCCTGTTCTTATTGAAAGCATCAAAGAACAACAAAAGCAAATAGACGAATTAAAAAGGCTGGTGAATAAATGATCTGCAGCCTTCATTAATTTTCCCGGCAATGGCCCTTATTGTTCTTTCCGTTGAACCATCGTTAAGATGGTGGCAACGCCGGTGATCTCGTTTGACCCGTCGATCATCTCCACCAGCCATTTCACAATACCCTTATCGATATCATCCCCCCGTTTGAAATCTTCCGGTTTTTCAACAACCCTTTTATCATTCGGCAATTTCTCTTTGCAGGTAAAGCGAATGTGTATTTCGGCCCCCGGATAAACCGGTTTTGTAAAACGAAGTTCGTCGATGCCATAGTTCAGCAGAACAGGATTCTTTTCATAGCTGTCAACAAACAACCCGGCCGCAATGCTCATGACGAAATATCCGTGAGCCACCTGTTGTTCGAACATGGTGCCCTCAAAGTTGGTGGTTTTAATGTGGGCATAGAAATGATCCCCGCTCAGGTCGGCGAAGCGGTCGATGTCCTCTGAGGTGATTCTTCTTTTTTCGGTGACTATCTGATCACCGATCTGTAGTTCTTCAAAATATTTCCGGAATGGGTGTTTTCCGGGATCCTTGCCTGCCGCATACTGTTGGTAAACATTGGTGATGGCCGTGATCGTGGTGGGAGACCCCTGCAGTGCAGTTCGCTGTAAATAATGCTTTACCCCGCGGAGGCCACCCATTTCTTCTCCTCCGCCGGCCCGCCCCGGGCCACCATGCACCAATAGGGGCAGCGGCGAACCGTGTCCCGTGCTTTCTTTTGCGCATTCGTTATTAAGAATCAAGATCCTTCCATGGTGTGTTGCTGCGCCGATCACATAATGTTGTGCGGTTTTATAATCAGCCGTAACGATCGTTGAACAAAGACTTCCTTTTCCGAGCTTGCTCAGTGCGATCGCTTCATCACTTGTTTTATAAGGCATGATCGTACTTACCGGGCCAAACGCCTCCACTTCATGTACTTCTTTTGCCGCGAACGGTTTTTCATTCATGAGTAAAACGGGTGACATGAATGCCCCTTTATCTGCATCCGCATCTATCACGTCCACACTATCCAATGTGCCATAGATGATTTGAGAAGAGGCCAATAGTTTTTGTACCTGTTCTTTCACTTCCCTTCGTTGTGTTTGACCGGCAAGAGAGCCCATCCGCACCTTTTCATTCAGCGGGTTCCCGATCAAGGTTTGTGACAAAGAAGCAGAGATCGCTTTCCAGACTTCTTCCATCTTGTTCTCCGGCACAAAGATGCGGCGGATACCTGTACAGCGTTGCCCGGCTTTTAGGGTCATTTCTTTCCTTACCTCCTTGATAAATATATCCCACTCGGGTTTTTCTGTGGTAACATCTTCTCCCAGCACAATACAATTGAGTGAATCGGCCTCCATATTGAAAGGAACGTTCTCTTTCAATACCCTCTGATTCGATTTCAACAACAACCCGGTGGATGCGGAACCGGTGAAAGTAACCACATCCTGTGAGGAAACATGATCGAGCATATCGCCGGCGCCGCCGCAGATCAATTGTAAAGACCCTTCGGGCAAGATCCCGGAAGCGATGATCTCTTTTACAACGGATTCTGTCAGGTAGCTGGTGATGGTTGCGGGCTTCACAATAGCAGGCATGCCAGCCAGTAAGTTGACGGCGATCTTTTCGAGCATTCCCCATATTGGAAAATTGAATGCGTTGATATGAATGGCCACACCATCTTTTGGTACCAGTATATGCGTTCCCAGGAACGTATTGTTCTTACTCAGGTTGTGGCTATCGCCGTCCACGCAAAAGACCTCGTTGGGAAACTTGCGGCGGAGTGATGCATTGGCAAACAGGTTCCCGATACCGCCTTCAATATCCACCCAGCTATCGGCCTTTGTTGCGCCTGTTTTATAGCTCATCTCGTAAAAAGCGGGCAGGTGTTTACGCAGGTGCAGGGCCAGCGCTTTCAGCATGTTGCCTCGCTCATGAAAAGTCATTTTTCGCAACGCCGGGTTTCCTACTTCTCTCCCGTATTCCAGTATTTTTTTAAAGTCGAGGCCCTTTGTTGTAGCAGAAGCGATTGTTTCGCCTGTCACTGCATTGAACAGCGGTTGCCCATCCCCGTCTCCGGTTATCCAGCTTCCGGTCACATAATTCTCAAGTTTCATTATCCTGGTGTTTATAAAATTTAAGGTCAGAGCAGCCCGAACTGGCGGCTGTGGTGTGTTGTGTGTTTATAGTGTAATAAGATCCATTCTTCAAAATTCAATTCGCCAAAAACCGGGTGAAGGGTTTTCTTTTCCGGGTCATTCCTGAAATATTCTATAAAACCATTGATCGCTTCCTCCAATTTATCAATAGCATCGTTCATGGTTGCATAACGAAGTGGCAGGGCGTCTTCACCAATCACGCTGGAGGGTGCTTTTGTATTTTCCCTGAATTGTTTATCGCTCAACAGGAACTCTTTGAATTTGGGCAGGTGTTCAACGGGGGTTACCAGGGGAAATCTTAGTTTCTCAGCAGAAACATCGAAGAAAGCTGTTACATGCTCCGCCATCTGTTGCCCGTTCATCTTCCCCCATTTCCCAATGGCATCGGCGGGCAATGTCTTTACAAGTGGGGTGAACCTGGTTCTAATGAAATCGAATTTTTCAGCATCCATAGCAATCGTTTACACGGCAAAGTAAAACAAAAAAAACACCCGGTACCAGGTGCTTTCTGTTATGACTTGATGGACGAAGATCAGGCACGTTTGTCTATTTCCCCGCAAAGCCTGTTGAATATCTCTTCGATGGTCCCTTCGCCTTTTACCATTTCCACCTTATCGAATTTTTTATAGTACTCTGCCACCACGGCGGTTTTATTATGGTATTCGGTGATCCTGGCCCTGATCACGCTTTCGTTCGTATCGTCGCTGCGCCCGCTTGTCTCTCCCCTTTTTAATAATCGCTTGATCAGTTCATCTTCACTCACTTCCAGGGCGAGCATAACAACAATTGGGGCCTCTTTCAATTCCAGTAATTTATCCAAGGCCTCGGCCTGTGCAGCAGTACGGGGAAATCCGTCGAACAAAAACCCTTTTGCATTGGGGTTGGCGTCCAGGGCAGAGCTGATCATACCGATTACCACCTCGTCGGGTACCAGCTGGCCCTTATCCATGAAACTCTGCGCCTCTTTCCCGAGTGGTGTTTGCCTGCTGATCTCGCTGCGAAGCAAATCTCCGGTGCTCAGGTGTTTCAGGCCGTATTTGGCAATCAGTTTTTCGCTTTGCGTTCCCTTTCCACTGCCGGGAGGACCAAATAATATAAGATTGAACATATTGGTTGCTGGGTATTGAAGATAGCAAATATAACGATCGTGCTTTAATTATTCTTTAACAAGCGGCTTTATCGCTTCAAAATCTTAAAATATCTTCTTTTCGTACATGTACAAACATTAATACCGAAATTTGTTACAATAAATGAAGCCTCTTTTTTATACAATACTCGTTTTTGCGGCCCTGTTAACCAGCTGCAGGAGCGGTTCTGTTAAGCAAGTAAAACAAGCAGTAGTTATGGACAGCCAAAAACCGATCAATCCCGTTTATTCAAACACAGACACTTCTCATCTTGATATGCCTGATGCAGAATGGAAAAAAGTATTGCCCGCAGATGTATATCATATTGCCCGGGAAAAGGGTACTGAAAGGGCGTTTACAGGAAAGTTCTGGGACCATAAAGACACCGGTACGTATCATTGTGCGGCCTGTGGCAACCCCCTTTTCAGAAGCAACGGTAAGTTTGAAAGCAGTTGTGGCTGGCCCAGTTTTTTTGAGCCCATCAGCAAGGGAAGCATCATTTATGCCCCGGATAACAGCTATGGCATGAAACGAACAGAGGTGATGTGCGGCCGGTGTAAAGCCCACCTCGG
>CAZYAT010000080.1:0-7272 GCA_964645235.1 uncultured Ferruginibacter sp. | reverse complement strand
GACTTGAGTACAGCAGTCGGCAGTAACCCATCAGGCAGTTTAACGTTAATCGCCGGAAAGTTTTATGGCCTGACTCAAAATGGAGGAAGTAACAACGAGGGAGTGATTTTTGAGTGGGATCCGGTAACCAATGTATACAGCAAAAAAATTGACCTGACCCTTGCAACCGGAAGAACTCCCTGGGGCAGTTTAGTTTATTATGCCGGTAAACTTTATGGAATGACCCCGAGCGGAGGTAGTAATAATATGGGAGTAATCTTTGAATGGGACCCGGTTACCAATGGGTACACCAAAAAAATAGATTTCAGTTTTGCAAACGGATGTAATCCCCTGGGAAGTCTGGCATTGAGCAACGGGAAATTCTATGGAATGGTCAGGGATTGCGGCGCCAGCAGCGCCGGGGTGATTTTTGAATGGGATCCCCTTACCAATGTGTACACCAAAGAATTTGATTTTAATATTGCAAATGGAAGATGGCCAAACGGGAGTTTAACACTGAGTGCCGGAAAATTTTATGGAATGACACAGTCAGGCGGCATAAACGGCCAGGGGGTGATCTTTGAGTGGGACTCCGTTACAAAAGTGTATACTAAAAAAATTGACCTTTTATATTCAGATGGCAGATGGTCGCAAGGAGGCTTGACGTCTATAGGGCGGAAATTATATGGTATGACAAATGAAGGTGGAAGTACTGCCCAGGGTGTAATGTTTGAGTGGGACCTTGACAGCAACGCATATACAAAGAAGATAGACCTCGGTAATGCCACCGGGTACAGTCCTACCGGCAATAATGTCGTCCAGTTTGGAACAAAGCTGTATGGGACGCAAAGACTGGGCGGCATCTTTGGCTGGGGTACCATCTTTGAGTGGGATCCTGCCACAAATATTTATACCAAGAAATTCGATTTCGGCACTACAAATGGTACGGAGCCCTGGAGCGGAATGGTTTTATACAACAATAAATTTTATGGGGTTACCCGGCAGGGAGGAAACGGACAAGGCGTAATTTATGAATGGGACCCTGTTACAAATGTTTTCACGAAGAAGGTGAATTTTAGTGGGGCCCTCGGTTGTTATTCTTATGGCGGCTTCATACAGTATGCCGGTAAATTTTATGGGATGTCGTACGAATGCGGGGCAAATGGCGCAGGAACCATCTATGAATGGGACCCGGTTACCAATATAGCCACAGCGAGGATCAGTTTTAATACTACGAATGGCAGAAATCCTCATGGAAACTTGACGGAGTATGGAGGGAAATTGTATGGCATGACGTATGGCGGCGGGGCGAATAGTGCAGGAACCATCTTTGAATGGGATCCGGTTACCAATACGCATACAGTCCGTGTCAACCTCATCAACGCCACCGGTTCACTTCCTTACGGAACCTTACTGTTAAGCAATGGAAAGTTTTATGGAATGACTTCTAACGGAGGCGCTAATTTTATGGGAGTGATCTTTGAATGGGATCCTGTTACAAATATATACACGGTAAAAAAGAACTTTACAGGCACAGATGGAAAAACACCCATGTATGGAAATGGTCTTACAATTGTTCAGGCGCCTGTGGCCAAAGGCAATCTCACTTCCTGCGAAATACTGCCGACTATTACCATTGATGCGACCAATAACAATACCTGGGTACCCATAGTAGACAACCTGGGAGATATTGCTGCGGAAATAAATGCCAATGGAAATAATTTAGGGATCGTAAGTAGTTCTTTGTATACTAAAAACGGCGCCTGCCGGGAAGATGGTAGCAATCGCCTTTATCTCAACCGGAATATTACCATCACGCCGCAAACACAGCCGGCCAGCGGAAATGTGAGCGTACGCATATACATCAAGAAAAGTGAACTGGACTCCTTAAGAACGGCAATCAACTCAATGGGCCAGCCAAGCGGTGTGGCATCTATTAATGAGGTGGATGTATTTAAAAATGACGATGCCTGCTCAACGATTGGTTCTCTTATTGCTTTGCCGCTTACAGCAACCACCGGTACTTATAATTCCGATTATTATCTGCAGGTGAATGTAGCCAGTTTCTCCAGTTTTTATTTTGCCAATAAATTACTCACAGAAATTTTGCCGGTAAAATTAAAAATGTTCTCAGGAAGGAGAGATGGTACCGCAAATAAATTACAATGGGAGGCGGTTTGTCAAAGCCCGGTTGTATTTCATATTGAACGGAGTATTGATGGTATTCATTTTGAAGCGATCGGTAATGTATCGGCTGCTGATTGCAGGACGCTGTTTGACTACACAGACAATGCTGCATCATCAAAAAAGAATTACTACCGGTTAAAGATCGCACAAACCGGGGTTGCCCCGGTTTATTCATCGGTTGTATTGCTTCAGGCTGATCATGCGCCGGCGCTTTTTATCAGTGTGATTCCCAATCCCGTCAATGGATCATTGATAAACATGCAGGTGGCGGCAGATAAGGCACGGCAGGTGGAAATCGGGATCAGGGATATGGCGGGCAGGTTAATGATGCGCAGGCAATTGAAAGTGCTGCAGGGGGTGAACAGTATTTCAATTGAAGCCGGTAGTTTAGCACCAGGTACTTATTGGTTATATGGAATCAGCAAAGATGGCCGATCAAACACAGCGAAGCTTGTGAAGCAATAAGAAGTTGTAAATCATGAAATCATCTTTATGGTTGCGCTTCCGGAACCTGAAGAGATCACTGCCAGTTTTGCTTCATAGCCTTCCCTGATCCTTCCCAACCTGTCATCCATGTTCATCAGCTGTGCCGGGTACAGGCTGCACATACGCAACGCCTCAGCCTGGCCGATGCCGGTATGTGATACGAGGTTTAGATATGCCTGGTGCATCGTCAGGGCCGAGCCGCTTAGTATGCCGCCGGCGGTATACTTATCTCCCGCGAATTGATGCTTGTAGTACCCGGCCGATGTTTGCGTTACGGCATCGGTGATCGCGAACAAACGATCGCCCATGATCTTTTTAGCGATACGGATCGCCGCGAAATCAACATGATGACCATCGGCAATGATGCTTGCCATCACCGAGGGATGATCGAATGCGGCGCCTACCAGGCCGGGCATGCGGTGCTGGAGAGGACTCATCGCGTTATACAGGTGTGTTACGGCTGATACGCCTTTGCCGAACGAGTGCATCGCTTCTTCATAGCTTGCGTTGCTGTGACCGGCGAAGATCGTAACGCCGTACGAAAGGATCAGATCGATCACTTCCTGGCTGCATACCTCCGGGGCCAGGGTAATGATCCTGATCACTCCTTTACCATAATCCAATAAAGATCGTACTTCATCGGTTGCGGGAGCGTGTATAAGCGATTCGATGTGTGCCCCCCGTTTTGCCTTATTGATCCAGGGCCCTTCGATGTGCAGACCCAGTATTCCTTTTCCCCCTTGCTGCCAATAATCACGCACCGCATCGATGCATTGTAAAAAAACCGATGTTTCATTGGTGGCTACCGTTGGCATACAGAAGGCGGCTCCGCCATCGTTGCAGAATTGATTCAGCGCATGTAGTGAATCGGTGTGGGGAAAAACAGCCAGCAGTTTTCCGGAAGCGCCGTAGATCTGCAGATCGATGAATGCCGGTACCAGCAACGAATCGGGATAGGCATCCCGCTGTATTCCGACCGGTAGCATAGAAACAGGCAATACATCCCGGATCATTCCGTCTTCAACCAAAACGGCATGATCTTCCAGGAATGCATCGCCTGTAAAAAGAAGTTGGGGGATAAGCGCTTTTGCCGGCATGCGGCAAAAATAAGAAAGCTTATTTCAGTTTGATAATAATGCCGCCCTGTATCTGGGTTATGTCGTAGCCGGCCTCTATGTTCAAACCAAAAGAAGGTGTGATAAAGTAAGAAGCCCCGATGAATCCGCCGAATACCGGGATCACTTCATCCTGCTTTATTTTTCCGTTGTTGGAATACCTGTACTGGTGAAATCCGATACCTGCGGAAAGGCCCGCGTAGGTGTCAAGGTTGCGTACATTCCAGCCGTTGTGCCAGGCAGAACGTCCGGCAACCACCACCGTACTTGTTTTGTAATCGTTGTAATAACCTCCGTTAGAGAAAGAAGCGCCGGCTTCAAGACCTAAGCTGATCACACCCGGCCCGGCTTGCCACAAGCCGAATTCAAGCGCTCCTTTGGTGCCAAGGCCCGCATTGTAATAATCACTTTTGTACTCCGTGCCGGAGCCGATGCCGGCATTAAAACTCACGCTGCCTTTTTTAAAAGAAGCGTTGGAGCCCCGGTTCTGCGCATGGGTTGTTGCGGAAGAAATAAGACCGAGTAAAAATAAACTTGCTGGGATTATGATTTTCTTTTTCATGGCCCCGCCTTTAACAAATACTATACCAACCAAAATGATTTTATTTTCAAAGCTGTTAATGCTGTTTGAAAATAAAAAAAGCTTTGTCAGTGAAATGTCATTTCATTTTTGTTGTCCGCCGAATTGCATGCGTACTTCCTTCAGGTCTTTGCTGAAAAGAAATTTTGTGTAGCTCGTATTATAGGGGGTTGTATTTGTTCTGGCGTTGATGTGATAATGTACTTCATACAACGAAAGAAGCGTGTCGGATGTTGCGATCAGTGTTTGCAGGGTAGCCGCTGCTTTATCACTCTTCAGCGAATCTTCCCGGTATTTATCCATATTCACCGGCGTGCCCGATTGTATGAGTTTGCGTGTAATATTCCTGTACTCCTCCCTTGATCGTTCGAGTTGCTCGTTGCGGTACCGGTAATAGGTTTTCAGCGAAGCGGGTTTGTAGGACAAGCTGTCTACCACCAGGTACTCAATACTGAAACCACCGGTTTTAAGGTCAGCGATGGATAGTTCCCGGATCGCATCCTGTATCCTGTTTTTCAAGGTGTCTGTTTCAACGTTCGGAACGGGTGCCCGGGGTCGGGTTGCTTCCGACGCGGAAGAAGCATCGTTGCTGTTGCAGGCCAGGAAGATTGCCGGGGCAAACAAAAGACAGAACCAGGTGATTTTTTTCATGCCTGCAAAATACTGAATTGCCTGCAGCGGAAGGCGCACGGTTATGATAATTTCCTATCTTCCATCTATGAAACATTTCAAGTTTTACAGTAAGGAAGATATTTTGTCGCTCACGCGGATACGGCGTTTTGAAACGCGGATCGGCGAGCGTCTTCAATACCTGAAGCCCGGTGATGAATGGCCCGAAGTATTGCAGGATCACCCGGCCCGGTATGTACTGATCGGGATCCCGGAAGATTTTGGTGTACGTGCCAATTACGGCATCGGCGGAACCGACAGCGTCTGGTTATCGTTCCTGTCCGCTTTTCTCAATGTGCAAAGCAACGATTTCCTGACGGGCGAGGATATCCTGCTGCTGGGCCGTTTTGATTTCGGCGACCTCAAATTCCTGATCGAGAACAACGCGTATAACGAGGAAGAAAAAATTAATGCATACCGGCATGCGATCAATATCATTGACGATGAAGTGGAAAACCTGGTCAAAGTGATCGCTTCCTCCAAAAAGATACCGATCGTTATCGGGGGTGGTCATAACAATGCGTACCCCCTGATCAAAGGAGTGGCCAAGGGCTTGAATAAAGCCGGTGTGATCCCGCTTTCGCAGATCAACTGCATCAACCTCGATGCGCATACCGATTACAATGTAGCCAATGGCCGCCACAGCGGAAATCCGTTCCGGTACGCGGAAGAAGATGGATACCTCGGCAAATACTTCATGGTCGGACTACACGAAAACTACATCACGCAGAATGTGCTGATGGATATCCACAATAACCCGTTCATCGATTATGTGAGCTATGAAGACATCTTCATCCACGAGCGAAGGAATTTCATACAGGCGGTGGCGCATGCTACTGGTTTTACCGAAGATTCCTATACAGGTGTCGAAGTAGACCTTGATTCGATCGAGCATGTACTCAGCAGCGCAGCAACACCCAGTGGCATCAGTCCGCTGCACGCCCGTAAATACGTAACCTTTGCGGCACAGGACGCGAAGGTTGCCTACCTGCATATTTGTGAGGGAGCCACACAACTGGCCGATGGCCGTAAGGACCTGTCAACCGGTAAGCTGATCAGTTACCTGGTCAGCGATTTCATCAAGGAATTATCACACAATTAACCGGTATCCATGCAACCTCCACGCGGCATACCCGGCTACTTACTCGCCATACTGGCTTTGTTTGGCTGGTTCGCGTTGCTGTCGCAGTTCTACCTGATCATCGAAGGGCGTGTGGTGCCGGTACCTGAAACCATCATCCGTTATTTCAGTTTCTTCACCATTCTTACCAACCTGCTGGTGGCTGTTTGCGCTACCGTATTGTTGCTCAAACCCGGGTCGGCATGGGGGAGGTTCTTTGCCAGGGCCACCACGGGTACCGCCATCGCGGTGTACATTGTGATCGTGGGGGTTGTATATAATACGGTGCTGCGTTTTTTGTGGAAGCCCCAGGGGTTGCAGTATGTTGTGGATGAACTCCTGCATTCGGTGATACCGGTTCTGTATTTCCTATGCTGGGTATTGTTTGTTCCGAAATCTTCCCTGCAATACAAACATGCGTTTGGCTGGCTTATCTATCCAGCGGTATACCTTTGCTGGATATTGATCTATGGAGCCCTATCCGGTTATTACCCGTATCCATTCGTCAATGTGGTTGACCTGGGATACGAGCGGGTACTTATCAATTGCGCCGGGTTGTTTCTCGCTTTCCTGGGGCTTTCTCTGTTCCTCATCTTGCTGGGAAAATTCCTGAGCCGTACTAAGAACTGATCATTTGATCTGCCCGGCGAGTTCTTTTTCTTCCACCACGCCATCTTTTCGCCAAACCTGCTTCCCGTCTTTGAATACGATGAATACCGGCAACGCGGTTACTTTAAATTGCTGAAGCAATGCCTGGTCGCGTCCGCCATCCACTTTCAGTAACGTGTATTTGCCGGGGTTGTTAGTCTCCAGGCTTTTTAATACGGGTTCCATCATCCGGCAGGGCGGGCACCAGGTGGCGCCAAAATCCACCAGCACCACCGGGGCGCTGTTTACGGCTTTGTAGAAATCATCCACACTCATCTGCTGCGCATCACCGGCTCCTTCCAGTGGTTTGCCGGCTGCCCGCCAGGCATTGGTTCCTCCACGCAATTCGTACACGTTTTCGTAACCCATCTTCCGCAAGCGGGCTGCCGCTGCAGCGCTTCTGCCGCCAGAGAGGCAGTATACAAAGAGGGGTTTATGCTTATCAATAAAGGCGATCCTGCGCTGGAATTCGTTCGGGTCGGTCCAGT
>CAZYAT010000079.1:4337-7609 GCA_964645235.1 uncultured Ferruginibacter sp. | reverse complement strand
TAAGAAATAACCTTCAATTCCGCCAATTACTTTTAGAGCGTAAAAGCAGCAGCCTTCTGTGGCGATGGAAGTTTTATCCGGAAGACAATCATTCATCCATTCCACTAATTGCGACGTATGACGCATTACGATATCTCTTCAAAGGGTACGAGTTGGACAAAGACATGAACGATACTTCCATAACGGTTGATTACATCAAAACGCATTATCTTACTGTATCCCGGTTACTTCATTATAAGGTTCTGCCTTCCCAGGCAACGGTCAATTTTCTTGGATATAATTTTCTTTCCGGAAAAAACTACAGCAAAGCGCACCGCTTTTTTTCGCTGAACCTTGAAAACTTTCCTTCAAGCGCAAATGCTTATGACTCTATGGGAGATTTCTACCTGGAAATAAAGGATAAGAAAAAGGCAGCAGAAATGTATTTGAAAGCATTGTCGCTGGAAGAGCTGCCTTCCACAAGAAAAAAGCTGGAACAATTGAAATTGAATGAAAGGCGATGAAAGAAAACTGTAAGGCGATACAGTGGACAAATAACCATAACGGGTTATCAAACAACTTGACATAAATACCATTTTAATAGCAAATCGTCCTGCTGCCTGGGCGGGCGATGTTGGTAACTTTGTTCTATCAAGTTAAAGGCAGGCATTTAAGTCAGAATAGCCTTACAGAAATCAACCGACAAACGTTCGCTTAAAAAAACTACCTGCAGGGTGGGCTGATAGACCATTGCCCTAACGAAAATATGGGTCAACAATTTTAAAACAACTAATCATGCAACAAAAAATCAATTTGGTAAAGGTATTAGGAGTAATAACGCTGTCTGTTATACTCGCCTTCAACTCGTATTCACAAACAAGCAAGTTTGGGATATCTATTAATTCCCTGACGACTAATTTCAATTACGGTAAATCAAACAGCAGCCTGCAATCCTACAAAAGAAATTTCAGTGGCCTGCAGGCCGGAGTTTCCTATCAGGCGGGTATCAGCAAACGTTTTTCGGTAGTGCCCGAACTGTATTTCGCCATGAAAGGCGGCACATTGAAATCCGGCAACTCCGTAACGGTGCGCAAATCAACCCTGAAGCTGTACAGTTTTGAAATGCCGGTATTGGCCCGTGTGCATATCAAAAAACTGTACTTCAATGCTGGACCCTATGCATCTTACCATATTGGTGGTCGCTTGAAAACCGATGGCACAACAGCCAGTCCGGCCACAAAGACCAAATTGTCATTTGGCAACAATGCGGGGGACTTTAAACGCTGGGACGCAGGTATACAGGCAGGCGCCGGCTATAATTTCAACACGAAACATTCTATCCTTACGCTGGATGTACGCTACGGCTACGGCCTGGTCAATGTATCCCGTGATGTGGAACGTTATAGCCGGATGCTCAATATAAGCTTGCAGGTATCGGGCCCATCCCGGAAAAAAACATCCGGGAGATAAGCATAAGATCTTTTTTATTCATTCAACAATAAATCAATAATCATGAAAATTATCATCGTAGGCGCTTCGGGCACCATGGGCACTTACCTGTCAGGTGTTTTGGAAAAGGAGCATGAAATTGTACGGGCTGACAGAAAGGGGCAGGATGTGAAGGTGGATATTACTTCCACGGAATCTATCGAAAACATGTACAGAACCATTGGCGCATTTGATGCCCTGATCTGCACAGCCGGCCCAACCTATGTTGGTCCATGGATTAACCTGACCGATAAAACCTTTCGCAATGGCGTAGAAGGTAAAATGATGGGGCAGATCAACCTCGTGCTGATCGGTCAGCACTATATAAACCCCAAAGGTTCGTTCACACTGATATCCGGGGCATTGACGCATGAACCCCAAAAGAATTTTGCCAACGCATCCGCAGCCAATGCTGCCGTTGATGGTTTTGTCCGTGCGGCAGCCATCGAACTGCAAAACGGTATCCGCATCAATTCAGTGAGTCCGACCGTGATCGAGAACTCGCCGCAGTATTTTCCTTTCTTCCCGGGCGAGATGCCGGTGACGATGAAGCAGCTTGAATATGGCTTCCGGAAAGCTGTATTCGGTGCTAATACCGGCCAGGTAATAATGCCATAGAACAATGAGGGAGTCTAAGTAAGTACGGCGATTTACCTCGAAAAATGAACATTGATTGTTGCGTATTTTGCATATAAAAGCCAACGATCAATACGCTATGCTTCGAACACCGGGATATAAATTAACCACAGCCTTATTTACTTATGGCTATCTTTCGGTAAGGCATCGCGGGGAAATAATAAATTAATAGGGCAAAACGATGAGAATAGAAACCGACAGGCTTATTATCCGTCACCTTGTTCCAGGTGACCTGGCCGATTTCCATGTCTACCGCTCGAATCCGGAGGTAACCAAATACCAGGGTTTCGATGTGATGACGAGCGAGCAGGCTGCGGCATTTATCAAAGAAAATGCAGATAAACGTTTCGGTATAGCCGGGGAATGGGTTCAATACGCCATCGAAAACCGCCATACCGGAAAACTCATCGGCGACTGCGCCATCAAACTTGATGCATATGATACCCGGTTGGCCGGGATCGGCATTACCATTTCGCACCTGGAACAGAAAAAAGGGTATGCAAAAGAAGCCTTGCTCGGTATCCTGTCATTCTTATTCGATCAAAAGGGAATTCACCGTGTTACCGAAATTGTAGACGCGGAAAACCTGGCATCGATACGTCTTTTGAAAAGTACCGGCTTCCGGCAGGAAGGCTATTTTATCGAGAATATATTTTTCAAAGGAAAGTGGGGAAGCGAATTTCAATATGCCATGCTGAAACGCGAATGGGATGAACACAAGAACCAACAAGCATAAATAAAGCCACCATGAATAAAACAGCACTACTTGTACAGGTGATTTTATGCCTTTCGGTGCGGGCGCAACCGGCATTTACCCAGTCCTGCGGAAACCGGCAACTGGATCCCCGGGCAGCCTTGTTCATGAAACTATCCGGGTTCAAGGATCAAACCATCGAGGAACTCCGGGCTACACCGGTCGAAAAGTTCAAGTTTACCAACCTGCCGGTGATGCCTTATCCGAAAGACGATGTGAAGCGGATCAAAATTACGGCCGACAGTATACCCGTTCTGATCTTCAATCCGGCAAAAGCGGGCAATCTCCCCATCATTATTAATTACCACGGCGGAGGATTTATCGCCCCGCTGATCCCTGCACTGGAGTTTACCTATTGGCAGGACGCGAAGACCTATGGCGCCATCGTGTTTGCGGTTGATTACCGGGTTGCGCC
>CAZYAT010000079.1:0-4237 GCA_964645235.1 uncultured Ferruginibacter sp. | reverse complement strand
AATGGAAAGTTCACCCTCGTACCAGGAAAATGCTACCGGTTATTTTTTAACGAAGGCTTCCTGTTATTTCACGGTAGAAAATTATGCGCCCGGGGTAAAGAACAACCCCGAGTTGTCGCCCCTGCTTGCGCATGACCTTTCTGGTTTGCCTCCGGCTGTTGTACTTACCGCCGAGTTCGACCCCTTGCGGGACGATGGGATACAATACGCTGCAAAACTCCGTAAGGCCGGTGTGAAAGTATGGGATAAATGTTTTGCCGGGCAGATACATCTTTTGCTGGGATTGCCACCCAATGCAAAAGAAATAAAAGAGCTCGAAGCAATGGTTAAAGATGCCATGCAAACCTGCTTCAGATAGATATTTTTCAGCGAAGGAGCCAATAAATAATTTATAACGACAACACCAATGAAAGCAGTAGTGTATGAACGATACGGATCGCCGGATGTGCTGGAACTTAAAGACATTCCGAAACCGGCGCCCAAAGACAACGAACTTCTCGTAAAAGTGCATGCCACGACGGTAACGGCGGGCGACTGGCGTTTACGTAAAGCCGATCCATTTTTAGCAAGGATATTCAACGGGCTGTTCCGGCCACGGCGGATCAAGGTGCTGGGTTTTGAGGTTGCTGGGACGGTGGAAGAAACGGGTAAAGATGTCAAGGCTTTTAAAAAAGGAGACGCCGTGTTTGCTTCCTGCGGGTTTAAGTTCGGGGGCTATGCCGAATACAAATGCCTGCCGGAGAACGACCTCGTGGCGCATAAACCTTCCAACATGCGTTTTGAAGAAGCGGCCGCCGTTCCGATCGGGGGGCTGACTGCCTTGTGGTTCTTACAGCAGGCGGGCATCAAGGCCGGCCAGGAAGTGCTGATCTATGGCGCTTCGGGCAGTGTGGGCACTTTTGCGGTTCAACTCGCAAAATATTTCGGCGCTACGGTTACGGGTGTATGCAGCACGGGTAATGCAGATATGGTTCGCTCGCTGGGAGCCGATACGGTGGTGGATTATACGAAAGAAGATTTTTCCCAAACCGGGAACCGCTATGATATTGTTTTCGACGCGGTAGGAAAAGCGTCCCGGAATGATTGTAAAAAAATCCTTACAACAGGTGGGGCCTTTGTTTCGGTAAAAGGAAATCCGAAAAAGAGTAAGGGAGCATTGCCGCTATTGAAGGAGATCATTGAAGCGGGGAAACTGAAATCAGTGATCGACCGCACGTATACGCTGGAACAGATACGGGATGCGCATGCCTATGTGGAGGGGTTTCATAAAAAAGGCAATGTGGTGGTGAAGGTTGGATCATGAATACTGGTCTTTCAAATGCTCCGGCTCCAGCCTCACAGGCAAGAGAATCCGGCGGAAACAACTACTTTTACAATAGAATCCCTATTTGTAATAATCTAAAGATGAAAACGAGCTGCCTATTTATCATAACAGTATTTTTAATGGTCAGCTTGGGTTTTGGCCAGGTAACTGTTTCGAACCCCGCCAATACCACCCCTAATCTTGCAGCTACTTATACCTCGCTTGCCAATGCGATAACAGCCTTAGGCGGCATCACATCTATCGGTGGTCCGGTAATCATTACATTAAACAGCGGAAATAATGAAACAGCACCTGCAGGCGGATATGTAATTCAGTTCACAGCTTCAACAACAGCAACTAATAATATAATAATAGAAGGCAGTGGCAATACCATTACGGCATTCAGCCCTCAGGCTGCGGGTAGTATAAATGATGCAATCTTTAAATTAATCGGTGCAGACTATATCACGATTCGGGATTTTATTATGCAGGAGAACCCGGCCAATACAGTGAATACGCCCGCTGCGTCGAACAATATGACCGAATGGGGCATCGCTTTACTCCGTGCCACTACAACCGATGGGTCACAGAATAATACCATTCAAAACAATACAATATCCCTCAACAGGACCTATAGAAACAGTTTCGGCATTTATAGTAATGCAAGACATGCCCCCGCTGCCCCCACAACTGCTACTGATGCCACAGCTGTCAGCGGCTCCAATCTGGGGAATAAGGTTTATACAAATACTATCAGCAATGTAATGATGGGGATCGCATTCATAGGCACAGCAACAGCCGCTTTCCAGGATTCGGGCAATGATATAGGCGGAAGCTCTGCAGCAACCGGCAATACCATTACCAACTGGGGCGGAAATACGGCACTTAGTAGCTATGCGTCAAACTTATCAGGCTCTGCCTGTATTTACAGCAATCACCAGGTAGCAGACAATATTTCATATAATACAATAAATAGCGGTTTAGTGGGTACAGGGGTTAGTGTTGCTGCATTTTCGGGAATACGTAAAAATTATACAACATCTCCTGTTGGTACATTTACCTCTACTATATCTTATAACACAATAACGATGACGAGTGATTTCAGCGGAGGAGTTTTTGATTGTATCCGTTCCCAGGGAATGGCAGTATTACCTACAGCAACAATTAATATCACTAATAACAACCTTATTAATAATTCGATCTCTGCCGTTGTTACGTCAATGGGATTTAATGGGATCCTTAATGATTCTTCACCAGGCGTTTTGAATATTAGTGATAATGTAATCCGGGGATTTAACGCTGCTTCCCTGAACACATTCATAGCAATAAACCAGAACGGGGCTGTAGTAAACATCATTGATATCAATAACAATAAGATCGGCGATGCTATTGCCGGCGCCCTTACATCCAATGTCTCCAGCAATGGTAATCTTTATGGAATAGCGAACGGTGGCGGTTCTTCAACGGCTGTCGTTAATGTAAACAATAATTCAATGGATGGATTTTCCATCGTTAATGCAGGATTTATCGGCTTTATAAATAACACTGCCACTGCCGCAGTCGCTAATATCAATAACAACCGGTTTGGTACAGCAACCGGGAACCTAATCAGTTTCAGCGGAGTGCAACCGTTCAATACAGATGTAATATTTAATGGCAGTTTTGCTTCTTCAAGTCTTTCTATTCAGAATAATGATATAAGGGGGATGGTTAACAGCGTTACCAGTTCGGCAACCACAACTTTTATAAATTGCTCCGCACCTTCATTGTTATCAACAAATATCAGTAATAACACGTTCACTAACCTGAGTATAAATTCCAGTGGCCAGGTAACACTGATATCCAGAGGTAGCAACCTGGTTGCAGGCAGCGTGGTTACTATAGGCAATAACAGTATCGTGGGAAATTTCTCTAAAACGGCTGCAGGAAATAGTCTTACTATGTACACGTCAAGTAGCTTTTCTGTAAGCGGATCAGCAATAAATATAACCGGGAATAATTTTTCCAATGTCAGCATGACAGGATCTACCATCTTTTACGGAATCAGGGAATTGGATGGTGCATCCGGAGCCAATTCCCCGGCTAAAACCATTTCCGGAAACACGATCAGCAACATTACAGGAAGCGACTTTTTTTTCGGTTTGCAGGTTGATAAAGGACCAAACTTTGGAATTACTTCCAATACCATCAGTAATGTATCAACTGCCGGTATTATTTATGGGATCTATCTTGTTACGAATTCAGGGACAACCAGCCTTGATGTTTCTTCCAATACGATCAGCACTTTGAATTCAACAGTGGAGGAAGTATATGGTATAAGAAACACCAGTACCTCAACGGCTGTTACTATCCACAAAAACAAGATAACAGGACTTTCAACCAGCGGAAGCAATAAAATGGTGAATGGAATGCTTTTCAGTAATGGTACCGTTACAGCATATAATAATTTTGTGGCCGGCCTGCAGGCAGGTAATGCCAGCCTGGCTGATGCAGTACGTGGTATCAGTGTCAATTCGTCAACAGCCGGCACTGCATATAACCTGTATTATAATTCCATCTATTTAAATGCAAATTCTGCAGGAGCCAACTTCGGCACTTCAGGTATCTATCATTTAACCAATGCCACAGCAACTACGGCAGCATTGAAAATGATCGGTAATATCATTGTGAATACCTCAACGGCCAATGGTACGGGCATTACTGCTGCTTACCGCCGTTCTGATGCAACCCTTACCAATTTTGCTGCTGCCTCCAATTACAATTTGTTTTATGCAGGAACACCATCAGCAACAAATTTAATTTTCTATGATGGCACCAACAGCGACCAGACTTTGGCGGCATATAAAACACGGATAAGCCCCAGGGATGCCAATTCGATAAGTACAATGCCCTATTTTGTTTCTGCTACTGACCTGCATTTAATTACAGATGCAA
>CAZYAT010000078.1:0-7741 GCA_964645235.1 uncultured Ferruginibacter sp. | reverse complement strand
CCTGAGCGGACTGCCCCTGATACGCACCGTAGTGGCCGATCGCATACAAAATGAGATGCGGTACTTCCTCTTTGGTTCGCTATTGCTGAGTGCGCTGATACTATTGCTCTTCTTCCGGTCTATCAGTACAACCCTGCTTTCGTTGGTAGTGGTGATTTTCGGTGTTATCTGGTCGCTGGGAGTACTGTATCTCTGCGGATACAAGATCACGCTGCTCACCGCACTCATCCCCTGCCTCGTGGTGGTGATCGGGGTTCCCAATTGCATCTACTTCATCAATAAATACCATACCTCGTATCTGCAAAGCGGCGATAAGAACAGGTCGCTGGTGGATATGGTAAGTAAAATGGGGGTGGTGACGCTGTTCTGCAACCTTACCGCTGCCATTGGTTTTGCGGTATTCGCACTTACCAAGAGCGCCATCCTGAAAGAATTTGGCGTGGTGGCCGGCATCGGCATCATGGTCATCTTCCTTATTTCCTTTATCCTGTTACCGGGTGTGCTTGCCTACCTGCCCGCACCCGGGGCTTCGCAGGTTAAATACCTGAAGAACCGCGTGATCACCAATTTTCTGCTTCGGATAGAGCGTTGGGTGGTAGACCATAAAATGGCTGTGTATATATGTACGGCAGCGGCCCTTGTATTTTCCATTGTTGGTATTTTCAAGCTAAAGAGTGTTTCATTTATTGTAGATGATCTGCCGAAAACAGATAAGGTGTATACCGACCTTAAATTCTTTGAGAAGAATTTTCATGGCGTGATGCCGCTCGAGATTGTGGTAGATACCCGGAAAAGATACGGACTTGCAGGGATGAAAGCCTTAGTGGTGCTCGAGAAGGTGGATTCCCTTTCCGCCTACATCGCAGCGCAACAGGAAATGAATCGCCCCCTTAGTGTGGCAGAAGGGTTGAAGTTTGCAAAGCAGGCTTTTTTTGACGGAGACTCCGCCAACTATCTTCTGCCAAATAGTTTAGATGGGGCTTTTGTGGCAGATTACCTGCGTCCCTCAAAAAGCGACAGTAACGGGAACAATAAAAACAACCTCTCAAAAATGCTCACCAGTTTTATCGATACGGCCCGGCAAAGCACCCGCATCAGCGTTAACATGGCCGACGTGGGCACAGAAAAACTCCCGGTATTGCTGAAAGGGATAGAGAACAAGGCCAACCAGTTGTTTGATACGGCCGTTTATAAGGTACAGCTGACAGGAACAAGCATTACCTTCCTGGAGGGTAGCCGGTTTATTGTTAATGGGTTGAAAGAGAGTATTTTGTGGGCTTTTCTACTTATTGCCCTGTGTATGCTTTACCTCTTCAGGTCGGTTCGGATACTGCTTTGCTCATTGATTCCCAACCTGATTCCGCTGCTGATAACCGCCGGTATTATGGGTTGGGTGGGGGTTCCGCTTAAGCCGTCTACCGTATTGGTTTTCAGTGTGGCTCTCGGAATCGCGATTGATATTACGATCCGGTTCCTGGTCAATTATAAGCAGGAATTGCCCTTGTATGGCAACAATATATCCGAAACCGTGAGCGTTACCATCCGTCATACCGGGCTGAGCATTGTGTATACAGCCCTGGTGTTGATTGCCGGCTTTGTGATTTTTTGTGCCAGTGATTTTGGAGGTACCAAAGCCCTGGGTTGGTTGACATCGGGTACTTTGCTGATCGCTACGCTCACAAACCTGGTTTTACTGCCTGTTCTTATGCTGGCGCTGGCGCCCCGGACATCCCGGAAGCGTTGATTCTACTGTAGTTCCGGCAACCAAGACCAAGCAGCTAAAAACCAGACAATCTTGTCTTTCTATTTCATAAATACCGGGATTCTGGTATATATTTGTCGACATAAACTAAAAGCAAATGAGAAAATTAATCTTCATCTTATCGGCTGTGCTATTTACTGTACTGAGTGCAGCCGGGCAGAACCGGACCATCAGTGGTAAGGTAACTGATGAAAAAGGAACCCCGGTTGACGGAGTTTCTGTCGCGAGTTCTGATGGAAAACACGGAACATCTACGGGTAAAGACGGAACCTTCAGTATCTCTGTTCCGGCAACAGTTAAGACGCTCGTGTTTACCAGCGTTGCCCACGAAACCCAAACCAAGGCGATCGGCGCCCAATCTACCATGAACATTGTGATGCGTGCAAAAGACACCAAGCTCGAAGAAGTGGTGGTGGTGGGTTATGGAACGCAGCGAAAAAAGGATTTTACAGGAAGTGTAGCAACTGTAAAAGGATCTGCTGTGGCTGATAAGCCAGTTCAAAGTTTCGATCAGGCCTTGGCGGGCCGCGTTACAGGTGTTCAAATAACAATCCCTAACGGGGTTTTAAACACCCCGCCAGTATTTCGAATCAGAGGTGTTAGCTCGATTTCGTTAAGTTCATATCCACTGGTAGTTGTCGACGGCGTACCTACTCCAACTGGCGACTTCAGTTCAACGAATGCTGCCGGTAATGCCCTGGCCAGTATCAACCCGAACGATATCGAAACCATTGATGTTGCTAAAGACGCCGCGGCAACTGCCATCTACGGTAGCCGTGCCGCCAATGGTGTGGTTTATATTACCACAAAAAAGGGCAAACAGGGAAAAGCCAGAATCAATTATAATGTATCATTCGGATTTACCAGCGCCTATGGTATCCCCGAAGTGCTGAATGCGCAGCAGTATACCGATTATAAGAATATGGCCGCCACCAACAACCAGAACCTGAATACAACCAACCCCTCTGGTTCGGGCTATACCAAGTTCATTATGACCAATGGCCCCGATGGAAGACCCATCGATACCCGTTGGGCTGATTATATCTACCGCCAGGGTTTCAGCCAGGATCACAATCTTAATGTATCGGGAGCCAATGAAACCACCTCGTATTATTTTTCAGCCGGTTACTCGAACCAGGAAGGTATCGTTCGAACCAACGACTTTACCCGTAAGAACATCCTGATGAATGTAGACAGCCGTTTCAATTCGAAGATCACCATCGGCGGTAAAATATCCTACTCAAACGAAATGAACAGGATCAATTCTTCCTCCGGTTCACTGAATGGGGAAGGATTTGGTACCGCGGGCGCAGGCCGTCTGCAATTCGTAACTGCCCCCAACATTTCTCCCTACAGGAACGATGGCAGCTACAATATTTCAACGGCCGGTAACTTCATCGGCGCTATGAACAATACCATCGCACAGGTTGGTTTTTACAACCCGGTGGTTTTGTTTGATAAGAATCGTTCGAACAGTGAAACCAACCATATCCAGGGAAATGTATACCTGCAGATCAAGCCGGTGAAATGGCTGACCCTGCGTTCCATGTACGGTATCGATTACCTGTTCGTAGACAACGAAATCTTCCAGACACCGATTCACGGCGACGGTTTTGCTCCAATTGGATCTGCCACCAGCACCCTGGGTAAATACAAGCGCTGGACCTGGAGCAACACCGCCCAGGTCGACTATACCTTCAAACAAAAACATACGGTCAGCTTACTGGTCGGTGGTGAACAAGACCGTCGTACATCTACCGGTTTTGGCCTGAACCGCCAGCAGATATCAGATCCGGTATATACTGTTATACAAGCAGGCTGGGGTATCAATAATTCGAGCGGTTCTGTATATGGTGAAAATTATTTGTTATCCTATTTTGGCCGTTTCAGATATGATTACAATAAGAAGTACTTTGTTACATTTAACCTTCGCCAGGATGAGTATTCAGCGTTACCTTTTCAGAAAGAAACATTCTGGGGAGTTTCAGGTGGGTGGAACCTGAATAATGAAAAATTCTGGGGAGCGATGAAAAACGTATTCAGTTCTTTCAAACTAACAGGTAGTTATGGCAAGGTTGGTAATACCGGAGGTATTGGAGACTATGCTTCATATTCCACTTATGGATCAGGCTTGTATGGAGGGTTGCCTACTCTAGTTTTTAATCAAGCTGGGAATAATGTCTTAAAATGGGAAACCAGCTATAAATTCGACCTTGGAATCAATTTTGGACTCTTTAATGATCGTATAACTGTTGAAGCGGATTATTTCAAGAATAATATCAGCAATTTAATTCTGAATGTACCTCAGGCTCCTTCAGTTGGCTTGCCTACATCTGTTCCTTCGAATGTTGGTAAAATGTACAATAAGGGTGTTGAAATAGCTGTGAATCTTGTTCCAGTTCAGAAAAAGAATTTTACATGGACTACGAACTTCACGTATACGAATATTGGTAATCAAGTTACAGAACTTGCACCCGGATTGGCAGAAGTGCTTACAGCTACTTCTGGTCTTGAGACCGTGAATCGTACGGCCGTAGGTCATTCAGTAGGTAGCCTCTGGCTGGTTCGTTCTGCGGGCGTTGATCCGGCTACCGGAAGCCGCGTATTGCTGAACAGCATCGGTAACAGGGTACTCTATCGTTTTGCGCCTGCTGCGGGCCAGTTTAACTGGAGCAATCCCGATGGCACACGCTATAATAAGCCCGACGGAAGCGCCAATACCATCAACCAAACGGCCGACGCTTACATGTATAACGCCATACCTAAATTCTATGGAGGATTGAACAATAATTTCCGCTACAAGAATTTTGATCTCGACATCCTGCTTACCTACCAGGGCGGTAACTATGTATACTATGGTTCCTGGGCCGGTTTGCACGACCAGCGTTTCTGGAACAACCACGTAGATGTACTGAATGCCTGGAAGAAGCCGGGTGATATTGCATCTGTTCCTAGGCCGGTGTATGGCGATAACGTATCGAACGGATCCGCCCTGCCGATGACATATAGCCTTTTCAAGGGCGATTTCATTAAACTGAAGAATGCGAGCCTGGGATATACACTCCCGCAAGACCTGGTAAGCAAAGCCAGGATCAACAGCGCCCGGTTTTATGTAAGCGGTCAGAACCTGTTCATCTTTACCGATTACCCCGGTCCGGATCCTGAAGTGTCCTCAAACGGGAATACCACAAGTGCCCCCGGAGTTGATCGGAATACTATTGCCAACGGACGAACCATCACCGTAGGACTGAATATCACTTTCTGATAAACCAACGTCATTATTAATAAATTCTAACGGAATGAAAAATATAGTAAAACAAATCATCGGACTCGGCTTCAGCGTCCTGCTGCTGGTTTCCTGCAAAAAGGAATTGCTGACCGCGGTTCCGCAAACATCGATCACCGATGCCACCGCGTTCGACAGCCCTGAGCGGGTTTTGAACCAGGTTCGGTCGATCTACCAGGCACTCAAAAACGGTAACTTCTATGGTGGACGTTACCAGGTATACGGAGATATCCGGGCCGATGACTTCATCAACGAAACAACCAACGGTGTTACCGGTTTCGATGTGTGGAACCTGAACCCGCTGGGTACTTCCCAGAACTCGGTGAAGAACCTGTGGTCACAAGCCTATTACACCATCAACCTCTGTAACCTGTTTATTGATGGTATGGCGGTTAAAGGAACTTCGGTTGTAGGAACAACCTTGTCGAACAACTACCTGGGCGAAGCACGCCTGGTCAGAGCGCTTTCTTATTACAGCCTGCTCCAGTATTATGCAAGGCCTTATGCCGACGGAAATGGAAGCAAACCCGGTTTACCCCTGCGACTGACCGGCATCAAAGGATCAGGTTTCTCGGACCTGGCACGCAGTACCGTTGCCCAGGTTTATACACAAATACTGGCTGATCTCGACTTCGCGGAAACCAACCTGCCGGCAACCTATACCAGCAATGAACTCAATACAACCCGGGCTCATAGAAATACAGCCATTGCGTTGAAGACCCGTGTTTACCTGAGTATGCAGAATTACGCAGCGGTTGTTACTGAAGGAACAAAACTTGCCGGGCAGGCTGCTGCTCCCTTCAAGGCAGCAAATGGAGGCGTTCAGGATTCCCTGCAACCGAATATCACCACGATCTTCGGAGCGGCTCCCGTATATAATACCACCGAGTCTATCTTCTCACTGCCGATGACATCTACGGCTGGCGATAACCCCGGTACACAAAATCAACTTGGTTTTTACTTTGTGCGCAACGGTGCAAGCCTTGGTGCAGCAGAGTATTCAATGAACCCAAGCGGTATCCTGGCCAATACAAACTGGTCGGCTACCGATGCCCGCCGGGTTAATCTTGTTTACCTGAACGCATCAACCGGAAAGCGGTTCGTTTCTAAATACCAGAACCCGTCTCCTTACCTGGATTATGCGCCGGTTATCCGTTATGCCGAAGTGCTCCTGAATTTAGCAGAAGCACTGGCCCGGAATAATACAGGTGTAGACGCAAAAGCACTGGCCCTTGTTAATGCCGTGCGGAAGCGTTCGGATCCGGCTACCACGATCACTGCTGCCAATCAAACCGAACTCATCAATGCCATCCTGCTCGAAAGAAGGATCGAGTTCCTGGGCGAGGGATTACGCAACAACGACATCATGCGTTTGCTGCAAACCATTCCTGCTAAAGGATCGGTTCCAGCGAAAACACCCAGTGAAACCGGCTATATCTGGCCGATCTCCGCGGATGAACTTTCGCTCAACAGGCTGATGACCGATAACTAATCGAAATAGCTTATAGTAAAAAGGCGGACCGATCGGGTCCGCCTTTTTCTTTATCAAATCGGTTGTTTACTTCAGTATCTCTGCCAGCTTTTCGTGAAGGGCATTTCCCCGGAGGTTTGCAGCGATGATCTTTCCATCCGGACCAACCAGCACATTGTAGGGGATTCCATCAAATCCATAAAGCGGCACAGCGGCGCTGTTCCAGTACTTAAGGTCGCTGATGTGATACCAGTTAAGCTTATCATCCCTGATCGCTTCAATCCAGGGGGCTTTGCTCTTATCGAGTGATACACCCAGTATGGTGAAATTCTTATCCTTAAAACGTGCAAAGGCTGCTACTACATTTGGATTTTCTTCCCGGCAGGGCCCGCACCAGCTCGCCCAAAAATCGACCAATACGTATTTCCCCCTCAGCTGGCTCAATGAAAACGGTTGATCGTTCACATCGTTCATGGTAATATCGGGCGCCATTGCTCCCGGACCCGGTGTGGTCGGTGTGTTTGTGGGCGCCGCCTGCGCCGGGGTATTTTTCCGGGCTACCAGTTCTTTAACCGAGGCAATGGTCGCTTCGAGTCCTTTGTGTTTCGGAAAGCGGCTGGCCAGTTTGGCCAGGGGCGCCTCGAATTGCGATACGTCATCTACGGGCGCCCGGTTGATGATGAACATGGCGGCTACCGGGCTTGTGCAGGTATCTGCAAATGAAAAGCAATAATCGGTAAAGCGTTTCAGGATCCCATCGAAATCGTTCCGGATCGATTTCACCACGCTGTCGTTGGCGGTTGCTCCTGATCCCATGAGGGTGCTTACCAACTGCCGTTTGTTGTACAATAACCTGTTAACGCTGTCGATCGCCTTCATGCTCGATTTCAGTATGGCGTTGGCATTTCCGCTGAAGTGGAATCCATCGTAATCGGCTTTGTGCAGATCACCGGTAAACTGTACCTGGTTTCCATCATTGATGAAGAGGTAGGCATTGTCTGTGCTGTCGATGCGCAAGCGGTACATTCCTTCTTCTTTGGCTACGGCTTTTACGGTGAATACGCCGTCTTTGATATCGCCGGTGTCGAGTACCTGCGGTGCAACCCCGGTGAACAGGATCTCTTCGAGGAAGACCCGCTGATTCTTTGCGCCTTTCAATTCGCCGCTAAGTGTTTAACTCCCGCTTCCCTTCTGGTTATTGCAGGAAAAAAGGAACGCTGTA
>CAZYAT010000077.1:0-7823 GCA_964645235.1 uncultured Ferruginibacter sp. | reverse complement strand
CCGACGACCTCTTGCATGCCATGCAAGCGCTCTAGCCAGCTGAGCTAACCCCCCATATTTTTTAAACCATCTTTTTCAACCGACCACCTTCCCGAATGCTTTCGGGACGCTCTAGCCAGCTGAGCTAACCCCCCTAAAACGGATTGCAAATATACTGGCGGCAACCCTTGGTACAAAAAGAATTTTTAATCCTGTTTATTAGCAGGGGAAGACGGCGGCGGGTTATTATTGGTTTTCGTTTTATTCGCTTCGGCCTCTATTGCATTCATCGCTTCGAGGTTCTGCCGTGCCAGTAAAAAAGTGCTATCCAGCGCCAGCGCCCGTTCAAAAAACTGTCTTGCCTCCGCTTTCCGGTCGAGGTCGTAAAGAGCGAGTCCATGAATATTAAAAACGCCTGCCTGGAGGTATGTGCGTCCTACCTGCTCGCCGATATTATAGGTCATCACATAATCGGGTTTAAAATTCTGTTTTTCCACACTCATACCTGTTGCAACACATTCAGCCAACCTCTTTATCCCATATTGCAGCTCCATCAGCTTATAGCCATGATAGGGGCTTTGTGTCTTGCTGTACAGTTTCTCAAAAATGCTGATGGCTTCTCTTGGCTGCTGGAGTTTATCCAGGCAAATGCCTTTCATCTCGAGAAGGCTATTGTCGTCAGGTTTTACTTTTGATCGTTTGTCGGCCCAATAATAACATTGTCCATACGAGCCCAGCTGCATGTACAACATGGCCAATGTGTCTTCATATACGCTGTTTGCCCCCTGGTCGGATACGTAATAACTGAGTGCGGTAATGGCCGTTCCCACGTCGCCGCTTTTCGCAGCCTGGTAGAATACTTTGAGGTGCGGATTTGCTTTTGCAGCAGGCGCACTGGTTTTGGCTGACTGGGCTTGTACTGATGTACAGGCGAAAAGGGATACCAGTGCTATTACTATATTCTTCATCTTCTTCATTTTTGGCCGCTCAAAATAGCGAAAAAACCGGAAACAGGTTCCGGTTTTAAATGCATTTATAATTTAAATGATTTATCCTTCCCAGATCTCATCTTTCCCTGCCAGCCAGTCTTTTACCAGGTTGGTGGTAACCGATTTCGGCCTTTCCAGCGGGAATCCAAGCGCCCTGTCCCAGCAAAGGCTTGCCAGCACACCCAATGCCCTTGAAACGCCAAAAAGCACCGTATAGAATTCATACTCTACAAAACCGTAGTGTACCAGCAATGCACCGCTGTGTGCATCCACATTGGGCCATGGATTCTTGATCTTTGCTATTGACCCGAGTATCGGCGGAACAGCCTCATAAATATTCCAAACCGTTTGAACCAACGGGTCATCGGGCATATGCTTTTTACCGAATTCCATCTGTGCAGTGAAACGCGGGTCTGTCTTACGCAACACCGCATGCCCGTAACCAGGCACTACTTTTCCGTCGCTCAGTGTTTTCTTTACATATTCCTCGATCTGCTGTTTGGATGGGCTCTCCACCCCGATCTCTTCCCTTAATTCATAGATCCATTTGATCACTTCCTGGTTTGCCAGTCCATGCAACGGGCCCGCCAATCCATTCATTCCCGCAGCAAAGCTCAAGTACGGGTCGCTCAATGCAGATCCCACAAGGTGGGTGGTATGTGCAGATACATTTCCGCCTTCATGATCGGCATGAATGGTCATGTACAAACGCATCAGTTCATGAAAACCTTCGTCCTCGTACCCCATCATATGCGCAAAATTGCCCGACCAATCGAGCAAGCCATTAGGCTGTATATGCTCTCCATTCTTATACTTGCGGCGATAGATGTATGCAGCGATACGAGGCAACCGTGCAATAAGGTCCATTGAATCATCAAACACGGCGTCCCAGTATTCTTTCTTATTCATTCCCTTGGCATAGCGCTTGGCGAACTGGCTTTCGGTTTGCAAACTCATTATAGCCACCACAAACTGTGTCATAGGATGCGTGTTGACCGGCAATGCTTCGATGGTAGCGAATACATGGTTGGGTACATGGCTCCTGCGCTGCCAAACACTGCTCAGGTGCTGAACGTCGTCTTCGGTGGGCAGGTCTCCCACCAGCATCAGGTAAAATAACCCCTCTGGCAGCGGTTCTGTTCCTCCCGGTATCTTAGGAAGTTTTTCTCTTAGTTCAGGAATGGAATAACCGCGAAAGCGGATACCTTCCTGCGGATCCAGCAGCGAGGTTTCAGATACAAGGCCTGTCATGCCCCTCATACCCTGATATATCTGGCTGAGTGTCACCTCGCCGATCACTTTATTTCCGTGTTCCTTGATAAGGTCTTTTATCTCCAGTGCAACCGCATCTGCTTTTTCTTTGAACCTGTCTTTAATAATACCCATGTTCTCGCTTATTATAATGTATGAAAATTAGTTTCGGGTCTCATTGATGCCTTTGTGGTATTGCTTTTAGGCCTTGAATTTAATGCTGAAGCAACCGCATTTCTGGGACAGTTAAAAGTACGATGCATACGGCTCCCAAACAAAAGTTTTGAGCGAAAGTTTATCAAAATCGATCAAGAGAAGATGCTATTTGGGAGCTTGCCGGTAGAGATAAAATGCCAGCAGTCCGAAGATGATATTCGGGGTCCAGGAAGCGAGTAAAGGAGTAAAATTCCCTTTTGTGGCAAAGACAATTGAAAAACGGCTGAAAAGGATGTACAGTACGCTTATCACAACACCAACAGCCAGGTGGAAACCGCTGCCGCCCCTGATCTTCCGGGAGGCGAGTACCGCCCCGATGATCGTCAGGATGAGTACCGAAAAAGGAATGGCATCCCGGTTGTACCTTTCCACCAGCAAAGCATTCAGCATTTCAGAGCCCCTCATTTTTTCGAGTTTGATGAAGGCATTCAGCTCCGGCGTCGGCAACTGGTCTTTGAAGTAATCGTCTTTTCTCAGATCCCTCGGCTTGAAATTATAACTGGCCAGTTTTATTGGCATCTTCCTGACATTTTCGGAGATACTGTCCAGGGTCCGTTCTACGGGTTCAAGCAAGCGCCAGCGTTTACTGGTTGAATCCCAGTTGAATTGTTCCGAACGTAAATTATAAACCAGCTTATTGCCCGAAAACCGCTGGATGAACAGGCCATTTCCCAATTTGGTTATGGTATCGTAGCTGCGTATACCCACATAGCTGTTCGAATCCAGTTTGAAGTAAAGGTTCTGCTTGTAGGTACTGTTGTTATTCACCGTTGTTGCCGGTCCATCTATATACCGGGCTTCAAAATTCCCCCAGATCTGGTTGGCCCGGGGAACCACGTACTGGTATCCAACCCACAGCAGGGAAGAAAGCAATAAACCCCCGATCATATACGGGAGCAGGAACCTTTTAAAACTAACCCCGCTGCTGAGGATCGCGATCACTTCCGACCGGCCGGCCATTTTTGAAGTGAAGAAAATGACAGAGATAAATACAAAGAGGGGAAAAAGCATCGCATCGATCCGGGGGATGAACCCGATATAATAGTCAGTAATGATGCGGTATACCGACAGGCCTGATTTGACAAAATTATCCGTCTTTTCACTGATGTCAACCACCACCACGATCACGGTGAACAGCAGGAGGCAGAAAAAGAAAGTTGTGAGGTACTTACCCAGTATGTATCGGTCGATCTTTTTCATGAAAATGCTGCGACAAATGTAATCGAAAAACCCGTTTTGACGGTTTAAAACGCCGCAAGGCTGCAGGTTTAACTTTTCTGCTACTCAACAATTGAAAAGCCTGCTATCCCTTTCGCCGCGATCCATCCTGTTGTCCAGGCATTTTGAAAATTGTATCCCCCCGTGATGCCGTCCACATCGATTACTTCTCCGGCAAAAAACAGGCCCGGGTGTTTCCTGCTTTCCATGGTAGTATGATCGATCTCGCTCAACTGAATGCCGCCGGCGGTCACAAACTCCTCTTTAAAAGTGGTTTTTCCATTTACACTGAATTCATTGCTGCAGAGGTTTTTGATCAGTTGATTTTGTATAACAGCAGGCAGGTCAGCCCACCTAAGGTCTTCTTTTACGCCGGATCGCTGCAAAATGAATTCCCAGAGCCTGTTGGGGAGGCCAAAGGGGTTACGATTTGCGATCTTTTGCGCAGCATGGCTAAAGCGGAGCTCTTGAAATTCCTTACGTAAACTATTCTCATTGAGTTCGGGTAGCCAGTTCACAACTACGGAAAATTGCCAGTTCCGGCCCGACAATTCTCTTGCCCCCCAGGCCGATAATCTCAATATTACGGGTCCACTCATTCCCCAATGCGTGATCAGTAGCGGCCCCTCCTCCGCCAGCTTTGTCCCCGCTATCTTAACCCTTGCTTTTTCTACCGAAACACCCATCAGGGAAATGATGGGATTTCCGGGCATATTGAATGTAAATAAAGATGGTACCGGGTCCTCGATACCAAAACCTGCATCGGACAGCCATTCGTATTGTTTTATTTTCGGGTATCCGCCTGTGGCAATGCATATAACGTCTGCATTCATTTTTTCTGCATTAACAAAAGAAAGAGCCCACCGCCCACCTTCAAATGCCAGCTTTTTCACTTCCCTGTTCCTCAATACCTGTACCTGGTATTTATTGGCTTCTTTCACCAGGCATTCAATGATGGTCTGTGACGAGTCGGTTACCGGGAACATCCTTCCATCCTCTTCTGTTTTTAGTTCCACACCCCTTTCTGCAAACCAGTTGATGGTGTCGTTTGTGAAAAAATGATGAAATGCCTTTTTAAGAAAAGAGCTGCCCCGGGGGTATTTCTTCACCATATCGGATATGCTGTAACACGCATGGGTCACATTACAGCGCCCGCCGCCACTTACCCTTACCTTACTCAAGACCCTATTCGATTTTTCAATGATGACCACTTCCAGGTCCTGGTCCATCCTGGCTGCATTAACTGCACAGAAGAAACCGGATGCTCCTCCACCAATAACAATCAAACGCTTTTTCTTCATTCCCATAATTTGTAACTTCAAACTTAAGAATAACATTCAACGCATAACACATGGCCGGTAAAATCACAAAAAAAGAGTTGGTACAGATGCCGGTGATCCCTTACGAGAAGATCAGGGACCACCTGAAGACCGGTCACATATTCTTCAGCAGCGGCAGTTATGCTTTTTCAGGCATCATACAAAAGCTCACTAAAAGTACCTGGAGCCATGTTGCCGTTATTTATAAAGACGAAGAACTGGGAAGGGTACTTGTACTCGAAGCCGAACCAAGTATTGGTATCCGGCTCATACCCCTGTCGACATACCTTAAGAACTATAAAGGGACCAAACGACCCTACAAAGGACAGATTGCCATTGCAAAGCTGAACTTCGAGGTCGACAAACAACAACTCAACAAAGGGATCAGTTTCGGGCTGGATGAATTAACAAGGCCGTACGACAATTACGAGATATTCCGGATCATGGTCCGCATCCTCTTTCATATTAGCCGCAGGGAGAAGAACAAGGCCTATATCTGCAGTGAACTGGTGAGGGATATCTTTGCCAAAGCCGGTTTGGTGATCCACTATAAAGACACGTATATCAGTCCTGACAATATCTGGACCGATGAACGGGTGGAATTAAAGTACCGGATTCTCTAAAGTGTAATAATCTGAGCAAAGATTGGCGTTGGCCTGCTCTGCCGCTTCGATCTTTGTGAAAGAAGAAAGTATATCGGCCCTGCCTTTTTGTATCGCCACATCATGTTCATAGTGTGCAGCAGGCTTACCATCGGCGGTGCGTATCGTCCAGCCGTCTTTATCGTGGTAAACATCTTTTGTCCCCAGGTTGATCATTGGTTCAATGGCGATGACCATTCCTTCCTTCAGTTTGGCGCCGGTGCCCCTTTTGCCAAAATTCGGAACCTGTGGCTCTTCGTGAAGGTGGCGGCCCAGTCCATGCCCCACCAGGTCTCTCACCACGCCATATCCATGTTTCTTTTCTGTCCACTCCTGGATTGCGAAAGCGATATCGCCAACCCTGTTACCATGAACGGCTTTTTCAATCCCTTTGTAAAGCGATTCTTTGGTTACCCGGAGCAGTTGTTTCAGCTCATCGCTGACCTCACCAACAGCAAACGTATAAGCGCTGTCGCCATGGAACCCGTTTTTGAAAACCCCCACATCTACCGAAACGATGTCGCCATCTTTCAGTTCATTATTATCAGGGAAGCCATGCACCACCGCATCATTCACTGATATACAGCACGCAAAAGGGAACCCATTGTATCCTTTGAAAGATGCCTTTGCTCCGTTATCGAGGATAAATTCCTCGGCGATCTTATCGAGTGCAAGGGTTGTTACCCCCGGTTTTATATATGATGCCACCAGGGCAAGCGCATCGCTCACCAGCAAACTGCTCTGCCTCATCAGTTCAATTTCTGCCTTGCTTTTATAGTGTATCATTTCTTCTGCTTAAAGTAAACCCCGACTTGCTGGTCGGGGCTTAATGGTATTTTTTAAGTCCCCATAAAGGGGTTGTTATCTTTTAAACGCCACCGGCTGTGGTCACCTGTTGCCTTCCCTGTATGCGTCCGCTGCTCATGAGTCCATCGTATTGGCGCATCAGCAATTGAGTCTCGATCTGTTGAAGGGTATCGAGTATTACTGCTACATTGATCAGCAGTGAGGTACCGCCGAAGAAAGTAGAGAATCCTTGTTGCATACCGAACAGTACCTGTATGATACCGGGGAGGATACCCACGAATGCCAGCAATACGGCACCCGGCAAGGTGATCCTGTCCATAATGGTACCTATATAGTCAGCGGTTGGCTGTCCTGGCTTAACGCCGGGTATGAACCCGTTGTTACGCTTAAGGTCGTCGGCCATTTGCTTTGGATTGAAGATAAGTGCCGTGTAAAGGAATGTAAATGCGATCACACAAACCGAATACACGATCATATACCCAACATGCGTATGATCGGTGAAATATTTTGTCCAAGTAGCTGTACCACCGTAAGAGAACAAGGTTGGCAGGAACAGGATGGCCTGTGCGAAGATGATCGGCATTACACCCGAAGCATTCACTTTTAATGGGAGGAAATTACGGGCTCCTCCAAACTGGCGGTTGCCAACGATCTGTTTTGCATAGTTCACAGGAACCTTCCTGGTACCCTGAACCAGCAGGATCACACCAAGGATAACAGCGATCAGCAGTACTACCTCGATGAGCATTAGTAGGATACCACCGGCGCCCCTGGTGATGCGTGATGCCCATTCTTGCTGAATAGATGAAGGGAAACGTGCCAGGATACCCACCATGATGATGATGGAGGTACCATTACCCAACCCTTTATCGGTGATCTTCTCACCCAGCCACATTACGAACAAGGTGCCAACGGTGAGTATGATAACGGTAGAAGGCCAGAAATAGGTACTGTATGCCGGAACAACGGCCTCACCGAGGCTTTTCAGGTACCCGATATAAGCAGCAGCCTGGAAGGCTGTTACGATCACGGTGAGGTAACGGGTCCATTGATTGATCTTCTTACGTCCGCTCTCCCCTTCCTTCTGGATCTTGGCCATCTGGGGTACCAGGATGGTCATCAGCTGCATGAAGATCGATGCAGAGATATATGGCATGATACCAAGTGCAAAGATGGATGCTTTAGAGAAGGCTCCGCCAACGAATGTGTCGAGCAATCCCAGCATCCCTGATTGTGTGTTATCGGTAAGGGCAGCTAATTTATTTGGGTCGATACCCGGCAGTACGATATAGGAACCCACACGGTAGATAAAGATCAGCAGTAAAGTGAACGTTATCTTGTTGCGCAGCTCTTCTATGCTCCAGATATTCTTTAGTGTTTGAATGAATTTCTTCACAGAATGT
>CAZYAT010000076.1:0-7878 GCA_964645235.1 uncultured Ferruginibacter sp. | reverse complement strand
TATATTTGTCGCACATTAAAATTCAAAAAAAATTATCATGAACAAAGCTGAATTGATTTCTAAACTTGCTGACGATGCAGGTATTACAAAAACTCAGGCAAACGATGCTTTAGATTCTTTTGTAGAAGCAGTTACCAAAACATTGAAAGGTGGCGGTAAAGTAACATTGGTTGGATTTGGTACTTTCTCTGTATCAAAAAGAGCTGCCCGTAACGGCCGCAATCCACAAACCGGTGCTGTTATCAAAATCAAAGCAAAGAAAGTTGCTAAGTTTAAAGCCGGTAAAGAATTATCAGCTAAACTGTAATTTTGTATCAACCACTTAAAAAAGCAAGGCGCTATGCACCTTGCTTTTTTTTGTAAAATGATTTTTCACCCATTAAACAATTACTATCATGGGACGTGGAGACGTTAAAACCAAAAAAGGAAAGATCGCAAAAGGATCTTTTGGTAAATCAAGGCCGGCAAAAGCCAAGAAAGCCCCCCCGACTGCAAAAAAAGCAGCTCCTAAAAAGAAGTAAGAAAGAAATTCCGGGCATCACGACTTCCACTGTGGTGCCCTTTTTCAATTATGGCGCCAGGCGCTCGATATTCCAGGCGTTATTCTCTTCGGTATACAAAATCCGGTCGTGAAGCCGGTTTGGCCTCCCCTGCCAGAATTCGATCTTTCTGGCTTTTACCCTGTAGCCGCCCCAATGAGGAGGTTTGGGTATCTCTCCATGCTTAAACCGTTCTGCATAATAATCAAAGGTCTCCTTCAACCATGCCTTCCCTGCCACCACTAAACTCTGTGGCGAAGCCCAGGCGCCAATCTTGCTCCCATCGGGCCTGCTGTTAAAATACGCAATACTTTCTTCGACGTTTATCTTTTCGGCCGTACCCGTAACCCGTACCTGTCTCTCCAGTTCTTTCCAGAAGAACACCAGGCACGCATGGGCATTCGCTTCCAGCTCTTTACCTTTATTACTATTATAATTGGTAAAGAATACAAAGCCTTTTTCATCGAACCCCTTTAACAACACGATTCTTGCAGATGGTATCCCCTGCGGATCGACTGTGGCCAATGTCATAGCATTCACTTCGTAAATGTCACTTTTCATCGCATCGTCCCACCACCTGCTGAATTGCCTGAAAGGACTTGAGTCCACATCCGTTTCCTGCAACGATTGTTTCTTATACTCCGAACGTATATCCGCTATTGCTTGCATGATCATTATTTATTACACAAAATTCACGTAATTGATACAAATAAAAAAGGCCTGGTTTTATTCAGGCCTTCCGCTGTTCCATTTAATACTATAGGTTATATTCCCGGAGGAATCGTTGAGATTCCAGGTCTTTCAGCCTGTTGCGAAGATCGTCTCTCTCAAGGGCCATATTCGAAAGCCTGCTCTCAAGCTCTCCAACCTTACCGGCTATTTTGGACAATTCCGCATTCCGGTTGTTTATCTCCACGAATTGTTCCTTAAGGTCTTCATGCTGCGATTGCAGGTAGGCATATTGTTGAGCCAGCGAATCGTATTGGGTTGCCATTTTCCCAGCTTCATTCAACTCTTGTTTTAACTCCAGTTCTCTTTCGGCTGCCCCCTTCGCTTCCATCTGCTTTTTACCTAGCTTATCTTGCATGCTCTCTATTTCAGCCATTTGTCCGTCCATTTGGCTGCGAAGAGAAGTGGCCTGTGCCAACTCTGACCGGAGCAATTCCAGTTCCCTCTCCCGTTCAGCCAATACCAGGTTCAGGTCGGCGATCTGTATCTGCAGACTATCATTATTGGCAACCAGTCTTTTTATCTGTTCTTCTGACAGCATTTATTCGGTTTGAACGGTTCTTTCAAATTACAGGGTTTGTCTTCTAAAAACAAGAAAACCAACCCTTTTTTGTACCTTTTAAGCAATAATTGCCTTTAAGGCAGCGTATACAACTGACCGGGTATCTTGTAGAAGCGGATGCCCGGCGTAAACTTAGCAATAATTGACGGAAGACGAACTCATACGAGGGTGTTTAAGGGAGGATTCTTCCTGCCAGAAGGAGATTTTCCACCGTTTCGCCAGTCGCATGCTGGGGGTATGCCACCGTTATGCACGCAATAGTGCAGATGCCGAGGATATATTACAAGATGCATTTATTAAAGTTTTTGATAAGATACACCAGTTCAAATTCGAAGGCTCTTTTGAAGGATGGATAAGGAAGATCGTGGTGAATACAGCTTTGAAAAAGTATTCGCTCCGGCGCTATGAAAAGGAAGTGGTTGGATACGAGGTCAAGGATAAAGATGAGAACAGTATGGAACCCTCGGCCTATAGCCACCTGACCGAAAAGGAACTGCTGGATCTTATAAACAGCCTCCCCGATGGATACCGGATCATCTTTAATTTATACGTGATCGAAGGATTCCAGCATGATGAAATTGCCGAAATGCTGGGTATACAGCCGGGAACAAGCCGGAGCCAGTTGGTAAAGGCACGAAGCATGTTACAGAGGCAGATTTTACAATTACAAAAAGTGGCGGTATGAGCAGCCAGCAATTTGATAAATACATAAAAGAGCAGTTCAGCGGGTATGCCCCCGATGTGCACCCGCGCATCTGGGAGAATATTGCCAGCCGTAAAGAGAAAAAGAAACCGGTGGGCTTCTGGCTTTCCTTTTATAATAACAACAGAAACAGGTTACTCGTTGCTGCCCTGTTATTATCTGTTACAAGTGGAACCACCTGGTGGCTATATAACCAAAATAATAATAACGCAGATAACACCCAAGATTATACTGCCGCTCCTGCTACTTCCCCCGCAACGCTTAAAGACCATCCAGGTAATGTAACTGCTCAACAGCCGATTGGTGATAAGGAGAATATTGCAAAAGGGCAAACCAACGCAAGTACGCAAAATGAAACAGCAGTTGGAACCGGAATCGACAAAGAAGTCTCCCTGGAATCATCCAATAATCTTTCTGCAAAAGGAAGAAGGAACATTTTAATCAATACGCCTTCTTTACAAACCGACAATGAAGAAAAAGAATTGACAGATAAACCTTACTCTGCGCTGAATAAAAAACAAAAGAGTACCAAGGATCTTTTACGTATCAAAACCGCGGCTCCAGGTGTACAGGAGGAAGGCGAAGAACCGGAAGAGGAACCTGCCATCGGCGGAAGCCTGCTGGGCCGCTTAACATACAATGCAGAACTCATAACCGCTAGGAAAAAAGCAAAGAACCCTCTTCAGCTTTCATTGCGGCAGGTCAATTTCCTTCCCGATTGCCCTTCGCTTGAAAAGAATGCAGCCGGGAACAAAAAGTATATTGAGTTCTTTGCAGGTCCCGATTATGCATTCCGCAGCCTGAGCGATACGGGCAATTCAGAATACCTGCGCAGAAGGAAAGAAAGTACAAAATTCAGTTCGGCTTTCAGCGCCGGCATACGTTATACAAGGGTTTTCAAAAATTCCATGAGTGTTCGCATCGGCGCCAATTACAGCCAGATAAACGAGAAATTCACTTTTAACCAGGGCAACATCGTCCAGGTAACGTATATCATTGGTTCCAACGGCGATACCCTCGGTAGCTTTACCACCATCGGCACAAGGTACAAAACGACCATCAACCGTTACCGTACACTCGACATTCCCATTGCCATGGGATATGAGCTGGGCAACGGGAGATGGCACGCCAACATCAATGCCGGGGTCATCGTAAATGTATACAGCTGGCAAAAGGGCGACGTGTTGGATACGGCCTATAACCCGGTGAGCATTACTACCGGCAAGAGTTCATCCCCTTACCAGTTTAAAACAAATGCAGGGATTGGCTTCGTTGGCGGCGTTTCGGTTTATTACAAGCTCAACGACCGTATCCACCTGATGGCTGAGCCTTATTTCAGGTATAATTTTTCACCAATGAATAAAGACAATATCACCCTTAAACAAAAATACCAAACAGCCGGGTTACGAATCGGGATACGCCTGGACTTATAATGCAGGCAGCGTAAACCATTATCACAGCATCTGAATAATGTACGGCATATTTAAACAATACGTGATGAACAAGAAAATATTCATATCGTTTTTAATTGCAGGTTTATTTTTACTGGGGGCCTGCAAAAAGAACTCTGATGTGTTTGTACCTGACCCGGGCCTGCCCGCCGGGCCCGATACAACCTGGCATACTGCCATTACTGTCAGCATGCCGGTTTCGGAATTAAAAAACAGCTTGCTCTTAAACCCTTATCTCGACAGTATTGAAGTTAACAGCAATACAACCACCATCAATACGCCGTTTGGCATTCAGGTCACCTTTCCCCCAAACAGCTGTATCACTGCCTCCGGCACCCCAATAACCGGCAAGGTATACGTTGAATTAATGCTTTTAAAAAAGAAAGGGGATATGGTTCGCATGAACAGGCCCTCAACCAGCTTCGATACCCTGCTGGCTACAGCCGGAGAGATTTTTGTTCGTCTTAAGAAAGAAAACGTCCCGGTTTCACTTGCCCCTAATGCAAAGATCAATATCCGGTATACCGACCTGCCAACCAACCAGGCAATGCAATTGTTCTTTGGCGATGAATCCAATGCACAACAATTCAATTGGCTGCCAAATGCAGATCTGCAAAATAATTTTATTACTGCCGGGACCCAGGCCTATGAGATATATACCAACCATTTACGCTGGATCAATGTAGCCAATCCATTGTATTCTCCCACAACGGTAAAAGTTGCTGCTGAGCTGGCGCCTTATTTTACAAACAGCAACACGGTCGCCTTTGTAGTCATGAAGGACTTCCGTTCAGTGGCACCAATGCATGGAAACTTTGTTTCGAAAAAATTCATCAGCACCAGCATTCCTGTTGGTAAAGCCATTACCGTTGTCGTGATCTCAAAACAGGCCGGCGATTATTACCTAGGTTATGAAAGTGCCGTTACCATGACCCCTACCAGTGGAACCATCAATCAAATTGTCCCGGTAAGGCCCGTTAAAAAATCTTTGCCCGAAATAATTGCTTACTTAAACACCCTTTAACTCTGTATCCAGTCAAGATGAAAAAAGGCTGCATGGAATCATGCAGCCTTTAAAATTATTTCAAGACCCGATCAGGTTACCAGGGTGCCAACTTTCTCACCTGTTACTACTTTGAGGAGGTTCCCTTCTTTGTTCATATCAAAAACAACGATTGGAAGGTTATTCTCCATACACAAGGTAAAAGCGGTCATGTCCATCACTTTCAGGTTCTTTTGAATACAGTCTGCAAAAGAGATCGTATCGTATTTTGTTGCAGCCGGGTCCTTTTCAGGATCGGCCGTATAGATGCCATTTACCCTTGTTCCCTTCAAAATAACATCAGCTTTGATCTCAATGGCCCGTAACGAACCAGCGGTATCCGTGGTAAAATATGGGTTACCGGTTCCAGCCCCGAATATCACCACTCTTCCTTTTTCCAGGTGGCGCATTGCCCTGCGGCGGATGTATGGTTCGGCGATCTGTTCCATTTTGATGGCGCTTTGCAACCGTGTATATATCCCTGCCTTTTCCAAACCGCTTTGTACCGCCATGCCATTGATCACTGTAGCCAGCATGCCCATATAATCACCCTGCGCCCTTTCAATACCACTTGTGGCCTCGTTCATACCCCGGTAAATATTTCCTCCCCCGATAACAATCGCCACCTGTACACCCAGGTCAAGGATGGATTTTACATCCTGTGCATACCGGGCGATCACATCGGGATCGATCCCGAAATTCTTATCGCCCATCAGCGACTCTCCGGAAAGCTTAAGCAGTACCCTTTTGTATTTTGGAAGCATGAATAGAAGAATTTTTGCGAAGATATATTTTTATCCTTGTTTAATGGCTTTTATGGAATACATCATAGGCATTTTCTCATCCATTCCCTTTATGCGCCACATACCATCCCCACCCTGCTCCAGCTTATTAAAACAATTGTATGTTGAATAAGGGAATTCGTTGAACTGCATCAACTGCATTCCATGGCTTATCAGTGCAGTGAATATCTCCGTAAGGGGGTGATTCCAGCTGTGCTCAGTTGAACGGATCGGAGCATTCCTGTCGGAATAAGAACCGGATATATCTTCAGTGATCACTGTTGTATTAAAATAATCGTATTTGATCTTTTCGAAATCCTCATCCATCATCCAGAGCACAGGATGAAAATCAGCAATATAGAAAGTGCCTCCAGGCTTCAGGAAATGCGAAACAATATCGGCCCAGCGGTCCAGGTCGGGCAGCCAGCCAATGGTACCATAAGAAGTAAAGACAATGTCGAATTGTTTGCTAAGGTGCGCTTTCAGGTCGTATACATTACTACAGATAAATTCTGCTCGCAGTCCAAGTTCGTCCCTAACCTCGTTGGCCAGTTTAATAGCCGCATCGCTAAGATCAACGCCGGTTACAATGGCACCTTCGCGTTCCCAACTCATGGTGTCCATCCCAAAATGACATTGAAGATGCAGCAGGGATTTGCCTTTCACATCTCCCAATTCTCCCAATTCGATGGGAGTAAGAGAGGTTGTCCCTCTCTTGAATCCCTCCAAATCATAAAAGGCCGAATCCTTATGTACACCGGTACGCTTATTCCATGACAGGCGATTGGCTTCAAATAATGTCTGATACTCATTCATCGGTCAAAGCTACTACAAAACAGGCCTGAATGAACAGGCCCGTTTATTTATGGTGAAGGGGGGATCAAAATAATTGCAGCGCTGTCTTTAATGGCGGACAACCAGCTTCTTTTCAACAACATTACTTCTGAACAAAAAAGCCTTTAATATATAGGTGCCGTTCGGCAATTCTGAAACGTCCAGAACCGGTGAAACCATAGCTGAGCTTGCAACCAACCGCCCGCTGATATCATATATTTCCATCTGCCGTATCAGGTTCGATCCGGAAACATTCAATATGTCATTCGCCGGATTAGGGTAAATGATGATTCCCTCTGTTTCATCCAGTTTCACCAGCCGAACATCGGTATAGCTGAACCTGCCGTCAAGATCAACCTGTCGGATGCGGTAATAATTATTACCTTTAGATGGTAATGCATGGATGGCCGTGTATTTTCCCAGGGCAGATGCGGAATAAGCCATCATTGCAATCTCCTGGAAGTTTCTTCCATCTGTACTCCATTCGATCACATAATGCCGAACATTTATTTCTGTAATTACTTTCCAGGTTAATACAGATTGTTTTCCATTGTTCAGTCCGGCTGTAAACGACAACCATTTCACCGGAACAACCGTTTGGCTTTTTTCGAGGATGTACTCTGTGCTTTGTCCTGTGCAGGTGATTATATTGGAAGTGGTATTTACGGACATATCAGACGGGACAACCCAAACAGTTGCGGCATTATGATCACGTTTTTTCAACTTCAGGTAAGGCTCATTCGCTGGTGTTATGTATGGGTTGCCGGTATAATCGTATTGTAACGTGTATTGTGCATTGCCTGGGTTTACTACAAACACACCGGCATAGCGATGGCTTCCTGCGAGGGTATCCACCACTCCGTTGACGGTATTGGGCCAAACATCTTCTCCATACACATGAATACCATCCGCCGTTCCGGTTGTAAGTGTAGCGCTGACAAGGTCGGCATTGGTGGCAATTCCGCCATTACCGATATACAACGAAGTGGCCGAACTGCTTCCGGCATACTGGTAACTGCTGTACGAACCGATCGGCGCCGAACTGGTGGGCATCGGGTACCAGCCGGTGAAGCTTTGTTGCTGGAACACCATGCCATGCACCGTTCCCTTGAAATCATTCACTACCGGGAACAGTACGGAGTTGTTGAAATTATTGTCGAACCGGTAATAATGCAGGAGATTGCTCCAGTTGCTTTGGGTAGAACGGATCTTGCTGGTGAGCTGATCGCGGATCTC
>CAZYAT010000075.1:0-8092 GCA_964645235.1 uncultured Ferruginibacter sp. | reverse complement strand
TAAAGGCTGCACATGCGTAAAGCCTCTGCCTGCTCAATACCTGTGTGATTCACCAGGTTTAGAAAAGCCTTGTACATAGTAAGTGCCGAACCACTGAGTATGCCATCTGCAGTGTATTTATCTTTTTCGGGCTGGTGTTTGTAATAACCTTCGGTAGTGGTTGTGACCGCATCGGTGATGGCAAACAAACGCTGTCCCATCATTTTTTTTGCTATCCGTACAGCGGGATAGTCAACATGGTGACCATCTGCAATGATACTCGCCATTGCGGATGGGTGATTGAATGCGGCACCAACAAGGCCAGGGCTGCGGTGTTGAAGCGGGCTCATGGCATTGTATAAATGGGTAACAGCGGTGATGCCATTGTCAAAGCCATTCATGGCTTCTTCGTAGGTTGCATTGCTGTGGCCGGCGAAGATCTTTATTCCATAAGAACCGATCAGGCGGATCACTTCCGGGCTGCAAACTTCCGGTGCCAGGGTGACGATCTTTACCACTCCTTTTCCATATTCCAGTAAACTTTTGACCTCTTCCATGGAAGGCGCATGGATCAATGATACGATATGTGCGCCTCTTTTTTCTTTATTGATCCAGGGCCCTTCGATGTGCAGACCCAGAATACCTTTTCCTTTGCCGGACCAGTGTTGCCGGATGGCATCGATGCTCCGGTAAAATACCTGGATGGAATTAGTGGCCACAGTGGGCATGCAGTATGCAGTACCTCCTTTTGCACAATGATCTGCCAGTGCTTGCAATGATGTTGTATCCGGGTGAACAGCCAGCAACCGTTCATTGGCACCGTATATCTGCAGGTCAATGAAAGCAGGAGCGAGTATGGTACCCGGCAATTGTTCTTTTGGAATGTCATTTGATAAGGCAGGAACGGGCGATACACCCCTGATCAGTCCGTCTTCAACCACAACGGCGTGATCTTCCAGGAAAGTATCGCCTGTAAAAATCAGTTGGGGGATATAAGCTTTTGCCGGCATGCGGCAAAAATAATGCAAGCTTACTTCAGTTTGATAATGATGCCGCCCTGAATTTGTGTAATGTCATAACCGGCCTCAATGTTCAAACCGAATGATGGGGTGATAAAGTACGATGCGCCTACAAACCCTCCGAATACCGGGATCACTTCATCCTGCTTTACCGTACCGTTGTTGCTGTACCTGTATTGATGGAACCCTACACCAGCAGAAAGTCCTGCATAGGTATCAAGATTGCGCACATTCCATCCATGGTGCCAGGCAGAGCGCCCGCCAACCACAACAGTACTTGTCTTATAATTGCTGTAGTAGCCTCCATTGGAGAAGGAAGCGCCTGCTTCCAGCCCCAGGGTGATCACGCCGGGACCAGCCTGCCAAAGACCGAATTCGAGGGCTCCTTTTGTGCCAAGGCCCGCATTGTAATAATCGCTTTTGTACTCAGTGCCGGATCCAACACCTGCATTGAAGGTGATGCTGCCCTTTTGAACAGGTGATACACTGCCCCGGCCTTGTGCAGATAATGCAGAAGAAAAAAGAATGCCGAGGGATAATAAGATTGCCGGGATAATGTTTTGTTTTTTCATACCCCGCACTTAACAAATACTATACCAACGGAAGAACAAAAAAATAAATGACTGTTAATTAGTTTTAAAAATCAAGGCTTGCTGATCTTCTTTAATGACCTAATTGCCAAAATGCATTTTTACTTCCGATAGGTCCTTAATAAAAAGATATTTTGTGTACGAGCTGTTGTAAGGGGTGGTATTGGTCCTTGCATTCAGATGATAATTCACCCGGTAGATGGTTCTTGTTGTATCGGCTTTTACGATCAGGTTGGTTAGGATTTCATCGGCTTTATTGCTCCTGAGAGAATCATCTCTGTATTTATCCATGTCCACCCGGGAACCCGATTTCGCAAGCCGCTGTACAAGGTTACGGTATTCTGTTCTCGACCTGTCCAGTTGATCTTTCCTGTATAAATAATAATCTTTTAAGGAGGCACTATTATACGTAAGGCTGTCGACCAGCAGGTATTCAATGGTAAAGCCACCTGTCTTCAGGTCTTCCATGGCGATGGCTTTGATCGCGGCTTCAAGTTTTATTTTTACAGTATCTGCGTTGGATTTTTCATCTCCTGCCGGAATGACTGTGGGTTCCGGCTTTTCTTCGTGGTGACCGATGCAGGAACACATGAGTAAGATAAACGTACAGAGACAGGTTAAGTTTCTCATAACACTAAATTATTGATTTAAATCGAACAGGTACCGCCGCGAAAGGGAATAAAGAATTTTATTACCTTCCCGCCATGAAACATTTCACCTTTTACAGCAAGGAAGACATCTTATCACTTACTAAAGTGCGTCGCTTCGAGACAAAACTGGGGGAGCAGTTGCAATACCTGAAAGCTGGGGAAGAATGGCCCGAGGTGTTGCAACAATCCAAAGCAAAGTATGTGATCGTAGGGATACCGGAAGATTTTGGGGTGAGGGGCAATCATGGCATTGGTGGAACAGAGACCGCATGGCTTTCTTTCCTTTCTTCGTTCCTGAATATACAAAGCAATGATTTCCTGACGGGAGAAAATATCCTGTTGCTGGGGCATTTTGACTTCGGCGATGTAAAATTCCTGATCGAGAATAATGCATATAATGCCGAGGAAAAAGTGGACGCATACCGGCATGCCATCAAGCTTATTGATGAAGAAGTGGAGAATATCATCAAAGTGATCGCTTCATTCAAAAAAATACCGGTTGTGATCGGGGGAGGGCATAACAATGCATATCCGGTCATCAAAGGAGTGGCAAAAGGATTACATAAGGCTGAACTGATCCCTTTATCACAGATCAATTGCATCAACCTCGATGCGCATGCGGATTATAACGTGGCAGAGGGAAGGCACAGCGGCAATCCTTTCCGATATGCCGAGGAAGACGGGTACCTGGGCAAATACTGTATTGTTGGTTTGCATGAGAATTATGTTACCCAGAACGTACTCATGGATATGCATAATAATCCTTTCATCGATTATGTCACTTACGAGGATATTTTCATTCATGAAAGAAAGAATTTTGTACAGGCCGTGGCCCATGCAACGGGTTTTACCGAGGATTCGTATTGTGGAGTGGAGGTGGACCTGGATTCTATTGAAGGCGTGCTCAGCAGTGCTTTCACTCCCAGCGGTATCAGCGTATTGAATGCAAGGAAGTTTGTAACCTTTGCAGCGCAGGATGCAAAAGTAGCTTACCTGCATATTTGCGAGGGCGCCACACAGCTTGCCGATGGGCGAAAAGATATTTCGACCGGCAAACTGATCAGTTACCTGGTGAGTGACTTTGTGAAAGAAATGACACACGAATAAATGAAGCTTTTATGGAGACAACCGAAAGGAAGATACCCGGCTTCTGCCTGGCAATAATCTTTGTATGCGGATGGTTTGCCCTTATTTCACAGTTCTGTCTCATCATCCAGAACCGGGTTACTGGTGTTCCTGAAACGATCGTTCGTTTTTTCAGCTTCTTTACTATTCTTACGAACCTGCTGGTGGCCATTTGTGTAAGTAACTTATGGTTGAGGCCGGGATCAGGACCCGGGCGATTCTTCTCACGCCCGTCTGTCCTTACTGCAATCACGGTATACATTGTTATTGTGGGGGTGGTATATAATGCGGTACTTCGTTTTCTTTGGAACCCACGGGGACTTCAATACATAACTGATGAACTGCTTCATTCCGTAGTACCGGCCCTGTTCCTTTTTTGCTGGATATTCTTTGTTCCTAAATCAGGGTTACAATACAAGGATGCATTTACATGGCTTATCTATCCGGCAGTATACCTGGTATGGACCTTTATTCACGGGAAATGGACGGATTATTATCCTTACCCATTCGTGAATGTCGCTGAACTTGGCTACCAGCGGGTGCTGGTCAATTGCGCAGGGTTGTGTATCGCATTCCTCGGCCTTTCACTCTTCCTTGTACTTGCAGGCAGGTATGCAGGTAGAAATGCTGACTGATCATTTGATCTGATCAGCCAGTTCACTTTCTTCAGCGATGCCATCTTTTCGCCAAACCTGTTTACCGTTTTTATAAACGATAAAAACCGGTAATGCAGTTATTTTAAAGTGCTGTAGTATATCCTGGTCACGGCCTCCATCAACTTTAACCAGGGTGTATTTACCCGGGTGATTCGTTTCCAGGCTTTTTAAAACAGGTTCCATTTTCCGGCAGGGCGGGCACCAATCGGCTCCAAAATCGAGTAGTACGGTAGGAGAACTGTTGATGGTCTTATAGAGCTCATCCACACTCATTTGCCTGGCATTGCTGCTTCCTTCGAGAGGTTTGCCGGCTGCTCTCCAAGCATTAGTACCACCTTTCAGTTCATAAACCTCTTCGTATCCCATTTTCCTTAACCTGGCAGCTGCCGCGGCGCTTCTGCCGCCTGACAAGCAATACACGTAAAGAGGTTTGTGTTTGTCAATGAATGATACTCTTCTTTGAAACTCTTCTGGGTTGGTCCAGTCTGCCAGCAGAGCGTTCCTGATATGGCCGGAGGAATATTCATCCTGCGTGCGCACATCCAGTACCTGGGCATTCTTTGTAGCGGTGATCTGCCGTTCAAATTCATCTGCCGATAAACTTGTTTTAGATTGAGCCAGGCAGGAGGATAGCAATGCGGAAAGTACAATGGTCTTCAGTATGCGTGGTAAGTAAGACATAATCGTAAGAAATTTATGGTTCATAGTTTATGGTTCTTAGTTAAGAAGGAAAATATCCATCCCTTGTTTTATAAACATCCCAGCCTTCCTCCGTCCACCGGTAGGTTGACCCCATTGATATACGCTGCAGCAGGAGAACAAAGAAAAGCTACTGCCGCTCCGAATTCCTCCGGCCGGCCGATCCTGCCTGCCGGGATTTCAGCAACCAGCTCTTTCATCACTTCTTCTTCGGTCTTGCCCGAGGATTTTGCTTTGGAAGCGATCACATAATCCGCTCTTATGGTTTTGGTGAACCCAGGCAGTACATTATTCACTGTTATGCCAAACGGGCCTAATTCGGTGGCCAGTGTTTTTGCCCAGTTGGCCACGGCCGCACGGATCGTATTGCTTACACCAAGCCCGGGAATGGGTGCTTTTACCGAAGTGGAAATGATATTGACGATCCTTCCGAATCCGGACCCCTTCATACCAGGTGCAACGGCCTGTGCAAGGTTATGGTTATTGATAAGGTGATTGTTAAAAGCCGCAAGGAATTCCTCCGGTTTTGCATTTAATGCAGTGCCCCCGGGCGGGCCACCGGTATTGTTTACAAGGATATCGACACGGTTATTCTTTACAAAGTCCTCTATGACATTTTTTACCACAGAATTATCTGAGAAATCAGCAACCAGGTACCCGTGCGATTGTCCTTTACTGTTATCTAAGGTCGTTAATGCATCTTTTAGTTTGTCTTCATTCCTGGCCATCAGCGCTACAGAACATCCCAGCAACGCAAGTTCAACCGCACTGGCATATCCGAGGCCCTGTGTACTCCCGCAAACAACTGCTTTTTTCCCTGTCAGGTCAAGATCCATATGAATGAATTTGGATAAAGCTACTATAAAATTCCTTCTAATCTTTTTTTACAGGTTCAATGATGATCTTCTTCTTCACCATATCCTTTATGAGCAACAATCCGTTCTCGTGGGCCTGTGCATTGGCAGAGATGGGGTCGAATGATTTTGTTCGGGCTGTGTAAACCAGCTTATCCTGCTTCACTTCGAAGAAATTACTTTCCCAGAAATAATTGATGGTGGTCACGTAATACCCAGGCGAAAAAACCTTGTCGTACACCGTAGAATAATATTTATCGATATGGTCGTAACTGGACGGATTGTTCACTGCAGAAGGGGGTACATAGAGCTGCTCTTTTTGCTTATCCAGCAAAACGACTGTGATCACGGCATCCACGCCACTGTTCCTGAACTGGTCGACGATCTCCTTCTCGGTCAACTTTTGATACGATCTTTCCCCGAAGACACTGAATGATGAGATGGCATGGTAGCCTCTTTCTGCCAGGTCATTCACCAGGTGTGATTCCATACCTGCCTTCAGTCCACTGTCTTTTTCGGGAATAATGCCCCATATCATAATGTTATGATATGGCTTGGTTACCGCATCTGCGGCCTTCCATGACGAAGTGAGTTTCGTGCTGCTGCATGAAGCCAAAACCAGAACAGCCAGCAGAAAAGGGATGTGTTTAAATTGTTTCATGATCATACTTTTTATAAAGGTAGTGACAGAAGGCCTTTCCATAGATGACCGGCAACAGCCGGCCATCAAATTTTTGTCATGCGTTCAACGCTGTTTTTTCTCACATTTATCAGCTTGATGTGGATAATTAGCCCGAAGTATAAGTGAAGGCATTCCGTTATATTCGCAGCCTTGAAACGTGAGTTGATGCTCATGGCTAATGGTCGGCTGTACCTGTTAACCCCTTAACTAATAACGGATAACGAGAATCATGGCAGAGAAAGAAAAAGACCTGTTCGATTATACCGAAGAATCCATAAAAAGCCTCGACTGGAAAGAGCATATCCGTCTTCGGCCTGGTATGTATATCGGCAAACTGGGTGATGGCAGCAGCCCGGATGATGGTATCTACGTATTGCTCAAGGAAGTGATCGACAACTGTATCGATGAGCACACCATGGGTTATGGCAGGCACGTTGATGTGGAGATCAAGGATAAAACGATCACCGTGAGGGACTATGGCCGGGGCATACCATTGGGCAAAGTGGTGGATGTGGTGAGCAAGATAAACACCGGTGCCAAATACGACAGCAAGGCCTTCCAGAAAAGCGTTGGGTTGAACGGAGTGGGTACCAAAGCTGTGAATGCACTTAGCAACTATTTCAAAGTTTCATCCTTCCGGGAAGGTAAAGAAAAGACCGCCGAATTCGAAAGGGGGATACTTATCAAGGAGTATAAAGAGGCCAAATCATCTGAAGAGAACGGTACCCTGATCACGTTTATCCCCGACGACACCGTTTTTAAGAAATTCCATTTTGTACAGGAATACCTCGATAACCAGTTCTGGAACTATTGCTATCTCAATGCAGGCCTGGTGATGAACCTTAATGGTAAGCGTTATGTAAGCAAGAACGGTCTTCTCGACCTGCTTCAACGCAAGACCAACGAAGACGAGATCCGTTATCCGATCATACACCTTAGAGGCGACGACATCGAAGTGGCCATTACCCATGAGAACGATTACGGCGAAGAATACTACAGCTTCGTGAATGGCCAGTTCACCACACAAGGCGGTACCCACCTTGCTGCATTCCGTGAGGCTTATGTAAAGACCATCCGTGAGTTTTATAAAAAAGATTACGATGCTGCCGACATACGGGGAAGCATTTGTGCTGCCATCAGCGTACGGGTGCAGGAACCTGTTTTTGAAAGCCAGACAAAAACAAAACTGGGCTCACTGTCGGTTTACGAAGGAGGACCTTCCATGCGGAACTTTGTAGGCGATTTCCTTGGCAAAGAACTCGACAACTACCTGCACCGTAACCCGGAGACCGCTGATGCTTTGAAAAGACGGATCGAACAGAATGAACGGGAACGAAAGGATATGGCTGGCATTAAAAAACTGGCAAACGAACGGGCAAAGAAAGCCAATCTTCATAACAAAAAACTAAGGGATTGCAAGTTTCATTATAACGACGAAGCAACGGGGAAAGACAAAGACAGGATCTCTGAGAAACAGAAAGAGAGCACCATCTTCATCACCGAAGGCGATAGCGCCAGCGGAAGCATCACCAAGGCAAGGAATGTGGATACACAAGCGGTGTTCAGCCTGAGGGGTAAGCCGCTCAACTGCTTCGGCCTTACCAAGAAGGTTGTGTACGAGAATGAAGAGTTCAATCTGCTTCAGCATGCTTTGAACATCGAGGAAGGCTACGAGGGGTTACGCTATAATAATATAGTGATCGCAACCGATGCCGACGTGGATGGCATGCACATCCGACTGCTGTTGATGACCTTCTTCCTGCAGTTCTTCCCCGACCTGGTAAAGAACGGGCATGTATATATATTGGAGACCCCTTTGTTCCGGGTACGAAATAAGC
>CAZYAT010000074.1:0-8232 GCA_964645235.1 uncultured Ferruginibacter sp. | reverse complement strand
ACCAGGGAACAGCAGATTTTAATCCGGGTGCCGGGGTGAACAACCTGGTGAGTGCCGGAGGCGATGATATTTTCTTTGCCAAATATGATGCCAGCGGTAACTATGTATATGCGAAAACTGCAGGAGGAACAGGATCCGACAATGGAAATAGTATCAAAGTGGATGGCAGCGGTAATGTATATGTTACTGGGTCATTTTCCGGAACGGTGGATTTTAATCCGGGTGCCGGGGTGAACAACCTGGTGAGTGCGGGGGGGAGGGATATTTTCATTGCAAAATATGATGCCAGCGGCAATTACAGTTACGCAAAAGGGATGGGTGGAACAACTGATGAAGCAGGGAACAATATTGCCGTGAACAGCGGTAATGTATATGTAACGGGATATTTTACAGGAACGGCCGATCTCGACCCCGGAGCAGGTGTTGTTAACCTGGTAAGTGCAGGATCATCCGATATTTTTGCTGCAAAATATGATGCCAGCGGCAACTATGTATATGCAAAGAGCTTTGGCGGATCTGGTAATGACGTGGGGAATAAGATCTTGGTGGATGCAGGCAGTAATATAAATGTAGCAGGGTTCTATTCAAATACTGTTGATTTTGACCCTGGCGTTGGAATAACTAACCTGGTGAGCGCAGGAAGTACGGATATTTTCATTGCAAAGTATAATACCACCGGTAATTATATTTATGCAAAGAGCATGGGGGGAACAACTGCCGACAATGGAAGTGGCCTTAGTTCTGATGCTGGCGGAAATATTTATATGACGGGTAATTTTACCGGCACCGCTGATTTTGATCCCAATGCAGGCACCCAAACACAATCAGCCTGGAACAGTTCCGACATTTATCTTGTAAAACTTACCGAATGCCTCAGCCCCGAAGTTTCGCTTTCTTCGGCAACTGCAGCATTGACTACCATCAGCGGAGCCACCTTAATGACAGATGGCGGCTGTGTTTTGCTGGCCAGTATCCTGCCTAACGGCGTCAATCCTGTAAGCGGAACATTGAATGGACGCAACTGGGTTGAAAACTTGGTGCCTACCTTTGGAGGAGAACCCTTTGTGGCAAGACATTTCGAGCTAACACCTACTTCCAACCCTTCCTCATCAACAGCAAGGGTAACACTTTATTTTACCCAGCAGGAGTTTGACAATTTCAATGCACACCCGGCGAGTACCCTCGACTTACCAATAAACGCCGTAGATGCGGCCGGAATAAGCAACCTGCGTATCGGCAAATATTCCGGTACAAGCAACAATGGAACAGGCTTGCCCGGATCTTATGCAGGCCCGGCCACTATCCTGGACCCCAATGATGCAGACATCATATGGAATAGCACAAAAAACAGGTGGGAAGTAAGTTTTGATGTTGATGGTTTCAGTGGTTTTATCGTTCAAACAAGCCCTGTTGCATTGCCGGTTACCTTGCTAGAATTCAAGGGGCGACTTTTCAACAACAACGCCCTGCTCAACTGGAAAACAACAAACGAACAAAACGCAGCTAAGACCATAATTGAAAGAAGTCTTGATGGCAGGAATTACGCTGCAATCGGTAGTGTAACGGCATATAACACAGCAGGCACACACCAGTATAATTTTACCGATATGAAGGTTGACTTACTTTCTAAAGACATCCTTTATTACCGCCTAAAATTCGTAGATATAGATGAACGCTGCTCATATTCCGATGTAGTAATTTTATCAGTAAGCAATAAAGATGTCACATTGCTTTACCCTAACCCAGTAGAAGACAAACTCAATCTTTTAATAACAACAGGCAGAGCTGAAAAACTTCGGTTGACCATTATGGATAATATGGGGCGAGTGATGATGCAGAAAGATTTTGCCAAAACTATTGGCAATATAACTACTCAGTGGGATGTACGTAACCTTGCGACAGGGACATATTTTCTACGGATACAAGGAGAAAGCATACATCAAAACATAAGATTCGTAAAACAATAAACGACCACGATAAAGCAGGAAGTTATTCCCCAGGATGATATTTCCGCTCAGCATTTCTCAATACATCTTCTTTGTAAAACAAAACGTCTTTGAACTGCCCCTTGCTGTACATCAGCCCCTGGTCGAAGAAATGTTTGGACCGTTCATTTCCACTCTCGCCGCCGGCAAGCAATGATCTTGCTTTGATCCGTTTACCAAACTCCACAGCGCAGATAAAACTATTCCCGTTCACCCCATACCTTTTTTGTGTGCCTGGAAATGTTTTACTGCTGTAAGAAGGCAGCATGCCCCAGGTGGAAGAAACAAATCCAACCGGGTAACTGGGCTCGCTGTCGTCGAATTTATTGTCGATATCCGGGGAGATGCGCTGAAACCGGTTGATCTCACCCCATGGGATCCGCCATGTGCCAAACCGGACCTGCAGTTGTTTGATTGCTGTAAGCAGTGGCATGACAATCTCCTCCATAGATGCGGTTTCTGCAAATCGCATGGTTTTACCGACAACATTATTCCCTCCTCGAGGTGAGGTTGTCCTATAAATGGCAGGTAACAATCGCTCCCCCCATTCTACAGCGAGTGTAGTAGCCACCGAGTTTTCGCTGCACCGGAAATCCCAGGCTTTGAATATGTCAATTGCTTCTTTCAGATCGGGAAAAACTGTATCCGAAGGGACCGTTTTTGTTTCATATACCCTGATCAATGCCGGGATCAGTATTTCGAAAGCGGTTAACCTTGCATCATAGCCTGCCTTGATCACTTTGTCGAGGTTGTATTTTTTTTCTTCATCCAGCACCCGTACTGCATTCAGGCCCCTGAAGTTCTCCCCATCGGGTGCCATGTATGCTGGGTAACGATCTTTTTCCGGGCTGTTCTTCCCGGCAACGGTAAAGGGAGTGGAATTGCAGTTCTGCAACCAGCCATTCGGAGGGTTGATGCTTTGCACGATCTCGCGTACGGAATGAAGCCCCTTCCATTCGGTTGCGGAGGTTGATCCGTCAACAGGCTTGCTCCAGTCATAGGTTTTATCTCTTACGGGGATGCGGTTGCCGTGCCAATAAGCGATATTTCCTTCTGCATCCGCATAAACCGTGTTGTTGGAAATATTCCCGCGAAGGTCAAGTGTCTTTTTAAAATCACTAAAACCGGTTGCTTTTGTACGCAGCCAGCATTGTAATAACCCATCGGCAATGCGGTTGTCTGCACGGAGGCTCAACGCCTGCCCGTTCTGCTTTGCCAAAACAGGACCGTGATGGGTAAAAAAAGTATTGAAAGTTTTTGCAGACAACACACCGCCATCCGTTCTGTACTTTATCACCAGTTTTTTTTCAACCACAGGCAGATAACCTTTATTATAGGCATAAACCAATCCTTTTCCCGCCCGGGAAACTTTTTCAATGTATGTATCTGCAGCGTCTACCCCACTGGAGGTGTGCATCCATCCACAGTGTTCGTTGAATCCCTGGTAAATGAAGAACTGTCCCCAGGTAACCGCTCCGTAGGCATTCAATCCTTCTTCACTGACCATGTGTACCTCGGGGCGGAAATAAAAAGTAACATGAGGGTTGATGTATAAGATGGCATTACCGCTTTCGGTGATGGCTGGTGAGAAGGCAAGCCCATTTGAGCCGGTTACCATTTCTTCCTTTGGTACTGCGGCGCCGACCCAGGGTTCATTTTTACCTGAATAAAACTCTTTTAGTTCGGAAGCCGAAATGCCAGCCGTGTTAATAGCGCCGATGCTGCCGTCGGTCCAGAGCAAAGGATACCAGGGCCGGAAGCGCTGAAGCAGCAACGGTTTGACAGATGGGTTCTTATACAGGAAGTAATTGATGCCATCTGCAAAGGCGTTGAGCAGTTTTTTCATCCATGCAGGGGAATTGCTGAAGTCTTTGATGGCATCAGCCGAATCAATCAGCAGGCGGATCATCAGGTCATCGTAGAGGGATCTTTCTCCGTTGATCTCGGCAAGCCTCCCCAGTTTTTCAATATAGTTCATCTCCACCCGCCTGAAATCGTCTTCACACTGTGCATACATCAAACCGAATACGGCATCGACATCGGTGTTACCATAAATATGCGGTACACCGTAGTTATCGCGAATGATGGTTACATTTTTTGCCTGTGACTTCCATTTTGCGATTTCCCGGGGGGAGAATGGTTGCGCAGCAATGTGCAGGGGTAATAATAAGAAAATAAGTAACGGCCTCATTGCAATTCTTTAACAGTATGATTTAAAATTAGAACTTAATTTTACTTTATTGCATTTCTCACCACAAAAATCCATCCACATGCCAAGGACCATATTGCTATTGCTGTTGTTGGGAGCCTGTTTTCAAGTCCAGGCACAGACAATTCGTGAAGGATATACTGCGAAGAAAGGCATTGTACGCGTAGGGTATGGGAAGGACGATATATTCCCGATGGGCGAACAGGGGTACACAATTATACTCCCAGAAAATACGGCTGTAAAAGGAACCATCATTTCCATCGATGACGAACGACCCCGGATCACCGACAGCACAAAAAATGTCTTCCTGCACAAAGAAGCCAATGCAAAAGGATTGGCCGTGTTATATATCTCAACCGGTATTCCTGTCGACCTGTTCTTTGATAATAGCTCCCTTTTATATACAGATGCTGAGATCGCTTCTGTGTTTTCAACATACAAGCTGCCCAATAAAAATATCTTCCTGCTGGGTGTGATGACTTCGGGACACCGGGCATTGAAATATGTTGAATTCTGCAAGGCAGGCAAATCGAAGTTCAACCCGGATATCAAAGGTGTTGTTCTTTGCGAAAGCGCCATCGATTGGGTGCGGCAATGGTACGAGGGACAGAAACAGGTGAGGGATCATTTAACAGAAGTGGGCTACTTTGAAGGAAAAATGGTAACGTATCTTTTTAAGGAAAAACTGAAAGCAGACCCGGTGAGTAATATGCCGAAGATGCTGGAATTTTCACCATACTCCTACTTCGATACCAAAATGAAGAAAATGAAACTATACAGCGGCCTTGCCATGCGGGCCTATAGTTTTGCTGACATCCGCTATTGGTTCTCCACCCAGGGCAAAGGCATTTATGATTGTAATTATCCCGACATGTCGGGCATCATCAACGAACAGAAGCTGGCGGGTAATAAGAATGCCGAACTGGTGGTGTTTCACAGCAACCCGGAAGAAAACCCGGAAGCAAACATGCAGAAACAAAGTTCCACCTGGGAAATGGCGGATAAGAAAGAACTGGTGAACTGGATAATGAAGTTTGTAAAATAGGCAGGATCATTTCTTTGCCTCATTGGCTTTTAATACCCGGAGGAAATTTCCACCCAGAATTTTGCGGATGTCTTTTTTGTTGTAGCCTCTTTCCACCAATGCCTTTGTGATCATCGGGTATGTTGTAACATCGTCCAGCTCCTTTGGTGTGATGTTTATGCCGTCAAAGTCGGAACCAAGGCCAACATAATCAACACCCACTAATTTCACGATGTAATTTATATGGTCGATGAGCATAGATAAAGGCGGGCGTATATTGTTTGCTTCTACGGCATATTTATTATATAAGTAGTCCATGGAATAAAAATCACCCATACCACTTTTCATCAGCGAATCGTTTTCGGCCGCATGCTCTTTTAAAAAAGCTGCTTCCTTTACGTCGAAACTGCTGTCAATGAAACCGGGATTAAAATTAAGCTGGATCACACCGCCGTTCTTTGCAATGGCTTTTATCTGGTCGTCTTTTAGATTACGCCTGTGGGGAGTAAGGTTATACACGCAGCTATGCGAAGCAATAATTGGCTTGGTGCTTAGTTGAATGACGTCCCAGAAGGTTTGTTCACCCGCATGGCTTACATCGATCAACATGCCAAGCTGATTCATGCGCTGCACTACTTGTTTGCCAAAATCGGTAAGCCCTTTGTGCGGAAGATCGGGCCTGGTTGTTTCATCGGCAGCGCTGGTAGCCCAGGATGGCGCAATATTATGTGTAAGTGTGAGGTACCTGGCGCCGCGAGTGTACAAAGAATCGAGTTTACCCAGGTCGTCTTCAATCATATGCCCACCCTCCACACCGAACATGGAGGCGATCTTATGTTGTTTCACCGCACTCATTAAGCCTGCATAGTTGAAAACTTTAATGATCTTATCAGGGTTACGTGCCGCCACGGCATCCAGGCTATCCATTTCCCTGTTGGCATAGGCAAAAGGGTTTTTCAGGTCGCCATCGCAGTAGACCGAAAATAGTTGAACATCCAGCCCACCCTTTTTCCACCTGGCCAGGTCACTGTGTGTTTTTCTGCAGAGGTCCTGGTCGAATACAATACCCCTGTCGGTTGCCTTCATCAGGATATCGTTGTGGGTATCCACTACAATAGAACGGAAGTGTAGTTTTTTATAAGATTGTGAGATAGCCGGCAGGCAACAACCTAAAGACAGCAGGCGAAGGAGGATTCGTTTCATTTGCAGCTAGTGGATGGTCAATTGTTTATTGCTTATTTTTTCTAAGAAGTATTGAGAAGCTTTCGTTCATTACCTTATAGTAACTCAGGCTATTCTACCCGGTCAGAAACAGCCAGTGTAAATAAAAATCACCACCCTCCCTGTAAACCCGCACTCAAGGCTTCCTGATACTTACTCAGGTCGAATGAATAAAGATAAGGCGCCTTGTGCGCAACCCCTCTCTTTATTTCTTTCAAGCGGCAGAGAATGCCATAGTTCAGAATCTTTCTTTGGAAATTTCTACGGTCAAGTTTTTTGTCGAGGATCGTTTCGTAAAGCTTCAGTAACTCGGGCATGGTGAATTTCTCCGGCAATAAATTATAGCCAATGGGCTGATAGTTGAGTTGCATCCGGAGGGTTTGCAGCGCTTTGTCGAGGATCTTTTTGTGGTCAAGCATCAGGGAAGGAACTTTCCGGATATCCCACCACAGGCACTTTTCGGTGAGGGTATCTTCAGACGGGCTCACTTTCGAAAATTCCACCAGGGCATAATACCCGATGGTAACGAAACGCTGAAGCAACCAGTGGTCGCTTTGTACGGTAATGCCATCTTTTTTAAGATCGCGGTTATGGAACTCCTTGTCGTACCGCTCCATATCGCCGAAAGTATGGAATTGCTGTAGGAAGATCTCCTGCAGGCCTGTTCGTTCCTGCAAGACCCGCTGGGCCGCCACGTCGGCCGGCTCATCTTTGTAAACAAATCCGCCCGGAAGTCCCCATATGTTGAGGTGCCGGTGTTTGAGCAGCAACACTTTTAATTCGCCATCGTGGAATCCAAAAATCACACAATCAACAGATAATGCGGGCAGGAACCAGTTCTGTCCCTCCTCGATCAATGCGCTGATGGCTTCGTTTTTTGTCATGGAATGTTTAGCGATACCGGCCTTTTGATCAAAAATAAATAATCATCCTCTTTGCAAAATTAAAAAAAGAATTATATTGTGTCATGTTGACGCAATGAAATTTTGCCGTGCGTTTGTTTTATATAAGATTGCTTGTACCACCATCCGGCTATTGTAAACGAAGCCAATCTTATTCCTGTAGTTAATTCCTGTATCGCGTCATCGCACATCTTTCGTACCGTAGTGAAAACGCTGAGCGGAGAAATGTCCGCTGGTTGTAGCGGCAGATCATGCCGGCATTAGGTAGCGTGAGGATAAGCATTGAAAACACATACCACTATATCCCTGTTTGCTGACTGGATTTGATCACCCGTCCGGCATTCAGTATACGATGGCTTAATAAAACAAAAACGCAACTTATGAGAAGGACTGCATTACTTTTTACTCTCTTCTTCATTTCGGTATCCCTGCAGGCTCAATCGAACCAGGTACTCGTCAGGAAAGACGGTACCGGCTACCGGCTGGCGGTGAATGGAAATGATTTTTTTGTCAACGGAATGAACTGGGATTATTTCCCGATCGGCACCAACTACAATTACAGTTTATGGAAGCAGCCGGATGATGTTATCCGGGCGGCGCTCGATTACGAGATGCCGCTGTTAAAGAACATGGGTGTAAACAGTATTCGTCTCTATACCGGCGTGCCGGCGAAATGGATCCGGTACATCTATGAGCAATATGGGATCTACACCATGCTCAATCACTCCTTCGGCCGCTACGGACTTACGCTTAAAGGCAAATGGGTTGCTAATACCGACTATGCCAATCCGCTGGTGCGTGAGTTACTGATCAAAGAAGTAAAGAGCATGGTAAATGAATACCAGTCAACGCCCGGCCTGCTTATGTTTTTATTGGGCAATGAAAACAACT
>CAZYAT010000073.1:0-8660 GCA_964645235.1 uncultured Ferruginibacter sp. | reverse complement strand
GTACATAGCGGGCTGCAACAGGGCTGAACCTGGCTTCGATATTCCGCACCTGCACCCTGCGATCTTCGATCGGCAGGAAATTCTCTCCACTATACACCTGGGTGAATTGTTTGCCATCGGTAGATACTTCTACAATAAATTGCCTGGGTGCTACGATCCATGCACCGACATCCTGCAGGAAACCAGCGGTCACTTTAGAAACCGTAGTAACAGTTTCCATATCGATCTCAACATTCATATCGGCCTTCTGGTAACCCTGCCAGTTGCCTTTGCGCCAGTTTGTACTACCGGTAATCCCGTCTATTAATCCGAAAGGTCCTCCTCCATCGTATTGTTGCTCATAGGCCGAATTCAATTTTACCGTCCAGTTGTTTGGGCGTTTCATGAACTTTGCTGTGGTCACATAGCTCGCTTCGCCGGTCTTATTATGAACAGCAATCGCCTTAATGGTTACCGAACTGTCAAAGTACAATTCGCTGCCTGGATATTTTTTGGATGATGCATTCGGCATCGAACCATCCGTGGTATAATAATAACTAACATCGGCCTGGTTGGAATTGATCTCTATTTTCTTTACCCCGGTAAACGACATCGGCCCACCATCGATCACCGGGTTCAGTATGATCAGGTTATCGGCAATAGCTGTAAGTGGCATATTGGTCCTGCCAAAATCAGAAGGCTTATCCCCCATTAAAAAACTCATCATGCCTCCTTTGGTAATATCAAAATAAGAGAAGTAAGACCGGTTGTGGGGAATGTTGTTCATCATCAGTGATTGGACGTAAAAGTTCTTGTCACTTGCCCCTTGTGCCCTCACGGTAAAAGATCTGCTATTCTCTAACCTGATCGTTGCAGAAGTGAATAAAGGAGTGCCGATGATAAAGTCGGTGGTACCCGGTGTTACCGGATAGAACCCCAGTGCACTGAGAACATACCAGGCGCTCATTTGGCCGCAATCTTCATTCCCGGATAAGCCGTCTGGTTCATCGTGGTACATCTCATTCATGATTCGATGTACCATGGCCTGCGTTTTATAGGCTGCACCGGTGAAGTTGTACAGGTATGCTATATGGTGGCTGGGCTCGTTGCCATGTGCATATTGGCCGATCAGGCCCGTGATATCGCTCTGTTGCCGGCCGGTGGTCTGTGAATTCTCAGAGAACAGTTCGTCGAGTTTTTCCTCCATATATTTCCTTCCGCCGATCAGGTTGAGGTAACCTTGAATGTCATGCGGCATATAGAAAGAATACTGCCAGCTGTTGGCTTCGGTAAAATTATTATTTACTTCACGTGGGTCGAAGGGCGATATCCAGTTACCGTTCTTCCTCGGCCTCATGAAACCCGTCTGTAGATTAAACAGGTTCTTGTATGACTGTGCCCTGCGTATGTAATTGACATAATCCTGCTGCGAGCCCAGGCTTTTGGCAAACTGGGCAATGCACCAATCGTCGTAGGCATATTCCAACGTCTTACTCACGCTTTCATGTTCGTCGTCCACTTCGAGGAATCCATGATCCATGATCGCCGGCAAACCCAGGTGCTCCCAGGTAGCGCTTTTCTTCATTGCTTCCAGCGCCAGTTTTGCATCAAATCCGTTCAACCCTTTCATGTATGCGTCTACGATCACAGGTACGCTGTGGTAACCGATCATACAGTCTGTTTCGCAACCGCTGAGTTCCCAAACAGGCAATCGCCCGCCTTCCCTGTATTGCGCAAGAAATGATTTTATATAATCAATGGTCCTTTTCTGGTCGATGATCGTATACAGCGGATGAGCTGCCCGGTACGTATCCCAAAGTGAAAAAACAGAGTAGTTAGTAAATCCTTTTGCCAAATGGACCTGGTTATCCCTTCCCCGGTACTGCCCGTCTACATCCATATTCACGTTTGGAACTACCATCGTGTGATACAACGCTGTGTAAAAAGTGCGAAGCTGTTTGGTGCTGCCGCCTGTTACTTCGATCTTCGCCAATTCTTTATTCCAGGCCTGTTCTGCCGCAGCTTTCGTTTTATTGAAATCCCAGCCAGGTAATTCAGTCCGCAGGTTCTTTCGGGCACCATCAATGCTTACTGCAGATAAAGCGACCTTTGCCATCACAGTTTTGCTGTTAAAGCTGAAAAACGCTTTGAGGTTTTTACCTGTTTCGTCCTTACCATCTACAAGTAACCGGTCGTCTTTCCAGATACCTGACCCAGTAAAAGGAGTGGAAAACTCAATGGCAAAGTAAACATACTGATCGGTGGCCCATGCTTTACTCCGACGTAAGCCAACGACTGTGTGGTTATCAATTACCCTGATCGAAGATTCAAGTACCTCATCCCGGTGTTTAAGGTCGAGAATGATGTTTGCATTATTGGAAGAGAAATTATACCGATGGAATCCTACTCGCATGGTAGCGGTTAGTTCGGCGAGTATGTCTTCGTCATCCAGATTTACGGAATAATAACCTGCAGAGGCTTTTTCATTGCTATGCCTGAACCTGGAGCCATATATCTTATTATCCGGTGAAGGTGCTGACCCCATTGGCATCAGCAGTATATCGCCGTAATCGCTGCAGCCGGTGCCACTCAGATGAGTATGGGTGAAGCCGTAAATATAATTATCCGAATAATGATACCCACTGCAACCATCCCAGCCTTCCAATCTTGTATCCGGGCTTAACTGAACCATCCCATGGGGCAACACAGCCCCCGGGTATGTATGACCATGCCCGCCCGTACCGATCATGGGATCGACGTACCGGACATAATTTTGTTGTGCCAAGATGTTGACAGTACAAAGCAGGAGAAGGAAGCAAAGTAATTGCGTTTTATTTTTCACATCGATCGTTTTGTGCAAGATAGAACATAATAAAAAGCGGGATAACAAAAACCCCACCGCGTGGTGGGGTTTCATGCATTAAAGTTGAATTAGAATGGGAGGTCGTCTTCCGGGGCCGAAACTGCTTGCTGTGTCCTGGCCACAGGAGCCGGGCTCACCCCTGTATTGCTTACATTACCTGAAACAGAACCCTGTCCTTCTATTGCGTTGCCGCCAAGCAACTGAACCGCCTGTACACGCATACGTAATGTGGCAGCAGCCTGGCCGTCTTTGTTGGTGTAGGCATCTGCCTCAGGTGCACCCTCAGCATAAACGGTCCTTCCTTTGACCAAATAAGGGGCGATGCCTGTCCGGTCGGTCCAGTATGCACACTCCACCCAGGTGGTGCGTTCTTTTTGGTTACCCTGCGCATCTTTGAAACGTTCGGTGTGTGCTACACTGAAATTGATCACATTTTTTCCGTTCACCTCTTTTACAATGCAGTCTTTCCCAAGATTGCCGATGATCTGAAGTTTAATCATAACTGTGTTTTTTAAGTTGTCGATGTATCTGGTTAAAAGCTAAAGTTATTGGTTAATCCCATACATTGGGCCTTGGTGATTTTAATGTGCGTAAATAATCAAGCAGCTGCCCGGTATGCACACTTTCGTGGTAAGCCACCCGCAAAAGGTAATCACCCAGTCGGCGATGCTGCTTTTTTTCTTTTCGGGTAATATGTATTTCTTCAAGTTCTTTACTGGAAAAAGAATGCACCATCTTCAGGAATTTTTCCCTGTAAGGCTGGGCATTCTTTATTTCGTCGTCTACAGTAGTGTACGGATTCTTGGCAAGAGGGCTTTCATAATCACCCAATACGCCCCGGTGAAGAATGATATGATGATAGATATTCTCCGATTCAAGAACGTGCCTGATCATCTCAAAGCAACTCATTGCTTCCGGATCCGGTTTCCAAAAAAGATCTTCTTCTGAAATATTTTTCCAAACCTTTATGCTCCTTCGCCTGGTTTCTTCGAAATTCAGAATCAATAGTTCCTTTGCGTTCATTTTTTTACTGGCTTACCGCGTAAACAGCCCGAAACGCAGTTCCGGGCAAGATCAATTCATTTTCTTTTTCAGGGAACTCACCTGGCTTTGAAGGTTATTGACCATACTGGCCAGGGAGTTCATATCCCAGCGTTGCTGCTGGCTCACTTTGCTGATGACCATCTGTGCCAGCCATAGCTCGGCGATATCCTCGGTATTCACCTGGTATGGCTGGAACTGCGGGTTATCGCTCACGAGAGTCAGCTTAGTTTTATTCCGGTTGTTCTTTTCGATCCGTTTATACACGATGCCTTCATTGCGGCTCACAACTATATATGCCTGGTTGGTCTTGATATCATCCAGGTCTTCCACTTTCTCGCAAACAATGATACTACCGCTTGGCGTAGGCAGCATACTATCACCGATGATCTCAAAAGCCCGGTAATTACCGCCGGATAACATGGGCAGTGTAAACGTATTCAGCTCATCGATGAATTCGCTGTCGGCATAATTGGCCAGGTAGCCTGCCGCTGCTTTCACCGGCACGAAATGAATCACATTCCGGTCGGCACTCATCAACTTCATCTGTCTCCGTTTGGCCAGGTAGCTGCCCGAACTATTGTTCAGATCCTTCAGAAGAAGTTCATCGAGTGTTAATTTGAACATCTCGGAAACAATTTCCAGGACATCCAGCCTCGGGTCGGCCCTCTCCTCTTCATAAGCGCCGATGAGTGAGCGTTTGATACCGAGTTTGACGGCAAATTCCTCCTGCGTCCAGCCTCTAAGCTTGCGCAGGTATTTGAGATTTAGTCCGGCTCTTGACATGATGCAACTAATTTGGTTAGCACAAATATACTAATTAATTTAGTTCGGCAAAATTATTTTTCCAGCCCCCGGATACGGAAACAAAGAACTACCCGTTAATAGCTTCCATACTGCTTGCAGAAATGCCCTGTTCATCGAATCTGATTCAGTTCCTGTATTTTTGCTGCAAATCAATTATTATGAACTATTACCTGGTTATTCATAGCATTCTACGCTGGGCCGTCGTATTGTTCGGTGTATGGGCGGTATTGTCGTCGCTTTTCGCCGTTATGTCCAAAAGAGAATACCGTAACGCCGATAATAAGCTGGGCCTGTTCCTTATGATCAGTTGTGACCTGCAGTTACTCCTCGGCCTCATCCTTTATTTTACCGGTATGTGGTTCGAAAAATTAAAGAGCGGCATGGGTGCAGTGATGAAAGACCCCAACGAGCGCTTTTTTGTCATGGAGCATGCATTGATGATGATCATAGCCTGGTTATTGGTTCACGTTGGCAGAAGCATGGTTAAGCGTGCAGATAACGATGCACAAAAACATAAACGCACCCTTATTTATTTCGGCATAGCCATGATCATCATCCTGGCTATGATCCCCTGGCCCTTCCGACAAGCCGGCATTGCCAGGGCATGGTTCCCTCAATTATAAAACAAGATGGCAAAGAATAAAAAACAAGAACCCATCATCCTGATCACCAACGATGATGGCATCACTGCCCCGGGCATCCGTAACCTGGTAGAAGCTGTGAAAGACTTGGGAAAAGTAGTGGTGGTGGCCCCGGATAAACCTCAAAGCGGAATGGGACATGCCATTACCATTGGCAACCCGTTGCGGATGCATAAGGTAGACCTCTTCGGCGATACCGAAGCCTGGCAGACAACAGGTACGCCCGTAGACTGCGTGAAACTGGCAGTTGACAAAGTTCTTCACCGCAAACCCGATCTTTGCCTGAGCGGCGTCAACCACGGCGCCAACCACTCCATCAATGTCATTTACAGCGGTACCATGAGTGCGGCAATGGAAGCAGCCATCGAAAGCATCCCAAGCATCGGTTTCTCCCTGCTTGATTACAGCGTGGAAGCTGATTTCACTGCATCAAGGTTCTACATCAAAAAGATCGTTAGTGCCCTCCTCAGGCAGAAAATGGACAAACACCTCTTACTAAACGTGAATATCCCTGCCGTTGGCCTTGACCTTATCAAGGGGGTTAAGGTCTGCAAGCAAGCCTATGCCAAATACGAGGAGGATTTTACCGAACGCAAAGATCCTCATGGTAAAAAATACTATTGGCTCACGGGCGAATTCATCAACTTTGATAAGAGCAAGGATACCGATGTATGGGCATTGAAGAACAATTACATCAGCGTGGTGCCTGTCCAATTCGACCTTACCAATTACACGTTGAAAGAACAACTGGAAAAAAAGAACCTTTTCAAATAATGTTGAAAAAAGACAATTTTATTTTCGGATTCATCATGGGCTTACTTGCCCCCTTTGCAGGATTTGCTGTTTTTAAGTATACCAAACTAGGCCCTCTCAGTTACTTCGAAGCCCTGCAATACATTTTTGTTCAACCAGGCCATCGCATGCTTACAGTGGCCATCAGCCTCTCCCTGTTGGCCAATGCCGTACTGTTTACTATTTATATCAATGCCCGCATCGATAATACCGCCAAGGGTATTTTCTGGGCTACGCTTATTTATGCCCTTACCGCCCTCAGCATTAAAACATTTGGGTAATTTTAGGCCATGAAGTATTACATCATCGCCGGCGAAGCCAGTGGCGACCTGCATGGCAGTAACCTGATCAAAGAATTAAAGAAGCAGGATGATTCTGCCGATATACGATGCTGGGGTGGCGACAAGATGCAAGCAGCCGGCGCTGTACTGGTAAAACATTACAAAGACCTTGCCTTCATGGGCTTCATCGAAGTGCTGAACAACCTGGGCACCATCTTGCGTAATATCAGATTCTGCAAAGAAGACGTACAGAAATACCGGCCAGATGCAGTTATACTCATCGACTATCCCGGTTTTAATCTCCGCATAGCCAAATGGGCCAGGCAGGAAGGACTGAAGGTCATCTATTACATCTCACCCCAGGTTTGGGCATGGAAGGAGAACCGGGTGAAGCTGATAAAAAAATGTGTCGATAAAATGCTCGTGATCCTTCCCTTCGAGAAAGCCTTTTACAAAAAGTGGGGTTACGACGTGGAATACGTGGGTCATCCGCTGGTGGAAGTGGTGGATGCCTTTATGGATAGTGAACAGGTAATAGGGAATAGCCAACCCGGGATCTCCGGCTCTGAGCTTCAATCTGCAAACCTGATCGCACTGTTACCCGGTAGCCGTAAACAGGAAATACTAAAAAAGCTCCCGATCATGCTGGAAGTGTCCAAACATTTTCCCGAATACAGGTTCGTGGTGGCAAAAGCACCCGGGCTCGACGAGCATTTCTATACCGAACTGATGGCTCCTTATGCAAATGTTTCCTCTGTCAAAGACAAAACCTATTCATTACTTGTGAAAGCAAAAGCAGCATTGGTGACCAGTGGCACAGCCACCCTGGAAACAGCGCTGTTCGGTGTACCGGAAGTAATCTGTTATAAGGGAAATGCCCTCTCCTACCAGATAGCAAAAAGGCTGGTTAAGATAAAATTCATCGGCCTGGTAAACCTGATCATGGACAAAGAGGTGATGAAAGAACTGATACAGGATGACCTGACCGTTGAGAACCTGAAAAAAGAATTGAACCTTTTGCTGAACGATACGCAAAAACAAAAACAGGTAAAAGAAGATTATGCGGCGCTTAAAGCCCTGTTGAGCCAGGGAGGCAATGCTTCGGCCAATGCAGCAGCCAGCATCTGTTCCTTCCTAACCCCTGCGCACAAATAGTTTGACAGCAAGGATAACCAGTCCTGCCAGGAAAAGCAGGATCGAGATCCGGTTGATGCCATGCATGTATTTTACCCATTTTGTATCAGGCGCATTGGGGTCCTTCTTCTTCAGGTAGAGATATTGTGCTATCTGATCGAGTATTCCCATACTGTTTATCTTACCCCATAAAATTAAGGCTTAAACCCCTATTTGAAAAAGCTTGTTAAAGCCTGCCATGTCAAAAACCGGGAATTGCCCGGTTTCGTAACTTCACCAAACGAACAACCATGAAAAAGACATCCCTTTTATTTTACTTCCTCTTTTCCCTGCTGGCAGGCATGGCACAAACCAAAAAATACACCGTAACAAAGACAGATGCTGAATGGCGTAAACAACTTACTGCCGAGCAATATCATGTAACCCGCCAGAAAGGTACCGAAAGGGCTTTTACCGGCATTTACTGGGATAATCATTCCAATGGTATTTACCGGTGCATCTGTTGCGGCCAGGAGCTCTTTAACTCATCCACAAAATTCGATAGCGGCACCGGTTGGCCGAGCTTCTGGCAACCGGTAAAAAAAGAGAATGTGGAAGAACTGGAGGACCGCAGCTATGGCATGGTACGTACCGAAGTGAATTGCAGCCGGTGTGGTGCGCATCTTGGCCATGTATTCGACGACGGGCCAAAGCCTACCGGTTTACGCTACTGCATGAATTCTGCATCCCTGATTTTCGAAAAGAAATAATTGAAAATTAGGCAACTACCTTCGTACACTTTTACCGACTTCTTTAAGAAGCCAAAAAAAATCTGTGGTTTTTTCAAAAAAAAGCAGCCGTATTTTTACGCACTCCTGCGTAGTAATGCAGAAAATCAGTCCTTCTTACATAAAAAAGCGAATCCACTGAAATGCTTAACTGTACTGAATTGTACGGGATATGCCTCCTGCCCGGAGGCATTTTTTTTGACCTGAATTGGTACAGGAAAAATAGGACATTGCCGCTATAATACTGAGATATAGTAAAACGTTATTATAGTATCCTGATAAAGTCCGGCTCGCAAACTTTAACCACATCCTATGAACAAACCAATATCCGATGAGAAGACTTGTACCTATTCTT
>CAZYAT010000072.1:0-8739 GCA_964645235.1 uncultured Ferruginibacter sp. | reverse complement strand
CCTTACCTTTGCACACCCGATAATTATCGGGTTAAATCATGCCGTAACATGATAAGCGCCTTCGGAAAGGCTATCAGCGTACCCCGTGTACACGGCATGTAACCATAAATAAAAACGTTACATGAAATTATCACAGTTCCGCTTCGACCTCCCCCTGAACCTTATTGCCCAGCAACCTGCCAAAAAAAGAGAAGACAGCCGCATGATGGTGATCCACCGTAAAAGCGGCCAGATCGAGAACAGGCACTTCAAGGACATCATCGATTATTTCAACGACAAGGACGTGTTCGTGGTGAACAACACCAAGGTGTTCCCGGCCCGCATGTATGGCCGGAAGGAAAAGACCGGCGCCAAGATCGAGGTGTTCCTGCTGCGTGAGCTGAACAAGGCCAATAAACTCTGGGATGTGATCGTTGACCCTGCCCGTAAGATCAGGGTTGGTAATAAACTTTACTTTGGCGAAAGCGATGAACTGGTTGCAGAAGTGATCGACAATACCACCAGCCGCGGCCGTACCATCCGCTTCCTCTGGGAAGGCACCGACGAAGAGTTCAGGCAGATCCTGGAGATACTGGGTGAAACACCATTGCCTAAATACATCAAGCGCAAACCGGAGGCTGAGGATAAAGAACGTTACCAGACCGTTTATGCCAAGCACGAAGGAGCAGTTGCCGCTCCTACAGCAGGCCTTCACTTCAGCGAGGAACTGATCAAGCGGCTCGAGATAAAGGGTATCCGTTTTGCCGAAGCTACCCTGCACACGGGTCTTGGAACCTTCCGCCCGATCGAAGTGGAAGACCTGAGCAAACATAAGATGGACGCAGAATATTACCGCATCGAAGAATCGGCCTGCCGCATTGTGAACAAAGCCAAAGAGGGAGGGAGCCGCATCTGTTCGATCGGCACCACCACCATGCGTGCCATGGAATCTTCTTTCACTGCACAGAAGCTGCTGAAGCCTTCCGAAGGATGGACCAACCATTTCATACATCCCCCGTATAACTTCAATATTGCCGATTCACTGGTAACAAACTTCCACCTGCCAAAGACCAGCCTGCTCATCATGGCCTGCGCCTTTGCCGGCTACGACCTGATGATGGAAGCCTATAAAAAAGCGATCAAGGACAAGTACCGTTTCTTCAGCTATGGAGATGCCATGCTGATCATCTGATATTTAAGATTGTCTATAGGAAAGCCCTTCAATAACGTTGAAGGGCTTTTTTATGCATAATACGTGATCCAAAATAAAATGGGGCCGAATAGATATCCGGCCCCGTTTAATCCAATATCCTATGAAAAACCAATAATAAGACGCCCGGCCTGGTTGATTTGTTGCAAATGAATTGTTAAGGGTTTTGATTAACTTTAATAGCACAAAATTGCTGTATATGAAAAGCATCCACCAATGGCTCAGCGAATACGGTGAAAGCCACCAGGACCATACCAATAAAACCATCCACTGGATCTGCGTCCCTTCGATCTTCTTCTCTATAACCGGGTTATTATACAGCATTAAACTCCCTTTTGCTGTTTCAGGCATTACTTTGAATGTGGCCATGATCGTGTTGGTATTGGCTGTGCTCTATTACCTTTCGCTTTCCCGCACTTTATGGATCGGTATGCTGCTGTTTGCTGTATTCTGTCTCTGGCTCTGTTATATGATCGAACGTTCGGGTGTTGTGCCGCTCTGGCTTTTCTGTGTGATCGTTTTCGTGGTAGCCTGGATCGGTCAGTTCTATGGCCATAAGGTAGAGGGAAAGAAACCTTCTTTCTTCAAAGACATCCAGTTCCTGATGATCGGCCCGGCCTGGCTGATGAGTTTTATTTATAAGAAACTGGGGGTTGGCATATAAGATGATATTCGAACTCCACATACCTTCTTTCCCGCTGAACCAGTTCATCGAAAGCTTCATCTATTACAGGGATTATAATCCTGTCCATACGGTAGATCGGTTCCTCCCGGACGGGAACGTGAACATAGTATTCGACCTCACAGATTACCCCAAATACATCTACGACAATGAATCGCTTAAAGAGATCCAGACCTGCCGCAATGTTTGGTTCTCAGGATTACGGAGCAAATACATCACGATACCTTCGGGTAAAGACAGTGAGATGTTCATTATCAATTTCCACAAAGGCAAATCATACCCCTTTGTTCAAACGCCCTTGTCTGAACTTACCGATAGTGTGGTAGATGGGGACCTGGTATTGACCAGTGAGATCATGGATATGCGATCCATGCTCCTGGAATCGGCATTGATTACACAGAAATTCAAAGTAGCTGAAGATTTTCTTTTACTAAAATTCAGGAAAAGGCTGGTCGTAAATCCATTTATCGACTTTGCTGTCAGCAAGATATTGGCGTCGCCAGGCCAAAGTTCCATACAGGAGATAAGTTCAAAAGTGGGTTATTCCCAAAAACACCTGATCAAGCTGTTCAAAGACCACGTGGGGATGACCCCAAAAGGTTTTTTAAAGATCATCCGGTTCCAGAAAGCAATCCAGGAGATCGATGCAGCAAAAAAAATAAGCTGGGCAGGGCTTGCCCTGGAATGCGGCTACTACGACCAGGCACATTTCATCCACGACTTCAAAACATTCTCCGGCTTTTCACCAAATGAGTATCTGTTAAAGCAATCTGAATACCTCAATTACGTAGCGATCGATTGAGGTAAAATTTTTACAATACCGGTTTCCCTCCCGTTGCTTCCTTTGTATTAAAAATCATGGAAGCAAACATCAACCATTTTGCCGTATTGGCCTGCGGGGTTACAAACCTTGTCCTGGGTGCATTATGGTATTCACCAGCCTTATTTTACAATACCTGGAAAAAAGAAAACAACCTTACCGATGAACAATTGAAATCACTCAACCCGTTAAAAACGTACGGCATCAGTTTTATTCTTTCTGTAATCATCAGCTATAACATGGCCTTCTTCCTGAGCGATTCCAAAACAAGTATGAGCTGGGGAGCAACGGCCGGGTTCCTCACAGGGCTCGGCTTCTGTACATTCATTTTTGCGATCGTGTCACTTTTTGAAATGCGTTCATGGAAATATATTCTTATTAACGGTGGTTACATCACTATTTATTTCACACTCATAGGCCTGATCATCGGCGCCTGGAGATAAAACAAACAACCATGGCAAAAACATCCGGCGAATTCGAGCAGGAGTTCATACATACTGCCAAAGAGAAAACGGGCCGCTCATTGACCGAGTGGCTACCTGTTGTCAAAGCATCGGGTAAGACCAAACAAATGGACATCACCAAATGGCTGAAGGCAGAACACAACCTGAACCACCTGCAGGCACAGCTGTTGGCTGGCCTATACCTGAACAACGGCAAACCCGTTTACCAGAATGAAGATGGCTTGCTCGGTAATCAATTTACAAAATGTGAAGCGATGCGCCCCTTATTCGATCACATATCGGAAATGATCCTCCAAAATTTTCCCGATGCACAACGGGTAGCTAAGAAGACCTATGTGTCATTTACCGCCATCCGGGAATTCGCTGCCATTAATATAAAACCGAAAGAGATTCGCCTGGGAATGGACCTCGGGGACACCCCTTTCACCGAAACCCTTCAGAAATCAAAGCTCAGCGGCCCGATGACAAGGATATCGCATATGATAATACTATCCGATACGCAGCTACCGATTAAAGAATTAATTAGTTATCTTCAAATTTCTTATAACCGTTCGAACAAAAAATAACAGATCACCCATGCCTAGAAACCTTATTCCACTATTATTTTTCGCCTGTTTCGGATTGAGCGCAAACGCACAGTCAGCCACCACTCTGGCTCTCCAGCATTTCCTGAACCAGGCAATTTTTTTCCTCGACCAGGAAGGACAATGGATAGCACCAAATAAAGGGTTTCGGACAAGCGATACATTATCTACACGCTATTTCGGGATTGATTTTACAAGGGGCATCCATCCCAACAGCATCCGGCTGACTACCAAAAAATACCTGCCCTATTTTTCTGAGTGGCGCATTACAGGAGAAATGATAATCAGTTGGGATGCTTCAAAGAATAGTACTGTACTTTATGGTACAGGGGCCGATGGTTCGGTTGTTTCGGGGGAATCAACCCTGATCACGGCAAATGAAATCCATTTTACCACGCTCAAATCGGATGCAGGCGGGAAAAAATCTGAACACAAAGAACTGTTTCTATTAAACCAGGGTAATCTTGAAATAAGCAGTTCGCTAAAGCAAAACAACAATTGGGGAAAGGAAAATACCCTTCGCTTCAGCCGCATAGAACAACCGAAAGATAACCTGGTTTTCATGAGCACCCGTGACGGGAATTTTGAGATCTACCAGATGGACGCCAAAGGCGGCAACCTGAAAAATCTGTCGTGCAACAAAGCAATTGACTATGCATTTTCTTTCACACCCGATAAACGACTGGTATTTTATTCCAACCGCGATGGCAATGATGAGATCTATATTATGGATGCAGACGGAAAAAAGACCACAAATCTCACCAACCACCCTTCCTCCGACCGGGTGCCCTGCTCATCGCCCGATGGAAAACAGATCGTTTTCCTTTCGAACAGGGAAGAAAAGAACGGGAAGATATACCTGATGGACATTGACGGGAAGAACCTCAGGCGCCTTACCAGCAATGCTTACTTTGAAGACGGCCCTTCCTGGACTCCCGATGGAAAAAAGATCTTGTTCACGAGGGAACTGAAAGACCTGGATGATACCAGCCGCAATGCACCCGGAAACGGGGAGATCTTCATCATGGATGCAGATGGGAAGAATGAGGCACAGTTGACAAACCGCCCCGGGTACGACGGCGGCCCACAGGTATCGCCTGATGGAAAACGGATCGCCTTCTATGGGAAAAGTGAAAAAGGGAAGTACGATATTTTCCTCATGGACACTGATGGTAAAAACCTAAGCAACCTTACCGATGATGATGCAGAAGATTATTCTCCGAACTGGTCGCCCGATGGTAAATGGATCGCATGGACAAGAGGTGATTCTAAGAATTACGATGTATGGTTGATCCACCTGGAAACAGGGATAAAGACAAGGCTTACCAGTCAGTTAAAACGGGATGAAAGCCCTGTTTGGATGACAGGGAAATGACATTACAGGAATCGAGTGAAGGATAAATCATTGAGATGATTCTTTACAAGCCAAACAATCCTTTATTCAACAGCTGCAATGTTTGTTCTTTATGCTGCCTGTCGATCAGCAGGGTAACATTGTGTTTGCTCCCGCCATAGCTCACCATCCTGACAGGGATCGGCTCGATCGCATCGAACAGTTTCTTCATCACATCCCTTGTTTCTTCGATCTCGTTGCCAACAACGGACACCAGTGTTTGATTGCTGTCGGTTTCGATGGTGCCAAAAGGTTCCAGTTCCTTGATGATATGCGGCAGGTTCACATCATTGTCGATGGTTACCGAAACCGCCACTTCGGAAGTGGTGATCATATCTATGGAAGTACGGTATTTCTCAAACACTTCAAACACCTTGCGCAGGAAACCATAAGCCAGCAGCATCCGGCTGCTCTTGATGCGGATGGCCGTAATACCGTCTTTGGCTGCAACGGCCTTGGCGCCGATGCTTCCTGCTTTCTCCGTGATCAGGGTACCTTTTGCAGAAGGTTCCATGGTATTGAGCAGTTTCACCGGCACGTTGTAGAAATGAGCCGGCCAGATGCTTGCTGGATGCAATATCTTGGCCCCGAAATAAGCCAGCTCCGCCGCCTCCTCAAAACTCAGCTGCTCGATGGGGTAGGTTTTATTAACAATGCGGGGGTCGTTGTTGTGCATGCCGTCGATATCGGTCCATATCTCACATACGTTTGCATTGATGGCTGCCGCAATAAGTGAAGCGGAATAATCGCTGCCGCCCCTTTTCAGGTTATCCACCTCTCCCCTCGCATTGCGGCAGATATACCCCTGCGTGATGAATATCTTCTTCTCTTTGTTCTTTTGAAGAAGCTGGGCCAGTTTCACTTTGATGGTACCCACTTGTGGTTCATCATGCACATCGATCGTCATGAAATCAAGTGCAGGCAGTAATACATGATCCACATTGATCTCATCCAGGTAAATACTGAACAGTTTGGTGCTGAGCAGTTCACCCTGGGCAAGGATGTCTTTATTCAGTGCTTCGCTGAAAGAAATTTTCAGGATGATAGTAAGGAATTCGAAGTGTTCGTTCAATACGATATTGGCTTTGTGCAATGAGCTTTCTGTCTTCAATAAAGCTGAAACGAAATTCCTGTAATGTTCGTGTAAGTTGTCGATCTGCTGCTTCGCTGCATTGCGGTCGCCGTTGGCCAGCGATTGGCTGATCTCTACCAATGCGTTGGTCGTTCCGCTCAGGGCAGACAAGACGACGATCTTCGGTTCTTCATCTTTGGTGACCAGGGCAGCTACTTCCTGCATCCGCTGCGGCTTTCCAACACTCGTACCGCCGAACTTCATTACTTTCATGTGTTACTATTATTGTTTTTTTGCCACATGGAATAACCAAGGGTTATTTCATTACCATTGAAATTTTGGATTGCAAATATAATCCTTAAAGGCCTACGCCGAACTTATGGCCAAGCAATTCAAGGTCATCAATGACAGGTTGAAGCAGGGGTATCCCGTTCTGCATCCGTTTTGTTTCCATTTCTCTTTCGGGGTCGCCGGGGATGAGTACTTTTTCCTGTCCCGGTATGGTTTGGGAAGAACGGAAACGTTTGATCCATTTATCCATGTTCAGTTTGAACTCTGCTGCGCTGCGGAATGCGTCGATGCGCATGGCGCCCAGGAAATGCCCGATGCCTTCGCCCGGCATATCATCGGGCATGGGCAGGTAAGCGGGGAACGGCGGTACCCATGGACCGTAACTGGCTCCGCTAAGTATGCCTGAAAAAATGTCTACCACTGACCCGAGCGCATAGCCTTTGTGACTGCCGTGCTCTTTATCTCCACCCAATGGCAACAGCAGTCCCCCGTTCTTAATAGCGTTGGGATCGGTGGATGGTTCGCCCTCTTTATCAAGTGCCCAACCCAAGGGCATTGGCTTGTGCTGGCGCTGAAGTATCTCCAGTTTGCCATTGGCAGCGGTAGTGGTGGCGAAGTCGGCAACAAAGGGCGGCTCCTCCCCGGCGGGTATTGTAATGGCGATCGGGTTGGTGCCAAGCATCCTTTCTTTTGAATAAGTTGGCGCCACCAGTGCCGAAGCGTTTGTCATGGCCATACCGATCATTTCATGCTGCAGGGCAAGCATGGCATGGTGACCAGCAATGCCGAAATGATTACTGTTGCGCACGCTGACCCAGCCGGTGCCGCACTGTTTTGCTTTTTCAATAGCCACCTGCATGGCAAATGGGGCCACCACCAGGCCCAATCCCCGGTCTCCATCCACCACAGCGGTTGACGGTGTCTCGTGTATAACTGAAATATCCGGCCTGGAGTTAACCCGTTTCACTTCCCACAAACGTATGTAACCACTCAGCCTGGCAACACCATGGCTGTCTACCCCACGCAGATCAGCAGAAAGCAATGAACGGGCAGCCGTATCGGCATCTGCTTCACTGCAACCTATTTTCTGGAATATGTTCTTTGAAAAATTGAATAACTGCTGGTAAGGGAAGGTCTTGCTCATTGAGCAAAAATAGGTAATGCTGTTTTAGATAGTTCTACTTAGCCAGCTTTTTGATCGCAGCATAAACAGCTTTTACAGCAGCCCGGTCGAGTTCCTTCGCTTTCTCGGAAAGCTGGTCATACGGTACCATTAATTCTTCCCCGCTCTCCGATTTACGGGAATGGATCCCTGAAGCTTCTTTTGTTTTCATCCATGCCGCATGCACTTCGGCGGCGACGGCTTCGATATCTGGTAATCTGATCATCGTTCGTTATGTTACCATAAAGATAGAAGTAAACAGGCATTCCATAAGAAAGCCGTTCACAAGTGAACGGCTTCTTTTGCTCAACCTTACGGTTTTTAAGAACCATCTTCATTCCTGGTCACCGGCACTTCCAGCCCGCAATGATCTGAATTTCTCTTTTTGCTCTTCGGTCAATATCGATTGTAATTTATTTGCCTGTTCCTTTTTAAGTTCCTTCAGCTGTTTTTTCTTTTGTTCGTCGTTCAGGCCCGTATTGTTTTCTATAGCCGCTTTTTTTGCCTGGTTGTCGTCCCGGATCTGCTTCAAGCGGATGCGTTGTTCACGGGTAAGGTCTAACTGACGCAGTACTTCCTTCACTGCAGGCTTCTCTTTTTCAGCTATTGCCTTTTCTGTTTTCAGTGAGTCGGCCCTGGCAGCAGGTTTTCTTTCAATCTGTGCCTGGGATATCAACCCGGAAAAAAGCAAGAGGGCCAGGATCACTGGAATCTTCATACTGTAAATTTCAGGTACATAGATGGCTCCGGGGGGCAGAGGTTTAACCGGAACCGAAATAATTTATATACACAATAAAAAACCGGCTGCATAGCAGCCGGTCAGTTTTTCAAATATGGTAATGCTGTTATTAACGCAAGAAAAGCAGCTCCCTGTACTTAGGCAGCAGCCAGAAGGAATCGTCTACCAGCAGTTCGAGTTTATCCACGTGATTGCGGATCGCATCGAAGTATTTGCCTTTTACATTGTCGCAATAAGCGATTGCTTTTGTACGGGTATCAGTGATCTCGTTGGCTTTCTTCCTTTCCCCGATCATCTTCTCCACGTTATCGCTGATCTCGTTGATGTGGGTACTGATGGCTTC
>CAZYAT010000071.1:0-8792 GCA_964645235.1 uncultured Ferruginibacter sp. | reverse complement strand
CGGAATCTTACGGCACATTGAAAGAGATCGCCAGCGTACTTAAAGAAAACCCTGATCTGAAAGTAAAGATCGTGGGACATACTGATGCAGACGGCAATGACGCAGCCAATCTTGATCTTTCCAAACGCAGGGCTGCTTCCGTAAAAGCTGCATTGGCAAAGGAATTTGGTATAGATGAAAGCCGTATGCAAACGGATGGCAAAGGCGAAAGCGAACCCATTGATAAAAATGATAATCCCGCAGGCAAAGCAAATAACAGGAGGGTGGAGTTTATAAAATTATAACTGATACAAATTAATGTTTCGGACTATAAACCGATCAACCTTTTTTTTCATCATGTTCCTGCTGGTATTTTGTTTGCAGCCGAAACAATCCCGGGGCCAGGAGGTAACCGGTAAATGGTATGGGACCATGTCAATGGAGATCATCAGTACGAGTGAGCTTGGTAATTCTGCCACCAGGGTATACCTCACGATATCTGAAAACGTGGTTACAGGTTCTGTTGAAAGTTCATCAAGAGTGGTCGTAGAAGGAAAAGAAGTTGGTAGATCTTCCTGTACAGGTGCAGGGGAGGGGAAATTATGGAGGGTGGCCTTTAGTTCGGATGGAAAGACTTATGACCTGCAGGCTATTTCTCCTGTATATACCTGTACACACAATAATTATATTCTCGGTACTACCGAGGTGGAAAAAATGGATAACGGTCTTGATCTTATTGTCGACAGACACCCAATGGGTGTAAGCGGGGATGCTCTTTCAGGCACCAAAACGGAGACAGGGGATATAGCGGGGATCGGGAGGTCAACCACAACAATTACCTGGTCACTTAGCAGCAAACCGATCAGTGCTGAACTCATCGTCACCCCGGAGGATTATGATGACTGGTTACCTGAGCCGGGGCGGGATGAATTGACGAAAGGTTCGGCCATGAAGATCAATCTGGAGCTTAGAAGCACCAATGGCCAACCCCTCAGCCTGAGAGCGAAAAATTTTGAGCTCACACTTACTAATACTTCAAGAGAACCAGGGATTACGATTAATTATCCTGTAACTCCAGGGGCCAATCAACTGCCTGATCTTCGTTTTTTGCCGATGGGAGTTGGTGAAAGTATTATCCCGGACCAATTCCTTTCAATTCCCTGTCACGACGGATCAACAGGTAAAGCAAGCATTGGCTCTTATGATGGGGGTGGGTTTACCACACTTACTGCTGTAGCTATTCTTGAAGACAATACCCGTTTGGAGGGACACCTGTTGATATCGGGGGGTAATACCCAGATCCCTATTCCAAAACGACCTGCCGGTTCTGATATTGGTATAGCCTGGCTGGTAGCTCATAATAATCCGGGTGATGGAAATGATATTGAAACATCTATAGGGAATACCAATATCGGGGATGGGTTAACTGCATATGAAGAATACCGGGGGGTCATATTAGCAGGTGGATTTCGCCGGCTCAATCCCCATAAAAAGGAATTGGGGGTTTGGGGTAAACGAACTGATATGGCTTTATTCCCTGATGGTTTTGCATGGTTTGAGAATGCTTCTGGAATAAAAGTTCTTCGATTCGATGAGACTGAAATAGGAACCAATAAGCGTTTGAACAAAAATGTGTCGACTTCTCACAGTTATGATCAGTTTGTGTTAAAAATTGAAAAAAATTCTTTGCCTGATGGAGAGTTTGGCAAAACATTCGGCGGCCCTGGTATTCCGTCAGGCATAAGTAAGACAATAATCGACATTGATCAGGCAACACGGAAATATCAAAATACAGTCAGGTATTACAATACGCTGAATATCCCTGTTCCTTATACCCTTGCAGAATTTGTTGCCAAGACGGTCGCCCACGAACTGGGGCATGGGGTTAATATCAAACACCATGGCCCCAATGGGTCACCTATCAATTTAAACATCACTGTCTCGGTGCCTAACCCGGCAATGCATGTTTACCTGCCCACCGGCGCTGAACTCACCGACCCTCATTATCATTTGTTGGGTTCTGCCGGCAACGCTGGCGAACAGGCCAGCGGTGATATTAATTGCATGATGAATTATCTGCCGGGATATGATTACAGCGCAAAGGATATCAATGGTGTTTTATACTTTTATATAGTTCCCGATGACCTGCATATCGGAAGGATATTCTGTACATCACAGGCAGGCACGGGTATAAACACCAGACCTAATTATTTCGGCAACGCACCAGAAGGCAATTGTTTAAGCCAGATAAAATTAAAGTAATGATCAGGACAGGATAAAACTTAATGCTTATGAAAAAAATAATCCTGCTTTTCTTTTTCCTCATCATGATGTTTTCATCTTGGAGCCAGAAGACGATTAAAACATCGGCCCCCTGCAATGATACAGTACTATTCAAAACTCCGGGGAAATGGTTTATCGATTATGGAGGAATGCTTGACAATGGTTCGGAATACATTCCTTTTAACAAAGCCCAGGTAAATGAAGCTGTAACCAGGATGAATGCTGTTCGTGATATGCTGCTGAAAATATTTCCTGAACCAATGGGTGTGGATCCTGCCTGGCATCATGTCATTGGCCCCGGATCATTTGCCGAACAGGTGAAGTATGTAAAAAACAGCCAGGGGATCATGAATCGTGAAGCTTTAGTTCAAAAACCAATTGCATCTTATGGTTTTGTCTGCGGGTTCTTTGATCTTGCCTGCAACCCGGGTAATACAAATGAAATATGGCGAGGCTTCCCGGGTGAAACAGACACCTGGTTTACCGTAGGTGCAAACGGTATTGGCAAAATCGCTACCGAGATCACAGGAAGTACGGCGAATATGCTGATAGATGGGTATCCTGTACACCTGCGGCAGCCGGTGAAAGAAAAGTTTGATGGCTATGAGTTATTTTATTGTAAGAAGAATGTGTTTCCGGGTATCAGCACCAACGAATGGTGTATGTTATTCCATCGCAAAGGAGAGTTGCCCTATACACCGGTAACAAGGAAACAATACATCGATCAAGCCATAATTTATCTCACTCAGTTTTATGATGAAGCAATAAACGATTTTGAACGGGCGCCGATGCGTTCGATAGAAGAACAGGAAACTGAAAAGAACCAGGCAGTTGAAAAAATGAAAAAAGATCTTGCCTGGAATCCGGCCGCGATGAAAGCATCGGTCGATAATTACCTGGCAGGATATAAAACAGAGCAAGAAGTGCGGAAAGAACAGGTAAAAAATCTTGTTAAGGACAAAGAAGCAGTGCTGAAACATTACAGAGATGAATTGGATGAAACAACAAAACAAGGGTTGCTTTCATCTCCCGCTATTATTCCTTTAATTATTTACGCTGCTGAAGCACATGAACCTATCTTTATTGAAGAAAATGTTGGGTACATGGTGGTGATTGAAAATGCCAAATACATGCGCAAAGACCTTCCGAAATATGTGCCGCAAATACTGACGGTGGGTATGGGGTTCGATGAATATTGGAAACCGCAGGCAGATATTTCCAAATTGATCCTGGAAAAATTTCCTTTTGAAAAATTGCAGGCGATGATCGATAAATGATCACCTGGTACTTTTTGCCGGTTCTACCAGGTCCCACAAATTCCCATAGAGGTCTTCAAAAACGGCAACGGTACCGTATTCTTCTGTTGATGGTGGCCGCACAAAATTTATTTTCTTCTGTAACATATCATTATAGTCACGCTGGAAATCATCAGTAAATAAAAAAAGAAATACCCTGCCACCGGTTTGATTACCCACCCGGCTTTGCTGCTCTACGCTGGCGGCCTTCGCCAGCAGTAAACAGCATTGTCCTTCGCCTTTGGGTCTTACCAGCACCCATCTTTTGGTTTCAGACAGCCGGGTATCTTCCATAAGGGTAAAGCCCAGCTTTCCGGTATAGAAACCGATCGCTTCGTCATAGTCTTTTACAACAAGGGCAATATGTGCAATGTGCTGGTTCATGATTTGATCAAAGGTAGAAACTTTGAACCAATGCATCCTGGCTTGCCTTTGCAAAGCTTCAGTCGCTTGCCCCATAGCTTCAGCGACGTGGCACGGAGTAAGGTCAGAGACCGGGAGGAGTGGAGAGTGTTGGTTTAAAGATGTTGTGCAAGCCATTTACCTATCGATTCCGGTTCCAGGTCCTGCCCGGCCAGTATACCCTTCTCATCGATCAGGAAATTGACGGGGATGGCATATGTATGGAACCGTGCCGCAAATTTATTGGCCCGCCAGTTCGTTAATTCGCAATAGGCCTTCCATATCTGCTTGTCCTTTTTAATTGCGGTAAGCCATTTTTCCTTATCGTCATCCATTGAAATACCGATCATTTCAAAACCCCGGCTGTTGTATTTTTTGTAAAGTTTTCTCAATTCCGGTATCTGCTCCCGGCAGGGGATGCACCAGGAACTCCATACATCCAGTAATACCACTTTACCCTTGAGGCTTGATAAAATGAGTTCATTACCCGATGTATCCGTTAAGGCCAGGGCAGGAAAGGGTTTCCCCGTTTCAGCAACAGAGAGACGTTTCAAAGTTACATCAGCCCAGGCACTGGATGGGGAGTGTTGTATGGAGCTGTCAATAAGGCCAAGCAGTTCACTTGCCTGCCGGTAACTGAGATTTATTGCCAGTTTATAAATAAAAGTAAAATTGTCCTCATTTTTTGGATGCTCCGAAATAAATGACCTCAGCCTGCTATACAGGTCCGGGTGTTTTACAGAATCGGGCGTACCGTAGACCAGGTTGTTTTGAGCGAGATCATACATCTCAATATACCAGGCTTTCATGCCTGACCTGGCAGTATCATTTACAGATTGTGCGGCACAGTAATTAAAACAACTGATCAATATGACGGGTAAAAAGAGCCTCATGATCATAATTTTATAACATCACCAATGACAGCAATATTAAAACCGCTTTTGAGCAGCAGCGCTGCCTGCCTGCTTTTCCTGTTCAAGAGCGGGTTGGTATGATTGAAGTGAATGAAATAGATCTTCTGCTTTTCAACAGCGCTGAGGCCTTTGAATAATTCCAGGCTTTCACTAACGAAGGGGTGGGGGATCTGCGATATGTCACGGTTGTTGATCTCTTCCGCATCATAGAATGTGCCGTCAATAAAAGCATAATCAACTTTTGAAATGGCATTAATGATATTTGTTCCCCATTTCTGCCATTTATCAATGTCGGGGATAAAAAGGGCTGACTTATTTGGCCCGATCACGCGATAGCCAACAGTCTCTGAGAACTCATCCCTGTGCGGAACAGTAAATGGAATTACTTTGATGCCCGGAGTAAGTTGAACCGCTGCTCCATGACTTATTGGTTCTATTGAAATATTCTTATTGCTCACCAGTTGGCTCCATGGCCCATTCACTTCTAAAAAGGTTTTCATCCTGGGCATGGCATAAACAGGAACATTGCTTGTATTCATTGCTTCCTTACCAAGGTACATCAGCCCCGTATAATGGCCGATATGTGCATGTGTGAGAAAAATACCGTCGGGCGTTTCATTCCCGGTCTTATCTGACTGATCATACAGCATTCTTAGTTGAGCAGGCAGATCAGGTGTTGCTTCAAAAAGGTATTTCTTATTGTTATCATGATCTATCAAACCAAGACAGACCACTTTCCTGCTATTATCGGGGTGGAGAAACAGGTCTTTGCAGCAATCCTTTTTGCAGCCCGCCTGTGGTGAACCGGCATCCTGCACGGTACCCAGTATGATCAATGATATTTCTGTCGGGGCCCGCAACGGGGCCACTTTCCCCGCAGGCCCTTTGCCCGGAATAAGGATCAGTGAGAACAGGAACAGGTAAATGAATTTCATTTTATCATAACTGGCCTGCTAAAGGAACGAAATTTTACTTAAAACCTGGCTGTTCTCCAGGAACAACTGGAAATTATGATCGGGCCGGTTGATCACGTCATTATGCTCTTTGAGGCTATGGATGAAGATGACCCGGTTTTGTTTCAGCATGAGGCCGTCCACATCCTTTTCTTCGGGGTTTATAAAAGGTATGCCCCGGTTGTGAAGCAGCTGCATCATTTCAACCGAGACCTCATCGGTACCTCCTCCTTTATTGGTATATAAGTTGAGAAAACGGTGTGAACTGTCTGCCTCTATCCACGCAGTGTATTTATCCACCTGGCTGTAGAGCCCGTCGAACAGGATGACCTGTTTTATCTCAACGCCGCCGTTCTGCAGGATATGCGCCATTACCCGGAAGGCGCCGCTGTGGCCGGCCAGCATAATATTGCCTGCCCTGCCTTTCTTGCCGGCCAGCTTTTCTTTCTTCAGCTTAGCAAGTACGTCCTTGACAAGGTTCTTAAAAATGCCCGGCTTTTCAAGTTTGCCGCCATAACTGTCAGGCGAATTCTTTGCCGATTCGGGCAGCACAAGGACGGCATTTTTATTTGCTGCCATGAATTGTCTTGCCAGCTCAAAATAAGCGACCGAACTGTCGATGCTATTGCGCCAGCCATGGAACCAGAAGACAAGATCAACCTGCTTCTTTGCTTTTAAGTCTGCTGGCACGATGATGAGTACGCTGCTGTCGCTGTAATGTTCCGCGGCGGTATATGATACTTTATCATACACATGTCCCTTTGCCCGGCCAGTATCAGGAAAGGAGGTATGGGCAGAACTGATGCGGAATATCTGTTCTGTTTGTGCAAATGATGACAGGCCCTGCAGGAATAAAAAGAGGAAGAAGGTGATTCTCATGGGGTATGATCCGGCATGTCAATGATGACCCTGGTCAATAAAGGTACTTTTATGGTTTTTGCTCCATTCTGATACTCTACCTGCTCGTCAGCAATAATGCCCGTAACTTTCCTCGTGAAATCAAACCGGATCTTTCCATGAGCTATTGCTGAATCGGTTCTATGCTCATCGTCGCTTTTGGTTGCAAATATGGCTTCATCACCCTGATCAGTGCCATCCAGCATCCAGAAATTTGTTATCGTGCCAGCATTTATCGACGCCCCAAAACTGGCCCCGACCCAGGATACTTTTTTCCCGGCGTACTTTGCCGGATCAGCATTAACGATATTGAATGCCAATGCAGGATCCGCCTTGGTATTGTCTGCGGTTTTGTTGCCTGATTGTGTGCAACCGGTAATTAGTACAAAAATACCCAGAAAAATTATTGACGAAGCCCGTTTTGATCTTTTCATATTGCGCTGGTTTATTTTTTTATACGGTCATCGGGCAGGAATGATATAAACTTCTATAAAGCTATTAATAATTTATTGCCAATGCAATACCCAAATGAAGATTTCCATTCCCTGCCTGTCTGCCTACAGGATCCCGGTTGGTATCGGGCCCTGCATCATGGCCGGAGGGGCAGCAACCAGGGAAAAAATGATAACTTGGGTGTACTTTCATTCAACAAAAAATAATGGACCCTGTATTTATAAATAAAGAGACCGTTGCTGCCTTATTGCCAATGGAAGAATGTATTGCCGTTATGGAACAGGCATTCCATTCCTTTGCAACAGGAAACTGTGTTCAGCCTTTGCGCCCCCTGATGTGGCTGCCCGGCAGAAAGGGTTTATTGGGTATGATGCCGGGTTATGCAGGAGATATTGACGTAATGGGGATTAAAGTGATCAGCGTATTCCCGGAAAATAAGGAGTTTGGATATAGCCCTCACCAGGGAATGGTGCTGTTATTTGAAACAAAGAACGGCAGGCCGCTTTGCATGGCAGATGCCGATGAGATAACCGCCATCCGTACAGCAGCAGCCAGTGCTGTGGCTACAAATTTATTGGCAAGAAAAGATGCTGAGACCCTTTCCATCATGGGCTCGGGCATACAGGCCGCCCCGCATATTGAAGCGATGCAGCTGGTGAGAAAGATAAAAAAGATAACGCTGTGGAGCAGGAATGAAGCAAGTGCAGTGAAACTGGCGAAAAAAGTATCGGCAAAAAATAAGATCGATATCAGCATTGCCAAAGATCCCGAAGAAGCAGTAAGGAATATGGATATTATCTGTACTATCACAGCCGCTGTTGAGCCCATTGTAAAAGGGGAATGGGTTGCAAAAGGAACACATATCAATGCTGTTGGTTCCTGTATGCCGGGGGCCCGTGAATTAGATACGGCAGCGATCCTGAGCAGCAGGTTATTTACGGACTGCTATGAATCGCTGTTTAATGAAGCAGGAGATTTTATCATTCCCAAAAATGAAGGCGCCATTGATGACGGCCATGTGAAAGCTGAGATAGGAGAGGTATTGCTTGGAAAAAAAGAGGGGCGTACCAGCCCTGCTGATATCACTGTTTTTAAATCCCTGGGACTTGCGGTGGAGGATATATTTGCGGTGGATCATATTTACCGGAAGATGATGAAAAGGAATTGAGGGTAAGTTAAAAACTTTAAACCAGTGCATCCCGGCTCACCTTCGCAAAGCTTCGGCCGGGCAAGGTCAGAGACCGGGACGAGAGGGCAACGGGAAATAAAAAGATCCCGGCACAACGCCAGGATCTTCCTAATGACCAATGACCAGTATCAATGTCACAAATCCAATTACTTATTCTTCGGCCTTTCCCTCATATAATCAAAACGCTTGCCGCTTACTTCGGCCATATCCGGGATGGATTCCACTTTGTATTCGCCGGCGTCAAGTTTTTTCTTGGTGGCTTCAAATGCCTTTAAGGTTAATTCAATGTCCTCATCGGTATGTATGGCAGAGGGGATGAGGCGGTAAATGATATGTCCCTTCGGTATAACGGGGTACACCACGATAGAGGCAAAGATGTTGTAGTTCTCCCGCAGGTCCATCACCATGGCGGTGGCTTCTTCCACGC
>CAZYAT010000070.1:0-9071 GCA_964645235.1 uncultured Ferruginibacter sp. | reverse complement strand
CCTATGGCCTCGACAAAGGCGGTAAAGACCATAAGATCGCCGTGTTCGACCTCGGCGGCGGTACCTTCGATATTTCCGTGCTGGAACTGGGCGACGGTGTGTTCGAAGTGAAATCAACCAATGGTGATACCCACCTCGGCGGCGACGACTTCGATAAAGTGATCATGGACTGGCTGGCCGATGAATTCAAGAACGACGAAGCCATCGACCTGCGCAAAGACCCTATGGCCCTGCAGCGTTTGAAAGAAGCTGCCGAAAAAGCTAAGGTGGAACTGAGCTCTTCTTCCGAAACAGAAGTGAACCTGCCCTATATCACCGCGGTGGACGGCGTGCCCAAACACCTGGTGAAAAAACTGAGCCGTGCAAAATTCGAATCGCTGGCCGATAAATTATTCGACCGCTGTTTGAAACCCTGCGACCAGGCATTGAAAGATGCCGGTATGAGCACTTCCGACATCGACGAAGTGATCCTCGTGGGTGGTAGTACCCGCATCCCCAAAGTGCAGGAGATCGTGGAAAAATTCTTCGGCAAGAAACCACACCGTGGTGTGAACCCCGATGAAGTGGTGGCCGTAGGAGCTGCCATCCAGGGTGCGGTGCTCAGCGGTGATATCAAAGACGTGCTGTTGCTCGACGTAACACCACTCTCTTTGGGTATCGAAACCATGGGCGGCGTAATGACAAGATTGATCGACAGCAATACCACCATCCCCACCAAGAAATCAGAAGTGTTCTCCACTGCGGCCGATAACCAGCCCGGTGTACAGATACATGTATTGCAGGGCGAACGCCCGATGGCTTCGCAGAACAAGAGCCTGGGTATGTTCAACCTCGACGGCATCCCGCCTGCCCCCCGCGGCGTGCCGCAGATCGAAGTGATCTTCGACATCGATGCCAATGGCATTTTGCACGTTACCGCCAAAGACAAGGGAACCGGTAAAGAACAGAAGATACGCATTGAAGCGGGCAGCGGCTTGAGCAAGGAAGAAATTGAAAAGATGAAGAACGATGCCAAGGCCAATGAAGCGAGCGATAAGGCCGAGCGGGAGAAAGTGGATAAGATCAACCAGGCCGACAGCCTCGTGTTCCAAACAGAGAAACAACTGAAGGAATACGGCGACAAGATACCTGCCGATAAGAAAGGCGCTATCGAAGCGGCGTTGAATAAATTAAAAGAGGCTCACAAAGCGCAGGACCTTGCCGGTATTGACACGGCCATGGCCGAGATGAATGCCGCCTGGACCGCCGCCAGCGAAGACATGTACAAGGCAACCCAGGAGCAACCTGGTGCTGGAGCACAACCCGGCCCCGATGCCGGACCGCAGCCGCAAGGCAGCGAAAGCAAGGTGGAGGATGTGCCTTTTGAGGAAGTGAAGTAAAAACTTAAGAATAAAAGCCCTGCAGAGATGCAGGGCTTTTTGAATGCTGATAATAAATTTTTAAAGTTCAATATTATGGATGAAAAACAATTTTATATTGATAACAACTTGCCAGGCATTTGGGAGAATGAAAGATATTCTTTTTTCTTTCAATTAGGAATGCCTAAGCTTGCAACATTCACTGACAAAGAGAAATTTCCTAAAACTTCGGTGGCTTTAACATATCAGACTTTTAATAAAGAGTTTGATTCTTATCTTAGAATAATTACAGCAAATGAAGGAATAAAGGAAGTAAGCGAATTTAAAATTGATACTATTGACGGCTCAGCTGGCACATTAACGCTTTCTAATGAAGGAGGTCAAAGTTGGACTTTTAAAAAGGTTTGAATTATTTGCTGAAGGCCATTTGTCCACCAACCTTTTCGGCAACTGTTTTCAAAATATCCCAGCCTTTACTACCCTTGTAATAAATGATCCGTTGATATTCCTTAGCGGATCGTGTATAACCAAAATCATCGATTTTTGTTAAGCCATATACCCCCGATAATGTTACTGTGTTATCCCTTATTATTGCTGTAATTCGACAATGCCCTGGGATACCAGAAAATTCCCTTGGATAAGTTGTGAGGGTATCGATATTGTAATTGTCCTTTACAATAAAGTCAAGATCAACTAATGCGATTTTTACTTTTTTGTAGAGGTCTGTCTTGTCGCTTAAAGTAATGATAATTTTTGTGTCATCAATTTTCTGAGCATTCATAAATAGCGGTAAAACAAAAAATAGGAGCATTAATTTCATAGTATGAAAGATAGGAAAACTCTCAGAAAATCTCAGCCTTAATTCATACCTCACAAACCATTTTTTCTTTAGGCCGGGCTTAGCGGATCCTTCGCCGTTGTTGGTATGCCGGGCCGATGATGTGACTGGGCCTCCACCGCTGCTGGTATCCCAAATCCAAACGCAATGCCGTTGTTGGTATGGAGGGTAGGGTAATGTGGGCAAGTATACCAACAACAGGTTTGAAATAAAGCCTTTCGTTACCCGATATTGTTGGTACGCCTTGCTACATAACCTGCGCTGCATACCAACAAAGGCATCGAAGATCCAGCACAGTTTATTGAAATATACCGCACAGGAAATAAAGCTTGACCTGCAGAGGTGCAATACCGAATTGCTATATCAGTTTAAGGTAATGGCAAAGGACAGGGATTATCAATTCTGGGAACGTAACTCGCTGTCAATTGAATTGCGGTCGGCAAAAGTATTCATACAAAAACTGGAATACCTGCATAATAATCCTGTTAAAGCCGGTTTATGTATTAACCCCGGGGATTACTATTACTCTTCGGCAAGGTTTTATGAAACCGGTATTGATGATTTCAGCCTTGGTTCGTGTCCTCACGAACCATTCTTTTGTCTGTTCTTTTTTGCTTACTCAAATCGCCGTTGGCCGGGAGGTCAGACTGCGGCATTTTAAAAAAAAGTATCTTTAAGAATGCGAATATTGTATTTGTTTATTGTAGTTGCCTTCATTTCCTGCAACGCAAAGCAGAAAGAATCCATAGTTGTTAATAACAATGATGCAGATATTGCATATACGATTTGTGGCAAAGGTGATACCACACTATTGTTTATTCATGGCTGGTGTATTAATAAGGAATACTGGGAGCCACAGCTAAAGCAGTTTTGCCCTCAATACAAAGTAGTTACTGTGGATTTGCCGGGCTTTGGTAAATCTGGCAAAAACCGAAGTAATTGGCAGTTTAATAATTACACTGAAGATATAGAAGCTGTAATCAGGCAGTTACAACTTAAGAATGTAGTTCTTATTGGGCATTCGATGTCTGGTGATATTCTGCTGGATTTTAGCAATAAATACCCAAATTTGATTTGTGGTATTGTTGGTATTGACAATCTGCAGGAACCTGCACAGGATATTTCCGGAGAAGCAAAAAAACAACTCAATGATTTTTTCAGTATTATGAAATTAAAATTTGACAGTGTGGTTAATACTGATATGAAAAAGTATTTATTTAAACCAGAGACCGATTCTTCTATAGTGAATAGAGTAATGGATGACATATATTCATCTGACTCAGTAATTGCTACTGCAGTATTACAATCACTTTATGATGTTTCTCAACAGCAAAAAGGATTAATGAAAGGCCTTAAACACCGGCTTAATCTCATAAGCAGTAGTATAAACCCTGTTAGGCAGGATTCACTTTTAAAGTATTGTGCTAAAGGGGTGTTTGTACAGTTGGTACACGCAAGCAGTCATTATCCAATGATTGAAAACCCAACGGAGTTTAATATGCTGTTGCAGAAAGTAATTTATGAATTAAAGTCACCTGAATAGCTCTTGCCGCTCTTCGCCGTTGTTGGTATGCAAGGCAGGTGATATGGGCAAGTGTACCATCAGCATGCCAGGGTAAAATACCTTAAGCTTATTATTGGTTGTTGACACCCTTCATTACTTATGCCATGCTGCATACCACAAAGGCATCGATATATTGTTGATACACCTTGCCACTTAATCTGCGCTCCATATCAACAATGGCACCAGCTTAATTTCCGCCAACCCGCTCAATTTCATCCTTAGCCCCGCCCTCGGAGCGATTGACCGCTTTCATTGCTTTACCAAAGCGCCAGGTAAAGCTCAGCCGCACCACCCGCGTATCCCATTTTATCTTGAATGGTTCATAGGAATTCTCAAAGGTGGAATAGCCGGAGTAGTTCTGGAACCAGGTGATATCCCGGATGTTCAGCCGCAATGTCCCTTTCTTCTTTAATATCTGTTTGCCAACGCCGAAATTCAGTTCGCCCTGCGGCTCCAGCCATTCCTGCATGTCTATCTGGCTTTTGGTCTGGTAATAACCGCTGAGCTCAAAGCTCCAGCCTTTTTTAAGCTGGAACTGGTTGTTGAAGCTGATGTTCAGCTGGTTCACCCGTGCCGTAAAAGGAGCCCATACCACGCCTTTGATCACCTTATGGTTGTACATGGCTACTGCGGTTATGTTCCACCATTTGGTAAGCGGCATCTGAAAAGTTTCTGTAATGCCGAAGTTTTTAAAAGAACCTACATTTCCACGTGTATAAATGATGATATTGCCGTTCGGGTTGTTGTTGCTCGAGTCGATGATGAATATCTGCGAGAAATAATCCTTGAGGTAACTGTAGGAGACCTCGGTGGTGAGCATCTGCTTATAGGTATGCGCTACAGAGAAATTCCAGGTATACTGGGGCTTGATGTACGGGTTGCCCGCTTCGTAGGTGTATTTGTTCAGGATCGTGGTGAAAGGATTCAGGTGCTGGAACGCAGGCCGGTCGATCCGTCGCCCCGCCCGGATGGTGATCGAGTTATTTTTGTTCAACTCATAAGAAACAAAAGCGGTAGGAAAGATGCTTCCATACTGCCTGGTGAAAGCCGAATCCTTTACCACCGCATTACCGAGCTGGTGTGCTTTATAGTAGGTGAATTCATAACGGAGACCAGCCTGCCAGTGCCATTTGCCTTTCTCTGCATCCACGCTTGCATAGGCAGCGCTGATGGCCTCATTGTATTTAAAGTTATTGCTTCGGTTCAGGTCGGCCTGCCAGGGGTTGCCGTTGATGGCAAAATAATACTCGGCCAGGTTATCTGTATTGTTGATCGCTGTTTTCAGGCCGGCTTCCAGCAGGAATTTTTTGAATCGTTTGCTGTAATCTGCTTTAGCTGAAAATATCCGGAGCCTGGCCGGAATATTCCCTTTTGTTTTTTCAACATCACTGCCGGGAACCATTAGCTGGGTTTGGTATTGCTGATCGCCCTTGATGGTGAAATTCACGTAGTCCAGGTCAATGGCCAGCTCGCTTTCATGTTTCATCTTGAACTTGCCGTAGATATTCAGGCCACCTCTTCGGAACCTCCGGTTGTTCTCACCCCGGGTGTTGATGGAAGAATCAACATTATGGTATGGATCCATCCAGTTGATATCGCTGTAACTGGTTGCATCCCGGTTGAACATACCCCCTGTAAATACCACGCCGAGTGTGGTGTTCTTGTTGAGGAAAAAGTCGAAGCCTGTTTTGATATTTTGCCCGAGCTGTTTGTTCTTATTCGAATTCGGCTGCTCCAGCAGTACCGAATCTTCGTTCTTGGTATTCACATATTTCCGGAGTGTCCACATCTCCATCTTCTCCGTGCTGGCCCGCATGCCATAGTTCATGAACCAGTTCACTTTTCCATTCCGGTAATTGAGGTTGAGCGAATTACCTGTTTTGGTATAAATGCCCTGTCCCAGGCTCAGGTTCATCGAGCCGTTGAAACCCTTCACCTTGTTCGCTTTCATTTTAATGTTGATGATACCGGCATTACCGGCTGCATCGTATTTAGCTCCGGGGTTTTCGATCAGTTCGATCACATCGATCTGTGAAGAAGGGATGCCTTGCAGGTATGCCTGCAGGTCGGTGCCGCTCAGTTGTGTTGGCTTGCCATCGATCAATACCGTAACGGAGGGCTTTCCTTTCATGATGATGGAGCCATCCTTGTTCACGGTTATGCCGGGTGATTTCTCCAATACATCCATGACCGAAGCGCCCGCATTGGAGATAGATGCTTCGGGGTTTACGACAGTTTTGTCGGGAAGGAACTGGATGGCCGGCTTTTTTGAAGTGACCGTTACTTCATTCAGTGATTTGGCTTTGGGCCTGAGTGTAATGATACCTGTAAAAGAGGTATTGACCATGAGGTCGATCATCCGGCTGTACGCATCCGTATATCCTGTTTGACTGATACGGACGAGGTAATTACCGGGATTGAGATCTGTAAATTCAGCAATACCGATTTTGCCGGCAGTACCAGAGCGTAAGACCACGGAATCCTGGTTCAGTAAATAGACGGTGGAACCCGGCAGTGCGGTTTTCTGTTCATCGGTTACAGTGATCCGGATGTTCCGCTTGTCTTGCCCTTGGGCAAGAATACCGCTTCCCGAAAAAAGTAAGAAGAGAGGTAAGAGGGTCTTATGCATTATATATATGATTATAACCGAAATTATTGCGGATCGGTATGACGGATGCACATTTTTATTTCAATGGCAATAAACCTATATAAACTAAGCCCGGTCCCTGTTTCACTAACCGATTTTTACCTTGTTCCCAGTCTTGTTTTCGCTGACGATCAATTTTTTGTTCTGCCGGAAGAATAGGCAGAAAGGTCAGGGCAGGTTTACCGTATCCTGGTTCCGCTTCGGTCGCTGCCCTTGTACAGCTCTAATATCTTAAAATCTTTGTCACCGGCTTTCAATGCACCGCTGATCTGCGGGGCGTTGGCAATGGCCCATTCTTCAATGGAATTATACTCATCGTGTTCTTTGCCGGCTTTTACCCGGTATTCGCCGCTGGTGGTAACTGCAAAGTAAAGAATGGAGGGTTGTGGCATGGTTGATTTTTTAGAGTAAAAAATATCGTTGGTTAAATATCTTGTTTTTCAGGAGATAAAAAAAATCTTATCGCATCCGACCTGCTTCCTGTCTCACAAGTCATTTGTATTATGTTCTTTTTTTGCTTACTTTTTTTGTCAAGCAAAAAAGTAAGCAGGGGGAAGAAAAGAGAAGAGAAGGCAGAAGAATGAGTGCTGTTTCATATTAAAGTATGCTACTTATCCGGGATATCGTAACCAGTCTCCACGAACTGGCCGTTCTTCACCATAAAATTGTTCTTGCCTACTTTCAATACCTCGCCTTCCTTTAGACCGGAAAGGTTGTACAGGTCACTTTCTATGAGGTGGACCGAACCGTTGGTCTTCCGGGCCAGGTTCAGGTAATCGATGTTCACATTGAACTCGGTAGCGCCGCATACCACGATCCTCACCGGTTTGGTAAGCTGGTCCCACAATACTTTGTCTTTAATAGGTGCCCAGTTATCGGCGATCATCACCAGGTAATCCGACGCCGGGAATACCTTTTCTGCTTTCAGCAATGCCTCGATATTATTCTCCGGGTTATCGCCGCCCGCGCCTTTCAGCATGGTCGACTTTGCCAGGGCTTCTATCTCCGCATAGCTGTGGCAGATCCGGTAATAGATGCCGCCGGTGCTGCCGGTCTTTTTATCCTTATCGGGCATATTATCACCGTCGTTAAAAAAAACAAAGTTCTTCGATGTACTGCCGATGGGGTTTGCCCTCACCCACATCAAAAGCTGGGCGGTGTATTTGTACATGCTGCCTGTAATATCTCCCACGATGGTGGCGTTCTCCCATTTTGTCCTTTCCAGAACCTTTAAGATGGAGGCATCGGGGATCCTGCTTATGTTGATAGCAGCCGCCGGTTTTTCTGTAACGGTAACAGGCTTTTTCGGAATAAGCACATCCTCACTTACCCAGTGGGGGTAATAGATACGGATGGCAGTGGAGGATTTGAACTCTTTATATTCCGATTTGCTGATGAGCCCTTCGTCGAGTGCATCTTTTGGTTCACGGGTGATGAATGAGTCGAGCGGCGATTTTTTGGGCATGTCCTGGTCCATCGATACAATACCACCCCGGCCCACCAGTATGTACGATCTGCCGTTCTCTGATTTTCGCGGCCTTTGTGCATATTGTCTTTCCAGGTCGCTGGCAACACTGTCTTTTTTCTTAACAACCATTGCCGGTTTTTCGGCTGGAGCGGGTGTACCTGTCTTCACGATCTCTTCCATTTTCACCACTTCCTTTTTTGCATTCTCTGCCGTTTGTTTAGGCCGGAAGGTCACGATCAGGCCATGGAACATGGTGATCGCTTTTTCCCGCAATGCCCCGTCGGTCTGCTGAAAGAAATTCACCTGTGCCAGCTGGCCCTCTTTGATGAAGGGGAAACGTTTTAGAAAAGAAGCGACCCTGCTTTTGTTCAGCGATACCAGGGAGGCATTGATGGGATAGTCGGTACAGGCCACGTCGATGAAAATATCGCCGGCCGCTTTTAAACCGGCAGTGTCGCCTGAAACTCTCAGGATATTGGAATAACCAAAAGGCATTTCTACAATGACCTGGCCCGCTTTTATTTCAGCAGGCAGCATATACTTGTCGATAAACACCGTTTTCTGGCAAATACCTGTTATAGATATATGGGAAAAAAGAAGAAGGAGAAGGATATGTTTTCGCACAGGTGATAGATTGTACAGCAAGTTACTTCATATTTTCCATGTCAATACCCTGTTTCGGTAAGCGGCTTGCACGACCTAACTATAATAGTTACCTTAGGCAAAAAATAGAGAATGATCCGGCCGATACTTTTCAGGTTTTTAGGCGCAGCTGCCCTGGTTGTTCTACTCTGTTTTGGTTGTCAAAAATCAGGGGATACAGGCAAGTCGGTGGTAAAGATCACCGGCGGGGGCAGTCCGGCAACAGTCAGCACCATCCGGGTCAGCCATTCTGCAAACCCGGTAACCATAGCTGTTGCAGAGATCCGAAGGGAGACGACCAATGCTTCGCAGCTTAACGAGGAGGTAACGGTGAAGGTGAAAGACAACAGCGCTGCCGTTACAACGGCTGATCCCTCTTTTACTGTTTTACCCGACTCGTTATACACGGTGAGTACGGAAACACCCAGGGCCGGGGGTTATTATACGGTGGTCCTTAAACCAGGTGAATACGCAAAGTCCATCCGCATCACTATCCCCAACCCATCTTTACTGAACCCGCTCAAAAAATATGCGCTGGGCCTTACCATTGAATC
>CAZYAT010000069.1:0-11336 GCA_964645235.1 uncultured Ferruginibacter sp. | reverse complement strand
TATGACAGGCATTTGTCCGCTGGTAGCTTCAGCAGTGGAACATGGATCAGGGTATTGATGTTGAATCCACAGTAGTACAAAAGTTAAATCAGGGAACCACCCGGCAGGCAGGCCGTCATGGCTTGCCGGGCTGCTTTTCCTGTCTGCCTGCAGGTTGATCCTTTTTGCAGAAGAAAAAAAGGATTAAGAAAATACCAAAAGGGTATATAGAGATGCCTCCAAGAGATAAACCTCCGTTTTCCCCGTTATTTTTCCCAGCATTTCCCTGTTTAAACTAACTTTATGGTACCGGAAAAATGACTTTCGGAAATCCATGCGATCATCCCGTTATTTAAAGCTTTTTGCAGTTTGCACTATTATTTTGTATTCCTGCTCAAAGAATACCGATGTTCTTACTCCGCCTACGGGTGGTCCCGGGTTACCAACTATTACCACATCAGCCATTACTTCGATCGGTTCTGCCAGCGCCGTTTGCGGCGGCACTGTTAGCAGTGATGGTGGTGCAACCGTAACAGCAAGGGGTGTGGTATGGGATGTCAATTCAAGTCCTACCCTGGCAACCGCTTCCAAAACCATTGATGGATCAGGTACGGGAAGCTTTACCAGTTACATCACCGGGCTGTTGCCCAACACTGTATATTATGTAAGGGCCTATGCAACCAATCAAAAGGGTACGGTATATGGTGAACTGAGAAGTTTTGTTACCCTTCCCGGTCCCGGTATACCCGGTGATAATGATCCCCTTAACCTGGGCAACCCCACGAATGCAGTGGCATCCGTTTCTTTCCCGGAAAATTATTTGAAGGATAATACTTATTATAAACTGGCTTACAGCCAGAGCCGGGGAACGGCGGTGTGGGTAGCCTGGCACCTGCAAAGTGAGGATCTTGGATCCACCCCCCGGCAGGATGATTTCAGGCCCGATACCAACCTTCCCAACGGATGGTACCAGGTACAATCGTATAGTTATTCAGGCAGCGGGTTCGACAGGGGCCATAACTGTCCCTCGGCCGATCGCACATCAACGGTTGCCGCCAACTCCTCAACTTTCCTGATGACGAATATGATCCCCCAGGCGCCTACGCTGAACCAGGGCCCCTGGGCAGGTCTGGAGAGTTTTATCCGCAGCACGCTGGTGGGGAGCAATAATGAAGCGTATATCGTGATGGGCAATTTCGGGCAGGGCGGATACAATTCATCCAACACCTTGTTCAATACGATCGACGGGGGCCATGTTACTGTTCCTTCCAAAGTGTGGAAAGTAATATTGATCATACCCAAGGGAACCAATGACCTGGCAAGAATAAACAGTACGGCAGTGGTGGTGGCGGTGGATATGCCCAATGATAACAGGTTGTTTACTACAACCGGCAGCAATGACTGGAGAAACTACATAACTTCTGTCAATAGCCTGGAAACAGAAGCCAATGCGGCCGGTGTTCCACTGAACCTCTTCCAGGCCGTAGCCGACAGTGTGCGGCCGGTGCTGAAAGCAAAAATATATCCATAGATGCGTTAATTAGTTTTACTGCCAACTGTCAGGCCCGATATTTTTTTTATCTCTTCCTTTTTTTCTTGAAAAAAGAGGAAGCAAAAAAGAACGGAAGAAAAGAGATGTTTCGCTTATACTCTGCATGAATACTAATTGGGAGATTGCTCTTCACCTTGGCTTGTGTCTCCAACAAAAAAAAGTCCCGCAAAACTGCAGGACTAAGTAACCCGTGCCTGATGGGGTTTATTTGATATTTGTGCTCAGTAATTCGTTACCGGTTCACCGTTACCAGCAGGAAGGTTGCCGGTATGGTGGTGATCCCTTTGATGGAAGATTTGTTCTGGCTGCTGAAAAGGTCTTCCAGTTCCTGCTGCAGTTCGGCCGTTTTACCGTTCTTTTCAGCCGCTGCAAAAGCATTCATCGTAGGGCCGTAATAGGTACGGAAAATATTCACGAATTCAGAAGGGCTGTACGGTGCATTGAATACATAGGTATCACGTACGCATGATATCCTGTCGGCGGGTATACCTGCTGCTCCAAAACGCTCGATCACGTTGCTTTCAACGCCCCAGGTCATCGGGCTGATAAAACCTTCGGGCGGTGCCGGGGTATATGCAGAGCTGATCCTTAATATCTGCGCCACCAGCGTGGGGTCGCCCGGTATCCAGTTGCCCATCACGATCCTGCCGCCCGGCCTGGTCACCCTGGTCATTTCTTTAGCCACATCAAATGGCCTCGGGGCAAACATGGCGCCGAAGATGGAAACCACCATGTCGAATGACTGGTCTTTGAGTTCATTCAGGTCGCATGCGTCGCCTTCACGGAAGCTGATATTGGGAAGCCCTTCATTTTTTGCACGGGCATTTCCTGCCTCCACCAGGTTGCGGGCAATGTCAACTCCTGAGACATTGGCGCCCAGCTTTGCAGATGGGATGGCAGTGGTGCCATCTCCGCATCCCAGGTCAAGTACGTCAAGCCCCCTTGTTATGCCAAGTTTTTCAACCAGCTCTGTACCGCTTTCCCTCATCGTTTCTGCGAGTTTTGTAAAGTCGCCTTTTTCCCACAATTCTTTGTTCGGATTCATTAAGTGTGTTTTTTGTAATTAATAATGTTGTTGCTCTGTCTCCGGCTTCATTCCGTTATTCCTGCTGTAAAAGTAAACAGCTGTTCATGCCGGGAAGATTGGTTTCACCCACCGGCAAAAATGAGTTTCCCATCGGCTGGAGATAGGTCGTTTGTGCCAGTAGGGTAACAAAACCTTTCGGTGTAAACCTGCCTCCATACCTGCGGCAGATAAACCCGGCAGACAGGTGATACGTTAACAGGTAAGTTCAATTCCCCTACTTTTTGTACGAAAAAGCAGAAAAAAAATCGCATTCTCTGGACTCAATAAAGCAATCAATACGGAGGATATTTCAGGGGACGGTCACAATCACTAAGAGCTATATGTATATTGAGAGTGGTGAATTTGACGGGCTTTCCGTTGATGACGACGAGAGGTAAAAGATCCCCGTCTTGTAAATACTTCACATTGTTCTGTACATACCTGGCTGCATTGATATCACTGTTAATATCAACAAAGACTACTTTCGCATTTGTTTTTTTGAATTCCCTAATGACTCCTTTTGTACGACTGCAGCTATTTGTGCCATAAACTCTAACAATATCGGGTCTCCTGTTATAAATATATTTGGCGTGGGCAAGCGCTTCGGACAGAACCCCGAACTTCCTCCTGGCAACTTCCGTATCGATCACCAGACAATTCGATGCTGTTTGCATGAAATATGCAATATCATCGGCAGAGCGTATAATATCCTTCTCTCCGTTATAATAAATGAATACTTGGTATCCCTTGCTCATCAGTTCTTTTTTAATTGTCTTTGCGATTGTAGCATCTTCTCTGGCAAAAGAAATAAAGATCCGCTGGTCAGCTGGTACTGCATCCCACCTGGCCCTGAAATCCTTCGCCTCAATTGCCTGCGTCCCTTTAACACCCATAACGATCCCGTTATTGGCATTATCAAATTCCTTTCCCCACCTGACGTCTCCGGCGTTTTTTTGGGTAAGTGTACTATCAAGCCGAAGTATATAGTCGGCCAGTGGTGCCAATATGGGATTACCCTTCGAGTTTATTTCAGATTTACAATCGAGCATCACATCGATCCGGTATTTATGAAGCCCAGCACTCAGTTCCCGGAGTAATGGATTGTTGGTCTTTGCTTTGGGGTCAAGTATCTCGGAAGCAAGTAAAATACCTGGTAAATAAAGGAACACGGTTAATGCTGCAAGCAGCTTTTGTATTCTTGTAAGATGATTCTGCATATCTGTTTATTTTTTTCAAATTAGAAAAACGAATAACTATTAGCAATACCACTTTTGGGGTATAGCTCAAGCCGCGGTCCGCGTCACTCGAATCAATAGACAGCTACTCACAGTATCCGCTTGGTCCAGGCAGGTTGTGGCCAGCCGCTTATGTCATAAAAACTTTCCCTGATCATCGATACCTGGTTATTGGTTATTTCAAAACTCAGGATCGCAAAACCATTGGCCAGTTGTTTTGGTTTGCCGGGCAGTGGATTGGTGGCCCTCCAGTCGAGGGGCTTTCCGTTAAGCGCTGATGCCGGACCGTATGGAATGGCTGCATGGCCGAGGCATCGGCAATAGGCATTGGTGGTAAAGCCGGGGAACGGTTTGGTGTTTGGAATGGTGATGGGCGACTTATATACAATTCCATTATGCACATGCCCCCAGTACCAGGCAAAGGGATCGGCGCCAAGTGCAGATCTTATTTGCCCCCATAGAGCGGTGGAACCGGAGCAGTCGTAATTAAACCCGTTGTGATGGGTGAAGATGATGGTCTTCTTCGGATTCAGCTTCAGCGATCGGATGAAATTGCTCTGCGTTCCGTCAGAAGGGCCGATGCTGCCCGACATGAAGGCATCTTTGGCGGTACCATAATAGGCTGAGTCGAGACCGATCAAAGTCCAGTCGGCATAGGTTAGTGCAAAGCACCCTGCCCCTTTCTGCAAACTGAAAGGGCTGCCGTTACCCGGCGGGTTTGTATTCGCTTTGAGCGCCGTGATAAATAAACCATTGGCACCGCTGTACATCTCGTGGTTGGAGTTGATGGTAAATGAACGGCCAGCATATGCCGACGGCCATTGCTTCAGCAGATTGGCCTGTTCCTCACCGGCGTGGTAATAATAATTTCCGTTGGGGTCGCTGGCCAGGGGCGTACCTGAATAATAGGTATCGCCCACATGAAGGATATAGTCGGGTTTTAAACCGGCCAGTTTGCTGATCACAGCCTGCGAAATATTGTTACCGGTACCCCAGTCGCCCAATACGCCGATGCTGAGCTTACCTGCTGTTGCTCCTTTGATCGGTATCACCGGAGTGGCGGTGGGAAACTGGCCGCTATTATACCATAGCACCCGCAGTAATGTTTCTACCAGGTTCAGGAATGCGATCACCCATCCCTGGTCAAAGTCGGCATACTTTTCAAAGCTCAGCACAGTGCCGTCGGAATAGATCAGTTCGTTGGTCTTGAAGAAATCGTAGTTGTGTTGGGTCATCAGTGAAGGCGACATCTCACCGGACATGACCAGCATCAATAATTTGATATTCCTTTGCTGATCGGGTGTGAACTCGCTTAGGTTGAGCAGGCCGGGGTTATTGATCCAGTAGAGGTACATCCCCAGTTCCACATTGCCTGAGCCGGGTGTGAAATTCTTTGGTTTAGGAGGAACGGTACCCTTCCACACTTTTACAGAAGCCATATACAGGATGAGTTCGTATTCACTGTCGGGCAGGTAATCGAGCAATTCCTGTAATTCTGAATCGAGGGAAAGGCGGGTTTTAAAAAGTTCCCTGTACTCCGACAGGGCTTGTTCTTCGGAAGCTTGCATGGTGTGTAGTTTTACTGGTTAATAAAAGAGGAACAGGGGCAGGCGGCGTTGAGAGCGGGAGGGGGGATGCTTGTACATCTAATGTAAAATAAAAAAAGGGAATGACAAACAGCATGTGATCAACAAGTGTCCCGGGAATCCTTAACAAGTTATTTACGAATTAATTCGTATGTTAGCCTTTCTACAAACACAACTGAAATATGAAAACTGCAAATTCTTTTTTAGTGTTGCTGTTGATGGCTCTTGCCGGGCAACCCCTTTTTGCAAAAAATAATCCAGCGGATCCGGCCAACCTGCCTTCCGGTGAGGAGGTCCTTAAAAACTGCGTTGCCAGGCTGATTGCTTTTAAAACCGTGCGGTATTATCACCAGCGGGATTACTTTACCGGTGATAAGCACTACCTGATTGCCGGCCACAGTTTTATTGATTTCAATTCGCCTGATGAACTGGTCGGGTTAAAATACCAGGTTAAAGCCGGTGACTTTGAATATTACTTTAACGGAACCGAGGCGTTTTCCCTCGACAAAAGATCAAAATTGATAGAGATCGATACCAGGCCGCAGCCGGATGGAATGCCCGGCGGAAGTTTCTTTAATAACTCGCTCGTATCATTGAGGAGAACATTGCCGCTGATCAACCAGGACAAAACGATCGAAAAGACCCTTAAGGACAGCAGCATTAATTCGAATGAATATTACCTCATAGGCTTTACCCTGAGGAAAAAGATCCTTGGTTATTTTGAAGGTTTCAGTTCTGTCTCCGAGAACAGGGATTTCTATTTCAGGCTGCTGATCAGCAAAAAAAATTATTTGCCTTTCATGCTGCTGCAATCGAACAACAAGGATGAGCACAGCAGTACGGTAACATACTCCGACATTGAGCCCGGCAAGGAAGTGGACGAGAACAGCTGGTATTATTCAAGTTACCTGAAGGATTATAAAGTCGCCGGTAAAAAAGAGCCCAAGCCTTTACTGGCAGTTGGTTCCAGGGCACCCCTGTTTGAATTGACCCGGTATACCGATGGTTCTAAAATGAACACAAGTGATTTTGCCGGCAAAGTACTGGTACTGGAGTTCTGGATCAGGAACTGCGGGCCATGCATTGCCTCTGTACCCGAACTGAATGCCCTCTACGAAGAGTATAAGAGCAGGGGTGTTGCCGTGCTGGCGGTGAATGCAGCCGATAAAAAACCAACCATCGATTATTTTGTCAATAAATACAGACCCACTTACCCGATCGCTTACGACGGCGAGAAATTATCCAACGGGTTCGGTGTGGATGGGTTTCCTGTAGTATTTATCATCGACAAAACAGGCACCGTCGCTTATTCAGGGCAACTCGACCAGGATGCTGTCAGAAAAGTGTTGGCAAGGCTGATCAATTAACAGCCTCAATCAGGAACCAGGATCCTGTTGAAACAGTCAGTTATTTTTTAGTTTAATGGTTCCTTCGATCGGGTAAAACCTTCCGTCGGCCCAGCACACCATCCCCGATACTTTCATTTTATCAAAATCCGAAAGCAGGGTTACAAATGTTTTATCGGCCTCATACCAGGCCGTCATAACCGTATGTTCATCGATATGGATGGTCCGGGTCTTTTCATGCGCCTCTTTTGGTTTGCTGTCGTCACGCCAGAAGAGGGTGGAATCGGAACTGATTGTAATAAATATATCAGCTCCTGCAAAAGAATAAACCAGCCCTTTGCCGATGATATCCTTATAAACCGGTTTCGATTGAGAGAACGTGGTAACCGGTATCAACAGGCACAGCAGGAATAGATATTTTTTCATAGCGATCTTTTTTGAGGAGGGAAGTTAGCATCCTGGCTGTAATTATCCGACGGATTATATTCAACGGTTTTAATGAATGATAGCCCTTCGGACAGGTGTCTGCTGTTTACAAATTCGCCGGGTGCTTTATCTGTCCGTTTCTCCTGCAATAACAGGTTCTGAACATGCACCATAAACAAGTAAACGACATTTCATACCTTGTAATCCTAAACTCCCTGTACTTGAAAAAATATTCAATCCTCTCAGCTTTATTGAGTCTTGCCATTGCCGGCTTCGGGCAGACAGTTATCGACAGCGGCGCCTTCTTCCTCCACAAATTCGCTCAGAACATCGGCCGGGAAAGCTACGTGGTTACCAGGAACGGAAATGAACTTACGTACGACGTGAATTTCAAATTCACAGACCGGGGCCGGCCTGTTCCTTTAAAGGCCCAACTGGTGACCAGCACCGATAATGAACCCCTGGCCCTGTTCATAAAAGGAAGCACATCCCGTTTTACCAACATCAACGACAGCATCCGCATCGCCAATAAAAAAGCAACGATATGGGTCGACAGCGTGGTAAGCACCAAAGTACTGCATGCGCCCGCTTACCCAGTAGCAGGCTATTCACCAGGTGTTGTACAGATGCAGTTGCTCAGGTACTGGAACAGGCACGGGCGTCCGAAAACGATGGAGATGCTCCCTGGTGGACAGGTGATGATCAGTAAAGATGGAACGGAATCGCTGACTTTTAAGAATAAGCCGCTTGCTTTGGAAAGATATATCGTGAGCGGATTGATATGGGGTAATGAGATCGTATGGACCGATCAAAAAGGGAACCTGGTTTGTCTGATCACCAACGATGCCGAAGGCGACAAACTGGAGATGATGAGCGAGCCTTACGAGGAATTGCTGCCGGAACTCATCAGCCGGGCAGCCACCTATTGCATGAAACTGTTCAGCAGTTCCATGAAAATGGATATTGCAAAAAATAAAACACTGGCCATCACAGGTGGTACGGTGATAGATGTGGAAGGAACTGCGAGCATAGACAATGCCACCATCATAGTGCAGAACGGACTGATCAAAGAGCTTGGCAAATCTTCAGAGATAAAGATCCCTGCTGGCGCCACCATCATTCATGCCGAAGGAAAGACCATTGTTCCCGGGCTTTGGGACATGCATGCCCATTTCCAGCAGGCAGAGTGGGGGCCCGCCTACCTGGCCGCCGGGGTTACCACGGTACGGGATTGTGGTAATGAGTTTGAATACGTCAATGCTATCAAGGATGCCATCGATACGCACAAAGGCGTTGGGCCGCTGATACTGAAAGCAGGTATCGTGGATGGATCCGGCCCCATGGGCCTGGGGGTTGTGAAAGTGAACACCAAAGAAGATGCCGCTAACGTAGTGAATATGTATAAGAAAAGGGGGTTTGCTCAAATAAAAATATACAGCTCAGTTAAACCAGAAATGGTGAAAGCCATTTGTGATGAAGCGCACAGGCTTGGTCTGACGGTTACCGGGCATATCCCCCAAAACATGAGCACCAGGGCGGGTATTGATTCGGGCATGGACATGATCAACCACATCAGTTATGTGTACAGCATGATGAAGAAGAATAAAGATGGGTCGCTCGACCTGCAGGATTCAAGCAGCATCGCTTCTTTCGATTTTTTGAAAACTCATCATACCATTATTGATGCCACAGTGGGTGTGTATGAAATGGTATTCCGGGACGTAAAGGACGATATACTGGGAATGGAACCAAATTTCCACAACCTGCCCTTGCCCCTGCAGACTTTGTTTGCTACCATCGGGATGCCTAGCGCCGGGGCTAAGGCCAATAAGCCCCGTTTTGATGCCATGCTGAGCCTGGTAAAAGTGCTGCAGGACAAAGGCATCACCGTAGTGGCCGGAACCGATATGGGTTTCCCCGGTTACAGCCTGGCCCGTGAACTGGAACTCTATGTAACATCAGGGCTCACACCCATGGAGGCGATACAAACAGCCAGCATCATCCCGGCACGGGTAATGAATATGGATAAAAGCACCGGTTCCATCAAAGCCGGTAAGCAAGCCGACCTGGTGATACTGGATGCCAACCCGCTCACCGAGATACGCAATATCCGGAAAGTGCACCTTGTGATCAAAGAAGGGCAAACCTATGATCCACATGTGCTGCACCGGATGGTAGGCTTTGGAAACTAAACGGGTTTGATAACGGTGAATGAACAAAAAAAATTAATTCCTTTTCCGGTAGCCTGCTATATGCTTATTAATAATGACAAGAACATTGCGGTCGTCTGCAACCCCCTGGCCGGTGCCGGAAGGGCAGTTGATTTTGCCAACCGTCTTTGTGAGGAATTAAAGAAACGGCAACTGAACTTTACCCTTTTTGCCAACGGCTGGCCCGATCGGTTCGACGGCTACACGGAAGTATACATTGCCGGCGGCGACGGAACCCTCAACTTTTTTGCAAATAAATACCCTGGCATAAAATTGCCGATTGCCATCTTCAATGCGGGTACGGGAAATGATTTTCATTGGCTGCTTTACGGTCAGCAAACTTTTGAAGAGCAACTGCAAACCGTTTTACAGGCAATTCCGAAGCCCATCGATCTAGGCCGCTGCAACGAATATTATTTTGTCAATGGAGTGGGCGTTGGTTTTGAAGGTGAAGTAGCAAAGGCACTGACGGGGCAGAAGAAGCAGCCAGGTAAAACATCTTTTCTCTGGTGTGTGATACGAAAGATATTCTCCTACCGTTCGAAACCGTATACGATCTCTTCTGATAAGGAAAAGATAAGCGGAAAGAAATTACTCGTGGATATTGCCAACGGCCGGAGAGCGGGTGGCGGGTTTCATATCGCTCCTGAGTCGGCTGCCGACGATGGTCTGTTTGATGTGGTGATCGCCGATGCACTCACCCCTTTGCAACGGCTTCGTTACCTCCCTGTGATCGAGAAGGGCAGGCATTTGAAACTCTATTTTATCCATCATTATCGTACCAGCCGCCTGCGTATCGAAAGCAATACCCCTATCCAGTTTCACCTTGACGGTGAGTACCGGGAAGCCCCGTCATTGGATATCGACATGCTGGCGGGGCAACTCCTGTTTCTTTATTAACGACAGATGGCTACCGCAGACCTGTTATTTCAGCTTAAAGGTAAGTGACAAAGCAGGGTATGGCCGATATCCCACCAGGTCTTGTTGCAGGCTGAACCGGTTCTCCAGTTTCAATCCTGCTTTTACCTGCATTGCTCTCTTTTTGTTTTTGGCAGCGCTCACAAAGAGCGGAATGCTTCCTGCCATGGAGCAAATGCCTACCCCGGTCAGAATGGCTTCGCCCAGCCCGCTCTCATTATCGCTAAGTACTTCAAAATTGCGGTCAAAGGCAACAATACCCACAACGGTCAGTGCTGCACCGCCACCCAGCAAAATCCAGGCACCTGTTTTCTGGTTCCGGCTTTTTTGCAGGTAATCGGGTTGCTCAATGCGGGTGTTCTGTGCGATCATCTGTCCCCATGATGCATTACTGATAGCAAGCATCACTAATATCCATGCTAACTTTTTCATGACAACCAGTTTAATCGTTTGAAATTATTCCTTGGTGAATGTACAATACGGACAATGGCGAAAGCAATGATCATCATCAGGAATGTTGAATAAATGATCGCTGGTAAGTCAATAAGCAGGAGTGGGGTGGCATTACATTTTTGCCAGGTAAAGCACACCTTGTTTGGGGACCTGTATGGTAAGTTGTTTTCCGGAAAGGGTTAAGATGGTAGCCTGGCTTTTTCCTAATGTGATTGAATTGCCTGATACAACATAAGGGCCTTTTTTAAGGATGCTGTCGCCTGTTTCGGTCTTCCTGGTAATGGTCAGTTCTTCCTTTCCGAATATCAGGCAAACTCCTGTTAATTCCTGCTTTGCCTGGATTGCCTGCGGCGTGTTCTTCTCTGGTTCGAATCTTTCAACCACCCAGGTCGCTTTTATTTTCTCTGTGTTCGTTTGGGCATGTGTAAGTACGGGGGCTAAAGCGATCAGTGCAATTATTTGCAGGTGGAGAAGAACCGGTAACCTCATGGCAGGGGTGTGTTGGTTATACTACTAATGTAAAAAAGTTCTTCCCGCCAAACGATACAAGGCCTGTTAAAGAATT
>CAZYAT010000068.1:0-11600 GCA_964645235.1 uncultured Ferruginibacter sp. | reverse complement strand
TTGGCGTGCCGGCAGCAGATGTAAGATTCAATGTTGCATCCGGCGTTACCGTGATGGTACCTGTGAGGGTTCTGTTCACACAGGGGCCGGTTGTAACAACACTATAATTGAATGTACCGGCTACCGTTGGAGCACCCGATATGATCACCGTGCCTCCGGCATAAATGCCGGTTACGCCGGCTGGCAAACCACTAACGGTTCCGCCGTTACCGCTACCCCCTACGGAATACGTGATATTGGTCAGCAGTGTATTGATACAAAGGGTTTGGTTATCGGTACCCGCGGCAGATATAAGATTCAGGGTTGCATCGGGCGTAACGGTGATCGTACCCGACGCCGTCGGTTTTACGCAGGGCCCGGTTGTCGTTACAGTATAGTTGAATGTGCCGCTGGCTGATGGTGTACCCGTGATGGTGATCACACCACCGGCATAAGTACCGGTTACACCGGCTGGCAAACCGGTAACAGTACCGCCGGTTCCGCTTCCACCCACCGCATACGTGATATTCGTGATCGGGGTATTGATACACAGCGTCTGGTTGTTTGTACCCGCGGCAGATGTAAGATTCAGGGTTGCATCCGGGGTAACGGTGATCGTACCCGTAGTACTGGGAAGTACACATGGTCCTGCCGTATTTACGGTATAGGTAAAGGTACCGGCTACCGTTGGGATACCCGTGATCGAGATGATACCACCCGCGTAGGTTCCGGTTACCCCGGCAGGCAGGCCCGTTACGGTACCGCCGGTTCCTCCGCCACCTACTGCATAGGTAATATTCGTAAGCACGGTATTGATACAGATGGTCTGGTTATCGGTACCCGCTGCGGATGTGAGATTCAGTGTTGCGTCGGCATTAACGGTGATGGTTCCATTGGCGGTTGGCTTCACACAGGGGCCCGTTGTATTCACTGTGTAGGCGAATGTGCCCGATACGGTAGGTGTACCCGTGATCGTGATCACGCCGCCGGCATAGGTACCGGTAACACCGGCTGGCAAACCGGTAACAGTACCGCCGGTTCCGCTTCCACCTACTGCGTATGTGATGTTGGTGATCGGCGTATTGATACAAACCGTCTGGTTGTTTGTGCCTGCGGCAGAAGTTAGGTTAAGCGTTGCGTCGGGGGTTACGGTGATCGTGATTTCCTGCCCCGTGATCTGCTTCACACACAAAGCGGATCCAAGCACCCGGACACTATCAAGGGTGTAGGTGAAAGTTCCCGCAGCCGTTGGGTTATGCATGATCACAGCGGTGGCGGCTGTAGGCGATCCGCTGTTCACCGCCAGCGGTACCCCGGGTGTAGTATGATAATAGAATGTATACAGGCCGCTCGCCGAAGCACCTGAACCGGTAAAGGTTACTGGTTGCTGAGCCCCATTGATACAAACGGTATTCGTTCCGTCGATGATCGCAGATGGCAGTGGATCTACTACTATTTGTTGCGTGGCCGTATCTGTTTCACAACCTGGGGTTGTAATGCCAACATATTTCACCGTATATGTACCTGGTCCACTGAATATATGTGTCGGGTTACGGGTAGTAGCGATATTATTTGCTCCGCTTCCGGGGTCGCCAAAATTCCAGTACCATTTATATGTTGGTTTCGGCACCTGCGGAGTTGTTTCTGTAAATTGGTAAGGCTCTGCCACACACATACCAGGAGTATAAGTAAAACCTGGAGTTGGGGGGTCTGTAACCGTTAACTGGAAAGTATAATCCTGCTGGTTACCGCCACAACCTTCTGTAGTGGTCCGGTAGGTGGTAATTGTTACGTTATAGACTCCGGCCGTGTTTACGGAATATGTGCCGGGTAATGAGTACCAGGCAACCTGCCTGCCATTCCGGATATTAACCGAATCAATGGCAACGGTGGGAGGCGTACCTACTGTTCCTGGGATAACCACAGGGAAGTTGTTAGGCACAAACACAGCGGGATTGCTCACATTCCACTTGATCGAATCAAAACGAACGGCCTGTGTGGGAGTTACCGATAATGTTGAATCCGGGAAATATACTTTGAATTTAAACTGGGCATCCACGCAAACACTTGGCGTAGTTTCGATGCCGTATTGCGATTCCACTTCCAGTTGCTGACTGAGGTCAAATACATTCGTTCCTGCATTATACCCGTAACTTTCTGTAGCAGCATAACCATATGCAATCGCATTGAAACCAGAATCGGATGTCATTCGATGCTGTCCTAAAGTAAGGGGTATCTGTATGTATGAATAATTCGGGTCCTGTGGGTGAACGATAAATGGCTGAGCCGGAACGGCACCATCAATCCTAAAAGAACTCAATGCTGTACCACCATTTGGAATAATGGCATGCACCCAATGCTGGTGTGCAGGAGGTGAATTATTGACCAGCAGGTTTGAGTTGAACAATACATCCTTAATATTTTGTTCTACCGGGCTGAGATATATCACTTCGGGATCACCCGGTGATCCGTTTCCGCAAGTACCTTGTGTTGTAATATATTGTGCAACCGTTATCGGCAGGTCCGATTCAATTAATTGCGGTGCGCCGGTAATAGGTATTTCATAATAAAAATTGTTGATCAAAGGCAGGCTTGTAACAACGCCGTTGATCTTCACGACCGCAAGCTTATCTGATACGCATACCCTGTAAATATTCCTTCCCATGGAACCGGCGGTAGGAGCGGTCAGGTATTTTTTACCCCATGCAGCTTTAGGAAATGCCTGAACCATGTAGTTGTCGGAAGATGTATTACCCGAACCACAATTAATGTATATCCTTCCGCTTCCGGAAAACACGCCAATCCTTTTACAAGAACCTCCACCAGCAAGACTACGAACCACCGATCCTGTAAGATCCTGCCCGAAGTTTCCACTCACCTCTCCCATTACATTGTATATCTGTCCCTGCTGAAGGGAAACTGTAAAGGGAACGTTTGCAGGATGGCCAATGGCAGGTGCACTGGGGGTGATCTCTACATCGGTGGTGCCAGGCTCTGTGGCTACAACATAAAACCAGCAGTTGGCATCCGCAGTATTCGAGTTATTGGTATAGTTGATTGAATAATACTCTTTCCCCAAGGTATTGGTGGGCAACAGCACACAGGCACCTGATACACTCGAGTTATAAATATGCGCATACGCTACGATGGGATTATCACTGGTGATATGAATACCCCGGTCAAGCAGGCCACTGGTGTTAAGCCTGCAATCCTGCGGACCGGTCTTTGGCATCGGTGGGGTGGTAAATATAGTACCTGCAGCTATGTTATACGTTTGCGAATACCCCACTCCAGGGATTGAGACAGTAACTATACTAGGTAAATCAGTAGCTATATAAATGACCATATTCTGGCCGTTGTTACCAGTGGTCGGACTCATTACCTGGTGATATCCGTAACCCACCCAGAAGTCGGTCCCTTTGTTACTGATTTCCTGTGCAGAGGCCGTAGTAACTGTAATTACTGCGAGCAAGAGAAGTACAAATTTTCTCATGTTGTTTGGTATGATGGCTGTTTTGCAATAAAAAACTAAATCCCGTAAACGGGATGCTTGCCTGGGGGGAATGAGGTTTACACGGATAGTGGACCGTAGGTAGTTTCTGCAGAGGAATTGGGAGGCACCAAATATATAAATAAAAAGTTAAAAAGCCTCATTTTCAGGAGGGTTTTTAAGCAGTTTTTCCACATTTTGAGGGATTTATTGGAGAATTTATAATACAACAAGTTATGGTATCCGCTAGTGCGGGTCCCCGGGGTAAGGCTTGCAGATAGGTTGTACTACAGGTTCCCTGATACAGTTGCTGAATGCAGACCCTGACAACTTACTGTAGATCGTCGGTAAAGCAGGCGGCGGCTAGTCAAAAAACAAAAAAGCCGCATAGAAATGCAGCCTTTGTTAAGAATCTTTCGATTCTGTAACCCCCAAAGAAAACTTCGTAAACCAAGCACTAACGTTTTTCTGCCGGGGGCACGGCATTAAACGTGGTTTAGGGCCTTATTATTTTGTTGCTGGTATAATTTCCGTCTTTATTTCCTGCTCCGATTTGTCGACCGGCATCAAGCGGTACATCATGGCCGATTCGCCCCTTTTCCTCATTTTGGTCTTGTACTGGAACCGGTTTGCACCCTGGCGGGGATCAGGACCCAGCACGAGGGCAATGGTGGTAAAGGTTTGGCCATCAGCACTGCGCTGAATCTGCCAGTAATTCGCGTCCACCTGTCCGTCAGTCTGCCAGTCAATAACAAGCTGATCGCTGTTTTCATATACGTTGAAATTGGTGATAACAATTTTCGCATTGGCTTTCGTTGTTTCCTGGGCCTGGGCCTTACCACATACCAGTGATACGATCAGAACCAGGCTCAGCATTTTTTGTATTGTTTTCATTGTGCAACATTTTAATCTTTTGAAATGCCATAGGATTAATGTTTAACAATGAATAATGGATTTTGAAAAATGGAAGCTGACAGTTCAACACCACCAGCTTCCCGGAAAACTGGTTTAGGGTACGGGGTGCTAGTTTTTGATAACACGCTGGTTGTCGACCACTGCACCATTCATGACCAGCTGGGCGATGTACATGCCCGGAGCAAGCTGGCTCAGGCCTTCAACCTGTAAATTGTTGAAGCCTTTGGTAATAGATGATTGTTTGGATAACAAAGTTTGACCATAGCTGTTGATGATACGGATCTGGGCGGTACCATTTTCGGTAGCGGAGAAACGCATGCTGAGGTTTTCGGTAAATGGATTGGGAGATACCTGCATGGCAACACCGGCTTTGGACTGGAGGCGTACCGCCAGAACCTTGCTGTAAGTAGCTTTCCCATCAACATCAATCTGCTTAAGGCGGTAATAAACCAGGTTCTGCGCCTTTAATTCGGCTGAATTATCTTTAAACTGGTAGCTCTTAGCTGTACCGTTCAGTGCAAATCCGTCGAGCACAATGCCCATAGTGCTGAAATGGGCCATATCAAAAGAACGTTCCACTTCAAAATAGCTGTGGTTCATCTCCTGGGCAGTATTCCACTTAAGCAGAACGGATTTGTCGTTCACCACCGCATCAAAAGAGGTGTAGGTTACAGGCATTGGCCCTCCGTTGGCAAACGTAAAACAACCGAATTTGGCAGCATACTGACGTGAAGCAGGTGAAGAGAGGTTTCCGCCATTGCCTTTCTTAAAATCGTATCCCATCCGGAAGATCACGGCGGATGTTGCCAGGTATTCGGCAACCATCGCCACTTCCGGGTCGGACGAAACACCGTTGTGCTCGGTGGTGGAACCCATATACTGTTTCCAAAGGTATCCGTTCGCAGTATAGTCGCCTGCGTTCACAAGCTGCGATACGGGGTTGGTGCTGGTTATGATCCCTGAAGTAAGTGTCACGCACCCCATTTCACGGTACCAACCGGTTGAACCATTCGTAAAACCGTCCATGTCATAGTGGGTGAACCGGAGCCCTGCGATCGAAGCCGGGAGGTTGGTGACTGAATTATAAAAGGTCATACTGAACGTAATCAGGCCTCTTCTGTCGCTGCTAAGCGTACTGTTATCCGGAACAACCTGGGGCTGAAAGCGATTATCTTTGTCGACATCGTTGAGATCACGCTCATCAATATTAATCACTTTGGCTTTGTCCACATTCTCGATCTTGACAAGCGCATACATATTGAAAGGGGAAGTAACCACATTGTTGTACCTGTAAACAGCGCCCTGCTGTAACGCATTACCGCTTACGAGCGAAGGTGTTCCCGCAAATTTTGGTATTGCATTCAGATCCGTTCCCGGAGGACAGGTTTCTATTTGTGCAGAGGTGGATAAAATTGACAGACTTGTCAATGCAAGGGTAAAAATCAATCTCATTTCTTGTGTTTAATTGTTTCAGAGTGCGGTTCTGCAGAGGACTTTGACGTAGGGACAGGGCCCGGACCAAAATTGGAGGTCTTTAGAGGAGTTTGGAGTTTCGGTCTTGAAAGCAGAACAACCGAGGTAATGGCCGTTTCCGATTTCGATGCAAACATACAGCGATTTTCGGAAAACGCAAATATGCTCCACCGTAATTTTACTGTCGTTTTGGTAAAAACACGGGTATCAAGTAATTTATTAAATCCCATCAATGCACCGCAACAATAGTCACTAAAATTATTTCATCAATCAAGTCAATATTTTAGAAATATTTTTTTATACGGCTTGTATTAATGTAGAAATCGTAACGAATCATTGTAAATAGCAGAATGTATATAGTGATGCGAAGAACACTATCTGAAATTCATCAAAATTAAATTCAGTCATAGTGTCACTGCTCAATTATTAAGATTTTGAGCGACAAGAGCGAATCTACATGGAAAATAAAGGCGGATAATCCTACAACCAGGCTTGCAATTATTTATGAGGGATAGAAAATATTATTAAAAGCTCAGGTGTTTTATTTTATGGCAAATAAAAAAGTAGTAAAATATTATTAAGTAATAATTATCAAATAATTAAAATGATTAATCATGTTTTATTGAGGCGGTTTGCTTAAACGCAACAAAAAAGCAACTATTTACTATAAAAATAAATTTAATTATTTTCGGTAACTGATGATTAGTTAATAATTATCAATTCTTTACTACATTTTTAATTATACTAAATAATTGTTGGTATTTCCAATGCATTTAAAACCCCTGAAATCTGTTGAAAACTAAACTATTTACTTGAAAGTAAAACAATATTGGTGGCCCCGCCTTGGGATATTTAGCAACTTCGAGTAATTTCACTCAAAAATCACTGATGAGTAAGTTACCCGCCTCCTATTTAATCATTCTTGGATTCCTGCTTTTTTTTGCGTCATCCTGTCAGGCTCCGAGAGAACTGGAATACCGGGAATTTAAAAACCTCAAAATTGAAAAAATCGGGTTCGGCGGGTCGTCGCTTAAAGTAGACGTCATTTATTACAATCCGAATAACTTCGGACTACAGCTCAAGTATACAGACCTGGATATTTTTATCGACGGAAATTACCTGGGGCATAGCTCCCAGGATTACCAGATCACCATTAAGAAATTATCGGAATTCACCATGCCTCTCCAGATTAACCTGGATATGCAGAATCTTCTTAAAAACACATTGCCCACTTTATTGGGAAAGGAAGTAACGGTTAAAATCACCGGGAAAGTAAAAATCGGAAAGGCTAATGTGTATAAAACCTTCCCCGTTAGCTATGAGGCAAGGCAACGATTTGTCGTCTTCTAGAAGAAATTACTGTTTCTGGGCTCCTCCTGGAGGGGGTGTAGTCAGCGCCTGGCGATGGAGTTTACAGTCCTTAGCCAGTCTTTTTACTGCGGATTCCTCCGCCTCAATATCATCTGCTTCGTAACCGAGGTTAGCGATGGCAACTTTGATGTTCTCCAGGGTGGTACGATCGTTCAGCCATGTTACAGTAGTCGTTTTCTGCTTTATGTTCACCTTTACTGAGGTAACGCCCGGTTCATGGCTGATGAAGAATTCCACCCGGTCTTTGCACACATCGCATTGTACGGTAGGTGTTTTGATAACGGCCTTACCCGCTACTTTCTGTTGCTGACTGTATTGAGCGAAGCCGGTTGTAGTGGTAAGCATCAGGGTTGTAACCAGCAGGAAAAATGTTTTCATAAACTGAAATTAGCGGAAATCAGGCATTCTGCATCCAATTGGCCGGATCAGAGCGCCAGTTTAACAGCGTATTCTGCTCGTTTTCTCCCACAATTCCCTTTTCCACGGCAAGTCCGATCAGGTTCTGGTAATTGGTAAGTGAATGATACGGGATTCCGGCGGTCCTGAAAGCCTCGTCGGCCACGGCAAAACCATAGGTAAATATAGATACCATGCCGATCACCTCCACGCCGGCTGCTTTCAGTACGTCGCAAACCTGCAGACTGCTCTTCCCGGTTGAGATCAGGTCTTCAATGACCAATACTTTCCGTCCCTTTTCCAAATGCCCCTCAATCTGGTTGCCAAGTCCATGTTCCTTTGGCTTTGGACGGACATATACATAAGGCAGTTTTAACTGATCGGCCGCCATCGCACCCCAGGCTATCCCTGCCGTAGCTACACCCGCCAGCACCTCCGCCTCGGGGAAACGTTCGAAAATAACACTGCACATTTCACTCTTGATAAAGTCGCGTACATACGGGAAGGAAAGCACCTTGCGGTTATCGCAGTAGATCGGACTTTTCCACCCGCTGGCCCAGGTAAAGGGTTGTTGCGGACTCAACTTTATTGCATTAATTTGTAAGAGCTTTTCAGCTACGGCCTTTTCATTCGTCATGCTGCAAAATTGATCGATCAAACCTGAAAATTGAAATTTATTTATGTACATCAAGATCTACTTTGGTGAAAAGCCCGTGTTCCTTTGCGACGAAATCGATCAGTATCTGAATGAGATACTACATCACCCGGATGCCGTGTTTGTGGACGAGATATCTCCCCGGGCCATCAAGTCGATGCTGCATGAAATAAAGAAAGAAGAGTTTCATGCCGGTGTACTTTGGAACGGGAACCTTAACGACCTGAAGAAGGCCTTTTTCAAGAACTTTACTGTGCTGGAAGCCGCCGGGGGAATCGTGCTTAACAGCAATAAGGAACTGCTGTTCATACAGCGGCGGGGTAAATGGGATCTCCCGAAGGGTAAGATCGAAAAAGGCGAGAATGAAGAAGAATGCGCCATTCGTGAAGTTGAGGAAGAAACCGGGACCAAAAACCTGGCCCTGAAAAAGAAGATCGGCGAAACCTACCACGTTTATGAAGACTTCGGTAAGCACATACTGAAGATCTCCCATTGGTTCTATATGACCTGCCCGGCCAAGCAGGAAGCGGTACCGCAAACCGAAGAAGACATCACCGAGGTAAAATGGGTAAAAACCATGCATATCAAGGAACCCATGAAAAACACCTATCCATCCATTAAAGACATACTGAGCAAGTTCTTTGATGCGCCCTGAGGAAGGTTAAACTATAAAATCAGGGCCGTGGTTTTTTGAGAATCGCCACCGTTAAGCGGCTTACGCAAACCAGTTTCTCCCATTCATCATGGATCTTAATATCCCAAACATGGGTGGTGGCGCCCAGGTGCAGGGGCTTACAGGTTGCCGTAACATATCCTTTGCTGGCGCTGCGTACATGATTGGCGTTGATCTCCATTCCTACGCAGATGAATTTATCCGGATCGATCACAAAATGCGAAGCCACGCTTCCTACAGTTTCCGCGAGAGCACAACTGGCGCCGCCGTGCAGCAATCCGTAAGGTTGCCGGGTCCGGTTATCGACCGGCATGCGCATTTTCAAATAATCGTCGCCCAGGGCCACCCATTCCATACCCAGGTATTCTCCCATTGTATTTGGACCAAGCGGATTAAGGTCGGGCATAGCCAGATTTTTATTGAACCAGATCGGCATAGGAGTCATTTCTTGGCCTTTATCGATCGCTTCACCACCTCCGGCAGGAACTGGGAAACATCCCCTCCGTTACGCAACACATCCCGTACAAGTGTGGAGGCTACCGATGTATATTGGGGCAAACAGGTGAGAAATATGGTTTCTATCTCCGCTTCAATGCTTCGGTTCATATCGGCAATCGCCTTTTCGTACTCAAAGTCATTCACATACCGTATACCGCGGAGGATGAAACGGGCTCCCACCTGCCGGCAGCAATCAACCGTCAGTCCGTCGTAAGCGATCGCATCCACCTTCGGATTACCCTTATAGATCTCTTTGATCCATTTCAGGCGTTGTTTTTCGCTGAACATGGGTTTTTTATTGCTGTTGCGGCCGATACCGATCACCAGTTTATCGAACAGGGGCAGGGCCCTTTCAATAATGTCGGTATGCCCAAGTGTGAGCGGATCGAATGTACCGGGAAATAAACAGATGCGTTTCATGAAAACGATTTGGTGATTTGAATAGTTGCTGATCAGGGTTATCCTAATTCCTTAGTTTGCTTCGCTACCGCTTTTCCCTGCCAGCAGGTATAGTACAGCCATGCGAACAGCCACCCCATTCTCGACCTGTTGTAAAATGATCGACTGGTTGCTGTCGGCCACATCGCTGTCGATCTCCACGCCCCGGTTGATGGGACCGGGATGCATGATGATGATCTCCTTTTTCAGTCCGTCGAGTATCTTGCGGCTTACGCCATACGCCAGGTTGTATTCACGCAGCGAAGAAAACAGAACCTGGTTCTGCCGCTCAAGCTGGATACGCAGTACATTCGCCACATCACACCACTCCAGCGCTTTTTTGAGATTATATTCCACTTTTACATTCAGTGCTTCGCCCACGTATTTAGGAATCAGCGTTGGCGGCCCCGCCACCATCACTTCCGCCCCCATCTTGTTGAGCAGGTACATATTGCTCATCGCTACCCGCGAATGCATGATGTCGCCCACCAGCAAAACTTTTTTACCCGCCAGGCTACCCAGCCGTTCCTGGATCGAAAACGCGTCGAGCAGGGCCTGTGTGGGATGTTCATTGATCCCATCGCCGGCATTCACGATCGCCGCGGGTATGTGTTTGGCCAGAAAATGCGGCGCCCCGCTGGCGCTGTGGCGCATCACCACCATGTCTACCTTCATGCTCAGGATATTGTTTACCGTATCCAGGAGGGTTTCACCTTTTGACACGGATGAGGCCGAGGCGGTGAAGTTGATCGTATCAGCGCTCAGCCGCTTCTCGGCCAGTTCGAAGGAAATACGGGTTCGGGTCGAATTCTCGTAGAAAAGGTTCACAATCGTCACGTCACGCAGGGATGGAACCTTTTTGACGGATCGTTGTAAAACTTCTTTGAACTGGGAGGCAGTGGTTAAAATGGTGGAAATATCGTGGGGAGTGAGATCCTTAATGCCCAGAAGATGTTTCGTGGATAGTTGCATTAAGCAGCGAAGTTAATGGTAAAAGTTGAAAGTCAAAAGGGAAAACCAGCAAGCAAAATAACCGGTTCACGTACACGCCGCACCCGATAAAGCGCTTCAATCATTCAGCTATATGGTTGGTTTTGCCTTTACGGTTTTGCTCAGTACAGTACTACCGCCTCTTTATCCCACTCCACTTTTACCTTCTGCGAGATCATGCTGTCGATGGCCTTACCGCAATAATCCGGCTGGATGGGTAATTCGCGGTTGAAGCGCCGGTCGACCAGTACGCAGAGTTCCACTTTCTTCGGCCTGCCAAAATCCTGGATGGCGTCCAAAGCCGCCCGGATGGTACGGCCTGTATACAGCACATCGTCGATCAATACAACCCGCTTGTTCTCGATCGAAAAAAGCATGTCGGTCTTATTGGCCACGTGTAATTCCTTACGGATATCATCGCGGTAAAAGGTGATGTCGAGCAACCCGTACTGCACCTTATCGCCCGGGTAGAGAGACCGGATATTCTCCACGATCCGGGATGCCACTTTCACGCCGCGGGGTTGTATGCCGATGAATACCACATCGGAAAGCCCTGATTGATTTTCCATCAATTGGTGCGAAAGCCGTAACAGGGTAAGATGCAGTTGTTCTTTATCGAGGATCGTCTTCAATTCCGTTTGTTTACTGGGCGAATTTACCGGTTATCACCCGATTAAAAAAGCCCCGTTCGGGGCTTTATAAGTTGCAGATCATTTTCCGCC
>CAZYAT010000067.1:0-11752 GCA_964645235.1 uncultured Ferruginibacter sp. | reverse complement strand
TGATCGCATACATCACCAGTCCGACCCTTGTTTTCACATTCAGCTTCTCAAACAAGGCATCGCGGTAGCCGTCGATGGTTCGAGGGCTCACGAACATCTTATCGGCGATCTCTTTATAGGTAAGTTCGGTGCAGGCATATTTCAAAAAATCGGTTTCACGGTCGTTCAGGTTGGCAACAATGTTGATGTCACTGCCTTCATCGTCGATCTTGTTAATGGCATGGATCAGTTTCCCGCTCACCAGGTCGCTGTAATAAAAACCTTTGCTCAATAAAGAATGAATGGCGGCTTTTAATTCGGCCGGCTCACTGTCTTTAAGAATATACCCTTTAGCGCCGCACTTGAGCATGCGGATGATGGCGGATTCATTATCGTACATGCTGAGCGCCAGGACCTTGATGTCAGGGTGATGTTGTTTAAGCCACTGGGCCGTTTCATAGCCATCCATTTCCGGCATGTTGATATCGAGCAGGACTATTTCGGGCAGTTGTTTGGTGTCCAGCCTGGAGAGGAGGTCTTTACCGTTCCCGGCCTCGAACAGAACGGTGTGTCCTAAGCTTTTCACCAGTTCGGCCAGGCCGTTGCGGAGTAGTACATGGTCATCTGCGAGAACAATAGTTGCCATTGCTGCTGGTTATTGGTTTAATGGTTTGCCGGTTGGAAGTTCAACGGTAATGGAAGTTCCTTTGTTTTCTTCAGATAGTATCGAAAGATTTCCCCCGATCATGTTTGCCCGGTTCCTCATGCTTTTGAGCCCGATGCCGGTCTGGGCAGCTTCCAGCTCTTCAGCATTGAATCCCTTTCCGTCGTCACGGACCGTTAAGGAAAATACGGCAGGCTCGTAATTCATGGTTACTTCGATCGTACCTGCCCTGGCGTGCTTAACCCCGTTGTGCAGGGCTTCCTGCACAATGCGGAACAATACCATCTCTTTCTGCGGCTCCAGTTTACAGGGGTTGCCGGTAATGCGGAACCTGGTTTCATACTGCCCGGTGTTCTGCAGGATCCTCAACTCATTGGAAACCGCTTCCTGCAAACCGGTTTCACTGATCTTGTCGCCGTGCAGGCTGCGGCTGAGGTCACGCAGGTCGTTGATGGCCTTGCTCACCAGTTCCTTGGTGGCCTGTAATTTTTTTTCGGGGTTGCTTTCAAATGTGTTCAGGTTGAGTTTGGCGAGACTCAGCACCTGGCCCACATTATCGTGAATCTCCTCGCTGATGGTTTTAAGCGTTTGTTCCTGTATTTCGATTTGGGTTTGAAGAATTGTTTTTTCAAAAGATATTTTGAGATCTTCTTTGCTCTTTAGAATTTTATTTTTTTTTATTTGAAATCTCATAAATAGGTATATAACCCCCAATGTAAAAACAAAGGAACCAATAATTAAAAAAATAATCAGCAACTGTATATTTACACTTTCCTTTGGCATAAAAGACCAATTATAAACAACCCAAATTTTATTAAAATCATAACTTCCTGAATCTTCCATGTCATTTTCCTGAAAAAAGTATCAATTGCTCCGTATTTATATATAAAAAAAATAAAAAAACAAACAGTAGAATACAATAATATACCCAAAACGGCCCAAAATCTAAATTGATATTTAACTGAAGTTTTTTGATCGACTTCGATTAAATCTATCAAAAAAAGAAAAGAAAGGACTAACAAAAAAATACATTCTACGCAAATAAGATTACTTGGAAATTTAGAGATTGGTTCAAAAAATAAAAAATTAATGAAGAAAAAGAGGATAAATAACCCACTCAGGATGTACACTATATATTTCTTCCATTGTTGAACCAGATTTATGCGAATAAAGTAAGAAATGAGTAAAAAGTCAAACAGAGTAATATAGTGATACAAAAAGAGATTATTAAGCCTTCTGTCCGCATACCAATTTGTGATACCATATAAAATTGGGGTAATAAACAAATACAAAAAAATAGGGTACAAATCACTATCAACCTTCCGGAGCCGGAAAATCAGAACAAGAAATGCAAAAGCCGGAGCATACGTATCGGCATAATTTAATAAGACATTCACATTAATAAATATTTACTCTCCGTTTAACATATTTGCTTTACCACATTCTTCCGGGCAAGGACGACCTTCTAATACAAAGGGTTCAATAATCGGTAATGGATCTGAGCTCTTTGGAATCAAATAATCGTCGACAGCAACTGACCCTAATTGATTATTCTCTGCTGCCACTGCAATTACTTTTAAATCATACTCAAATTTGCCAGGAGTAACTTCTTTTCTTTCTTCTCCAACATATATTTTAATTCCAGTAATCGTAGCCGGGTTTTGAAGCCTTAATCGCTCCAAATCTGTAAAAGAAAAACTAAATCCCTTTCTATTAATCTTGTAGCGGTTAACCATAAATAGAAAGTCTCTGAAGTTTAGTGTCAGCATAGCGCTTTCATGTAAGGTTTTATCCACATCAAAACTTTGGGAATAATCCAAGCATGTAGCGTTTTCCGGCAAAATAAATAGTGCTGGCATAAAATTAGTTTTTTAAGTTAAGAATTTTATTGGCGCACTAAAATCTATATTCATCTTCATATATGCAATAGTGTTTTCACTTTTCTTTCACCGTTATTTCACCTTTTTAGTTTCAGGCATAACACGGTTGACTAAGCCCTCTTTTTTTTGAAAAATTTGTAAAAGCATGTTCGATCACCCAAAAATCTGGAGTATGAAAAAGATTGTTCTTTTATGGTTGCTTACAGCTATGACGTTTAGAGGTAACGCTCAAACCGATACGGTCAAAGTGTCAGGCAATAATGAAGTAAAGACTTCTGTGCAGGGTAATGGAACAGTGTTAAAATCTACGGCGAAAGGAAAAAAGAATAAAAAGAACCAATCCGCTGGCATGTGCCACATCGATTCGTGTTTTCAAAATTGCGGCGGTACCAGTTTCGATACCATTTGCCCCGAGCGTAAAGAATGTTGTATAACTGGTCACTGCAGGTTGAATGGTACGCACATTCTGCAAAAAAATTTCGCCGATATACAACCCTTTGCCTATGATTATTTCAGACTCAATGGGCGAAAAGAGAACCTCTGTATACGCATATGTAATATAAACCGCATCGCCTACGATATAAACGCCAATGGACAAATCGTTAAAGCAACCCTGCCCGATACAAGTATTTTTGATGAGTTGGCAAAGGTGTATCAAAATCCACCGGTAGCGTCAAAAGAAACAAGCGAACCCAATAATAAAACTGTGCCGGTAGGCTTTGTAAGGGCGGAGGAAAAGAAAACGCAGTTTGAAAAATTACAACAATCTGCCGATTCTATCAAGAACCTCATTAAACCGATAGCCCGGGATCTTTATAAACAACTAAATAACCTAGAACATTACGTCCTCTTTGCAGCCGATGTTCCGGTGATCATTGGAAGTGAGTGCTGCAGTCAGCAACTGATAAAAGACAAGATTGGGAGCCATCCTGATATCAAAGCTTACCGGAGCGATATTACATTCGAAAATGTACTGCGAATTGTTAAGACAGCAATGCCCCCTCTGTTTGACAGTACCAAAGAAAATGAAAAGAAAATACGGCAGCTGGTTGGTGAGCTGGTACAACTTATAAGCAATTATGAGAAGAATTTTTGCGAAACAAGCAAGGATAGCACACATCACTGCATGCAGTTACCTAGCATTCAAAAATTACCTGACCAAGAATCAGTTGACAAAGGCCTTGCCATTGCAGCCCGATCGGATAAGGCGAAATTATTAAAGAGCCTGCGTGTGCTGGAAGACCTGCTGGCACGGGTAAACAACAACACCAATTTTTTTTACACCAAGTGTTTTGATAAGGAAGAGGCCGAGTTCATCAAAATATATTTTAAAGCTACACCAAAAGAAGGATTTGCCAGTAAGCTCGACTCCCAGGTATACTACTATACTGTGCCAGTAAACGGTCGGTTTAAATGGGCGATCGGCCCGTCACTGAATTTTCATTTTGGCGGAACGCTCATCAACCAGTCATATAGCATCGACAGCGCACGCAACAATGCTGGAAATATTATGACCGACACATTCAGCATCGCAAAAAATTCCCAGCGAAGCAGGGTTATCCCTCATGTAGGTGTTATGGCGCATTTTTACTGGCAGCGGCATTGGTCGGTAACGCCTGGGATCACAATTGGTATTTCAACTTCACCTACACAGTTTTCTGATCTGAGGGCTTACCTGGGTGCATCAGGAATAATTGGTGGACCAATTAAGGGGAAACTTATTCTGAACGCAGGACTTGCAGGGGCTGCAGTAGACCGGCTTAAACCAAATCTAGTAGAAGGGCCAAATGCAAAGAATCGGATCCTGTTCAACGGAAACAACCTGCCCAGTGCGGATCAATTGGTTGATAAAGTATTCCGTATTGGGTTCTTTGTTGGAATGACCTATAATCTTCGTGACTGACAAGGAAAGAGTAAGAATGATCAGCCGGGAAGTCAAGGCTTGAAATAATTTGATCCTGGTCTTGCTTCTTTTTCTGGGAATAATTCTTTATGTTAGTAGTATCCAATGCCTGTGAAGTAACAGGCATTATCTCCTAATCTTTCCTATTTTCTGTTCAGGCATGGTAAAACAAATCTGTGTATGGCAGGCCATGCTGCGTCATTGTGCGCAGGAGACTGGTACATTTTAAACAGAAAATTGCTCTTTATGGAACTTCAACTCACCCGGCAGGTAAAAACAAACAGATCCACCATCGGCGAACTGAAGATAAACGGCGTGTTCGAATGCTTTGTGCTGGAAGACAGGGACCGGGGCCTGAAACAGACCATGCCGATATCGGAACTGACCGAACTGAAAGTGCGCACCCGAACGGCCATCCCTGCCGGCCGCTACGAGATTGTGGTGAGCTTCAGCCAGCGTTTTCAGAAAATGCTCCCATTGCTGCTGAACGTGCCTGCCTTTGAGGGCATACGCATCCACCCGGGCAATACCGATGCAGACACGGAAGGATGCCTGCTGCCCGGCAGGAACAAAATGCCCGATATGGTTACGAACAGCCGGGTTGCCTTTAAAGCGCTGTTCGATAAGATACAGTCCGCGATGAGAAAGGAGAAAGTGTTCATTACGATTGCATAAAACAAACCCGTATGCCGAAAAGGGGATAAAAGAGTAGGCGCAAAACAAAGGAATATGCCGAATGCAAATCCGATCAGACCGAGCGACCCCAAACGCTACCTTGATTATGTACTGCCGAAGAAGTTAGCGGGAAAAAAAATTATGTTGTCCACTGCTACCAGTCTTGTGGATGAGGGTTGGCAGCTTCACCTGATACACGTGTTGAGCCTTGATGGAGACCCCGTGGATTTTGATCCAACACCGGATATTGATAAAGTAGTTTTGGGTACCGGCAAAAAACTGGATGGGTTGAAGCTTTCATTGGTGTCTATAGCCTCCCGGATACGCAATGGGGCAGATGGGGATCCTTCTCCTGTTAAGTATAAGCTCTCATTTGAAACCGAAAACGGGGTTATAGAGGAATTCAGCATTAAGAGTGATGAAACAAACCCAGCCTTTTTCTATACCAAGATAATATTCAAACTTGAACCATGAGAAATAAGAAATCCTGCATCATATGCTTTCTTTTGCTTTTATCATTTCATGTAAAAGCACAGGCTCCTGATGCCAAACAACTCGAAAGCCAATTCAAATCACTTTCACTTAATACCTCTCCCGCATATGTGGTTCTTGGAGTGGAACCGGAAAATATCCAGCGGCCGAATTCACCCAATGATTTCATTGCCGGCGTTCAATCGGCACTGGTCAATAACCGTCTGCAACCTAATTTTGCAATGGAGACCACTCCATATTACTGGGGGAAGAAGAAACCTGACTCGAAGAAATTTGACGTATATAATTATATCTCGAATAAAGATTTCTGGACTAACCTGGCCAGCAGCATAACATTTTCGTTCGCTACCTCTCCATCCGATAGCTTTACGTTCGGTAAAATTCCCGTTGGTACGGGCCTCGGCATTGGCATGCACATGCAGTTATTCAGCGGGAATATAAGCAGGCATGTAAAGGAAAATCTCGGTGACTGGTATCTGAACATAAACCTGGTTGCCCTGTTTGAGGCACTTAAAAATAAACTGGAATCAGATAAGCCTATTGATAACCTGGATAATTTTATTGATGAGGTGCTTTCCAAAGGAAGTTTTAAGGCGATGCAGGAATGGGAAAAGAAAATTGTGAAAGATCTGATCAAAACAAGGCTGAAAAAATCAACACTATCACAGGATGATATGCATGTTATTGAAAAGCTGAATGCCGAAGCACTGGATGTTGCTGCTCAAAAACTGAAAAATGTTAACCGGTATCAATTCCCTCTTACAAAAGAAGGTTTCATGCTTGAATTCGCCATTGCCAATGCAAGTATTGCTGGTGACAACGTCTGGAGTAAGCTGCAGAGTGCAAAAACTGCGATCTGGTTAACACCTTCGTACCGGTTTAATGTTAACAAAGATCCGGAAATGATCGATTTTATTGACATCATGGCCGTGGCACGCATTACCATAAACGCAAAAAATGTGGATAGCTCAAATTATGCAGATGTGGGAGCCAAGCTACAGTGGGTACATAACAGGTTAAGCGTATCCGGTGAAGGGGTTCTTCGTTACCTCACACACAAACCAAAAAACCAGGTAAAGGGATATACGTTACGGACAGGTTTCACCTTGAGTTATAAGATCAACGAAATGATCACTTTTAAAGCCACCTTCGGCAGCAATTTCGATGGCAATTCCACACATTATTCCGACCCAGACAAAATGTTTGCAGTTGGCGGTTTTCAATTCGGGTTCAGTAATTTCCTTAGACAGAATAACAATAAATCGCAATAATCATGGAATTGCAACTCAGTAAGAACGCCATCAACAAAGCCATCATGGCATTTGAAGTAAGCTGGTCGCCCGAAGCCGGGTTTGCAGTATATAATAAAAAATACAGGAAACCCATTGTGCCCGACCCGGTGAATACCAGCAGCGGGGTAACCATTGGTATCGGGTACGATTGCGGCCAGTATTCTGCCAATAAGATAAGGCTTGACTGGCAATCGGTGTTGCCGCTTCATATGGTGAACGCGTTGGCCGCCACGGCCGGGCTAAAAAAACAACAGGCGGTAAAGAAACTGCCATCGGTTGCAACGGTTAATGTACCCATCGAGTCGGCCTTACAGGTGTTCTATAATACCACTATATATGACTTTGCAAAAAAGTCCGCTTCCATCTATCCTGATCTGTTCAGGCTGCACCCGGTGGAACAATCGGTGATCGTAGGGCTTGTTTATAACAGGGGCACCAGTCTTGATGGGGAGAGAAGGAAAGAGATGAAAGCCCTTGTATCTGCCATTAAGAACAACGATGAGAAAAGCATCGCCGGTCTCATCCGTGCCATGATCCGGTTATGGCCTGATACGCCCGGCTTAAGAAGGCGTAGGTTAGCTGAAGCAGCACTGATCGAAGAGGCAAACCTGCCGGTTCCGGAAAGCGATATTCTGAAAATAATTGTCTGATACGTTTTAAACCAGTCAGGCTAAACACACAACTTTCTATTCTACCGGCTGTTCTCATCCTTCCAAAACAAGAACTCGGCCTTGGTGATCCAGGAGAACCCGAACGACATCAGGGCAACCGACTCGAACCAGAATACCATGTGGTATTTTTTACTCGCCTCCTCCAGCCAGAACATGCTTACTATAATGGCGGCAATGGCAACGATCATAATAATGCCGCAAACAAGATAGATCCTGTTGCGCTTGTTTTTCTGCGGCGTGCATTTCTTCTTCGGGTCCGATTTACGGAACAGGTAGATCGAAAAAAAGATGAATACCGAAAAGAGCAGCATCGCAAAAACGAAATGAAGTATGTGCACGACCTGGTTGCTGCTGGTAGTGGGGCACAGGGCAACCCCCAGCGCAAATACACAACCCAGGTTGGCAGTTAAACTGTCGATGCGGTCGAACCCCTTATAGGCCATCAAAAAGAATCCCAGTACAAACAACACACCCACCAGTATATCCCCGGCCGTACTGTTGTCGTAATAATCACTCACCGAGAATTCAATGTGGAGGCTTTGGTTGGCGACCAGGTTGCCGATGATCAGGAGGAATGGCAGCAACATGCCGGTGGCGCCGATCAGGATCCGCAGGGCATAATAAGAAATGATCTGGTCATTCTTTTCCGGAGTCTTTACACCGGGCATCAGGTCGTTGGACATGACAGTAGTTTTAGGGGTTATGAAATCAACAAATACTAATATAATAAGATAAACCTCAAACTGCAAACCTCCGGGTCATGACTGACCTATACCGTGTTTTCACCCATTCCGATCTCCGCTAATTTACCCTTGATAACCCTTCACGGGATTTTTATATTTGTGTTGTGGTCGGCATGGTACACAAAAGGGGTATTGATACAGGAATGGGCATCCTTTAATTTTAAAAATCAAAGCAATGAGAAGATCTGGCAGAAAACTAACCAAACGGGAACAGGAAGTACTTGAGGCATTGGCCAAAGGTTACCTCTACAAAGAGATCGCTCACCGGCTGACAATATCCATCGACACGGTTAAAAAGCACAGTAAGAACATTTACCGGAAACTGAATGTGCGCAACCGTACAGAAGCGGCCAATCATTTTAATTCCAGGAAAGCGGCATGATATGCCCATGATATTATACTATATGGTAAAGCACTAAACTTACTGATATGAAGAAAACCTTACTTACCGCATTCATCAGTTTTTTATTTATGTACTGTATCGCCCAGCCTACTACCGTCGGTTTGATCGGTTACTGGTCTTTTGGCGGGAACTACACAAACACCGGATCTGCTGCTGCAACTGCAAGTGGAGTTAATACCAGTTTTACAACGGGCCATAACAATGCTCCGAATACGGCTGTTCAATTCCAGGGAAACGTGAATTCGTATATCGATTTTATTGATAACGGGAATTTCGACTTTACCGGCTCCAGTAATTTTACCGTGGGATTCAGTTTTTATTTTAATGGGAGCACCACATCCGGCCTGGTTGATAATTGCCTTAATTATAACGGTTGGGGAATCTGGCTATGGTCAACGGTAGCAGGAACCTGGAACCTGCAATTCAACTATAAAAATGCATCTGTGGGAAGCGCTGCAGCAACCAATTTCTCCATTGGCGCATGGCACCATGCAACAGCAGTAAGGAATAACGGTACGATATCATTATATATAGACGGGGTTTTCCGGCTTTCTGCCACAGAAGGTACAGGAACCCCATCTTATCCCCTTAATATGCAGGCCGGGGCAATGTGTTTTTCAGGCTTCACCCCGCCAAGGTATAATCCCTTTGGAGGTAAAATCGATGAGCTGAGGATCTACAACCGTGCCCTTACTGCTGCGGAGATAGGCGGGTTGAGCGGCGGAGCCCTGCCGGTGAAACTTACCTCGTTTACGGCTTCGTTGAAAAACAACACAGCCTATCTAAAGTGGGCAACCCGGTACGAGCAGAACAGCAGTCATTATAATATACAGCGCAGCACTGATGGTATGAATTTTACAGATGTGGCAAGGGTAGCCGCAGCAGGTAATTCCAACCTTCCCCTTAACTATGCTCAGGCAGATCAGTTGCCCGCTTCTGTTCAAACCCAAAAAACAGTTTTCTATCGCCTTCAGTCGGTTGATATCGACGGTAAGTTTGCTTATAGCCAGGTTGTGGCTCTTCACCTCGATATAAAAGAAATGACCCTGATGCTTTCTCCCAATCCTGCCAGGGATATGCTGCAGGTACAAACCGGGAACAATATGACCGGGGATGCTGTACTGACCATACTGGATATGTCGGGCCGGCAGGTATATGGCAGGAAGATTGTACTTCAGGCAGGAAATAACAGCGTACCGGTGAATATATCCATGCTCAGCCAGGGAACATATATGGTAAGTATACAGGCAGGAAAGGAATCTTACAGTAAACAATTCCTGAAATCCCAATAACACCAGCGAAACTTTAATTGTCATATAGCCTTAAACCAGGCAATACCCTTTTGAGAATCATACAGCCCCCTGCGGGCTGTTTTTATTTTAAGCAGTGCCAAATCCAGGATTGTTTAAAAAATATAGCAAAAATTTTACTGAAAATCAAGTGATTACAAAAGTGCGACTGAAAATACTTCCTCTTTTCCTTGGAACGTAAACCTTCACTGGCTTACCTTTGCGGTCCAAATTTTTAAACTGTGGGGATAGCCACAGCGGAACCAAAAAACAAATAAAATGAGCAAATTACATTTCACCACCAAACATGCGAACGAGGCTACCGTTACACACAACTGGTATGTTGTGGATGGTACTAATCAAACCGTAGGTCGTATGTGTTCAAAGATTGCCGCCATACTTCGTGGCAAGAACAAAGCCTATTACACACCACATGTTGATTGTGGAGACTACATTATTGTTACCAACTGCGAAAAAGTAAAATTAACCGGTAGCAAGATGGAAGATAAGATCTATGATACCTTCAGTGGTTATCCCGGCGGACGTAAGGAAGAGACTGCCAAAAGCCTGATCAAACGCAGACCGGAAGTGGTCATTGAAAGGGCTGTTAAGGGCATGCTCCCTAAAAACCGCCTGGGCCGCAAGATGTTCAAAAAGCTTTTTGTTTACCAGGGAGCCGAGCATCCGCACGGTGCACAACAACCAAAAGAACTGAAATTCTAAATCTAAAAACTCAATCCCGTAACGATCGGGACCAAATAATAAAAAATGGAAAAGCAAAAAAATGCAGTCGGCCGTAGAAAAGAAGCGGTAACACGTATTTTCCTTTCAAAGGGCGATGGAAAGATCACCGTAAACGGTAAGGATTATAAAACATATTTCCCGCTGGTTTACTTACAGAACCAGGTGGAGGCACCATTGAAAACGGTTGAATCTTCCGACAAATTCGACGTTGTTGTGAATGCAACCGGGGGTGGTGTTAAAGGCCAGGCAGAAGCCGCCAAGCTGGGCATTGCACGTGCCCTGATCGAAATGAATGCCGAGTACCGCCCGGCGTTGAAAGCAGCCGGTTTGCTCAAGCGTGACCCACGTTCTGTTGAACGTAAGAAGCCAGGCCGTAAGAAAGCAAGAAGGAGCTACCAGTTCAGCAAGCGTTAAAGCCCCCCTCAATCCCCCAAAGGGGGAAATGCAGAGAGCTTAATGATAGAATATCTTTTCAAACTTCATGCTTCTCAAAGCCCCTCCTTTGGAGGGGTTTGGGGAGGCCACAAAACAATAACAAATGGAAAATAATACTTCCTTACAACAGCAACTTTTAGAAGCCGGTGTTCACTTCGGTCACCTGAAGAAGAAGTGGAACCCCAAGATGCTGCCTTACATCTTTGCTGAAAAGAAAGGCATCCACATCATCGACCTGAACAAGACCGTTGAAGGTTTGCAGGAATCTGCCGCAGCACTGAAGGCAATTGCACGCAGTGGAAAGAAGATCATGTTCGTGGCTACCAAAAAGCAGGCGAAAGAGATCGTGAGCGAATGCGCCAAACGTGTGAACATGCCATTTGTGACCGAACGCTGGTTAGGCGGAATGCTTACGAACTTCAATACTGTTCGTAAGAGCGTGAAAAAAATGCAGAGCATCGAGAAAATGCTCAACGACGGCAGTGCAGAAAGCCTTACTAAAAAAGAACGCCTCACCCTGAGCCGTGATAAAGACAAAATGGAAAAAGTACTGGGAGGTATCTCACAGATCAGCCGTGTACC
>CAZYAT010000066.1:0-12287 GCA_964645235.1 uncultured Ferruginibacter sp. | reverse complement strand
TTTCAAATATCTTTAAAGAAACGATTTTTTACCAATCTCTTTGCTAAATGGCAGGTATTTTATTTAAGTGGTTGCTGATTGGCGGATTTTTACTACCCTCGCCAAAAACCCATCCCCATCCCATTTTTGTGAGTGTTACCGAGATCGAACACAATGCCAAAGACAAGACCCTCGAGATCAGTTGCAAGATCTTCACCGATGATTTTGAAAAGACCCTTAGGCAGCAGAACAATAATGTATTCGTCGATCTCATCAAACCGAAAGACAAGCCCGCTATGGAAAAGCTGGTGAGCAACTATGTTACCAAACATCTGCTCATTAAGGCCGATGGCAAACCTGTTGCGTTGCAGTTCCTCGGTTATCAACAGGACGAGGAAGGAATCGTGAGTTTCTACCAGGTGAATAATGTTCCGGCGCTTAAAAAAATGGACATAACGGATAATATCCTTTACGAATACAAGCAGGAACAGATCAGCATCATTCACGTTATTGTAAACGGGAGCCGTAAAAGCACCAAGCTAAACAACCCGGATGATAAGACAAGTTTCGAGTTCTAGGACCGTGGTTGGTGAGGAAAACAGCATTTCAGTTTCTAATAGCCCTCCCATTGAACATTAACGAGAACTAATCCTCGTCCATCTCCTCTTTGATCTCTTCAGAAATTTTAACCAGCAGCTTATCGATGCGCTGGCCATCCATGTCGACGATCTCAAAGTCGAACCCGTTCCATTCGAACTGCTCGCCGGTGGTGGGGATATGTTTCAATTCGTGAAGAACAAAACCGGCGAGGGTATCAAAATCGTGTTCGCCTTCGTTCATCCATTCTGTTTTTTCGAAATGGCTTAAGAAATTATAGAAAGGGATCTGCGCATCCACCAGGTAGGTTCCATCATGTCTTTCCACGATCTCGTATTCATCCTGCCCGGTCTGGGGCACATCGCCTACAATGGCCTCCAGGATATCGTTCAGGGTGAGCATTCCCTCCAGCGTTCCATATTCATTCACGATGAAACAGCTGTGGTTCTTGGTTTCCTTGAATTTTTCAAGCACCTGGTATGGCGTATTATTCTCCGGGACGAACATGGCCGGCTTGGCAATGTCCTTTAGTATGGTGGATGGCGATGCTTTTACAATATCCTTTACAAAGATCACTCCTACAATATCATCTACCTGTTTATCGCAAACGGGATATGTCGAATAGGTAAATGATTCCAAGCGGTCTTTGATGGCCTGTACGGTTTCCAGCTGGTCAACCCATATGATATCGGTACGGTGTGTCATCAATGAAGTGATGTTGCGGTCGCCCAGGTGGAATATCCGTTCGATGATATCCTTCTCCTCCTCTTCGATGGCACCGTGCTCGCTGCCCTCGGTGATCATTGCCTTTATCTCCTCCTCTGTTACCTGGCTATCGGGAGAAGTCTTGATATTAAAAAGTTTAAAGAAAAGCTGGGATATCCTTGATAACAGCCATACAATGGGATAGGTGATGGTAGACAAGGTATTCATAGGACCCGAAACCACCCTTGAGATCTTCTCTGCACGTATCATGCCCAGTCGTTTGGGCACCAATTCGCCGAAGATGATAGAAAGGAAAGTGACAATGATCACAATGATTACAGTGGAGATGGTTCCGGCATAAGGCTTAAGAACAGGAATGCGCTCAATATAGGGCTGTACATAAATACTGAACCGTTCGCCGGAATACACACCCGTTAATATGGCAATAAGGGTGATAAAGATCTGCGCCGTGGAAAGGAATTTTTCGGGATTCTCAGCCAGATCGAGTGCTGCTTTTGCCTTAAGGTCACCCTTCTTGGCCAGCAGTTCCAGCCGGGCCTTACGGGCACTCACCAGGGCGATCTCCGTCATCACAAACAATCCGTTCACCAGGATCAATACCCCTAAAATGACAATCTCATACATAGCTTAGCTTAAACCGTACTTTCTGTTAAATATACTACCTGCCAAATATCCGATAAGAATTCCAATTAATGCCCCGCAAGTTACATCGAGGGGGTAATGCACCCCCACATATACCTGGGCAAACGAGATCCCGAATGCCCAGGCAAAGAACAAAACAGGCCATGCCTTGTACTGCCCCCGCAAGGTCGTGAAGAAGAACATGGCCATCCCGAAATGATTCGAGGCATGGGAGGAAACAAAACTATAACTCTGCGGGCGGTAACCCACCAGCACATGGATCCAGCCGCTGTACGAAGGTTCATTGCACGGACGCAAGCGCACCACGTTCTCTTTCAAGACATCGGCACTGATGTAATTACAAAGGATGATCGTTACGGCTGTGGACAAGATCCATATCCAGCCGGTCTTACGGTAGTTGATGAGGATGAATAATATTAAAAAAAGATAAAGCGGGTACCACATGACCGCATTTCTCAACCAGGGCATCAGCCAGTCGAAGAAGGGATTGCTCCATCCGTCATTTACCACTTTGAATAAGTGCCGGTCGTATGCTAAGAGTTGTTCGATCATTAAGAAAGTGCTAAAGAAACCCCGGCCAAAAATAATTAAACTAATTTTGCCGGGTCATTAAATATTCGCATGCTTCTCCTGCAAAGAATTCCCCGTTTATTACGCTGGATATTTTCCCTGGTGTTGATCTTCCTGTTGCTGATGACACTCGGCCGGTTCATCATTTTCTGGAGCTTCAATCCGCCCGGTAAAGCTTTCTCCGGTTCGGCTTTCATCATGGGTTTCCGTTTCGATGCAAGGGTCGCATGCATCATCGGGCTGGTTGCCCTGCTGCTCTGTGCATTACCTTTCCTCGATCCGTTCCGCAACAATAAAGCGAGGTCATTCTGGAACCTGCTGCTTCCCGTTGTTTTCCTGATCACAGTTCTGGTGCTGGCCATCGATTACTACCACTTCGATTACCTGCACCAGCGTTTGAATGCAACAGTGCTGAATTACCTGCAGGACGCCGGTATATCTTTCAACATGATGTGGCAGAGCTATCCCCTGTTGAAAATAAGTATTGGCCTGGTGGTCGTTTTCCTGTTGGGCAGGCTTCTTTTCAGCCGCTTGCTTGCCCGTTACCAACGGGAGGAGGGTTACTATAAGAGAAAGGCAAGACTGCTTTATGTGTTCAGCTTTTTGATCTTTGGTGGTTTCATATTCGGTAAGATCGGGCAATTCCCATTGCGCTGGAGCGATGCTTATACATTGAGCGACGATTTCAAGGCCAACCTGGCATTGAATCCCTTCCAGAGTTTTATCAGCACACTCAGTTTCCGTAATTCCTCATACGATCTAAAAAAGGTTAAAGAAGCCTACCCATTGATGGCCTCTTACCTGGGCGTAAATAAGCCCGATACCAATGCACTCGATTACTCAAGAGCCATTTCGTCGGCGCCGGGTGCAAGCAAACCAAATATTGTGCTGGTCATATGCGAAAGTTTCAGCGCCTATAAGAGCAGTATGTACAACAACCCCTTGAACACAACCCCATTCTTTGCAGAAATGTGCAGGAACGGTGTTTTCTTCGACCGTTGTTTTACCCCTGCGTATGGAACAGCCAGGGGTGTTTGGGCCACTATTACAGGCATCCCCGATGTGGAGAGCCCGAAGACAGCCAGCCGCAACCCCAATGCGGTCGACCAGAATACCATTATCAATAGCTTCGAAGGTTACGAACATTATTATTTCCTGGGAGGCAGTGCAACCTGGGCAAATATCAGGGGCGTACTTACCAACAACATCAGCAACCTGAGATTGTACGAGCAGGACGATTACAACGCACAGAAGATCGATGTATGGGGCATCAGCGACAAGAACCTCTTTCTCGAAGCGAACAGGATCTTAGGCCGGCAAAGCAACCCTTTCTTTGCGATCATCCAAACGGCCGATAACCATCGCCCTTATACCATACCGGCAGAAGATAATGGGGAATTCAAAATGCTTTCCTTCTCGTCCGACTCATTGAAACGTTTTGGTTTCGAAAGCAATGAAGAAATGAATGCCTTCCGGTACACCGACTTTGGATACCAGAAGTTTATGGAAGCCGCCAAAAAAGAGCAGTATTTCAACAACACCATTTTTGTGTTTGTCGGGGATCATGGAATCCGGTACAACGGCACGCTCGAATACTTCCCGAAAAGCTGGACGGAGCAAGGGCTTACCTGCGAACATGTGCCGCTGTTGTTCTACTCACCCAAATTGCTCCGGCCCAAACGGATCAGTGATGTTTGCTCCCAGGTAGACATATTGCCAACGATCGCATCGGCAGCCGGCATTTCGTATACCAACCACTCTTTCGGGAGGGATCTTTTCGATACCCTCATACCTTTTCAGTTCAAACCTTACCGGGTTGAAAACTATGCATTCATTATCGACCACGATGTAAAAACGATCGGCATTGCCGGTAACCAGTATTATTACCTTAAGAATTTAAAAACGGGCAAGGAAGAAATGGTATCTATGACCGGCAACGATCCCATACCGGTAAGCCCCGGGACCGATAGTATACGGGACAATATGAAACGCCTCACCGAAGCTTATTACGAAACTGCCAAATACCTGCTGCTGAACAACAAGAAAAAACAATAAAGCCGTTCGCTGTCCAATGCTTTCAGTATTTTCGCTTTCTTTGTTCAGGCTTAAGAAACTCTAACGATGCTCATCAGCTGGCGGGTTCCCAAAACGATACAATGGCTTGTGAAGTTATTCTTCATTTACCTCTGTATATTCACCGCATTCCGCATCGCTACGGTCATTTCTTTCAAACCTGCATCCATTAGTGTATTTGAGTTGGTCCCTGCCTTCTGGCTCGGGCTCAGATACGACCTTCGCTGGATCGCCATCATCCTTTCGCCCATAGCCCTGTTCTCCCTTTATCCCCGCCTGTCGCCTTTTTTCAGCGAACGAAGCAAAAGAAGATGGACGATCTACCTTGGTATTATCACGTTGCTTGTATTGTTCTTTTATGGAGCCGATTTCGGGCAGTTTGCCTATATCAATGCCCGGCTTAATGCCGATGCTTTGATCTTTGCCGAAGACCCGAGAGAGAGCCTGCAAATGGTTTGGCAAAGTTACCCGGTCGTATGGATACTCATCGCACTTGTTGGCGCTGTGATGATGATGACCTGGATGTTCCGCCGCATGCATGTGGATGTGGAAGATAAGAACCTGAATATCCACAAATTCACATACCGGCGGCGCTGGCATGCAGCGTCCCTGCTGTTACTCGGCTGGTTCATTTATGGTTTCCTTATGTTGAAGCCCCTGGACTTCTTCAGGGCTTTTAATCTGAACGATGAATTCAAAAGCAACCTTGCACTGAACCCATTACAGAACTTCTTCACCACGCTCCGCTTCCGGAAACCCGATCATCACAATAATGCTCGTGAATATTATCCTGTTATCTCACGTTTCCTGAACCTGGATAAAAATAATCTCCCACAACAAAGTTATACCCGGCTCGTCCAACCCGGCAGCAGGGCTTTTGAAAGTCAGCCGAACGTGGTACTGGTAATTTGTGAAAGCTTCAGCATGTACAAAAGCAGTATGAGCGGCAACCCGCTCAACAGCACCCCTTATTTTAGTGACCTGTGCAAACAGGGTATATTCTTCGAACGCTGCTTCACACCCAGTTTTGGAACAGCGCGGGGCATTTTTGCCACGATCACGGGAATACCCGATGTACAGCTTTCCAGGTTCGCCACCCGGAATGAAGAATCGGTGAACCAGCGGACCATCATCAACGACTTCGACGGGTATGAGAAATTTTACTTCATTGGCGGAAGAAGCCAGTTCAATAATTTCGGGGGGCTTATTTCCAACATCAACAACGTACACATTTACGAAGAGGGCAAATATAAAGCGGAGAACATCAACGTATGGGGCATCAGTGATAAGAACCTTTTCCTGGAAGCCGATGAAGTGCTTACGAAACAGCAAAAGCCCTTCTTCGCCATCATTCAAACAGCCGACAACCACCGTCCATATAACATACCCGTGGAAGACAGTGATTTTGTGAAAAAAGTCATCGACGATGATACCCTGCAGAAGTACGGCTTTGAATCATTGAAAGAATACCATGCTTTCGCCTATGCCGACTACTGTATCCAGAAATTCATGGAAAAGGCAAAGACAAAACCCTATTACGATAATACCATTTTCATTTTCACGGGCGATCATGGTGTTGAAGGCGATGCACAGGCCATCTACCCCAAAGCCTGGACCGAACAGCGGCTGAGTGATGAACACGTACCGCTTCTCTTCTTCGCCCCCTGCCTGCTCCCACCACAGGTAAGGGCCGAGACCGTATCGCAGATCGATATCCTGCCGACGGTCGCCGGAATGGTACAGCAACCCTACCTGAACAGCACCTTAGGCAGGGACCTTCTTGACAAAACAAAAGGTGAGAACGCCGCATTCATTATTTATCATGCGCCGGGCTGGATCGGCGTGGTGACGGATGATTATTTCTTCCGAAAGAATATCCGTATCAAAAAAGAAGAATTGGTGCCGGTTCGTGATCCTGCCCCGGCTTTGACGCCCCGGCAGGAAGATTCCGTAAAAAAGCATTTATCGCAACTTACATCTGCGATCTACGAAACTTCAAGATGGATGCTGCTGAATAATAAGAATAAGTAGCAGGAGCTATGCCCGTAGTGCAGATCAGGGTTTGACCTTCTTTGCGATCATCACCATTCTCGGCGATCTTTTAACATCATAGTTGGAGAAGGCATAATCGCCGAATACTTCCTGCATCTGCAATCCCTGGTAAGCGAACATCTCGGTAAAATCACCGAGGGAGAACTTCGCCACCCGCTCAGTGTAAATGAGGGGTTCCGACTTTGTTTCGTCCTCCACCACGATCTTCTTATAGAAATGGGTCTCATCGAACCACTTGGTGATGATGAAATTGACCCCTTCGATCTCCATTTCCGATTGATGAACCAGGTGATCCTCGGCGTAATGGACATTGAGAAAGTCCATTACAAAAAAACCATTGGGCTTTATCGCTTGTGCAATCGTCCGCACTGCATCGTCGTGTTCACGCCTTGTGCGGAAATATCCGAAACTGGTAAAGAAATTAAAAGCATAATCAAAATAATTGATCCAGAAAGGCAGCCGCATGTCGTGCTTATAAAAATGAAGCGTTTCTGATTCGTATTGCAGCGCTTCCCTGATGCTGTCTTCACTAAGGTCGATACCGGTTACATCAAATCCCTTACTTGCCAATTGAACAGAATGCCTTCCCTTTCCACAGGCAACATCCAGCATGGTGCATCCGCCGGGAGGCTTTAAATAGTTGATCAGGTTATCGATGAAGCCGGCAGCCTCCCGGTCATCCCTGTTGAAGTAAAGCAGGTGATAATAAGGCGAATTGAACCAGTCTTTGAACCAGGTTTGGGGCATGCGGCAAAGTTAATGGTTAATAGTTCATGGTTCACAGGCAATAGTTAATAGCCATGTGCAACCTAAGAATCATCAACCATAGGCCATAAACCAACTGCCATGAGCTGTGAATCACCAACCATAAACCCCGGTTTTCTTATCTTTGCCCTCCCTAAATTCAGAATGGAATGGCACTGATAAAGAGCATCTCGGGCATACGTGGCACCATCGGAGGAAAACCCAATGACAACCTGACTCCTGTTGACATCGTAAAATTTGCAGCGGCTTACGGAAGCTGGCTTCTGCAACAAAGTAAAAATAAAAAAATAGTGATCGGCCGCGATGGAAGGATCAGTGGTGAAATGGTGAGCAGCCTGGTAGTAAATACGTTGACCGGGCTGGGGTTCGATGTCACAGACCTGGGCCTGAGCACTACCCCCACCGTTGAAATGGCTGTAAAGTTTGAGAAAGCTGCCGGGGGCATCATTATTACTGCAAGCCATAACCCCAAAGAATGGAATGCATTAAAACTCCTTAATGAGAAAGGAGAATTCATCAGCGGTGAAGAAGGAAAATACATACTTCAAACAGCCGGAAAAGAAGATTTTGAATTTGCAAAAGTGGACAAACTGGGCACCGTTACCAAAAACGACGCCTTACTGAAAAAACACATTGACGCCGTAGTTGCCTATGAACTGGTAGATGCTGGAATGATAAAGAAAAGGAATTTTAAAATAGTCGTGGATGCCGTGAACAGCACCGGCGCTGTTGCTGTGCCTGCCCTGCTTAAGGCATTGGGCGTAACCGACGTAACGGTATTGAATGGCGATGTGAATGGCCAGTTTGCGCACAATCCCGAACCGTTGCCGGAGCACCTCGTCGACCTGAGTAATGCCGTGGTAAAACATAATGCCGACCTGGGCATTGCCGTTGACCCCGATGTAGACCGGCTTTGTTTTGTTTGTGAAGACGGCAGCATGTTTGGAGAAGAGTTTACCCTTGTTGCCGTGGCCGATTATGTACTGAGCAGGAGAAAAGGCAACACGGTGTCGAACATGTCTTCCACGAAAGCACTGAAGGAGCTTACCATCAGGCACGGAGGAGAGTACCATCCCAGCATGGTAGGCGAAGTGAACGTAGTGAACCGGATGAAGGAAGTAAATGCTGTGATCGGCGGAGAGGGCAATGGAGGCATCATTGTTCCCGACCTTCATTACGGAAGAGATGCACTGATCGGCATCGCCTTGTTCCTGACACACCTGGCCCAAAGTAAAAAAAGCATCAAACAACTGAGAAGCACATACCCCGATTATTTCATCAGCAAGAACAAGATCGAACTCACCAATGGCACAGATGTAAAAAGGATCTTCGAGAAGATAAAGGAATTATACAAGAACCAGCCCATCAATTCAGAGGACGGGTTGAAGATAGAATTTGACAACGATTGGGTGCACCTTCGTACCAGCAATACCGAACCCATCATCCGCATCTATGCCGAGAGCGATTTTGAATCAAAGGCAGATAATATTGCAAAGAAACTGATACAGGATATCGGGAGATTGATGTAACGAAAAAGTTGATGGATCATAGTTCATGGTTCATAACAGTAATCACGAACAGTTGCCATTAACTATTAACTATTAACTATGAACCGTATTTATTTCGACAATGCTGCCACTACGGCACTGGACCCACAGGTACTGGAAGCCATGATGCCCTACCTCACCGAAAAGTTCGGCAACCCCTCTTCCATTTATTCGTATGGAAGGGAAACCAGGATGGCCATCGAAGCAGCCAGGAAGACCGTAGCAAAGATCCTGAATGCACATCCAGCAGAAATATTCTTTACCAGCGGCGGAACAGAAAGCAGCAATACGGCCATCACGGCCTCTGTCAGGGACCTGGGTTGTAAACATATCATCACTTCCCCCATCGAACACCATGCAGTTTCTCATTCCGTGGAGTACCTCGATAATATGGATGTTGCCAAAGTAAGCCTGGTCAAATTACTGCCCAACGGGCATGTGGATATTGATGACCTGGAAAAGTTGCTGGCGGCCAGTGAAGAAAAGACATTGGTGACCCTTATGCATGCCAATAACGAGATCGGGAATATTCTCGATATGCATGCAGTAGGCAGGTTATGCAAACTCTACAACGCCATTTTCCATAGTGATACGGTGCAAACCGTAGGGCATTTTCCATTTGATCTCAGGAACACTCCGGTGCATTTCATCACCGGTGCCTCGCACAAATTCCATGGTCCGAAAGGAGTAGGCATCCTGTATATAAATGAAAATGTAAAGATCAAACCCTTTGTTCATGGTGGTGCACAGGAACGCAATATGCGGGCAGGCACCGAGAACCTCTACGGCATTGTAGGCTTTGCCAAGGCACTCGAACTGGCAACTGCCCATTTCGAAGAAGACAGCGCACACATCGGCACGCTCAAGTACTACATGATGGATGAACTGAAGAAGAACATAAAGGGTGTCGGGTTCAACGGCGATCCTATAGGAAGAAGCCTGTACACAGTCCTGAGTGTCAGTTTCCCTAAAACGGAGAAATCAGAGATGATCCTGTTCAACCTCGACATCAATAATATCTGCGCCAGCGGTGGCAGCGCCTGCACCAGCGGCGCCGACCAGGGCAGTCATGTTATCCGTGCCATCAACAACAACCCCAACCAGGTTACGGTTCGGTTCAGCTTCTGTAAACACAATACGAAAGAAGAGGTGGATATGGTGGTGGCCAAGCTGAAGAAATTGGTGTAACGAAAAGCGATATCAGATACAGAATACTGAAACCAAAGCTCAATGCTTGTTATGTTAAAGAAAAAAGTGCCTCAATCTTAATTTTCAAGAAGCGTTAGGAATTTCAGATCCATTGCTGGTCGCCCGACCAATAACTTTTCACACGTACAGGTTCTGATTAAGACTGGTACCCGAGTTTCTCTTCCACCCCCCTGGGCAATACCGGCAACTTCTTTCGGTCAACAAGGAAACTATTGAGCTGAGAAAGCTCTTTAAAGATATAATGTTTGTCCATTGCTCCCTTCAGGTATCCTGCGCCGGTACTGCCTCCTGTTCCGATGCGACTTCCAATCATCCGCTGCACCATGTTCATATGCCGGTAACGCCAGCTTCCCAGCTGCTCGTCAATTTCCAGCAATGTATCGAGTAACTGAAAAGGCTGTTCCAGCATCGGGTAACCATGATACAACATGATGAACAAAGCAGATCGGCAGGCTTTGGGTGACAGGTACCGCTCCGCATCCATAGCAGCAGCGTTGAAAGTGGTTGCAAAAGCGGAGGCATTCCCTTTCTCTGCTTCTGCAAGGCTATTGATGTACACCTGCTGATAATTATTCCAGAAATCATCATTAAGAAATGGCATCCGCTCCAGCCAGCCATTAACGAGTTCCAAAACAGATTTCCCATCTTCAGCATCCTTTATGATGGCGATGTCTTTCTCATTTAATTGAGATATATAATAATTCTGCCCATGACGGTTAGAGTATTTCAACCCAAGTTTTGCTTCCAGCACTTTAAACTGGTAACTCTGGAATCCGGAAGCCGGTCTGAGCATGTCGCGAAAATCGAGAAAGTCCATCGGCGTCATCGTTTCCATGATATCGATCTGCTGCACCAGTACTTTTAATATGGTCACTACCCTTTTCAGCCGGTGAACCACGGTTTGCATTTCGGGGGAATTATCATTCACCACCGGCTTACTCATGATACTGATCACGGAATTCACTTCGAACAAAACCTGCTTGAACCAGAGTTCATACGCCTGGTGGATGATGATGAAGAGCATTTCATCGTGTGCGGGGGTTTTTCCTTCTTTAAAACTCTCTGGTGCCTGTGCCTGGGTGATCTTATCGAGTTGAAGGTAATCGGCGTAATAAACGGGCTTCTCCATAACAAGCGTTTAGTGAGCAAACATACGGATTCAGGCGGATACAATATACTCCTACCATAGCTTCGCCGGCGAGGCCGCACTTTCGTTAAGCGGTTGCTAATCAAAATCCCTTTAACATATCCTTCTGTAAAGCAAAAAACGATGGCATGGATTTCTAAAGCTTCCATCCCATGCAGCATTTTAAAACCCTGCGATCAGTTATGAAAAAATTTTTTCTTCTTTCGGTCATCAGCAGTTTGCTTATGATCCATCTTACACAGGCTCAGGTAACCTACGGCATTCGGGCGGGCGCCAACTTCTCCAAATGGGAAGGTGAAGACCTGCAGATCATCGAAGACCTGGTAGACAAAACAGACGGTTGGCTGGTAACAAAAGGCAAGACAGGTTTCCATGTGGGTGGCTATGTGAATATCCCCGTCTCCGAAAATTTTTCTTTTGAACCAGGCCTGGAATATTCCAAAAAAGGGTACAGCATTAAAGGCGATTTTAAGATCGATGCAATAAAATTCCTGGGCATCAATGCCGGGGCGCAGGTTCAGCAACACTATATCGACATCCCCCTGCACCTGAAAGCAGGAATTGTAAAGGGATTGAATGTTTATGCCGGTCCGCAGGTGTCCATACTGGTACGCAGCACCCTGAATGCAAAGCTGGGCGTGCTCGGAATTTCTCTGTTCAACAAAGGCATTGACATCACCAGCCGCTTCAACCGGGTCGACCTGGGACTTTCCGGCGGTGTAGGGTACCAATTCAACAATGGGCTTAACCTTCGGGCTGGTTATGACTATGGCCTGTCAAAACTCGACAAGAACAACAATTATGCTGCGTATAACCGGACAATAAAAGTTTCTGTTGCCTATACATTTTAATCGTTTTTGCATTGATACAGCGGTACCCGCAACGGGTACCGCTTTCTTTTCAGCAAAATCTATTTTCCTTACATTTGCCCCCCGATAAACCAATTAAGTACCACAAATGGGACGCATATTTGAAGTTAG
>CAZYAT010000065.1:0-13220 GCA_964645235.1 uncultured Ferruginibacter sp. | reverse complement strand
CGCCGACACAAGGATTTTCAGTCCTTTGCTCTACCAACTGAGCTACCGCACCATCTGAGGATCGAATACCGATTTCGGGCAGCAAAAATAAGGGAAAATGGGCTTCCGGAAAAGAAAAGAACGAAAAAATGAGGCGGAAACACCTAATTAATTACCGTATTCACAAAGGAACTTGATCCGCATCAGCTTCAATTGTTCCCAATTGAAATTACTGTCCGCGAGCTCCTCCAGGGCCACCTGCAGGGAAGAGGTTTCGCAGTTCTTGAAATAATCCATGATCTCATCCTGTTCATATTCATCCACCATCTCATCGATGGCATAATCCAGGTTGAGCTTGGTTCCGCTGGCAACGATGGTTTCCATCTCCTCCAGCAGTTCGTCAATGCGCAGGTCGCGGGTCTTGGCCACCGTTTCAAGAGGGATCTTCTTATCTACGTTCTGGATAATGAATATCTTGTTGTTATTCCTGTTCACCACACTCTTCATCACAAAATCATCCGGCTTGACAATATCGTTGTCCTCCACGTATTTTGCTATAAGGTCGATGAACGGCTTACCATATTTAAACGCCTTCCCTTTACTGACCCCGCTGATCTTTTCCAGCTCAGCCATCGAAGTTGGGAACATCGTGGCCATATCAATAAGGCTGTTCTCTAAGAAGATGACAAAAGGGGGAAGCTTTTTTTCTTTGGCCACCCGCTTACGCAGGTCTTTCAGCATTTCCACCAGGGCTTCATCTGCTGCACCGGAATCGGAACCTGCAGCTTCCGTCTCATCATCATCTGCATTGGCTTCCTCGAACAAATTGTTCATTACAATTTTGAACGAAACCGGCTTCTTCAGGAAAGCCTCTCCTTTTTTTGTGATCTTCAGTAAACCATACTCAACAATATCCTTCTCGATAAACCCGGCCAATAACATCTGGCGGATCAGGCTGTTCCAGTAATGGGGTTCTTTATCATTGCCGCTGGCAAAAACAGGTAATTCTTCATGCCGGTACATTTTTACCTGGGGGGTGGCCTTGCCGGCAAGTATGTGTAATACATATTCCACGGGGAATTGTTCTCCCAGGGCTTTGATGGCCTTCAATACAACAGCAGCACCTTCTTTCGCTTCTTCTTTTTCCTTCGGGTTTAAACAGTTGTCGCAATGACCGCAACTTTTCTTATCGTCATACCCTTCTCCAAAATAATGCAACAATACCTTACGCCTGCATACGCTGCTTTCAGCATAAGCCACCGTTTCGTTGATCAGCTGGGCACCCACCTCCCGTTCGCTCAACGGCTTATCCCGCATCAGGTGCTCAAGCTTTGCCACATCTTTATGAGAGTAGAACAGGAGACATTTTCCCTCCAGGCCGTCCCGGCCTGCTCGGCCGGTCTCCTGGTAGTAATTCTCGATCGATTTCGGGATATTATAATGGATGACGAAGCGGATATCGGGCTTATCAATACCCATGCCGAAGGCGATCGTTGCAACGATCACTTCCACATCTTCATTTAAGAATTGATCCTGCCTCTCAGCCCTTAATTTGCTGTCGAGTCCGGCATGGTACGAAACCGCCCTGATGCCATTCGCTTCCAGCATCTTTGCGAGCTCTTCGGTTGTTTTCCTGTTGAGGGTATAAATAATACCGCTCTTATTCTTATGCTGCTGGATAAAACGTACGATGTTCTTGTTTGTCTGATCCAGGCTGATCTTCGGATGGATCTCGTAATGGAGATTGGGCCTGTTGAAGGAAGAGATGAAGATCTTTGGTTTTCGCAGCCCAAGGTTCTTGATGATATCGCTTTGTACCTTGGGCGTTGCAGTTGCTGTAAGAGCGATAACGGGGACCTTTTCATCAATCAGGTCCATCATCTCACGAAGTCTTCTGTATTCTGGCCTGAAGTCGTGCCCCCATTCAGATATACAGTGAGCCTCGTCTACTGCGAAGAATGATATCTTAAGGCTTTTGAAGAATTCGATGTTCTCTTCCTTGGTCATGGTTTCGGGGGCCACGTAAAGCATTTTTGTCTTGCCCGAAGTAAGGTCGTCTTTTACGACCTTTTGCTGACCTTTATTCAGGGTGCTGTTCAGGAAGTGTGCAACATCATCCTTGCTGCTGTAACTGCGCACCAGGTCAACCTGGTTTTTCATCAACGCAATCAACGGGGAAACCACGATGGCCACCCCTTCACTGATGATGGCTGGCAGTTGATAACACAAACTTTTGCCACCGCCGGTAGGCATGATCACAAACGTGTCGTTACCGTCGAGCAGGCTTTTAATAATGTCTTCCTGCGGGCCTTTAAAACCATCGAAGCCAAAATGATGCTGGAGCTGAACAGCCAGGTCGCTGTTGGTTTTTTTTGCAGCAACTTTTTTTGCAGTCTTGGCAGCCGGTTCTTTAGTATTTGTATTGGATCTGCTCTTAGCCATATCTTTTGCTGAACACTGTATTAATAGTCCCCTTTTTCAAAGGGCTGCGAAGTTAACGTAAAACGGCCGCCAAATCAAGCCCAACAAGGAAGAAACAGGTATTTTAACGATTTGTTTCACTCACTTAAGTTACCTAAAATAAATAAACCCGCAAAAAAACATCTCCACAAAAAACCAATCGAGAGCGTGCGGGGAACATAAATTTCCTTCTTTGCATTATGGCTTAATTAAAGTAGGTTTGCGCCATTGCTGATGAACAAAGAAAAGATCATATCGGTTGCCCTCCGCACGATCGAAACAGAAACCAATGCCGTAAGCGGCCTCCGGCAATTCATCAACGAAGACTTTATCAAAGCCACCGAGCAGATAGCCGGATCAAAAGGCCGGTTGGTGGTGAGCGGGATCGGCAAAAGCGCCATTATTGCCCAGAAGATTGTTGCAACGCTTAACAGTACTGGAACCCCGGCCCTTTTCATGCATGCGGCCGACGCCATCCACGGAGACCTGGGTATGATCCAGGTCGATGACATTGTTTTACTCATTAGTAAGAGTGGCGATAGCCCCGAGATCAAGGTGCTTACCCCGCTGGTGAAGAATTTCGGGAATATTCTTATCGGCATGGTTGGAAATATGCAGTCCTTCCTTGCGAAGCACAGCGATATTATCCTGAACACAACCGTAGAGCAGGAAGCCTGTCCGAATAACCTGGCGCCCACCAGCAGCACTACCGCCCAGATGGTTATGGGAGATGCGCTGGCTGTTTGCCTGATGGAGATAAAGGAATTCAACAGCAGAGATTTTGCCAGGTATCATCCCGGCGGCACTTTGGGCAAACGCTTGTACCTGCGGGTAGAGGAGCTCGCATCGCAAAATGCCAAACCTCGTGTCTTGTCAACAGCAACATTGAAAGAGGTGATCGTAGAGATGACCGAAAAACGATTGGGGGCGACAGCGGTGGTGGACGAAACAGGAAAGATCGCTGGTATTATTACCGATGGCGACCTGCGCCGTATGCTGGAGAAAACAGACAGTATCAAAAACCTGCTTGCAAAAGACATCATGAGCAACCGGCCAAAGACGATCGGGGCGGATGTGCTTGCTGTGTTAGCGCTGGAGGAGATGCGCAAGAACGACATCAGCCAGCTGCTCGTGGAACAGGCAGGAAAATATGCAGGCATTATTCATTTGCACGACCTGGTAAAAGAAGGCATCATATAACCTGATTTATGAACAAGAATAACTACGTGGCCATTATGGCTGGCGGTATTGGCAGCCGGTTCTGGCCAATGAGTCGCACCGACTTTCCCAAACAATTCATCGACATTCTTAACACGGGCCGAACACTCATTCAGTCTACATACGACCGTTTTGCAAAGTTCATTCCGGCAGACAATATTTATGTGGTTACATCGGATCAGTATAAAGACATTGTTGCCAAACAGCTGCCCGAACTTCCCGAAGGAAACATCCTTTGCGAACCATCCAGGAAGAACACCGCCCCCTGTGTGGCATATATCTCCTATAAACTGTACCAGATCAACCACGACGCCAACCTGGTCTGTGCACCATCTGATCACCTGATCCTTGACGAGGAAGCGTTCAAAGAGGTTTGTACAAACGCACTGAAATTCACATCACACATCAAAGCGCTGGTAACGCTGGGCATCAAACCCACCTATCCCAATACCGGCTATGGATATATACAATACGAACCGCATAAAGTGGATGAGAATGTATTCAAGGTAAAGACCTTTACCGAGAAACCGGACGTAGAGCTTGCAAAGACATTCATTGCCAGCGGAGATTTCCTGTGGAATGCGGGCATTTTTGTCTGGCAGGTGAAGAACATCATCAAAGCGTTTGAAAAATACCTGCCCGAAATGGCGGAAGTGTTCGAAGCGGAGAAAAGCCACTTCAACAAGAAAAGCGAAAAAGACGCCATAGAAAGGATCTACCCGCAGTGCACCAATATCTCCATCGATTACGGCGTGATGGAGAAAGCAGACAATGTATACATCATCCCATCTTCTTTCGGCTGGAGCGACCTGGGCACCTGGGCCAGCACCTACGATAACCTGGAAAAAGACTACCTGGGTAATGCAGTGGCCGGTGACAATGTTATGGTCATTGACGCCACCAACAACATGGTGCATGCAGACAATAAAAAACTGCTTGTTCTCCAGGGTCTCGATGAGTTCGTGATCGTGGATACCGACGATGTGCTGCTCATCTGCAAAAAGAACAAGGAACAGGAGATCAAGGAATATGTTGCCGAGATCAAGCGGAACAAAGGCGACAAATACCTGTAAGCACAAAACACTTCTCATGCCCGACATACAGAGCAAGCTGCCCGACGTGGGTACCACCATCTTCACAGTAATGAGTTCTTTGGCCAGCCAATACAAAGCCATCAACCTGGGGCAGGGCTTCCCGGATTACCCCATGAATGCGGAACTGGTGGAGCTGGTGCACAAAGCGATGAGGGATGGATATAACCAGTATACGCATATGTGCGGCTTACCTGCATTGCGGGAGCGCATTGCTGAAAAAATCGAGAGCCTGTATACAACCAGGATCAACCCTGAAACCGAGATCACGATTACGCCGGGGGGAACCTATGCGATCTATACCGCACTGACCACCATTCTTCAGCCAGGCGACGAAGTGATCGTTTTTGAACCGGCATACGACAGTTATATACCCAATATTGAGATCAATGGCGGGGTTCCTGTCCTGATTCCGCTGGTTCACCCGGAATATAAGATAGACTGGGAACTGGTGAAGCAAAAGATATCTCCAAAGACCAGGGTGATCATGCTCAACACGCCCCACAACCCAACCGGGGCTGTGCTGGATGCGGAGGACATCAAACAGCTGCAAAGCATTGTTGGTGGAACAGGCATCCTTATTTTAAGCGACGAAGTATACGAGCACCTCATCTTCGACAATAAAAAACATGAGAGCATGCTTGGGTATACCGGACTCTATGAACGGAGTTTTGTATGTTTCTCCTTCGGTAAAGTATACGACTGCACCGGGTGGAAGATGGGCTACTGTGTAGCGCCTCCGGCCTTGATGAAAGAATTCAGGAAGGTACACCAGTTCAACGCCTTCAGCTGCAGCACGCCGGTGCAGTATGCCCTTACCGAATTCCTGCCTAAGAAAGAAAACTACCTGCAGCTGGGCCCGTTACTCCAGGAGAAACGCGATTACTTTCTTAACCTCATGAAGCAAACACGATTTAAAGCCTTACCCTCGCACGGAAGCTATTTCCAGCTTTACAGCTATGCCGATATCAGCAATGAAAACGAAAAAGAGTTTGCCATCCGGGTAACCAAAGAATGCGGTGTGGCCAGCATCCCCGTTTCTGTTTTTTATAAGAACGGGCCGGATAATAAAGTGCTGCGCTTTTGCTTTTCAAAGAAAGAAGCGACTCTGGAAGAAGCGGCCAACCGATTGATGAAATTGTAAACCACCCATCTTTTCCTAAACACCAAACTGCCTGAAATGATGGTCCAGGTGCTTGTACATGGCCTGTCCCCATTGATCCTGGGTATAAGATCCGAACATAGGGTGCGGAAATTTTCCAACATTCCCTTTGCCGCGGGTATAAAAGGTATCGATCAACCCTGCCAGCCCGGCCTTTTCTTTTTCAAATTCCTTGTGGCCGGCCATCCTGAACTCGGGGGCGGTAGGAAGGTTTTTCTTCCAGGGTTCGTCATTATATAATTTTTTTTTGATCATCCAGCCAACAAGCAATCCCAATACGCTGCGTTTCATTTTATGTTCGCTGAGCGGAACAAGGAAAGCCACTTTACAATGAGCCAGCATCTGGGCCACATCCATCTTGCCCCATTGGCGTTGCGACGATGGGGTAATTGCATTCAGTCTTTTGGAAATCTCCTCGTAAGTTTCTTTGTCGAACAAACTTTTCATGTTGTTTATATTTTTTCTTTACCGCGATTTACGAAATTATTAGAGTAATACAATACTCCCAACATTACATTTTTATATCCATGACCTTTTTTTGCTTCCGGCTTTCTTCGGCCATGAAGCCCATGATATGGCTTTCGATGGATTGATCGATGGTGGATGTGAGTAAAGAAGGGTTGTGTTGCGCAACGGCCTGCACCCAGTTCTCCACCAGCCTCCAGTCACCGCCGCCGTGGCCATCGGTGGTCTCTTTCCATTCTTCCTTCTTGCCGCTTTTAAAATTGGTGATGGTGAACGAGGTCATGTCGCCAACGATGTCGCCATGGCTGCCCATCACCCTTGTGCGTCTTCCTTCGTAGGATGTAAATGCTTCCATGCTGAAACTTGCCGTTACACCGTCTCCGAAGAGGATGCTGGTGATATAATGATCGGGCTGGTCATTGTCCATCCGGTAAACACAGCGGCCGTAGTTGGTTGTCTTCAGTTGCTGTAATACGTATTCGGCCTGTTTGTTTTTATCTTCGGGCAGATCAAATACATAATTGCGCTGTCGTTTGCGGTAATAGATCTCCAGGGCAGAATATGGACACTCACCTTCTGCTTTGCAACCATCGGTACAACGTTCGGTACTGCCGGCCGGCGCATTTTTGCTGCTGAACCATTTCAGGTCGCCGAAAGCAGAAATGCTTTTACATGGTTTACCGATCATCCAGCGCAGGATGTCGAGGTCGTGGCAGGACTTGGCGAGTATGATGGGAGCAGTCTGTTTGCTGTTGTGCCAGTTACCACGCACATAAGAGTGACTCATATGTAAGTGCTCGATGGGTTCCATGTGCTGTACGCTCACCACTTCGCCAATGGCGCCGCCCTGCATCAACTCACGCAGCTTAATAAAATAAGGCGCATACCGGAGGACATGGCAAACAGCCACGATCCTTCCTGTTTTTTTGGCAAGGGCTAATATATCGCGGCATTCCTTTTCGCTGGGCGAGATGGGTTTTTCGAGTAGTACATCGTAACCCATTTCCAACGCCTTCATACAGGGACCATAATGCAGATTGTCGGGGGTAGAGATGATCACCGCATCGGCAAACTTTGGTTTCTTGAACACATCTTCCCAGGTAACAAAACGGTTCTCTTCTTTGATCGCATGTTTGGCGGTATAACGTTCGTTGCGGATGGAGATCGGCTCGGCAACACCCACAATATCCAGTTTACCCGGGTAGGTCAGTGCAAAATCCCCGTACACATTACCACGGTTGCCGGCACCGCAAACAACAGCCGTGACGGGTTTATCCAGGGCGGGGTAGTTGTTCTCCGGTAACAGAATGGGGTTACCGTTTTCGTCTTTTGCAAAAGAAGAAACAGGCAAGGCGGCTGCACCGGCGGTGATGCCGAGCACCTGTAACATTCTGCGGCGGGAGATCTTTTTAGACATAACGAGTAGTTTGTGGGAGCTGTTTAAAGGTACAAACTTTAAATACCAGTTATTGCAGAACAGGCTATACTCATTGCGATCCGGATATCAACCAACCGACCTACTTAATTCCCAGTTTTTTCTTCACCAGTGGCATCAGGTCGTCGGCAGGAGGAGGGTTCACCACCAGGGCCTGTCGGCTGAACACGTACCCATAACCGTTCTCTTTGGCCACCGCTTCCACTGCTTTGTATGCTTTGTCCTGAACGGGATCCATCAGTTGCGCCTGCTTGGTATTATACATATCGTCGGCCTGCCGGTTCCAACCCTGCAGCTTGAGGTAGAGCTGGGCAAGCTCTTTTCTCTTAATCTCTAAAGTAGACCTGTTATACTTAAGTGTATCAACAGAACTGAGCAGGCTGTCTTTCATGTTGAACTCCTTCACCATATCGGCATAAGTCTGGTTCAGGGCCAGCTGGTATTCGGCGAGTGTGGTATCTGCTTTTTTATATTCAGGCATATCGAGGATCAGCCTGTTCATATCGATATAACCATTTTTATTCTGTGCCATTGCCGGCGCCGCTGCCACAAACAGCAACAGGAAGAAGAAAGCTCTTTTCATTTTATTTTTTTGGATAAAGATAGGGGATGCCGGGAACACATGGAGAAGGGCCTATTCCAGCAGGTAACGACGGCCTTTGGCTGTTTTGAATTCGATGATACCCCCTGGAAGCTTTCTGTAAGGAATCTTTTTTCCTTCAGAGCTGACCTTAACACCGGGTGTTGCCGTTATACGACAAAGGTTACCGGCCTTTGAAAGAATTTCGAGGCTGCTGATCTTTTTATCCTTCCATGTAAAGTCAAGTTCGAAAGCGCCTCTTGTACAAACACCCTTGAACCCGCCGTTGCTCCATTCGTCGGGTAAAGCAGGAAGTAAAGAAATAAACCCATCGTGCGACTGCATAAGCATTTCGGTAATGGCGGCCGTAACGCCGAAATTACCATCCACCTGCAGGGCCCGTCCGCACAGCGCAAACATGGAAGTACAACTTTGATCCTTAAGGTAGCCCTTATAAATTTTATTAGCCCGGTTGCCATCAGCCAGTCTCGCCCAGAGCGCCATCTTCCATGCCCTTGAAAAACCGGTTGACCCATCTCCCCTTTCTTCCAATACTTTCTTATAGGCTTCAACCAGGGCCGGGGTTCTTTTTTCGTAGAGTACTTTGCCCGGGTAGAGTCCGTACATGTGAGAGAAATGCCGGTGATGCTCTTCGAGCGATTTCCAGTCATCGGCCCATTCCTGCAGGGAACCATCGCTGCCGATCTGCGGGGGCACCAGTTTGTCTCTTGCCATCTTTACCTGCTGCACAAAAGGATCTTTATTATCAAGCACCAAAGAAGCTTCGATGTAATAGCCAAACAGGTCGTATAATATCTGCATGTCGATCGATGAGCCCGCGCAGATGGTGGTGCCTTCGCGGAAGCCCGCCGTTACTTCATCGAAATAAGGTTTGTTGCCGCCGCCGTTCGGGAAATTTTCCGGCGAAGTGGATGGATTGGTGACCAGCCATTTTTCATTCGGGTGTGGAACCAGGAAATCCAGGAAGAAACGAACCGAGCCTTCGATCAGCGGGTAGGCTTCTTTCAAAAATGCCGTATCCATCGTGTACTGGTAATGCTCCCACACGTGCGTGCACAGCCAGGCGCCGCCTACGGTAAAGGTTCCCCAGGTGGGGCCGTCCATCGGTGCGGCCACCCGCCAGAGATCGGTGTTCTGGTGAAAGACCCAGCCCCGGGCGCCATAATGTTCTTTGGCCACCTGCGAGCCCTGGTCGGTAAGTTCGCGGATCATCTTGTACAGGGGTTCGAAGCATTCGGAGAGGTTGCCCGATTCCACAGGCCAGTAATTCATTTCGGTGTTGATGTTGGTGGTGTATTTCGAATCCCACATCGGGTTCATGTTGTCGTTCCAGATGCCCTGCAGGTTGGCGGGCTGTGTGCCGGGCCTCGAAGAGCCGATCATCAGGTAGCGGCCAAACTGGTAGCTAAGGGCCGATAACGAAGGATCGGGTTCTGTTTGAATTTTCTTCACCCGTTCGGTGATGGGTAAATAGGAGTTGGCTGTAACCGGTAGTTTCAAATTTACCCGGCTGAAATAATTTTTATGATCCGAAACGGCGGCATCCCGTATCGAAGCGAAGGATCTGTTTTCGATCTTCCTAAAATAATCATCTACCCGCTGGTGCTGGTCGGCGCTAACATCTTTATAATTGACGAAGTTGGTGGCAGCAGCAATGTATAAAGTAACTGCATCAGAGTTCTCCACAATCAGATCAACATCGTTTGTTTTTACCGTGCCGCCTTCGGCAACGGCCCGGAGCCGGGCTTCATAGCGGAGCTTTCCTTCCACACCCATATAGTCGGCCGACTTGCCGGTGAGTATGAGGCCATCGTTGCCATAAGGATCCATCCGGAAATAATCGGTGGCGTAATTGGAATGCGCCTGGTTGCGTTCGCCCCGCAGGTTGGCGGTAAAGGAAATACTATTGGGTTTATCGCAGCGGATGCGCACCACAATTACCTGGTCGGGTGCCGATACAAATACTTCTCTTGTGTACGTGATGCTGTTGGCGGTATAGCTTACGCCCGAGATACCCGTTTCCAGGTCGAGCCACCGTTTGTAATTAGTGACACTGTCCTGCTTTTTGAAGAAGAGGTGCAGGTTACCGAGGCATTGGTATTTCTGTTGTTCTACCGGGTAACCCATCAGGTAACGGCCGAAGAGGTTATGCGCTTTCAGGTATTGTTGGTCGAATACCAGTTGCTGTATTTCGGGAAGTACTTTATAACCGCCCTTCACCACGGTGGAATAAGGGCCACCACTCCAATAGGTTTCTTCGTTCAGTTGAATGCGCTCTTCCCCGTTCTTGCCGAATACCATGGCGCCGAGGCGCCCGTTGCCCACGGGCAGGGCCGCTTCCCATTTGGCAGCGGGCTGGTCGTACCAGAGCAGGGTGGCCGGGTTGAAGGAACGGTTGCTGATGGCAGCAGGTATGTCGTTGATCTGTGCGGAAAGGGTGCTGCTGAACAACACCAGCAACAGTAAAGCAGGAAGTATTCTTCTCATAGCCTTAATGTACAAAAAATTGATGAAGGTTGTTGTTGGTGCTTCACGAACCCATGTGCAGGCTTTCCTGTAACTTTCACAGACCAACAAATCAGTAAACAACGAAACGAGTATGAACCAGCAGCACAAAATAGCCGTGATCACCGGGGCCGGTACCGGTATCGGCAAGGCCACCCTCGAATTACTGCGCAGCGAAGGCGCCATTGTGTACAACCTCGATTATAAAAAACCTGCCTCGCCGGCAGGCAGGCCGGAGGCCGATGATCCGTATTTCATTGCCTGCGATGTGCGTAAGAAAGAAGACATACAAGATGCCATCCGCATCATACACGAAAAGGAAAAGCGCATTGATTATTTGTTTGCCAATGCGGGGGTGCATTTGTTTGCCAGCATTGAAGAAACCAGTTACGAGCAGCTGGAATCCATCGTGGCCACCAACATACTCGGGGTGTTTTATTTACTGAAAGCCGTGCTGCCCATCATGCGGGAGCAGCAAAAGGGAAGTATTGTACTCATGGGATCCGACCAGGCATTCATTGGCAAGGGCAGCAGCGCCGTGTATGGGATGACCAAGGGAGCCGTGGGCCAGCTCACCAAGAGCACCGCCATCGATTACGCACCCTATAATATAAGAGTGAACTGCATCTGTCCCGGTACCATCGAAACGCCCCTGCTCAGCCGTGCCGTGCAGCAGTTCATGGCAAAGTCTGGCCTGGGTGAAGCCGAAGTACAAACCTTATTGGATAAGGCCCAGCCCCTGGGCCGTATTGGCCAGCCGATTGAGATCGCCCGGACGGTACGATTCCTTTTATCCGACGAAAGCTCTTTTACCACCGGAGCATTGGTTGCGGTGGATGGGGGGTATGTTTGCCAGTAGCGGATTCCGGGCCTGCCTTCCGCAGGCAGGTTTGAAGTTGGTGGTTGCGGGTTAATACAGAACCTCATTCTTCCTTGTTTTCAGCAAGGTCTCCGCAGGGGACTTTACGGGAATGAAGGTTGGTTGACTGTTTTATTGTACTATTCACTTAATTTCAGATTGTATTCCCTTCTTATCAAAGAGTCAAGTGTCATATTCTGTATCAGTGCTTTATTAATGTTTACACTAAACCAGTCTATAGACACGGCATATTGATCGAGCTTGTTGATGAATTTTTGAAGAGTAAACTTCTCATTTGTCAAAAAGTATGGAGCATCCGGCAGCTTCACAGCATGATAAGAAAACCGCCCGCTTTTAAAATACTCTCTGAATACACTTGACTTGAAGATATTGTTGCCTAAATCCGAGATGTCGGCTACTTGTCGCTGAATCAGGTTTCTCTGCATATCATCTATAAAATTCCTTATAAAACCATCATAGGTACTTATCCCATTTGAAACGGCTTTATTCCGGATTAACCGGAAGTTCCCTGAATTTTTTAATTGGTCTATGGTTCTGTCTGCGTATATCCATTTCGTAAACCGGTTTAAGTAAACCTGGTGTTGATATATTTCGGTTGCACGCTTATCTAATTCGCCAGGATTAGTTAAGAGAGGGATTAAAGAGTCAATATGCGCACCAACAATTCCAAAACTGGATCTCATGTTTGCCAAAGTGGAGCTGTCCGCTTTCAGGTCTATAAGCATACTTTCCATAAACTCCTTTTCACGGCTATGTTCAATAACATGTTCAAGCTTCCATTCGGCTAAAAAGCCACAAAACACAGCAAAAAAAAGCATCAGAAACTCCCAGAAATAAGCTTTCCAGTTTTTTTTCTCCCCGTGATGAGAATGATGATGCACTTCCATATTTTCTGTGTCTTGATTTTGCGCAGGAGGTTCTATGTTTTCAATAACAGGAGATTCTTCCGAAGGATTTTCGGGCCGAACATTCGCAGGGTTGTCCACATTCCCTTCTTCTGTATTGTCTGCCATTTAAATTAAAGTATTTCAGTGTTGAAAACCAGCAACCCATTGTGATATATTTAGTGTTGCTATATCCCTGGGGTTTTGAAAGACAGTGCTCTTATAATTTTTCATACAACAGCCTCAGCTTCTCCCTGGTCATGATCTTTTCCCAGTCCTTACCCAAGGCGTTTTCCCAGAGGGGTTTCATGCCCAGGGATACGTTGATCATTTTATCAAAATCTTCGTTGCTGAGGCCGGCGCAGATGTTTTTGGGGATGTCGATGCGGTTCTTCTCCACCATATACTTGAATTCCTTTACGCCTTCGGGGTAATAGTCGCCCAGGTGGTCGAACACGATGCAGTTGCCAATGCCGTGCTTGGTACCCAGTAAATAACTGAGGCCATAGCTCACCGCATGGGCCACGCCTACCTGGCTGT
>CAZYAT010000064.1:0-13609 GCA_964645235.1 uncultured Ferruginibacter sp. | reverse complement strand
AAACGTTGAGGCCTGAAGGCCGAGATATCCACGCTGGTTGTTTTATGGTCGATGATCTCACTGACGAGTTTACCGGTACCGGTGCCTTCCGATATACCCAGCATGGCATGGCCGCCGGCAAAAACCAGGTTTTCATAAGCAGCTACCTTTCCGATATAGGGCAAGCCATCCGGGGTTACGGGCCTTAACCCATTCCATATTTTATCAATGGGCGGGAAGTCGATCTTCAGACCCGGGTAGAAATTCCGGGCAGAATCATAGATGCCCTGCATGCGTTTAACCAGTACCTTGTTATTGATACCGCTCAATTCCATGGTTCCACCGATACGGAGTTGTTGTTTCCAGGGTGTGATGGCACACCTCCCGTCTACCAGGATGGCAGGGTATTTAAGATTCTTTTCCACATGATCGTACGTGTAACTATAGCCCTTACCGGGCTGCAGGAGTAATTTGATACCGATCATGCTTGATAAAACAGGCAGCCAGCTGCCTGCAGCTATGATCAATTCATCTACTCCGATCCTTCCACTGTTTGTGAACACCGCAGTGATCCGTCTATTGGCTTTCTCAAAACCGGTAACGGTTGTATTAAGTTGGAAGTTGATTCCTTTCTGTTCGAGGTTCTTCTTCAGGGCTGTCATCATCTTGCCGGGGTTGTAATGGCAATCGTCTTTAAACAGAACGGCTCCAGCCACGTCCACTTCCACGTCTGTTTCCAGTTTCTGAACATCGCTCCTCCCCAGTCTTTCAACTTTCAGCCCGAACTTTTCTGCATCATCGGCCAGGTGAAATTCATGTTCGAGCGTTTTCTCCTGTTTGCACATCATCAGGCAGCCGATCTCTTCCATATCGAATGTGTCGCCGATCTCTGTGCGCATGTCATTCATCAGTTGCCTGCTCAGCTGAAGGATGTTGTTCAGGTGCGGGGCATTTCTTTTCACTGTGGCAGCGTTGCTGTTCTTCCAGAAATGCCAGCCCCATTGCAACAAGTCGAGGTTGAGCCGCGGTTTGATGTAGAAAGGGCTGCTGCTGCTGAGCATGTGCCTCAATCCTTCGGCAATGATACCCGGCGATGCCAGTGGTACGAAATGGCTGGGCGACATATAACCCATATTACCAAATGAACAGCCATCTGTTATGTCTCCCCGCTCGATAATCGTTACTTCATATCCCTTCTTCTGTAAATAATAGGCGCTGCACAAACCGATAACCCCGCCTCCTACAATGGTAACTTTCATATTGGTTGTTTTTATAGTTCTACGATCATTCCCTCTTCCGCAACCTGCATTCCTTTTGCTTTTACTTCTGCTGTTGCAGCATTTTCCTTCCGGATCAGCGGGTTGGTATGATTGAAATGAATGAATTCAACTTTTTTTCTTTCGCTGAGGGGCAAAGAGCCCAGCAAGTACATGGTTTCGGTTACAAACGGATGCGGTATCTCTTTCATATCCCTGCCGGGCAGCTCACCATTGGAAAAGAAAGTACCATCGAGGAACGCAACATCGCATTTTTTTATTTCTTCAGTGAGATGACGGTCCCATTTATCCCATTTGTCGATATCAGGAATGAAAAGGATCCGCTTCTTACTGCTCTCGATCCGGAAACCAACCGTTTCTGAATATTCGTCGCGATGAGGCACCCGAACAGGGGTGATACGCAGGGTGGAGGAGAGGTTAACAGCGCTGTCGGCTGTCAGTGACCGTAACTCGATATTGTTCAGTGAGACGAGTTGATCCCATGGACCATTGTTGCGGAGGAAAGATCTCATCCGCGGCATCGCCCATACCGGGATGCGGCTTGCGCCCATAGCTTCCCGTCCGAATTCCATGAGGCCTGTGTAATGCCCGGTATGTGCATGTGTGACGAATATACCGGCAGGAGAATAATCACTCCCTGAAGGTAAATAGGCCTGCAAGGAATGCAACTGGTAATTAATATCCGGGCTTGCTTCTATAAGCCAATATTGATTACTTTTTCTGTCGACCAGCGCCAGGGAAGTAACCTGTTTTTTATCTGCCCTGTTATCCCAGTAAGCTTTGCAGCATTCTTTGGTGCAACCGATCTGAGGATAACCTGCATCCTGTGCAATACCCAGAACAACGATAAAAACATCGGGCAACGCATCCGTGACCGTTGCTTTTTGTGCGAACGACTGTGTGATCAAAGAAGTGAACAACAGGGTTGATATGATCGGAAGTATTCTCATGATTCAGATGACCTGGAAACCGAAGGCATAAGGGTCGTCATCGGGGTCGATGGTGATGATGTTCTGCCCATAGATCCTGGCCCACCCTTCAATGCTTGGGCGGATAGCCGGCTTGCCATTCAGCGTTAACTCTTCTTCGATCCGGCCTATGAACTTGCTGCCAATGATACTTTCGTGAATGAATTCATCTCCTTTCTTCAACTTTCCCTTTGCATACCATTGTGCCATGCGGGCGCTGGTACCGGTTCCGCAAGGGCTGCGGTCGATGGCTTTATCGCCATAAAAAACTGCATTCCTTGCTGTAGACGTTTTATCCATAACGGCACCTGTCCACAAAATATGGCTGCATCCGTTAATGGTCGTGTTTTCCGGATGAACGAACTCATACCGGTCATTGATATTCTTTCTGAGCTCCCTTGCCCAGGCGATCAGTTTATCGGCCGGGTAATTCTCCAGTCCCTTGAAGTTTTTTTGGACATCCACGATCGCATAAAAGTTGCCGCCGTACGAAACATCGATCACCAGTTCTCCCAACCCCGGGCAGTCGGCGGTCAGTTCTGTTGAATGAAGGAAAGAAGGAACATTGGTGAGCTTTACACTTTTTACCTTTTCGCCTTCCTGCGTATATGAAATAACGACCAATCCCGCCGGGGCTTCCATTCGTACCATGCCGGGGGTTTTCGGCTTTATGAGACCTTTCTCGATGGCAATGGTAATGGTGCCGATGGTGCCATGACCGCACATGGGCAGGCATCCGCTCGTTTCTATGAACAATACTGCAACATCGTTTTCCGGGTCGTGGGGCGGGTATAAAATACTTCCGCTCATCATGTCGTGCCCACGGGGCTCGAACATAAGCCCTTTTCGTATCCAATCGTATTCTTTCAGGAAATGCTGGCGTTTGTCACTCATGGTTTTCCCGGTCAGCTCAGGCCCGCCTTCTTTCACCAGCCGGACCGGGTTGCCGCAGGTATGTGCATCGATGCAATGGAAGATGTGCTTCATGATGTTTATTTTGTAAATTTATAACATGGAACGCTACGGACAAGTATTATTGATCGCCATGCCGGCATTTTTGCTGCTGGTGCTTTTCGAAAAATGGTATGGCTGGCGCAAAGGGAAAGACACGGTACGTAATATGGACATGATCAGCAGTCTGAGCAGCGGCGTTACCAATGTTACCAAAGACGTGATCGGGCTGGCCTTTGTTGTCCTTTCCTATCCGTTCCTGGTCCGTAACCTGGCACTCACCCACATCAACAATACCTTCATCGTTTATGTGATCGCATTTTTTGCACTTGATTTTGCCGGTTACTGGGTACACCGCCTGCAGCATGTGGCCAACTTCTTCTGGAACGGTCATATCGTTCACCACAGCAGTGAAGAATTCAACCTGGCCTGCGCACTCCGTCAAAGCATCTCTTCCATTGTAAAGACCTTTGCCATCTTTCTTTTGCCTGCTGCCTTGCTGGGTGTTCCTGCCGAAGTGATCGCCGTAGTGGCCCCGTTGCATTTGTTTGCCCAGTTCTGGTACCATACACAGCACATCGGGCGGATGGGTTTCCTGGAGAAGATCATCGTTACTCCCTCTCATCACCGGGTGCATCATGCCATCAATCCGGAATACATTGACAGGAACTATAGCCAGATATTCATCTTTTGGGATAAACTGTTCGGTACTTTCCAGGAAGAACTACCCGGCGTTCCGCCCGTTTACGGGATCACCAGGCCAGTAAGAACCTGGAACCCGATCAAAATAAATTTCCAGCACATCTGGTTATTGATCAAAGATGCATGGAGGACGAAAAACTGGGAAGATAAACTTACCCTCTGGTTCAGGCATACGGGTTACCGCCCTGCGGATGTGGTTGAAAAGTACCCGGTTTATAAGATCAATGACGTATATCATTTTGAGAAATACGATAAACCAGCTTCTGCCGCACTGCAAATATGGAGCTGGATACAATTATTGATGGTGTTATTCTTCATCAGTTATCTTTTTGGAAATATTGCGAACATCAATGCGCTCAACAAAAGTTATATATTCTGGTACGGGGGCTTTGTTTTCCTGAGTGTTTATGCATTCACCGACCTGATGGACAGGAACAATACAGCCATTGTCTGGGAATGTTTGCGATGTGGCCTCGGGCTAGCCTTCCTGCTACAGCAAAACGATTGGTTTGGTGCCGGCGCCTACCTGCCATCTGTTAAATACATATTGAGTGCTTACTTTCTTGTTTCAATAATGGCAACGGGGTGGCTGGTGGTAAAACACAGGAGGGAAGATATGCAAATGAATCCGGCCGTGTGATTATATATGATCCCTGGTAAGCCGATTATTCACGGTCCTCCAGATTCCTAACGGATTTTCATTCTTCAACTCATCCGGCAACAGGCCGTTGCTCCAGTTCTGGAAAGCGATCGGCCTTGCAAAACGTTTGATACCATCTGCTCCAACAGATGTGAACCTTGAATCGGAACATGCCGGAAAAGGCCCCCCGTGCTGCATGCTCAGGCAAACTTCCACACCGGTAGAAACACCATTCAGGATAAATCTTCCGCAGATGTTCTTCACCGCTTCCACCAATTCCTCGTGTTGCCTGATATCATGTTCCGTTGCCATCAAGGTGGATGTAAGTTGCCCTTCGATATGTTTGGCTACCTCGGTCATCTCGAAAATATCCTTGCAGCGGATGATGATCGAATAGGGGCCAAATACCTCCTGGTGAAGAACAGGGTTGTTCAGGAACGCCTGCCCGCTGGCCGTAGCGATCGTTGGTAGTCCTTCGTTTTCCTTTACAACCGTTTCACTTTCCGCTACCAGGTGAACATCCTCCTGCAGCAATGCACTGCCTTTATTTTTTTTGTAAGCACTCACTATGCCGGGATGAAGCATCGGGGCAGGTGCGATCTTTTGTATGGCTTTACCCAGGTCGTGGATGAATGTTTGTAAGGCATCACTTTCAATTCCTATGATGATCCCCGGCTTGGTGCAAAATTGCCCGGTACCCAGTGTAATGCTGCCTGCATACATTGTTGCAATTTCGCCCGCAGCCGATGCCAGTTTTTCAGGTAAAAGGAAAACAGGGTTAACACTTCCCATTTCAGCAAAAACAGGGATTGGTTCTTTACGCTGATTGCCCCAATCGAATAATTGTTTACCGCCGGCATACGATCCGGTGAAGCCAACGGCTTTGGTATATGGATGGGTAACCAACGTTTTCCCTACTTCAAAGGAGGCGCCATGAACATGGGCAAAAATGCCTTTTGGCATTTTACATTTTTCAACTGCGGTTAATATGGCCTTAGCAACAATTTCAGAGGTTTCCGCATGTGCCGGGTGTGCTTTTACGATCACTGGGCAACCGGCTGAAAGAGCACAGGCGGTATCTCCTCCGGCAGTGGAGTAAGCAAAAGGGAAATTGCTTGCGCCAAAAACAACCACAGGGCCAAGCGGCATCAGCATTTTCCGGATGTCGGGTTTTGGGGGCGTCTTATCGGGTATTGCGGTATCGATCCTTGCCTCCAGCCATTCGCCTTTTTCACAGGCATCGGCATAACTGCTAAGCTGGAATACGGTCCTTGTTCTTTCACCCCGTAAGCGGGCTTCGGGCAGATGTGTCTCTTTCATGGCAGTCTCTATCAATGCATCGCCACAGTTCTCCAGTTCCACTGCGATGGTCTTCATAAATGCAGCCCGTTGCTTCAGAGGGAATTTACGGTAAAGATGAAAAGCTGCCCATGCATCCTGCATGACTGAGTTTATCTCTTCTGTTGTAAAATCTTTGTAACCCATAGCAAATAAATTGTCCTGGAATGATTCTTATTTCAGTTTTGGCCTGGTTGCGATCCCGTCATTGATGATCTTCAGTATCTCTTCCCGTTCTTTTCCTGCCAGTATCAACCGGGGTGCCCTCACATACTCGGATCCAAGGCCGACCTGTGCTTCAGCAAGTTTTATGTATTGGACCAGCTTGGGATGTATATCCAGTTCCAGCAAAGGCATGAACCAGCGATAGATCGTGGTGGCTTCGGCTATTTTTCCGGTTTTTACCAGGTTGTAGATAGCAACCGTTTCATCCGGGAAAGCACAAACCAGGCCCGCTACCCAGCCATCAGCTCCCAAGCAAAGTTCTTCCATAGCAAGCGTATCCACACCGCATAATAATTTGAAGCGGTCGCCGAACCGGTTACGCATCCTTGTTACATTCGTAACATCACGGGTCGATTCTTTTACTGCATTGATGTTTTTGCAACTGGCCAGCTCTGTAAACATGTCGAGCGTAACTTCTATTTTATAATCCACCGGGTTATTATAGATCATGATCGGCAGATCGGTTGAGTCGGCAACGGTTTTGAAATAAGCAACTGTTTCCCGGTGGTCGCTTTTATAACGCATCGGCGGAAGCATCATCAAACCCTTTGCACCCCAGGCTTTGGCATAAGAGGCTTGTTGTAAGGCTTCACGGGTACTTCCTTCTGCAATATTCAATACGACAGGGACTTTACCGCCGCATTTATCTACCGCAAACGTTACCAATTGTTCTTTTTCAGCGGTGGTGAGCACACTGGCTTCACCTAATGTACCCCCGAGTACAATACCGTGCACACCTGCAGCCAGCTGTGCCCCTAAATTCTTTTCAAAAAGTGGAAGGTCTAATCGGTCATCTGCTGTGAATTTTGTTGTCAGTGCCGGGAAAACACCGCTCCATTCTATATGCATAAGGGAAGTTTTTTGCTAAAGATAACTCATCAGGGTTTAACATGCATTTCTGTAAAGCAGCAGCTTACATCCCCCACGGCAAAATCGATTGGCGGGTAAAACAAAAGCCTCCCAAAAATGAGAGGCCTTTTTGTACCACGTACGGGATTCGAACCCGTGATTCCTCCGTGAAAGGGAGGCGTCTTAACCCCTTGACCAACGCGGCATTTCCGTAAAGGACGGCAAAGATATAGCGTAACAGTTTTTAAACCAAATATTTTACTGCAACTGTATCAGTTTGTGCATTTAGGGCTGTATCAGATAAACCCACTGCCAGCAAAGGTTTCAGGATATTTTAAGGAGCGCTGGAACAGGCAAAAATATTCTGCAAAAAATCTCCTATATCCTGTACTTTTGCCTCTCAATTTTAAATTCAAATTAAAGCTATGAGTACAGTAAAAGTTGCCATCAACGGTTTTGGCCGCATTGGCCGTTTGGTTTTCCGCCAGATCTATAACATGGAGGGGATCGACGTGGTTGCCATCAATGATCTTACAAGTCCTGCAGTACTTGCACATTTATTAAAGTATGACAGTGCACAAGGCCGTTTTGGTCAAAACGTGACTTCTACTGAAAATTCAATAGTAGTTAATGGCGATGAAGTGAAAGTATATTCCCAAAAAGACCCTGCCCAGATACCCTGGGGCTCTCATGGTGTAGACGTTGTACTGGAATGTACCGGCTTCTTTACCGATAAGGCAAAAGCAGAGGCACACCTGGCTGCTGGAGCAAAAAGGGTAGTGATCTCCGCTCCGGCTACCGGCGACTTGAAAACCGTGGTATTTAATGTAAACCATTCTGTTCTCGACGGAAGCGAAACGATCATCAGCTGCGCCAGTTGTACAACCAACTGCCTGGCCCCGATGGCAAAAGTTCTCGACGAGAAATTCGGGATCATCACCGGTCTGATGAGCACCATCCATGCTTATACCAATGACCAGAACACGCTGGACGCCCCTCATGCAAAAGGAGATCTTCGCAGGGCAAGGGCAGCAGCTGCCAACATCGTTCCCAACAGTACCGGGGCCGCCAAGGCCATCGGGCTGGTTCTGCCGAACCTTAAGGGAAAACTGGACGGCGGAGCACAACGTGTTCCAACCATCACTGGTTCTGTTACAGAATTATACAGCATCCTCAGCAAAGAGGTTACTGCCGAAGAAGTGAACGCCGCTATGAAGGCTGCCAGCAACGAGAGCTTCGGTTATACGGAAGACGAGATCGTAAGCAGTGATGTGATCGGGATCACGTACGGAAGCCTCTTCGACGCTACCCAAACAAGGGTGATCAAAACGGGCGACAAACAGTTGGTGAAAACCGTGAGCTGGTACGATAACGAGATGAGCTATGTATCGCAGTTGGTGCGTACCGTACACCATTTCGCAAAACTGATCGGGTAATTTTTTAAGTAATATATTTATAACCGCAAAGACGCAAAGTCGCCGGGGCCTTCACTCTGCGTCCTGCGTTTTTGCGGTTTTACTTTTTAAAAAGAGCGTATGTCAACATTCAGCAACTTTAATTTTTCAGGCCATAAGGCGTTGATCCGTGTCGATTTTAATGTGCCGCTAGATGCCGGCTTCACCATCACCGATGACACCCGGATGAAAGCGACTTTGCCGACCCTCAAAAAAGTACTGGGAGACGGCGGCAGCATTATACTGATGAGCCACCTGGGACGTCCAAAGGAAGGGCCAACCGATAAATATTCTTTAAAACATTTGGTGAAGCATCTGCACGAACTGCTTGGTGGACAAACAAAAGTATTCTTTGCCGATGATTGCATCGGCGAACAGGCCAGGTTAACAGCTTCTATGCTCAAGGGCGGGGAACTATTATTGCTGGAAAATCTCCGCTTTTATAAAGAAGAAGAAAAAGGAGATGAGGCGTTTGCCGAAAAACTGAGCAAACTGGGAGATGTTTATGTGAACGATGCTTTCGGAACAGCACACAGGGCTCATGCCTCCACCGCCGTGATTGCAAAATTCTTTCCTCCGGAAAAAAGGATGTTCGGGTTATTGATGGAAGGCGAGGTGGTGAGTGCGGAGAAAGTATTGCATGGCGCTGAAAGGCCGTTTACTGCCATCATAGGCGGAGCTAAAGTGTCTGATAAGATACTGATCATCGAAAACCTGTTGGAACGGGCCACCGATATCATCATTGGCGGAGGGATGGCTTATACATTCATGAAGGCGAGGGGTGGTAAGATCGGCTCTTCTCTTTGTGAAGACGACCGGTTGCAGACAGCGCTGGAAATACTGGAACGGGCCAGGCAAAAGAACGTCAGTATTCACCTGCCGGAAGATTCAGTGATCGCCGACAAATTTGCTGCAGACGCAAACACTAATACCTGTCAGAGCGATGCCATCCCCGACGGTTGGATGGGATTGGATATCGGCCCAAAAGCTTCGGGCATCTTCAACGAGGTGATCGGCAAATCAAAGACCATACTCTGGAATGGGCCAATGGGGGTATTTGAAATGGAGAAATTCCAGGCCGGCACCAAGGCGGTGGCCGGATCCGTAGCTGCCTCGACGGAAAATGGGGCTTTCAGCCTGGTGGGCGGGGGCGACAGCGTGGCAGCGGTGAACAAGTTCGGGCTTGCCGATAAAGTGAGTTATGTAAGTACAGGCGGTGGCGCCATGCTGGAATATTTCGAAGGGAAAGTACTTCCGGGCATAGCAGCTATAAAAGACTGATCGTTTAAAAGCTTTGACTGACTTATTCGTCTGAATAGAAAAACAATAGTAATTTTATATACACTAAAACAAAAAAATCATGAAACGCACCGGATTATTAGTCACACTCGGTATAGTGGTAATTGTTTTTTTCTGGGGATGTAACGGATATAATGGACTGGTTACTGCCGACCAGGATGTAAAAAAAGTTTGGAGTAACGTAGAGACAAACTACCAGCGCCGTACCGACCTTTACAGCAGCATCATAAAGACCGTGGAAGCTTCTGCAAATTTTGAGAAATCAACGTTGCAGGCTGTGGTGGAGGCCCGTGCGAAGGCAACAAGTATCACAGTTGATATTAACGACCCTGCTTCACTTGAAGCATATCAAAAAGCCCAGGCCAATCTGCAGGGATCCTTCAGCCGGCTGATCGCTTCATTCGAAAACTACCCTGACCTGAAGACGACCCAGGCCTTCCGTGATTTCCAGGCCCAGATCGAAGGGACGGAAAACCGCATAAACGTGGCCAGGCAGGACTATAATAAGTCGATTGAAGGGTATAACCTGAGAGTAAAACGTTTCCCAAGAAACATCCTTGCCAACCTTTTTGGATTCAGGGAAAAACCTTTTTACAAAGCAGAAGCCGGAAGTGAAAAAAATCCGGATATCAAGTTTGATATCAAATAATTCATAAGCAAGGCCCCTTGAAAGGGTCTTGCCTGATCAAGCTCATCATGTTTTCATTTTTTAAAAAGAAACAATTCTTTTCGCCTGCTGAAAAGGAACAGATTGTAAAGGCCATACGTGCTGCTGAGAAAGAAACCAGCGGCGAAGTCAGGGTATACGTTGAGAGCAAGAACCCTTACGTGGATGCCATTGACCGGGCGGGAGATATCTTCTATAAACTGAAAATGCAGAATACCGACCACCGTAATGCGGTATTATTATATGTAGCGATGAAGCACCACGAGCTGGCCCTGTTCGCCGATGAAGGGATCTATCTGAAGACGGGTCAGGAATACTGGAACAATGCGGTGAAGAATATGATCGCCCGCTTCAAAAGTGATGATATTCCCGGCGGTATTGCGGATTGCGTGAAGCAGATCGGTGAAACATTGAAAGAAAAGTTCCCTTACATACCTGCGGAAGATAAAAATGAGCTTCCGGATGAAATCGTTTTCGGGCATTGATTAAATATGATAATGCCCGCCTGACCAATGAAGAAAATCGTTTCCATACTCGCATCATTAGTACTGTCTCTTACCGTTTTTTCCCAAAAAGAGGAGATGAGTACAGAAGAGTTGCTGAAATACAAAGCGACCAAACTTGTCAACGATTTTACCGGCACCCTTACATCCGACCAGGAACAGGCGTTGGAAAGAAAACTGGTTGCTTTTGACGACAGCACTTCCACACAGATCGCGGTTGTCATAATTCCGACATTGAATGGGAATGACATTTCGGACTATGCTGTAAAACTGGGAAGGGCATGGGGGATCGGAGGTAAGGAATTCAGTAACGGGGTTCTTTTGCTTATTGATGTTGGTAAGGGCGAACGCAAATTGCACATTGCTACAGGTTACGGGGTGGAAGGTGCTCTGCCTGATATAACCTGTAAGCAGATCATCGAAGACATCATTGTACCTAATTTTAAAGGGGACGATTATTACCGTGGAATAGAAGAAGGGACAGATGCGATCATGCAGGCGGTGAAAGGGGAGTACAAAGCGCCGGAAGGGGATCATAAGAATTCGGGCCGCTCGGCAGGCAGGATCATCTTCATAATCGTTGTCATTATCATTTTCCTGGCCTTAAGCGGCGGAGGAAAAGGAGGAGGCTCGTTCATGAGCAGGCGTGGATATACCGCATGGACCATCGGCAATATTCTCAGCAACATGGGCCGGAGCGGTGGTGGTGGCTGGAGTGGCGGCGGTGGAAGCTCAGGAGGTTTCGGAGGCTTCGGTGGTGGCAGCTTTGGCGGAGGCGGGGCCAGCGGAAGTTGGTAGATATAAGGATATATGCACTTAGGACATAATTTTCCCTCAAACCCTGCGAGATAGTCAGGGCAAGCATTTCAGCATATTTATTGATGTAATTTTGTAGTCATTAAATGACGTAATGATTATGGAATACACAGCAGAAACACAGTTAATACTGAATAGCCTAAATAAGGACAGGAAAGAGTTAGCGGATAAATTGAGCGCAATAGATAAGCTAATTAAGAAGATTAAATACGGCTCTGTTAATTTGGGAGCAAGCAAGACAATCAAAGTAATTAACCAAGAGGACAACTCCGAAACAATTGAGCATGTTTCCCCTTTTCCCCTCAAAGCAGATTTAAAAGTTCAGGTTATTAAAATATTTGACATTTTGGGGGTAGCAAGCAAACTCAATGCAGTAGCGGATAAATACAAGGAAATTACAGGATATCATGTAAACCTCCGAGAAGTGCTGCGAAACCTGAACAGACACGACATCCTCAAACTGATACAACCTAAGAACAATATCAGGGGTTTGTATTGGGTAAAATCTGAATGGCTTGAGGAGAACGGTACAAGGTTAAAAGACAAACATAAGTTTGAAGGATTTGACCTTATTTATACTGATGATTTGATAGAGTTTAAATAAGGCTTCTAAAGCATCGTAATTATATACTCTGTGGCAAAAGATGGGTAAGAAGTTTCATATACCCTTCGTATTTTAAATCTCTCTGCTTCATCAGCTATTCTATTATCAAAAAATGCTTTTAGCGTTTTTACATTCGCATCTCCTAAAGCATGTACCCTAAAATCAGCCATGTGATATATTAATGCTTTATTAACCATCTTTTCAAATTCATCCTCAATCTCTACAACTGTCATCATGTTGTGAATAAATAAAGCACGTGCTTTTTTGCCGACTGCCAATTCATAAAACTCTTTAAATACCTCGGGAGAGTTATTTTTATAAAGTGGCATAAATTCTTCTTCAAAATAGCCGGCGGAGCAAAGATTTGCTATGTTCGCTCCCCTGTCACCAAAAGTCTGTCTTATATCTTTTTTATATTCATGTACATTATGATGCTTTTTACTTTCGCTACGGATGAAACAAGCCATTTTTAGGGCTTCAAAATCATCTTTTGATAGTTTATCTTGGAAAAAGGAAAGCAGATTTTTGTCGCTCCCAGCCTTTGTGTAATCAATATATGAGGTTAAGGTATCTGTTCTATCGGTTCTCCATATTAACTCACCATCTTCATGAACCTTTTTTATTAGCTCAAATATCAATTCTTTCTCTCCCTTTTTGATTAAGTCGCTTACAACTATGGTTAATACCTTGTTTCTATGGTCGAAAGATGAAGTAGCGCCCTGGCGGGCTTCCTCAGAGGTATCCTCATAATCTAATATGATAGTGACACCTTTTTTAGAAGCGTGCTTACGTATTTTTTCTGCTATTGGGGATTGTGCCTTCGCCATTAAAGGCAAAAATAAGATTAATACTTGCCTTCAGCAAGATTCATTATAGAATGAAGGTCATCTTTAATAAATATTAAAGAACCTTTTTTCAATCCGCAAAAATTGGATGCTTCTATTTCTTCCCCCTCTGGAGTAAAGACTGGTTCGCCATTTTTGTCAATTATAAAGCCATCTTCGTTGATGGAGTTGCCAAATGCCTCTAAAATGAGGTGTAATGCTTTAGGCGTAAAAAGCATCTTTGGTGTGGTAGCTGACATGATTATCTCCCGATTTTAATAACAATTCCCGTAGTATTATACTAACGGATATTATACTGATTTAGTCTATTAGGGCTTTCAAATAATAGTCAAATTAAGCAAAAAATGATATAATAAGCTATTATAGTAAACTTTTTTGTTTGGACGGCAAAGATAGGGTAAAGTAAACCCTAATTTGTCATCACTTAGCAAACTCTTGGTTAAAGATGCATTAAATAATAAAATTTCATAAATAAATGAAATATTTATTTAA
>CAZYAT010000063.1:0-15763 GCA_964645235.1 uncultured Ferruginibacter sp. | reverse complement strand
TCCGATTTTGAATTGAAAATGGTGACTTCCCTACCTAAGGTACTTACCATATCCGTTCTGCAATTGTTACCCTTGAGGTATATTGTATTCGTTGCCGTACTTACCGAGTTCCCTGACACAATTTCAACGTTGTAAATTAATGTACCCTCAGAAAGTATTTTTTGCCCTTGTCCTTTTACATTATTGAGAAAGGATGCAATGAGGATCAAAAAAAAACTGGCTCTTTTCATTTTTTATATTTGGGTTAAAGGTAATAAAATCCTATGCCAACCTTCGTTCCCGCATAAAAAAACTGCACCGGATATGATCCGATGCAGTTTATCAGTATAGTGCAAATTCATCCTATTTTCCAGTCTTCTTCATTTCCTGTAGTTTTTTCTGTGTTTCCTGCATTGCTTGCAGGCGTTCCTGGAATTTATTGGGTTTTACCGGCTTCTTACGGTTTTCCTCAATTTGTGCCAGTATTTTCTCATGGTTAATAATATACTTCTGAATAATTATCTGAAGTATTAATGTGATCGTGTTTGAAACTGTATAATACCAGGTAAGCGCTGAAGGCAAATTGTTGAATATTCCAAGCAGCAGAACCGGGAAAATATAGGGCATGTACTTCATTACAGGATTTGTATTATCCTGCATACTGCTCATGCTGTATATGGAAATGATTAAGCTCGTGAGAGTAGCGGTAATGGTGAACAAACTAATATGATCACCATAAAGAGTATTAAGCAGCGGAACATGTCCAAATGTCCAGATGGAATCGTACGCAGCAAGATCTTTCGCCCACAGGAAACTTTCACCCCGCAAAGAGATATTCGACTGGAAGAAATAATAGAGAGACATAAATATAGGTATCTGCAATAGTGCCGGAAGACATCCCCCCAATGGGCTAACCCCGGCCGACTTCCACAATTTCATCTGCTCCATTCCAAATCCCTGCTGATCGAGCTGGCCTGTCTTACTATCCGTAAACTTGGCCTTTAACAGGTCTACTTCGGGTTTTAAGGCTTTCATTTTAGCTCCGCTCAGGTAACTTTTATATAGGATAGGAGATGTAATCAATCGTATAATCAATGTAAGAATGAGAATTACAATGCCCATACTGGCAATGTGGTCCCGCAAGAAATCAAAAATGGGTAACAGAAAATGCCGGTTGATGTATTTCACAAAAGCGAATATTCCGCTTCCGTAGGGCACAATATTCTCCATCTTATTATTGTACTTACTCAATACGTTATAATCACTCGGGCCATAATACAACTGGAGAGGTAGCTCGGTAACGGCTCCTCCAGATATAGCAATACGGCAACTTGCCGTCGTTTGAGCCACAATTTTCAGGGAATCCGCTGGAACCGTCCATTTCACAATGGCACTTTGCATTTTATTTTTCGCTACGATCGCCGACACGAAGAATTGTTGCTTGACGGCCAGCCAGTCAACCGGTTTCTCGAAGTTCTTATCGTCTCCCGAGCCCAGGTTTTCGAAATCGTAGTTTCCGTTTTCGAGGTAGCAGATATGTGTCTGCATACGTTCGTAATGAAGATCATTCTCAGCCTTATCTGTTTCTGTCTGCCAGAAGAGGTTCATGGCATTATTTGTAAACAGTTTATCGGCTCCGCTCACGGATATTTTCAGGTCGAGCATATAACTCCCTGGCGCCAAAGAATAGGTGTGCACAAGTTGTTTACCTGTGGTATCCTGCAGTGTGTAGGAAATACTTCCCGATTTATCGGCATTGTTTTGCTTACCGGATATACTGAAAAGGATATTCCCGGTTTCAAGTGATCCGTTATCTTTCGCATTGAAGGTATACGACAATTTATTAAAGCCTCCTTTTCCAAGAACTACCGGTTTCCCCTCTGCATTCCTGAATTTTTTCAATTCAACCTGTTTAGGCTGCCCCCCCTTATTCGTCAAAACAACCCTGACCAGTTCATTTTCCAGTGTATCAAAGCGCTCGACACCGGAGGAATCAGTAATAAAAGCACCCGGAAGCTGTTGTTTCCGTTTTTCGAGAGAATCCAGTTTGGGCGCATCCGCTTTTCGTGAAATACTATCTGCCTTTGCTTTTACCGCAGCAATGGAATCCTCCACGCGTTTCTGCTCAGCCAGGTAAGCCTGGTTGCTTCTGCTGTTGATAACAAACATAGCTATCAAAAGCGCTCCTATCAGTACAAAGCCAATGACCGTATTTCTATCCATTCCCATGGTGATGCTGTTTTAGGCTGGCAAAGGTAATTAAAGTTTCATGGCCTTACCAGCCGGTGAAAAAAAAGCCTTCCCGGTAAGGAAGGCTTACTATCAATGAAATAACATGGTTCCTTATTTTTTCTCTGCTGGGGCCGCGGCTGCTGCTGCAGGAGCTTCCGTTTTCGCGCCACCGGCTGCCTCTTCCTGTTTCAACTGACGTGTCATCGTTACAGAAGCTACCGGGATACGGGGAGAGTTCAATATCTCCATATTTTCCGCAACCACATCTTCCACGCGGATGTTATTATTCAGTTCAAGTTTATCGATATTCACCTCGATACTTTCCCTCAGGTATTTCGGAAGTGTTTTTACCTTGAGAGTCTTCATCTTTGTTACCAGCTTACCACCGGCTTTTACGCCCGCTGGAGTACCCACAAATTTGATCGGCAAAGTTGCGATCACTTTTTTGTCATCTACCAGTTCGAGGAAATCTACATGCAGGAGTTCATCGGTTACTTTGTGAAACTGCAGATCTTTTAGGATACAGCGGTAGGTATTGCCGTCTACCTTTACTTCTGCCAGAATGAATTCCGGTGTGTAAACGATGTCTCTGAATGCTGCAGCAGGAGCATGGAAATTAATTTCTTTTGAGCCACCATAAATTACACCCGGCACAGATTGCTGAGAGCGAAGTTGGCGGGCGGCTTTCTTCCCGCTGTCGGTCCTCAGTTGTCCTTCGATTGTAATTGCTTTCATTTTTTTGGTTTTTGTGAGGCGCAAAGGTAACGGAAAACCTCCAAGGGCCAAAGGAAAAATCCGGAGAAAATAGTCGGAATCCTGATAAGAGCTTACTTTTTATTCTCCATCCGGCTTCGCATAAAAAGACTATTTATACTTTTGTTTTCAAAAGCATTACGTATAGTAACTGCAAATAATTCATCGGTAGATATCACTTTAATCTTCGTGCACTCACCCCGCAAGGGAATGGTATCGCATACAACCAACTCCGAAAGAACACTATTTTCAATGTTTTTATACGCGTTTCCGCTCAAAACAGGGTGTGTGCACATAGCTCGCACACTGCGGGCTCCGTTCTCCATCATCAGCGCCGCACTTTTTGCGAGGGTGCCGCCGGTATCACAGATATCATCGATTAAGACTACATCCCGGTTCGTCACATCCCCAATAACAACCATACTGGCAATTTCATTGGCCCTTTTGCGGTGCTTGTCGCATATTACCATTTCACACTCAAAATAGGTGGCAATCTCACGTATACGATTTGCGCTTCCTACATCCGGAGCGGCAAAAGTAAGGTTAGGGAGTTTCAGGCTTTCTATATAGGGAATGAATATGGCGGATGAGTCGAGATGATCTACGGGTATATCAAAATAGCCCTGTATCTGTGGCGCATGCAGGTCCATGGTAATCACCCGATCTGCACCGGCAGCGGTAAGCATATTGGCAACGAGCTTGGATCCAATCGAGACCCGGGGCCTGTCTTTTCGATCCTGCCGTGCCAGACCATAGTACGGTATCACAGCAATCACTTTGTAAGCCGAAGCACGCTTGGCGGCATCGATCATCAGCAACAGTTCCATGAGGTTATCGGAAGGCGCATATGTGCTTTGGATGAGGAAGACGAAACGTCCCCGGATGCTTTCTTTGAACTCTACATATATCTCACCATCACTGAATCGTTGGATATTAACTTTTCCCAGAGGTTCTCCGAACTTTTTCGCAATTTTTTCCGCTAAATACTGCGACCCGGTACCGGAAAAAATCTTTGCATTTGATTCCATAGAATGTTACATTGAAAAGATAGAGATGTACTTCGCTGCGAAAGTATCATTTATTTAGATGATTTATGGAAGCTTTCATGGAAAATGTCAACAACACATCCACATCAATAAAAAAATGGGCTACCGGCGACAGGCCACGGGAAAAACTCCTGGATAAGGGTGCGGAAACGCTCAGCGATGCTGAACTTATAGCAATACTTCTTAATAACGGCACGAAATCGAAGAGTGCTGTTGAATTGGCCAGGGACCTGCTATCCGCTTGCAATAACAGTCTTCATGACTTAGGAAAGCGAAGCCTGGCCGACCTGAAAAAGATCAAGGGCATTGGTACCGCCAAATCCGTATCAATTATTGCTGCCCTTGAACTTGGCCGGCGTAGGGAGGGCTTATTGCCGGCGGGTAAAACGGTAGTCCGCTCCAGTGGTGAAATTGCCGGCTATCTTAAATCAACACTCCGGGATCTCTCTTACGAAGTATTCGCCGTAATCTATCTTAACAGATCGAATAAGATACTACGCTTCGAGATCATCAGCCGTGGTGGCATCACCGGTACGGTTGCAGATCCCCGGGTGATTCTTAAAAGAGCCCTGGAGGAAGGCGCTACCTCTATCATTCTCTGTCACAATCATCCTTCCGGCGGCCTTCGCCCGAGTCTGGCTGATGAAGAACTCACCCGTAAGATAAAACACGCGGCCGCCTATATTGATATCCGGGTGATCGATCACATAATCGTAAGCGATGAAGGTTATTACAGTTTTGCAGATGACGGGATCCTGTAAAAGGCTTCCCCGCAAACAACTCAAGCCTGGGCAGCTGGCCCGCCAAAATTAAACGGCACTTCTACCGCTTCCATATCCTGTATGGTACCGTTGGCGGCCTCAAATTTCTTCACATTATCCACCATTGCCTTCATAAAGCGCTTTGCATGGAAAGGGGTCAATATGATACGGCTTTTTACTTTGCTTTTGGGTGTGCCCGGCATGACGTTTACGAAATCAATCACAAACTCCGCGTGGCTGTGCGTTATAATTGCGAGGTTCGCATAGGCTCCTTCGGAAACCTCTTCCGAAATCTCAATATTGATCTGGTTGGGCTGATCGGCTTGATTACTCATATTATTGTCATTTTGCACAAAGGTAAAAAACAAAGAGCCTCAAATGAGGCTCTTTGTTCAAGTGAATGTTATCACTGGAATATTATCTCGAACCAACATACTGCCATGTCTCGTCAAAGTAGGTACGGATGCTCGGAGGAGCAGGCACCACACTTGGCTGAACCAACCAATGCTTGATCTTGATATCTTTATTACCCTGTACAGCGTTAATACCGGAAGGATCCAGTACAGCCCTGCGGGTATTGCTGGCAGAATAGTTTGGAGGACCACTGCCACCTGCTGTAGACTGACCAAGTGAAGCTGGTAATGTAGGATCTCCGTAATAGTTATAGATTTCGCTGATGGCATTGGTGGCCGGGTTGAAGAGAATCACGATACCGTAACCACCATAATATGTTCCGGATCCGCCATTCAGGAATATATAGCCAGCACCTCCACCATTCAGGTCATCGTTCCAGACGATACATTTTGTAGCACCGGCTGTAATCAATGAGTACTGCTGATCTTCATCAAGGCGTGTGAAAGCTGAATTGGTAACATCTAAGAATGTATTTGTCTTAACATTGCTGTAAACTCCATCCCAATTATTCTTAGCACCGATCTCGATAACCACCGACTTTTGAGTGGATATCTTACTACCAGCATCAGCTGTAGTAATGGTAAAACCAAGACCATACAATGAACTTGGATTCATCAGCGTAGCATTCGGGATCGTTACATATATCTCTTTTGAGAACTCACCTGGTTTAAAAGTGAAAGTGATAGTACCGCCCTGCCCGCCGGTCTTAACGCCATCCATTTGCAGGGTATACCATGCAGTTGGCATCTGAATATATGCTGGATTCGCAGCACGAACCGCGGCGGTATCATCTTTTATGGTAACAATCATCGTTTTGTTCAATTCCGTTTCGTTCGGAATATCGCGACGAAGCTCTACAGCCAGTACCGTGCTGGGCGTAGGTACAAAGTCAACCGGCTTTTTAACAATGCTGGCCGGCGTACCTCCATTGATGATTTTTACCAGGGTTTGCCCTGCATCACCCATTGGCGAGGCCAATTTGTCTTTTTTACAGGCACTGAACACTAAAGCTCCTACAGCGAGGATGGCTATGTGCCTTGCGAATTTCAAATATTTCATGTTTAGTGATTTTGTGTTGTTTACAAAATTTATGAAGAACCACCAGGCTGTTGGCCCGGTGGTTCATTGATATCATTATGGTTTGTCCCACCATACGCGGCCATCCTGCGTATCTCCACCGGTGATACGGGCAGCTGCTGCTTTTGTTTGCTCGTTGTTAAGGCTGTAGTCATTAACACCGTACACGTAGCGGCGTGGGATCTGTTTGCCTGAATTGGTAGCGAAACGGGTTCCTTTCAGATTCGGAACACCGGTCCGGCGCCATTCTGCCCAACCTTCGTTACCGTTCGGATAAGCAGCAATCCAGCGTTGAAGAGCAATCCTTGCCAGTTTGTTTGGTGTAGCAGCGTCCTGCACATTGTTATCAGCCAGACGGAATTGATCATAAGGAGCAGAACCAGCGCCAATATTAGTAGGAACACCAGCGCCACTCTGATAGTTAGCCGGACCTGTCAAGTAAGCAGCCGGCATTGTAACTCCCCACTGCTCAAACGAAGCGGCAACAGCAGCATTGTAATCAGCCTCGGCACTGGATGGACCTGTGATCCAAGTCCTTTCATAGGCCTCGGCCCTTGCCAAAAGAACGGTAGCGGCCGGCAGAATGAATACCGGAGAATTATCAGCCCTCATGCTGGCTGCCAGTACGCGGGATTGTCCGTTACCTACGCTGTTTGAGAAAGAAACAGCCAAGTCCCTGGTCAATCCATAAGGGAATGTTACGCTGTTGGTTCCGTATTTAGACTGGCGGGTATCACCCAAGCCATTCAACACATCACCCAGTGTTTTGCTTTCTGCATAATCATCCCGGGCTTCGTAGGTTGCGAACCAAGGGTTTTTGAAGAAGCCACCGGGGAAAACCAGGGTGAAATTATCCGCGTTGGAAGTGATCAATCCTCCTGGGGCGTTTACAGCTTCGGCGGCAGCCAAAGCAGCTTTACCACCTGCCGCGGGGTATGCTTTGGTCATACGAACCGCCATAATGAGCCGAAGGCTATTGGCGAATTTCTTCCACTTGTCCATATTGCCATTGTAAATGATATCACCCTTGATGGGTGCACCGATATCAAAACCAGCGGCAGCTTCCTTCAATTCTTTGATCATATCAAAGTAAATCTCTTCCTGCAGGTCGTATTTCGGTGTGAAATTAGAAGCACCTTTCAGGGCTTGACTGTATGGAATATCACCCCAGCGGTCGGTAGTTTGCCAGAATAAGAAAGCCTTCAGAATCCGGGCTATGCCGATCTGGTTGTTGTTTGATCCGTAGGCAGCGGCGGCGCCAGGGTTGCTGATATTGTAATCAATGATTGATTGACAATCCTGCAAAGGACCTGAATAGGTGCCGCCCATCTCCAATTGTGGCAATGCATAGAGGGAGACGTCGGTATACTGGTTCTCAGAAACATACTGTGCGTATGTAACCGTACGCGTATTTGTACCAAAACCACCCAACTGAGACAGCACATTGGTTAACAATGCCGAAGGGATCGGCGTTGTGATACCATTCGGGTTCTCGTTGGTGTTACCGAAATCGCCTATTTTAGCACACCCTGCACCCGCTATCGCCAGTGCGAAGAGGGAGGCGGATGCTAGTTTTTTAATTGACTTATTTCTCATTGTATATAAGTTTTAAGGTGGTTATTAATTAGAAACCAAGTTTTAAGTTCACACCAAATGACCTGGTTCCCGGAAGCTGACCGTCTTCACCATATGTAGCGCTGATCTCAGACGGATCGAAGCCCCTTGTTTTGCTGTAAATTAACCATGGGTTACGTGATACAACTGAGAATACGGCAGTACGAACGTATTTACCAATTCCGAGTTTGTCAACCGGGATTCTATAACCAATGCTTAATTCCCTTAACTTAACAAACGTCAGATCATATACACTGTTTTCAGAGATGTTGCCATTCCTGAACTGGTGGAAATAAGTCTGAGCATCTACATAGTAATCAACGTCTTTACCGGTAGCATCTACGCCGAATACGTGTACGCCACCACCGTCAGCAACCGGGTCACGAACAGGAATACCTCTGTCGTTCAGTTCAGCTGTACGTGCAGTCAGACCAGAGAATGTACCCCAGAAGTCAGACAGCGAGAAGAATTTACCACCATACGAGTAGTCGATGTTAACATTGATGGTGAAGTTTTTGAACAAGGTAAAGTTATTCTGCACACCACCGGTATACTGCGGAAGCGCACTTCCGAACTTGGTATCGGCTTGGCGAATAAATAAGCCTGCGCTTGTCAATTGCGGTTTGCCATTGATCTTTGTGATACCGCCACCGAACAATTGTCCCCAAGGCTGGTTGATTTCACTAACAAGATAAGCTGAAGATGTTCCTGAGAAAGCACCAGAAGCGGTAACCACCCTGTTGATACCAGGATAAATACTTACCACCTCGTTCTTGGTCAGGTAACCCCATGTTCCGGTAATCTCCCATTCCAGGTTATTGGTAGCAACAGGTTTAACAAAGGCTGTTACATCCCATCCTTTCTTGGCGATCTCACCCGCGTTTACTGAAAGGGTTGTAACCCCTGTTTGAGCAGGAACTCCGGTATTGATCGGGAAGTCTTTGTTGGTCCTATCCCAATAAGTAACATTGAAACCAACACGGTTCTTCAGGAAGCGCATTTCCAGGCCCAATTCCCTTTCTGTATTGGTAGAACCTCTGAGGTTCGGATCAGGAAGGTTGTCGGGTTCGGTAGTGAGGAAGTTTCCATTCCATTGGTTCACACCGATCGTATAGTTCCTGTTTAACTGGTAGGTTGCCAATGGCTCAATCATCTGGCCAATAGATCCCCTGATCTTACCATAGCTGATGAAAGGCAGGAATTTCCGGGTCAGATCGCTGAAAACGAACGACAAGCCGCCTGATTTAGAATCAATGAAGGGATTCTCCTTCGGTTCTGCAGATGTATAGTCTCTGCGGTAAGAACCTTCAACGAACAGGAAGTTACGGAATCCGATATCCGCACGTATGAACAATCCGCGGCGGGTAAACTGTTGACGCAAGTTTCCATAGTTAATGGGCGAGCGGGAATTACTGAGCGCATACAGGCCCGGAGCATTCAAGCCGTCCATGGTATTTGCGTTGATGTTACGGTTTCTTGTTTTCAAGATATCAAAACCAGCGTTGGCATTGATCTGGAAACTCTTGATCTTTTTTGAATATGTGATCAAACCTTCATAGTTCTGGCGATCGCTGAAGGTATTAGCTGTACCATAAGCGGCCCTGGCATTCCCCTGGAATGGGTTGAATGACATCTGATTCGCACTTGCTTCCAGTTCGCTTCTATAAATTGTTTCGCTATTAGTGGTCAGCTGTTGTTTACGGTAAGTAAATCTTACTTTCAAGTCGTTGGTTACTTTATATGTAACACCAACATCTCCAAACAACCTATCCCTGCGAATGTCGTTGCGGATATAATCAAAATACTGATAGAAATTATACCAGTAGTTACCACCGTAGAATTTGCCAGGAGCGGCAGCAGAGTAGCTGTCGGGGTTACCGTGGTTCCAGCTGGAGAGGATACCTTCGGCGCTCTTCAGGTTACGCAATTCCCGCATTTTGTTCATGTCGATATTCCGGTGGAACCATGAACCAAATGAACCGGTTGTCTGGTTAGAGTAACCATCATCACTTTCTGTATTTCTATTCTCAGCTATATAGTTGAGGTTGGCACTAACTGTCCAGCGAGGGCTCAGGTCAGCTGTAATATTTACATTCAACGTATGACGTTTCAGGAACTCGGTGGGTGTAATACCCTTGATGTCGAGGTTGGTATAGGAAGCTCTGAAACTCAAATTATCAGTAGCCTTAGAGAAGCTAATGTTGTTCGTTTTTGTTACACCAGTTTCCCAGAAATCGCGAACGTTGGTAGGCTGTGCAGTGAGTTTAGTGGTTTTGAACGCGTACTCACTTCCGGGATACCATGCATACCAGGGTATGTATTCCTGTCCGGCGATACGGGGACCCCAGCTGGCGTCATCGGTATAGTCGTGGTAGTATTTGCCATCGAGCGCTTTCCAAGCCTCAGGCTGACCAGGTTTCCACGTATACTTGTAGAAATCGCCGGATGCACCACCAGCATATGAATTTTGGTAATCAGGAACAATGTATACTTTGTCGAATTGAACACCTGAGTTCAATTCAAGGCCAACACCTTTTGCACCTTTCTTCGCCTTTTTCAGCGTAATAACGATGGCGCCATTCGCACCATCTGGGCCAAAAAGAGCAGCGGCCGCAGGACCTTGAAGTACGGTATAGTCTTCTACGTCGTCGGGGTTGATATCCGCACTGCTCGGCATGATTGTTCCGTCTACTACATACAAGGCTCCTCCGCCAACACCAATCCGGTTTTCACCACGAAGGCGAACGGTTGTTTCTGCACCAAGTTTTGCAGCTGATTGGCTACGTATCTGTGCACCTGCGATTTTACCAGCCAAGGCGTTGTTCACGTTTGTCTGGCGGATGGTATTAACCTGGTCTCCTGTCAATTGCTGAACACCAGAAGAAGTACTTCTGGCAGCACGCTTGATACCGAAGGCGCTTGTAACTACAACCTCTTTCAGGTCGGTTCCGCCTTTTTCCAAAATGGTGCTCAGTACATTCTGTGTTCCAACCGGAACTTCAGCTTCTTTGAAACTGGCCCCAGAAATAACAAGAACGGCTCCTGGATTTACCTTAATGGAGTAAGCTCCGTTTGCATCAGCAGAAAGGCCAGTATTGGTGCCTTTTATCTTGATGGTTGCAAACGCCACCGGGTTACCGTCTGCATCAGTAACCTTACCGGTCACCACCCGGCTCTGGGCAAATGCCAACACTCCACAGAGCATGAGCATTGTAAACAGTGTTAAAAATCTTCTCATGTGCATTTAGATTGAGTTTAATGATGTGTAAAAATAAGGATATTTTCTTAACGTCAAAATAATGTTAAATTAAATACCCTTCCTGGGTCATCTTCCTTATAGGACAACGACATATGCCGATCTGCTGCACAAACTATAAAAAATGTTAAAGGCGGTACTGAACCTGTACCCGAACCTCTGAACGGCTGTTTCCCGGGATCTGATCTAACCCGCTCCCGATAAAGGTTTCATCACGATACAGGGTTTGCGACCATCGTAGCCAGGTTTTCCATCTCGGAGATACATCATAAGCCATATTTATATAATATCTATACCCTTTATTATAAAATGAGGGAACCGCATAATTGTAAAGAACATCGTTTTCATAGGCATATATCCGGCTGTCGTAACTACCCGTTTCGAAGTACTGTAACCGGAGGTTTCCGGAGAGTCTTTTTTGGCTATTTCCGAAGAGCAGATCGAGGTAACACAAAAAGCCCTCATCCCTTACCTTCCCCCGCCCTTGCAACCGGGTCGTTTCAATTCTTGCCCGTACCGCCAGGTTCCTGCCCATCCAACATACCAGGTGTAGCCGAAAATTCTTTCTTGATTCCGTTAAAATCCAGTTGGATACTGCATTTACTTCGTTGCTGTTACCGGGCTTGTTATCAACCCGGTACCGGGCATAAAGCTCTACCCGCCGTGGAAGTACATAACTCAATTGAACGAAGGCCTCTGATCCTCCCGATGGCGCATCCACCTGGTATTTCAGCCAGGGAAACCGGAACAGGTCGATGTAGGCATCCAGCCGGATACGCGGACCAGGCCTGATCACCGTTCCTATATATAACCCCCGCTCATTTCCGGGATTGGTATTTTCTGTAAATGCCGACGCATGTATGGTTTGATAGGCTGGAGGCATGGTTCGATACAGAACCGCCAGGTCTACCGACGGCGAAACCGATGCGATCAACCCAGCCAATAGCGCACCTGTAAACCTTCGATCTGCGGCAACCTCGCCGAAAAGATGGATGTTCCGGAAACTGTAGCTGTAATCGATGCTGTAATAGCCAAACCTGGTCCCGGTCAGCTGAAACCTGTTATAGGGTTCGGGAGCCTTACGCAGTGGTGAACCGAATTGGTGATGTACCGTATTCAATGCAATATGGAGTTGCTCATACCTGTATGACAAGGCAGCGCCCCAGGAAATTTGCGTTTGCACTCCTTTATCGGCCAATTCCGAATTCGTGCGGTGAAGCCCGGAAGTTTGAAGCGATGTTACATGATCGCCCACAGCCGGAGTACTGTCCGCAGCAAGATTGGCATCCAGCTTTCGCGAAGAGCCGAACAACGTTGCCTGCCAGTTTCGCCTGGCAAGGGTTACAGCGGCACCCCGGTAGAAATTGCTTTCGCCGGCAGAATGATAAGGCCGCAGCACCGCCGATTCCCGTTTTATCTTCACGGCATCCGCGTTCTTCTTAAATGCCAGGCTTTGCCATTGAATCAGGCCCTGCCCCATATTCACGGTGAAGTCGCCCAACGCAACCTCTTTCGCCAGGCCTGCATTTCGTATAAACAGGTGGAAGGCGTAGAAATCAAACCCGCTTTTCTGACCGCCCCGGAAGAATTGCTCACCCGGGTCCTTTTCAGCCACCAAGCCATATTGAAGCAGGTTCTTGTAGTCGTACCGGTATCGCAGAAAATATTTTTGCGGCGAACCCCGGTAATAATTGATGGCGCCCGAATCGGGCCTGTATCCCGCTGATTGTTCCAGCACCTGTGATACCCGAAACAGGATATGATGGTCGCCATTCCGACGACGGCTTGCCAGGTTTTTTTTCAAACCCTGCTCCGAACCTGTTTTCACATAAGGCCCGATCCGGCGTATCGTATATATATCCCAACCCGGCACAGCCTGCAATTCCAGCACATCAACCAGCTTACCCAGCATGCTCCTGTATTTAATGAAATGCTGGATCTGCAGCGGCGAAAGCAGCATCAGCGCCGCCAGCTCTGTTTCATCGGCATTGTTCAGATCCAAGGGATCACGCCGGTATTGTTCCAGTTGCTGCACAAGCTGATCGTCATCTGCTTCCGCTTCCGTACGCTCGGGTGTTGCATTTTCCAATTGCTGTTCGAGTATTGTGTTGGGTGATTGCAACCCTTGCCCATGTATTGAACCATAACACAACAACCAAGAGATGGCTATGAAGAAAAACTTCATCATGCTTGCTTCTTTTTACGTTGTGCAATAAGCAGGATACCGGGCGAAAAGCCCAATTGCGGATGGTAGGATACAGAGATATCAAGTCTGAACAATTTCCAGCTTATACCAGCCCCCGCATACAGCAAGGTTGTTTCCGAAACAAATCCAGCACGCAAAAAAAACTGTTGGGTGAAGCGATACTGAAATCCGGCGATCGCATTTACCGGCTTGTCTTCCTCCTTGACAATTTCCGCACTGATGAAAAACTGTTCCGAAGCGTCGTACCCCAAACCAATCTTATAAGCCGATGCCAGCTTTTCATGCTTCAACAGCGGCGACGTGGATTTACCCAATCGGCCACCAACCGGGTTGTACACATGCACCCCCAGATTCCATTTATCGATCGGGTGCAACAGAATGCCGGCTTCCACGGTTACTGTGGAAGCGCCGCCATAAACCGGAACCCGGTATCCATAATAAGTAAACTGAATGCCCAGGTCCAGCAATGCCCCCAACCTGCGGGCGTAGGCAAGTCCGACCCTGCTTTCATTGAAATGGGCGAAACCCGCATACTGCAGCACCAGGCCGGCATTACCCAACCGGCTAGGTACAGCGATACCCATCGTGTAGGAACTGTTTTCTTTCAACATGAATCTCCGTTCACCATAAATACCCAACCCTGCCTGTGTTAGCTGCGCCAGGGCCGCCTGGTTACCGGTAAACGACAAGGGATCATGCTGCACCGAACTATACGCCGACAAGCCGGTATACGGTTGTGCCAGCGGGTACCGCACCGATTGTGCATACAATGAAGAAACATCACACAGGATCAAAAGAAGAAAGAAAAGCGTTTTCATGAGGAAGGTATTAACCCGCTCAAAATAATCAGCGCTGTTGCGGATGCAAGGAGAAAATCAACCGGGAGTTGCGTATTTTTGCCCCATGCAACTATTAGATGGTAAACTTGTTTCCCGCTCCGTTAAAGAGAAAGTAAAAGACAAAACCGACCTGCTTAAAAAAGAAGGCAAAAAAACACCGCACCTCGCCGCCATCCTGGTTGGCAACAACGGCGCCAGCGAAACCTATGTAGCCAGCAAGGTAAAGAGTTGTGAAGAAGTGGGCTTCAAAAGCAGCCTCCTGCGTTTTGAAGAAACGATCTCCGAACAGGAACTCATCAACGCCATTGAAAAACTGAATACCGACGAAGATGTAGACGGCATCCTTGTTCAGCTTCCGCTTCCCAAACAGATCAACGAAGAAACCATCATCAGTATCATTCACCCGGATAAGGACGTGGATGGCTTTCATCCTGTAAGCATCGGCAAGATGGTGCAGGGTTTACCCACCTTCATCCCTGCCACGCCGTACGGCATCCTGCTCATGCTGGAACATTATAAGATCGAAACAGCCGGCAAGCACGCCGTGGTGATCGGCCGCAGCAATATCGTTGGCAGGCCCATCAGTATTTTATTAAGCCGCAACAGCTACCCGGGCAATTGCACGGTAACGGTTTGTCACAGCAAAACATCGAACCTGAAAGAAATCTGCCTGCAGGCGGATATCATCGTTGCCGCCCTGGGCATTCCCGAATTTTTAAAAGCCGATATGGTAAAAGAAAACGCCGTGGTGGTTGATGTGGGCATCACCCGTGTTGCCGATGCATCCAAAAAATCAGGCTTCGCCATCAAGGGCGATGTTGATTTTGCCAGCGTGGCTCCCAAATGCAGTTACATTACACCGGTACCCGGAGGTGTGGGGTTGATGACCATCGCCGCCCTGCTCATGAACACGCTGATGGCCTGCGAAACCAAATACAAGAACCAGGCGTAGCCGAACACCGCAATCATGCAAACAACCGAAACAGGCTCTGCCGCCTTTCCCGTGATGGAACATTTCTACACCCTGCAGGGCGAGGGTTTCCACCAGGGACGTGCCGCTTATTTCATCCGCCTCGGCGGATGCGATGTGGGATGCGTGTGGTGCGATGTGAAGGAAAGCTGGGATGCCTCGGATCATCCCCGGATGACCATCGATGAATTGGTTGCAGCGGTTGAACAAACACCGGCCAAACTGGTTGTGATCACAGGCGGCGAACCGCTCATGCACAACCTGGACTCACTTACCACCGCGTTACAGCAAAAAGGTTACGAAACCAATATTGAAACATCCGGCGCTCACCCGCTCAGCGGCTCCTGGAACTGGATCTGCCTCTCACCAAAAAAATTCAAAGCGCCGCTGCCCGGGATACTGCCGCATGCGAACGAATTGAAAGTTGTTGTCTATAACCGATCGGATTTCGACTGGGCCGAACAATACGCTGCGCTTGTTTCCCCATCCTGCAAACTGTACCTGCAGCCCGAATGGGATAAGGCAGACCAGGTAACACCGCTGATCATCGGGTACATCAAGGAGCATCCGGAATGGGAATTATCCCTGCAGCTGCACAAATACATCAACGTGCCAT
>CAZYAT010000062.1:0-16172 GCA_964645235.1 uncultured Ferruginibacter sp. | reverse complement strand
GGATATGGATGAGCCCGGTACTGTTTTTATCAAAGGCATATTTATAGGCATTGCTTACCAGTTCGTTGACGATAAGTCCGAGCGGAATGGCTGTGTCAATATCAAAATGGATATGAGCTGTCTCCACGTTCACCTGTATCGATCTGCGTTCGCCGGAAAACACATTGGATAAATAAGCGGTGAGTTGCTGCAGGTAGTTGCTGATATCTACATTGTTCAGGTGTTTCGACTGGTACAAATTCTGGTGAATAAGGCTCATGGCTTCCACGCGGCTTTGCCCTTCCTGGATGGAGGAAAGCACCTGTTCATCCTGTATATGTTCGCTTTGTATGTTGAGCAGGCTGGAGATGATCTGCAGATTATTCTTTACCCTATGATGAATTTCCCTGAGCAGGATTTCTTTTTCGCCCAATGAAGCCTGGATCATGTCTTTTTGTTTTTCGATCTCCCGGTTTTTAGTGGCAAGTATATCGGATGAGCGTTTCTTTAGCCGGAATCGGTTGTAAAACAGAAAAGCGGCAATAGCCAGCAGCAGGGCAACGATGATGGCGCTGTTGCGTTGCGTTTGGCCCATGGCTTTATCTTTCTTGAGCAGTGTTATTTCCTGTTCCTTTTTGTATTGCTGGAACTGCTGTTCAACAGCCACTACCGCCTTGTCTTTTTCATGCAGCAGGCGGGGCTCATTTAAAGCCCAGTATTGTTCCAGTGAACGGAGTGCACTGTCCTTATTGTTGAGTCCTCTGTAGGCCTGGTATAATACCAGGTAGGCATCCTGGCCGTTCAGGCTTTCTATGTGCGTACGTTGCGAAACTTCCAGCGCATTGTTTGCAAAATTGATTGCCTTCTTGTAGTCCCCGTAAGTAACATAATATTTCGCAAGTACACTGTTTGCCTGTACCAGTTCATTGGGACTATCCATTTTGGTCAGCAGCCCTTCTGTTGCACTGCTGTACCATGTTGCTGAATCTTTTTGATCAAGTAGGGTGTATACACTGCAGAGGTTAGCAAATGCACTGATCATTTTTTCGTAATCCTGGATCCTGGAAGATGCGCCGATGCTCTTTCTGAAATATTTTATGGCCGATGGGTAGTCTTTTTTCCGGTAATAAGCGGTTCCGATATTTATTGACAGACCGGCCAAAGGCCGCAGGCTGTTATTCTTTTCAGCCATTGGTAACCCATTCAGGCCATAGGATATGCACTTATCCAGCAGGGCCCGTTTAAGAAAAAGGCTGGTAAGGTTCACATAGGTCTTCAACACTTCCCTTGTTTCTTTCAGCTGTTCCGCTGTTTGGATGGATTTGGTGTAATAATCTATGGCGAGGCTGTCTTTGTTGTTACGGGCATAGTATAAACCCTTTGCATTGTATATCGATATTAAAAGCGGCTGGTAGTTATTAGCCAGTGCAATACTGAGTGATTGACTGAATACTTTTTCCGCTTTATCAAGTTCTCCATACTTGCTGTATATGCTGCCCGCCTGCAGGTAAGCTTTGCATTTCAAACTGTCGACCGACATCAGGTCATCTCGGCCCATCAGGGCTTCTGAAAAACCGATTGCCAGTTCTTTGGTCAGTTTTTGATTATCTGACTGGATTTTATACAACTCGGTAAATGACATTTTTTTAACCTGGCCTGATTTGAGCAGTTGAGAAAGACTGTCACTGTGATTTGCCTGCGGGAACGACCGGAAGGCTAAGCAACAAAGCAGTAGTAATAAAAAAAATGATTTGTCTCGCATCAGGATATAACTATTTCTGGTTTGAATGATCATGCTGATAAGCCTGTGTGTTAACTTCTGTATTGCCATATGCAATATAGGGCTTTAGTGTTTTAAATATTGCAGATACAGGCGGTTGCTCCCCACCGGAGCAAGTGTTCCTGTCACGCACATACTCTGTTTTTAAAGTATTCCCCTAACTTACGCAAACCTTATCCAATGTGCAAATGCCCTTCCTATTCCTGCCACCAGCATTCCTTTCCGTTGCTCTGAGAGCGATAGTGGGTCAGGAGGACGGCATCCGCCAGCCTTCCGCGTGTTAGTATCAACAGCACGGTAACCATATTCAACATTACTTCCGACTCTGCCACTGGTGAAATGGTATCCTATGGTGGAGCCAGAGTAACTGTCCGTAGTATCTGTTATGCCACACATATAACTCCCACGCTGGCAGATAATGTTGTCAATAGCAGTGTCGGTGCAGGCACCTGAGCTTTCAGAGCTTCTGTGCATGGCATAGGTAACGATGTGTATATAGGGGATATGAGCATGACAGAACGAAGAACATATCCAGGCTACGGAAGAACGGCCTTGGGATTGCATTACAGAATTCAATCGGCGGTGGCCAGATGTTCGGGATTTTTCTGAAGTAACCGGGAAGCGTATGGCAGCCCTTATTCGAGCTTGGTAGTGCCAATGGTAAAATTGATCCATGAACAACAGGAGGAGGTCATTTCCCTTAAAAAGGAAATAGCGGAGCTCAAAAAAAAATCCTTAAAAAAGAGTAAGAAAGTGATTTGCTTTATGTTTTTTTTATTTCTCTCTAGCCAAAAAATGTTACGACGCCCCCGATCGCATTGCATCGGCTCTATCCTGGCATCAGCATGCGGGAGGGTTTTGTGCAGCTGTATCGGTTAAATATGCAACAGCAGCATGAGAGCTGAGCCAACTATCGGATTCGAACCGACGACCCTTTCATTACGAATGAAATGCTCTGCCAGCTGAGCTAAGTTGGCTTGTGAAGCATAAAGGTATGAAGCAAAACTTTTGCACAAGTACCTGCTGCACGGGATTTCAACTATATTTACGGTAATTAAACAGGGGCCAATGAAGAGCCAGTTCCTATCTACTTTCATGCTTACCACCATGATCTGCCTGCTAATGATCACAGGCTGTCAGAAAGAACTTGACTGGAATAAGGTTCAAACCGGTCATCTGCCGGTGATCAGTACAACTGGGGTCACCCATATCGATCATATTTCTGCAAACAGCGGGGGAACGATCACTACTGATGGTGGATCGTCGGTCTCAGCGAGGGGAGTTTGCTGGGATACATTGCCCAACCCGGTCACAACAGGTAATCATACAACTGACGGAACGGGCACCGGCTCATTCGCCAGTTCTGTTACCGGCCTGTCCGCTTCCACTACGTATTATCTACGTGCTTATGCTACCAACAGCAACGGAACTGCATATGGAAATGAAGTCATATTCACCACATCTTCCTCCCCAAATAACCTGCCTACGATCATAACGGCCATTGTAAGCGCTATCTCATCTACTATTGCCACATGCGGCGGTCATGTGATCGCCGATGGCGGATCGCCGGTAACGGCAAGAGGCGTTTGCTGGAGCACTTCACCGAACCCTGTTGTTAGCGGCAATCATACCAACGATGGAAGCGGTTTGGGGGCGTATTCAACCCCGATGTCGCCTTTGAATCCTGCAACCACTTATTATGTGCGTGCATATGCTACCAACAGCACAGGCACTGCCTATGGTGCGGAGATGAGGTTTACCACAAATCCATAGGAACGTAGTGACGACGGACATTTATTTCACGTACAACAGTACTTCCACCCGCCTGTTCTTCCACTGTACCGACGGATTCCTTAGATCAGCTACGGGCTGTCTGTTTGAGTAGGCGGCCACTGTCAGCCGCTTTCTATCAATGAAGAAGCTTGCCACATAATCAGCACAAATGGAAGCCCTGCTGAAGGCACGGATGCTGTTTGCTTCGACGCTTCCATGGGAATCGGTATGGCCATTGAACTGGGCTACCAGCTTAGGATCGGCCTTCATCAACCGCACAACCTCATCCAGGGTCTTGAATCCATTCGTCTTCAATTCGGATTTAGCCTGTTCGAAATAGATCGTAAAGCGCATGGTATCCTTCGAAACAGGAACTTCTGGCTCCTTGAATTCGGGGCAGCCATAATTGCTTACCGGTCCTTCCACCTGCGGGCACTTATCTGCATCATCGTTCACCCCATCTCCATCGCTGTCCGGTACCGGGCAGCCGTCGTATTTTGCAACCCCTTTGTGGCCAGGGCACTTGTCTTTATAGTCCAGAATATTATCACCATCGGAATCAAGGGTGGAGTCGATCTTCACCGGTTCGATCTTCTTCTCCCTGGTCTCCTTAGGTACGTATACTTTTCTTTCCTTCAGCACCGGGTCGCCCTTGTTGGTTTTTAACAGGGTGAAGCCGGCGCTTACTCCAAACGATTTAAGGCTGTGCTGGAGTTTTTTCCTGGAATCTATGTAATAATAGTCGATGGGTATGTTGTAGTTGAAGCAGAGTGAGAAGCGGCCAAATTCAACACCTCCCACCAGGTTAATGGAAGGGAAGAGACGTTTATAGTTTCCTGCCGAAGTGCCAGTTTGCAGGTTGGTCTTAGTGGTATTGACCGAAGGCATTCCACTCCCGAAATAACTTGCGGTAATTGTTTCTTTACCTGAAACGAATACATTCAGCACAGGCCCGGCCCCAATGAAAAAACCGGTGCGTTCATCGAGGGAGAATTTTTTCAGCAGGAACAGGCTCACATCAACATAGTTAAGGTCCTGGGTGAAGAAAGAATCCTTTATCGTGTTATTCAACCCTGTGTTGTTCTGCAGGTGATAATTGTACCCCTTCCTGGCGTAATTCAACGATGTGAACAAACTGAATCCCTGCTCGCCCAAAGCGAATTTGCCGGTCAACCCTCCCCAGAAAGAAGTGCGGGAAGAGTAACGGTTGAAATCTTCGATCGATCCGGGTATTTTTTTGAGTAAGGTCTTACCGCCGCCGGCCATAATGCCAAAACTGTTCTGTGCTTTGGCTGCAAATTGGATAAAAAGAACACCGCATAGTAAAAAAGATAATTTTACCACGCACTTGTAACAGGACCGGCAGGGTATGTTCATGAATGGGTTAGTTTTTAGACAGATATTGCCATTCCCCTTTGGGGACCGCTACAAAAATAGCTATCCGTCCCTCCTCAGACCAGATTTTGTTTTCCACGAAGGGGCAAAATATGTGAAATACGTTGGCAGACTGCTGTAATTAGTAGCTGGAGTGGCTCCTTTGGGAAAAACCAGTCATATAGTTTGTTTTTCTGGGCTAACTTTGTGATCTTTTACAGAAAGTTGACGATTTCATGCCGATCTACATGGATGTACATATTGTACCGGGGGTAAAAGCACAATCTGTTGCCGAAGCTCACCGGCTGGATGTGATGCATCAGCATGCCTATGGCTGCACCTGCATGACCTACTGGGTGGATGAAGGGCGTGAAAGTATTTTTTGTCTCATCGATGCACCTACAAAAGAAGCAGTTGAGGAACTTCATGGGAAGGCCCATGGCCTGATCCCCAATAAAATAATCGAAGTAAATACCGACCTGGTGTCTTCTTTCCTCGGAAGAATATATGACCCTGAGAATATCCCTCTGACTGATGACGGGCTGAAAGTTTTTGCAGATCCATCCTTCCGGATCCTTCTGTTCCTGAAAATGCCCGACCCTGTTCTGCTCCGCAATGAACTGGGAACCGATAAGGCCGATGAAATGATGGAAAGATATAACCGGCTGATCCGTTCCTGTATTTCTGCGAACGGCGGGAGCGAGGTGGAGAACGAGAGCCATTGTTTCATTGTCTCATTTCTCTCGGCTGCTAAAGCGCTCAGCTGCGCCATGGATATTCAGAAAGACATCAGGGGATCTGGGGACCGTACGGCAGGCATACGCATGTCGATCAACGGAGGCGAGCCGATCGAAAAAAGCGATAAATTATTCGGAGACACTTTGCAACTTGCTGCCTATATGTGCTCGATCGCATCAGACATGGAAGTGGCCATCACCTCCCCGGTGAAAGCACTTCTTTCAAAAGAACCTGTCTCGTTTAAAAATAATAATCTGCGGGTTCTCACACCCCAGGATGAGAACCTGCTGAACGGCCTGTTCGGCCAGCTGGAAGAGAACTGGCAACAGGCTGAATTCGATGTGGACGATTACTGTCGTGCCATGGCCATGAGCAAGTCGCAGTTGTACCGGAAGACCATACAGCTAACGGGCTTTTCACCGAATATCCTTCTCAGGGAATTCCGGCTGGAGAAAGCAAAAGAACTGATGCGGAAGAAACCATACAGCATCTCCCAGATAACATTCGATTCGGGGTTCAGCAGCCCTTCTTATTTTACCAAGTGCTTTAAAAAGAAATTCGGGTTGCTTCCAATGACCTATCTCGAACTCCTTCACTGACGCCTGCCCGGATGATCTGTTTCACCTCTTGAATGATTTGTTTTATTTCCTCCCTTGCTGAACTTTTTTTTCTATGGATTGAATGATTTGTTCCATCGCCTGTATCATTGTTTGAATGATTCGTTACAGCTCCCGCCTGCAGCAGGCGATAGCTTTGCACTATTCATTAATAATTAAAACTACTGACATGAAACTATTTAAAAACACAGTCAATCTTCTCATTGCCTTCCTGCTTTTCACCGGCTATACAGCCGCCGCACAAACAACAAAGGCAAACACAAATTCAAACAATTCAAAACAAACAGAAATGAAAACATTCGTAATCGAAAGAGAGATCCCGGGTTTAGGAAACATGACTCCTGGCCAATTAAAAGAGGTTTCAAAGAAATCCTGCTCTGTACTGGCCGAATTGGGGTCAGACATTCAATGGATACAGAGTTATGTGACCGGCAATAAAATGTATTGCATTTACAAGGCGCTTAATGCCGACCTGATACGGGAACACGCAAAAAAGGGAGGGTTCCCTTGTAACAACGTATCCGAAGTTGAAACCGTAATCAGTCCTGCAACAGCAACAGCCAAACTGGATTAATGCAACAGGTAGTACTAAGTAAAGCCCGCCGTTAAGGCGGGCTTTGTGTTTCAGTATGTGTAGTTTTAGAAAGAATTTTCCGTCCTGATTCTGTTCCGTGTTTAATGCGGGTAGTAATTAATCCTTCACCCAGGCCACGATGCGTAGCGGGCCGCCGCTTCCATGTTTTATTTTCATGGGCAGGGCGATCACATACGCACCTTTTTCCGGGAGTTTATCCAGGTTGGCTACATTTTCAAAGCCCGGGATGTTCTTTTCGTATAATACCTGGTGGGTTTTAAAATCTTTTGATTGCCCATAGTCAACGCTTGCAACATCCAATCCTGCCGCTCTGATCTTTCGGTTATTCACCAGCCAGGCGGCAGCATCCGGGTGAATGCCGGGGAAATGAAGTTTGGCCACAGCCTCAGGTCCCCGTTCGTTGGTACCGAGGTATTTTTTTGCATCCGGGTAGAAAGATCCGTAGCCGGTGCGGAAGAGTAAAATGGCATTATCAGGGATCTTACCATTCGTATTCTCCCATCCTTCCAGGTCGGAAATGCCGATCTGGTAATCAGGGTTGTTTACCGCTTTGGCCGAAACATCTACGATCACTGCGTCGCCGCACAGGTTGTCCAGTGGTATCTCATCGGTGGTCCATTTTCCCCGGGCAAAATGAACGGGGGCATCTAAATGGGTTCCACCGTGTTCTGCCGCACAGAAGTTGAAAGCTTCATAATAAAAGCCTCCCGGCGTCTGACCCACAAATACGGTGTCGAACGTAAAGCGGTCGGCAGTAGGCCAGTAAAGGGTCTCATTGGAAAAACTGTAAGTTAGATCGACCCATTTGCCCCCGGCAAGTTGTTCGGATAAAGAGGAACATTCTTTTTTTGCTGTGCATGAAACTGCAGCTAGCAAGGCCGGGATGAGTATCTGTTTCATAATTGATCTGGAGTAATTAGTATATATGAATGAGAGTATTTGGCAATGAATCTACACCCCTTGCCTGACAAAAACAAGAAGCACCTTGGGATTGCATGATCAATATCACGTATAGTATTAACAACTGTCACAGCTTACGGCTATATCGTCATTCTATCTTTATAGGCTGCCTTGCTATTTGGTTAAATGCGGGAGAGGTGGCAGCGAATCGTAACAATTTAAACTTACAATTATGAAAAGGGGATTTAGTTTTCTTCTTGCTTTTGCCATAATGGCGGGAGTAAGCAGTTGTGCAGTAGGACGAAAATTGTCTTTTGAGAACAAGGACCTGGCGCCCGGCTTCACAACTACAAAAACGGCAACGGTCGTTTTCCAGGACCAACGCCCGGATGTGTTGGCAGGTAAAGAAAAACCCAGTTTTTGCGGACATTCCAACTCGTCTGCACAGATCAGTTATAATATCCAGACAGAAAGCGGGAAACCCCTGGCCGACGAATTTGCCGGATCAATGGTAGCATCTTATAACAGGGCCGGGGCAGCCGCCGACAGGCTGACAGCAGATCTGACCACCCAAAAGGAAGAAATAATCAGGCAATTCCAGGCAGGGAATAAAGAACGGTTGCTCTTTTTTACCATACATAAATGGGAATCGAGGGCTACTCCATTGTTCTCCAAGATCCGCTATGAGGTGATCTATAACCTTGAATTGAATGTATACAGCAAAGCCGGGGAATTACTTGCTTCTGCAAGCGCCCAGGACATATTGGTAAATGAACACGGTGCAGCTACCAGCATGAAACAAATGCAGGAAATGGCTGATGATGTACTTAAACAACAGGTAGCTAAGATGTTGAATAAAGAAGGGGTAAAACAAAGCCTCTGATCATTTATCCGTCCAACGTGGATTACAGTTCAATGAACGGATCTCTTTAAAAGCTGCCGACTTCCTTTTGCAGGGGATAGTTAATGAATATATAAGATACCTGCACAATTGAAGCGGATATTGATTCTTTTTCCTACACTTGTCCGGGATTTGCCTTCTTATAGTAAAGCCGGAGTGTAAAAATCCTGTTCAATTTAATCTATCATTTATTCATGAACCCTGGTATCGGGAAAACTGCTTTTTTGGTTCTGCTTCTGTTGCTTACTCACCGGGCCCATGCACAGCAGACAAAAATATCGGGGACGGTCTTCGACAATGATACCAAAGCCCCCCTGGCATTTGTAAGTATTGCCATAAAGGGAAGTACAACCGGGACGCTTTCTGATATTGATGGGCATTTTGCGATCCAGGGGCCGTCTTCCCGGGTCATACTCGTGATCAGTTATGTAGGATATAGAACGATCGAATTCAATACCGCAAGAAGAACAGACACTGCTTCCATATATATGCAACGGCTGCAGGAAGACCTGGAGACGGTGGTGATCTCCCAAACCGAAAACCCGGCCCACCGGATCATTCGCATGGCACTGCAGCAGAAAAAAACGAACGATCCGGAACAATTATCCTCATTCCGCTACAATGCATACACCGTTGCGGTATTGTCATCTGGCGAACGCTTCTGGAACATGAACCGGGCAGATACAGGGCGGCGAAAAAAAACGGACCAAACAGCGGAGCAGCTTAATAAACTGGCCGAAAAAGCAAGGGATACGGCAGGAGACAAAAGAAGTACTGAACTGGCCAGGCGTTTCAGGAATAATCATCTGCTCGTGACAGAGTCCTACACAGAACGCATATTCAGGTATCCCAACCAGACAAAAGAAGTAGTGCTGGCCACCAAATTCTCAGGATTGAAAAATCCTGCATTCGGTGTAACCACTTCCAATTTTCAGCCTTTCGGATTTTATAAAGATTACCTCGTAATGAATACCAAAAGCTATGTGAGCCCCTTGATCAACGGAAGCATAAGCATGTACAGATTCCGCCTCAAGGAAACCATACTGCATGAATCAGATACCACGTTCGTCATCAGTTTTGAACCACGTAAGAATAAGAATTTCAATGGGCTCAAAGGATTGCTTTACATTAATTCTGATAAGTACGCGATTGAAAATATCATTGCTTCGCCTGCCAGTGAAACGGGCTTGATCTTCACGTTCCGGCTCCAGCAGAAATACGAAAGGGTGGGTGGCAATTGGTTCCCGGCCCAGCTCAATACAACACTTTCTCAAAAAGACCTTAGGAGCGATTCTGTTTTATTGTTCTGGGATGCCCGTTCTTATATATCGCATATTGAAATCGGGAAGGAGATCAGGAAATCGGAGTTCTCGGATGTTCAGTTGGAATATCACCCCCATGCTGGAAGGCAAAGCGATTCTGCCTGGGCGCAGATGCGTACCGATACCCTGAGTGAAAAAAGCAAGATCACTTATGAGACCTTTGAAATGCTACCTCCACGGTTTAAGAATACAATGGAGAAAGTAAACAAGGCGTTTAAGATACTGGCTATAGAAGGCATTCCATGGGGAAAGGTGGATATACCGTTCCGGTACATACTCTCCGGAATAAATAAATACGAAACATTCCGCATCGGAGCAGGATTGCAAACGAATTCTCTTTTGAGCAAATGGTTCTCAGGCGGTATTTATGCAGGCTACGGCATCAGGGATAAGGCCTGGAAATACGGGGGGAACGTCCAGTTTAACTTTCACCGGCGAACCGGAACAACCTTGCGATTCGATTACAGCAGGGATATTACTGAACCCGGCAATGTTGATTATTTCCTGCGCACCGGATCGGTATTCTCCAATCAATCGCTGCGTAATTTCCAGCGTTCACGAATGGATAGTGTTGAGCAGGCAAGGATAAATGTGAGTACCCATTTGCTTCCAGTACTTCAATGGGACACCTGGCTGCTGCAGGAGAACCGTTCACCGGCCGGGTATGAATACCGGTTCAGTGATAATGCGGGCAAGGATACCCGGAGCTTCCGTAATACAGAGATCGGCATTGGCCTCCGCCTTGCCATGGGCGAAAGCTTTACCCGCATGGGTAACTCAAAAGTGCGTACAAAACCGGCAACGACCCAACTGCTTTTCCAGTTATCGAAGGGATTGAATGGTTTTATGAAAGGTGAACTGGATTATACCAGGGCCATTGCCCGGCTGAATCACAAATTCAATTTTAAAAAGCTGGGGGAAACTTCCTTGCAACTGGAAGCAGGTGCGGTATGGGGGAATGTGCCTTATTCTTATTTGTTCAATGTCAAAGCAACCAATACGGGCAAACGGCTTACTTTATATGTTCCTGATAATTTCCAGACGGTGGGCTTGTATGAATTTGCGTCCAGTAAAACAGTGAGCTTGTTTGCGGAACACAATTTCGGGAACCTTCTGTTCAAGCCTGAGAGTATTTACTTCAGGCCCGAGGTCATTCTTGTACAGGCCATGAGTTACGGCAGTCTTGAAAGACCTGCCTCTCATAAACTGATCAGCTTTAATGTTCCGGGAAAAGGTTTATTTGAATCTGGTTTGATGATACGCAACCTTTACCGTCGCAGTATCTTTTCAGTCGCCTACATAGGTATCGGCGCAGGAGTATTCTACCGATACGGGGCCTATGCGTTCCCCAAAGCTGCCGATAACTGGGCTTTCAAGTGGGGGTTCAGCATTTCATTTTAAGCGAATACTTTTTTACCTTTCTACGGTTGAGAAATCTTGTAAGCATACTGCTCATTTGTTGTGTTACTGCATCCTCTCTTGATGCACAACAGGTTCGGTTTACCCGTTTTGGCATGAAAGAAGGGCTCTCGAATGAAACGGTGAACTGCCTGTACAGCGACAGTCGCGGTTTCTTGTGGATCGGGACCGATTTTGGGCTCAACCGTTTTGACGGCGTGCGTTTTGAAAAATGGTTTCATAAACCGGGTGATAGTACCAGCCTGCTTTCAAACAAGATCAACAGTATCACCGAAGACCGGCAACAGCGTTTATGGCTGGGGACCGATGGGGGATTGTCTGTATATGATATGCGTTCGGGCAGCTTTATTTCGTATTCCGGGATCAGGGTAGGCAATAAGTTGATAGGGGATCTGTCGCAGGTGAAAACATTTTGCGATAAGGAAGGAGATGTCTGGATCGGAAGCAGCAACGGCAATGTCTTTCTATTCAGACAGGCTACAAATAAATTTGAAGCGATACCCATCAGTTTGCGGCCGGCAAACCGGCTCCAGAATGAATTCATAAGCGGCTTTTTACACGACAGCCGTAACCGCATCTGGATCGGGTCATCATATGGAGTTTACCAGGTTGATAAGAAGCATATGGCGCTTACTTCTTTTCGGTTTCCTTCCACGTTAAAAGAGGAAGCCAGCCTGAACGCCTGCACAAGATTGTTTGAAACAAGGAATGGTCTTATCCTCTGTGGTACCTGGAATGCTGGCTTCATCGTGTATGATGAAACAAGGAAGGAATTCATCGGACAGGATAAAGCCGAAGGGGGCTTTCTTCCATCTTCTGTAGTTTTCGATTTTGCACAGCAAGACTCGCTTATCTATTTCGCCAGCATCAACGGGTTGTTCACATGTACCGAGAAAGAACTGACAAATCCGTCTTTTTCCGGGTATACTCACCATGTGTCGGATCCTGGTGACCCTTTCACACTGGGCTCGAAGGAAAACAGTTCGGTCATCACCGGTATCGGCGGAACGCTTTGGGTGGGAGGGATAGGTGGTTTATCGCAACTCAATATCAACAGCCGGTCCTACCAGTTGTATTCTTTTGATCACCTGGTTAACCAACCCGACTGGCCGCCTGTGAGTATCATACAGCACAGGGATCAACTCTATCTCATTGCAGAGAATCATGTGATGAGCTTCAGCCTGGAGCAAAAGGATTTTTATAATCTACCCATAGATATAAGCGGGAAAAAAAGACATGGGCTTTATGAAGACGGAAACGATTTCTTTCTTCCGAGCCAGACAGGGCTTCATTTGTACGATCAGCGTTTCAAACTGAAAAGGTCCATCACTGAAACCCTCCCTAGTGGATCCGTTGCCAATATGATTTGCGCCCTGCACGATCGCTTTGGAAACCTTTGGATCGGCACAACGAGGTATGGCATCCGTAAGATCGGCGCGGGTGATCAACGCATAACCAAATACCTGAACGATCCGGCAAAACTGAATAGTCTCGGGTTTTATATCAACAGTATTATTGAAACCACCAGCGGGAATATGTATGCAGGAGGGCGGGAATTTTATGTTTACAACAGGGAAAAAAATGAATTTGAACTACCTCTTTCGGGAAACAAATCAGTTTCAATAAAGAATATTCAGCAGCTGAAACAAAGGGAGAACGAGATCTGGATCGGAACAAGGGAAGGGTTGTACGTGTATGACGAACGATCAGGGATCATCACGGCTCACCCGTTGCCCACGGATGTAAACCAGGTGATCAATGAACTGGAGCCAGACAATGAAGGCAACATATGGATGATCAGTTATTCCGGTTTACTCAAATACAGTCCGGCTGATAAAAGCGTACTTGTATTCAACAGCCAGAACGGGTGGCCCGGGAATTTTTCGGTGATGCGGAAATTGAAGGATGGCAGGATAGTGGTAGGTGTGAACGGGGGCATTGTTCTTTTTGATCCGGCTTCGGTGAAAAAACAAATATATAGCCCGGCTCCTCTGGTCACTGAGTTGATAGTGGATGAGAAAACAAATTACCACTTCCCGGGAAATAATGAATTGTTTACGTTAGATTATAAGCAAGGGATCCGCTTCAATTATGTGAGTCTTACTTACCTTAATGCCGAAGCCAACCGTTATCAATGGAAACTGGAAGGATTTGATGAAAAATGGCATCCGGCCGGCAACCAGACCACACAGGTATTCACTTCGCTATCGCCTGGCACCTATACTTTTTTTGTACGTTCGGCCAATGCGGCAGGTGTGTGGAGCGATGGATATGCGTCTGTTCGATTCAGCGTAAGACCGCCGTTCTACCTCACCTGGTGGTTCATTGCCGGAACACTTTTCTTTATAGCCCTGTTGGGCTATGCGCTATACCGGTATCGGCTTAAACAGGAGCTGGCGCTGGAAAAACTGCGCACAAGGATCGCCACCGACCTGCACGATGATATCGGCGCCACGCTCAGCAGCATTTCTTTTTACAGCGAGGCCATGAAGCAGAAAGTGAAAGATAAACTTCCCGAAACACAAACGATTCTCGAAAAAATGGGCGAAACGAGCCGCAGCATGGTGGGCAATATGAGTGATATTGTATGGGCCATCAACCCGGTGAACGATACTGCCGGATCGTTGTTCAAACGCATGCATGATTACGGGGCTGAGCTCTGCCAGTTGAAGAATGTGCAATGGCAGTTTGAAACCGACGGGGGCCTGGATAACAAAAACCTCGACATCGAGTCCAGGAAGAACATTTACCTGATATTCAAGGAAGCGGTGAACAACGCCCTGAAATATTCCGGATGTTCGATCCTCCGGGTTAAGACCGGGGTGGTACAGAAACAGTTTCATATGCGTATTAGCGACAACGGCAAAGGGTTTAACCCGGATGCCCAAAGCAGCGGGAATGGCTTACGGAATATGAAAATGCGGGCAGGGGAGTTGAAGGGAACATTGGTTGTTGTATCTGAACTAAACGAGGGAACAACGATCGAGCTTAATTGCCCCATCCCCTGAATTGGATAGATGAAAGCTATTTTTATCAGTTGAACTTTAGCGCATGATCGGGAACGAACCAATAACAGTGGTGGTATTTGAAGATAATCCTTCTTTACGGGACAGCCTCTCCCTGCTCCTGCAAAGCACAGAAGGCATCGAGTTGAAAGGAGTATTTCCGGATGCTTCCCGTTTACCCTCCCGGATCGAACAGACCATGCCTGATGTGGTATTGATGGACATACAGATGCCGGGCATCAACGGCATTGAAGCGGTCCAGATCATCAAAGAAAAGTTTCCACGGGTACAGGTGATGATGCAAACCGTATTTGATGCCGATGATAAAGTATTTGCTTCCCTGTGTGCCGGCGCTTCGGGGTATATTTTAAAGAATACTGAACCAGGCCGGGTGATACAGGCAATAAAAGAAGTGGCAGGGGGTGGCTCGTTCTTTACCCCGTCGGTCGCAAAAAAGGTATTGCAGTCGTTTCAGCATCCGGCCAGGGCCGAATATATTCAACTCACCGGCCGGGAAAAGGAAGTGCTGCAGGGACTGGTGAATGGGGCCAGTTACAAGATGATCGCTGCCGAACTAGATATTGGTTTTGGCACCGTGCACACGCACGTAAAGAATATATACGAAAAGCTCCACGTAAACTCCGCCAGTGAAGCCGTGGCTAAGGCCATCCGGCAGCGGCTGGTATGATCCTCTACAAAATTGGGTAGAAGTCTTTCCTTGTTTCTTTTGCATTTTTAAAAGAAAAAACCATGAAAAGGATCGTGTTGCTGGCAACCGCATGCTTATTTTCTGTAACAACCAGGGCCCAGTCGGTCAGCATCAATACCGATGGGAGTACAGCGCACAGCAGCGCCATCCTGGATGTAAAGAGCACAGTGAAGGGCATGCTGATCCCGCGGCTGACAATGATACAGCGTGATGCCATTGTAACCCCTGCAGCAGGGTTGATGATCTACCAAACCGACAATACACCCGGCTTTTATTTTTATGATGGCATTGCCTGGACATCCATCATATCTGCTGCTAACAATTTGTGGTTGAAGAATGCGAATCACATTTATAACAGTAATACTAATAATGTAGGTATCGGCATCAATACACCATTGGCCAGGCTGCATGTTGCCGACAGTGCGGTATTGTTTTCAGCGGCCGGAAACGTACCGGGTGTGCCGGGCAACCCGCCGGTTTCGGGAGCCGGACGAAGAATGATGTGGTACCCGGATAAAGCTGCTTTCAGGGCTGGATATGCCAGTACAACGCAGTGGGATGCGGCGAACATTGGCCTGTATTCCGTTGCAATGGGAACTTCGGTCATTGCTTCGGGAAACTCTTCCGTTGCAATGGGAACTTCAGTCATTGCTTCGGGGAACTCTTCCGTTGCATTGGGGAATGACAACCAGGCAACCGGTTTGGTCGCTGTATCATTAGGAACGGGAGGGAGGGTTAGCGGTGATAATGGAGTTGGCATTGGATACAAGAGCACCGTATCCGGAGATTACGCTCTTGCACTGGGTGAAATGTCAACGGCTTCGGGCGACCGGTCAGCAGCGATCGGTTCCAACCTCAAATCAAAATCATATGGGGGGATGGTAGTGGGAGTCTTTAACGACACTGCGAATGCAGCCAGTGGTACCAGTATCAACTTGCTGAACCGTGTTTTCCAGGTTGGAAACGGTACTGCCGATATATCCAGGAGCAATGCCCTGACCGTTTTACAAAACGGGAATACGGGTATTGGTACAGTTTCACCAACTGCCCGGCTGCATGT
>CAZYAT010000061.1:0-16400 GCA_964645235.1 uncultured Ferruginibacter sp. | reverse complement strand
CGTTCGAGTTCCCGTATATTTTGCGGAGGGCAAGCGTCAGTTCCACTCCGATCTGCCCGGAGGCGCCGATAACCAATATTTTTTCTTTTGTCATAGCAAGTCCGTTATCAGGTGTAAATGTAGAATTCAATATTGAATAATGTACCTTTGCCGCATGGAAAAATACCTGAAAGACCTGTTCTCCGGTCAGCAATACAAAGAGAACAATTTCTTCCTGATTGCCGGCCCCTGCGTGGTGGAAACGGAAGAGATCGTGATGCAGACAGCAGAAAAGGTTTCTGCCATCTGCAAAAAATTACAGATCCCCTATATCTTCAAATCCTCTTACCGCAAGGCCAACCGTACTTCCGCCAGTTCATTCACCGGAATCGGCGATGAAAAGGCCCTTGCCCTGATCAAAAAAGCGGGTCAGCGTTTTTCCATCCCCACCACTACAGATATCCATACTGCAGAAGAAGCAGCCATCGCTGCACAATATGTGGATATACTGCAGATACCGGCCTTTCTTTGCCGCCAGACAGAATTATTGATCGCTGCGGCAAAGACAGGTAAGATCGTAAATGTGAAGAAAGGACAATTTGTAAGCGGTCCTTCAATGAAATTTGCCGTTGAAAAAATTAAAGCCGCCGGCAACGAAAAAGCCGGGCTGATAGAGAGAGGAAACACATTCGGTTACCAGGACCTGGTGGTGGATTACCGCAACATTACCTGGATGAAGGAAATAAATGTTCCCGTGATCATGGACTGCACTCATGCACTGCAGCAACCAAACCAAACAAAAGGCGTAACGGGCGGTAACCCTGAACTCATTGAAACCATTGCAAAAGCTGCCATTGCCACCGGCGCAGATGGCCTGTTCATAGAAACTCACCCCAACCCTGCCGTTGCAAAAAGCGACGGGGCCAATATGCTCCGGCTCGATCTGCTGGAGCCCCTGCTTGAGAAACTCGTGAGGCTGAGAGCCGCCGTCATCTGATTCATATTACCATTCTCGTAAAAAGCGAGATACCAACTCCATTATTTTTGCAAAAAACAAAATATGGAAGCCACCCAACTGAATGAGCTGATCCGCAACCGTCGTTCCGTATTCCCTTCGCAATTCGTACCCGGCAAACCGGTTGATAAAAAAATCATAGCCCAAATACTGACCAATGCCACCTGGGCGCCCAACCACGGGCAGGCAGAACCCTGGCATTTCACTGTTTTCAGCGGAGAAGGAATAAAGAAATTCGCCCGTTTTCAAAGTGAATGGTACCGGTCTGGAGCCGGGGAAGCTTTCAACCAGTCCAAATACGAAAAACTGCAGAACAATCCATTGCTTGCCTCGCACATCATTTCCATCGGGATGAAAAGGACACTTACCAGGCGGATACCTGAGATCGAAGACATCGAAGCCGTTGCCTGTGCTGTACAAAATATCTATTTATCGGTGAGTGCTTATGGCCTGGGTGGATACTGGACAACGGGCGGCGTTACCTATGAAGAAGAGGCCAAGTCTTTCTTTGGTTTAAATAAGGAAGATAAGCTGCTTGGGTTTTTTTATATCGGTCATGTGGCCATACCTTCTCCTCAGGCTAAAAGAAGCCCGCTGCAAGAAAAAGTGACCTGGGTGGAGAATTAGAGGTACTTGACCGGGTTTCTCCGGGCATTCAGGATATACCTCTTTATATTCATCCAGAATGCAACAAAGAAATAGATGATGACCGGTGAACCGAGGGTCATGAAGGACATATAGATGAAATATTTCCGGATGGTAGACGTGGCGATGCCCATACGTTCGCCAATGGCGGTACATACGCCGAACACATGCCACTCTATAAAATGTTTGAACCGGTTCATACTGCTAAATTAAAAAACATTTTATCACCTGCAAAGGTTCAAAAAATGAGCTGGTTTCTGTAAATTTGCACCACTCCGATTTGAGGGTTAGGAAATTTGAAAATTTGGTGATTTTCAAATGCATTTTGTCAAATTTCAGACCAATCTTCAAATTGACCCATTTTCAAACCTGCCTGTCGGCAGACAGGTCTTCAAATTGACACCATGGCTTTCGACATCGAAATGATCAAAAAAGTGTATGCCAACTTTGCGAGCAAGGTAGAAGCAGCACGAAAAGCAACCAACAAACCCCTCAGCCTTACCGAAAAGATATTATACGCACACCTTTGGCAGGGCAACGCCGCCGGGGCCTATGAGCGTGGAAAAAGCTATGTAGATTTTGCACCCGACCGCGTGGCTATGCAGGATGCCACGGCACAGATGGCCCTGCTCCAGTTCATGCAGAGCGGAAGAGCCAAAGTGGCCGTTCCCTCCACCGTACATTGCGATCACCTGATCGAAGCAAAGGTGGACAGCAAGACCGATCTTGACCGGGCTGTACACGAAAGCAGTGAAGTATACGATTTCCTGGCCTCTGTCAGCAACAAATACGGCATCGGTTTCTGGAAACCAGGTGCGGGCATCATTCACCAGGTAGTATTGGAGAACTACGCATTCCCGGGAGGTATGATGATCGGGACCGATAGCCATACAGTAAATGCCGGCGGGCTGGGTATGATCGCCATCGGTGTTGGTGGCGCTGATGCCTGCGATGTCATGGCAGGACTTCCCTGGGAACTCAAAATGCCAAAATTGATCGGTGTAAAACTGACCGGTAAACTGAGTGGCTGGACAGCTCCGAAAGATGTTATTTTAAAAGTGGCAGGCATTCTTACCGTAAAAGGAGGAACAGGTGCCGTTGTGGAATATTTTGGAGAAGGTGCACAGGCGATGAGTTGTACCGGTAAAGGCACCATTTGCAATATGGGTGCCGAGATAGGTGCAACAACCTCTACTTTCGGTTACGACGAAAGCATGAGCCGTTACCTTAAATCAACCGGTCGTGCCGACGTTGCCGAGATGGCCGATAAGATCAAAGAACATTTAACTGCGGACCCCGAAGTATATGCCAACCCGGAAATGTATTTCGACCAGGTGATTGAAATAAACTTGAGCGAACTGGAACCGCACTTAAATGGGCCATTTACACCAGACCTCGCAACACCTGTTTCGAAGATGAAAGAAGCCGCAGCAGCCAATAACTGGCCAACCAAAGTAGAAGTAGGATTGATCGGCAGTTGCACAAACTCTTCGTATGAAGATATCTCAAGGGCAGTCAGCCTTGCCAAACAGGTGGCCGAGAAAGGCCTCAAAACCAAGGCCCAGTTCACCATCACACCAGGGAGTGAGCAGGTTCGCTATACCATCGAGCGGGATGGCTTCCTTAAAACATTCGACCAGATCGGCGCAACTGTTTTTGCCAATGCCTGCGGACCCTGTATTGGTATGTGGGCACGCATGGGCGCCGAAAAACAGGAACGCAATACCATTGTGCATAGCTTTAACCGGAACTTTGCCAAGCGGGCCGATGGCAATCCGAATACACTGGCATTCGTGGCGTCGCCGGAACTGGTAACTGCATTGGCCATTGCCGGCGACCTTACATTCAACCCGATCACCGATACACTCATCAACGAAAAAGGCGAAAAGGTAAAACTCGATCCGCCAACCGGGTATGAACTCCCCCCTGCCGGCTTTGCAGTAGAGGACGCCGGTTACCAGGCTCCTGCTGTTGATGGCAGTGCCGTACAGGTAAAAGTATCGCCTGCAAGCGATCGCTTGCAGTTGCTCGAACCGTTTGCTGCCTGGGAAGGTACCGACCTGAATGGGCTGAAACTCCTTATCAAGGCAAAAGGAAAATGCACCACCGATCATATCAGCATGGCTGGTAAATGGTTGAAGTACCGCGGCCATCTCGATAACATCAGCAATAACCTGCTGATCGGCGCCACTAATTTTTTTAACGACAAAACAGATAATGTTAAGAACCAGCTCACGGGAGAATATGGCCCTGTACCTGCAACACAACGGGCATATAAAGCAGCTGGCATCGGTAGCATCGTCGTCGGTGATGAAAACTATGGCGAGGGTTCAAGCCGTGAACACGCAGCCATGGAACCCCGGCACCTGGGTGTTCGTGCAGTGCTTGTAAAATCGTTCGCACGGATACACGAGACCAACCTGAAAAAGCAAGGCATGCTGGCATTGACCTTTGCCAATAAAGACGACTACAATAAGATCCTGGAAGACGACAGCATCGATATTGAAGGCTTGCTTGCCTTCGCCCCCAATAAGCCACTGCAGATCGTACTGAACCACGCCGATGGAAGTAAAGAAACGATCCAGGCAAACCATACATACAACGGTCAGCAGATCGAATGGTTCAAAGCAGGTGGTGCGTTGAACATCATCCGCCGGGAGTTTGCCAATAATCAATGATCATTTTCGGGATAATCGAATAAAAAAAACTGTCTGCAAGCGGCAGGTTTTTTTATTAACAAATCCTTAAAGGAAAAATTTGATGTTTAAACATTAATTTAATACCTTGCATCAAATTTCAACATCATGGCAACAACTAAATGGGCATTAGACCCTACTCACAGTGAGATACATTTCAAGGTAAAACACCTGATGATCACAACTGCAACAGGCAGTTTCAGCAATTTCACTGCCACCGCCGAAACGGGAACAGAAGATTTCAGCGGGGCGAAGATCAGTTTCAGCGCCGATACTGCTTCGGTAAGCACCGGTAATGAACAGCGGGACACACACCTTAAAAGCGCTGATTTTTTTGACGCTGAAAAATTCCCGAAAATGGAATTCCTTTCTTCCGGGTACACAAAAAAGGGAGATGACTTTGTTTTAACGGGCAACCTGACCATTAAAGATGTAACCAGGCCCGTAACGCTGAATGTCGAGTTCGGCGGTGTGGCCAAAGATCCCTGGGGTAATACCAAGGCAGGTTTCACGCTATCGGGTAAAATAAACAGGAAAGATTTCGGTTTGAACTGGAATGCCGTTACAGAAGCCGGTGGGGTGTTGGTAAGTGAAGAGGTGAAAATACTGGCAGAGATACAGCTGGTTCAGCAGTCATAACCCATCTCTCTGAAAATAAAAAGCTGCCTTATAAAAGGCAGCTTTTTCTCTACAGCCCGGCGGCTTTATTCAGTTTGTCAAAATCCTTTCCTTTGATGCGCATTCCCATGGTTACCGTTTCGAAGTACAGCAATTCTTTCGTCCCCATATCAAAAACCATGATGTACTTATGATGGTTGATCGCCGGGAGAAATAAGGCATAATTACCGGCATCAGTGCCCAGCTCCAGTTTCAGTATCTCTTCATTGCTCATTACCTTGAATTTTCCTCCATAGCTGATATCACCCTCGTCCAATACAGCCGCCTTGATCTCTTTCATATCTTTCTGGCCTGCTTCTATCCTTCCTTTCATAAGGGCGGTGGTGGCAGGATTCACATCCCATTCCGTGACCAGGTCCTTTGGTATGATCAACGTTTTTTTCGCCAGCCTGTTCGTTTTGGCCGAGATATAATCGTCGTAACCCTTTTCATTCTCTTTTGATTTCAGGTAGGTCAGCATATCGTTGAGATTATACACCATGTAAGGTATTCGCAACAAGGCCCGGTCGTAATAATACTTCGCCCTCGGATCAAATTCATAATGAAATCCGTTTACCGGGAATACACCGATAAATGCATCATCTGCAACCGTTCCATCCTTTCTTGCCTCACCATAAACAAAAAAAGGATGGTTCATACTCGTCTCATGCCCCCTCACCATTAACCCGACAATACCCGGCATAAAAGCAGCGAGGCTTTCATTACTGCCGCGTTCGTATGTTTTGGTGGGATCATAAATTTCGTACGGACTTACTTTCCAGTAATCTGAAAAGGCTTTTTTCATACGGTCGTTGAATGCCGGTGATTGTCCGGCATGCACGATCACCTTCGAATCAATGATCTTCATTACATTTTTACCGCGGCTGCGGTCGAAGAACTGGGCAAAAGCTGAATCAGTGATGAAAAGCGCCAGGCAGGATAAAAGGGTTGCCCGGAAAAAAGATGTCATCATAGTTTTTTTGGGTAAATATAATGGTAGCTGACTTTAGAATAATTTTTTGTTTACGGGCATTGAACCAAACCCGTTTATCGTCGTTCCCGTCTTTATTGTAACTAATGGTAAGCTATTTCATGACTGTTAGTATTTACCTGCTTTGTCACTAGTTGGGGGCGTGGCATTCAAAATACTAATTCACCCTAAAACAATAATATCCAAACCCCTCTTGCTTAATTCTTGAAGAATCGGCCACAATTTCGGGGTAATATGGATTTAGCAAGATAAAATGACAATTAACTGCATCAAATCCTGTAATCATTCCAATTGGCTGATTGTTCCCATTAATTCGAAGATAAGTAGCTTGTGTGTGAACAGCAATATTATAAATGCCTTTTTGAGTTGGTACAATATTCAAAGTAACTGCAAAAGGTTTTGCCGATTTAGTTAAGTCAAATACTTTTCCAGCCGACATGCTTCCTTCTGAAACAAAATACTCGGAAGTTGGAATGTAGTTCGATTTTTTAAGAATAGTATCAATTTTGAAAATATCCGCTAAATAATTACCCTCTTGCAAATTGCTAACAAGTGTTGTTTCATTTTCCTCAGTGTGTAGCGTATCTGGCAATACCAATCGGATTTTTAGGGTATCGCCTAAGCTAATAACCTCATTTTTATTACTTATGTTTGCCTTGACTTTTACATGACTTGTCAGGTAAACTCGAGGTGGGTCACAACTTGCAAATAACAAAATAGAAATCGATATGATCAAATATTTTTTCATATTACTTGTTAAGTTATTTAAAAACATATTACATAAGGATAGTGTCCAAACATTGTTGCGGTCGCAGAATTATTAAATGCGGGATAAGTACCTACAAACTGCTGATAATAAAAGCACATACTTGTACTATAGGGGTCAAATACTCTATACATATTACTTATAGTAGAGCCGCCAACATTATCCCATTGATTTTCACTTGAAGCCAAGTTTACATTGTCAATTAAATCATAATAAAGCCCGGATGGTATCCATTCTACTCCATACCAATCTTCTCTTTCCTGGTTTAATGATGTGAGAAAAATATATCCCAACATCTGGCTCTTTTTAAGCCCATAATCTCCATACTTTCTATGAGCATACTCGGTACCTATAAACTCTGCCCAGCTTTCGGCTACTTGGGTTATTCCCCAGTCCCTTTGGCCGGGTGTTCCAAAACCTCCCCCGCTTAAAACAGATTCAACTATTAAACGATAATGCCAGTCCTGGCCTACCTTAAAATACTGAGAAGCATGGCCCAACTCATGAAACAAGGTTTGGGCAAGCCTTGAATTATAATAAAAGGGCTCATTGTGGCTGACTTTTACTGTCATATCAGGTAATATGCCAGTCATAGCATTAAATAAATTAGGATAATCTCTTGGTATATTTACATTGCCACCCATCGCATTATTCAGCACTGCTTCGAGGGTCAATGTTCCGTATGTAAGATGGCCCATGAGAGGGGTGCTCGCAGAACCAAAATCTTGACCGCCCCAATGTGCATAGCAGATCATTCCTTTGGGTGCAGTATTTATACCATCACTATTGCAGTAATCTTCAGCAAATGCATACGCATTTAATATTTGCGCCCATAGCCTGTTTTGTTTGTGCGAAGTAAAATCAATATTGACATCATAACGCATAGTACAACTATTTACCCAGCCATGTATATGTACTGGCCCAACGACCAATGCCTGGATTAATGCAGTAACAAACCATCCCCCATGTGTATCAAATGGTTTTACATTCCCCCGCTGGTTTTTAGCCATTGTCCCCATAATAGTACCCACCGTAAAACGCCAGGGAATTTGATAATACCCATTATCATCAGTAAAAGCATTCATAGGTATCCCAAAAAGCAAAGCCCAAACTCCAATCCGCCTCACTGGTTCAAGCTGACCGTTTCCATTATTTAGTTGCTTGTCTAAATAATGTACATAACCATGTGGTCTTTTAAAAAGGCAAATTCTAAACAAATCCAATTGTTGTTCAGTGTAACCTGCTTCTCGAAACGCCTGAAACAACGTAGCCGTATCTTCTTCTGGTATCTGAACAAGTGTATCCAGAAATTGGGTTTGTATGGCCTGTATGTTAGCAGCCAACGTTTGTAGAATCGGATTACCCATATTTATCACACCATACACATTTCCATCGTTTAATTGCCCTGCTTTGGTTTCGTCCAAAGCAAAACTGTCGTTATATAACGTCGCATTCGCAAATGGGAAACTTAATAAGCGAACAACAGTATCTTGCTCAAACGCCGTAACCAGCGCTCCAGGAACATTTGCTGGATTAAACCTAAAATAAACAAACTGCGGTTCGTTACCAGTAAGACTTGCCGTGCTGTTGCTTTTGCCAGGATGTAATCTGGCAGCGAGGGAAGCTTTAGCTTTTTGTACGTTACGTATCGAAAAAGGGTTAACAGCGGCAGGTAATGTAATGCTTGATTTTGGAGATGTTAAAGCAGGATCAGGCCCGGGTTCAGTTTTTAAATCTTTTTGGCAGCTTGTAAAAATTAACGAAGATGAGGCGGTAAGCATAACCATAACAAATCGTAATTTGGCAAGCCAGCTAAATTTGTTGCGTTGTTGCGTTGTTGCGTTGTTGCGTTGTTGCGTTGTTGCGTTGATGCGTTGTTGCGAAGGCGGGGGTGGGCATAATCGTAGTTTTACAGATTAAAAAATATTCCTTTCAAAAAAGGCACTACTAATATACGCATATACAACCGTGCTAAAGTCGCAGCATTCGGCTTTTATTTTTCCACATTATTTTACTGGTATCGCTATTAGTTTATGTCCGTGACAGAAATCATTTTGATAATTTAATGGTTTTTAGCCCCTTGTTTTCTATTTCGCATCAAACCAAACCTTCTTACCATCATCCCAGTCGCCGTTATAATTGATGGTCAACTCCTCCCCTTTTTCAATCACACGAACGGTTTTGACCTGGATCATGGCCTCTTCAAAATCCATAAAGTATTCGCAATTGCTCCGGTAGCTGTGATTATAGATAGGTATCAACCCCAGCGCCATACAGCATTTATCCCTTTCGTTCCCCCATTCAAAAATATAGTCATGAAGCAAGGTCTTATCCAGGTGTTCCCTGTCGGCCTTATCCATTACGATCACCGGGGATATTTCAATGACCGTGTTGGCCGGGATCCTTTCCCTGGCAAAAACACCCCGTCCCTTTTGCTGTGTTTCATCCACAAATAAATAAGGCTTCAACATACCCCTGGGTTAAAAATAATGGGCTAAATTGCGGCACCATTATCATGCAAGATAACAACAACGGACGATGTCGCTGGAACTGGAAGAAATATCATTACAGCAGCGGTTCGAAGAAGTGATCGCTTCGGAGAACAAACTGGAGATACAGGAATTCCTGAATCACCAGAACATCAGCGACGTGGCCGCACTCATCTACGACAACGAGGAATTTGAAGGACAGATCATCTCTCACCTCTCTATTCACAGGGCTGCCAGCGTTTTTAAGATCCTGGAATCCCCTACCCAGAAGCGGATCATCAAGGCCCTGCCTTCGATCAAAACAACCGAATTACTGAATGAACTACCGGCCGATGACCGGGTGGCCTTCCTTGAGGAGTTGCCCACCAGCATTGTACGTGACCTTATTAAAACCCTGGATCCCGACGAACGTAAAGTAACCCTTGAATTGTTAGGATATCCTGAGAACAGCGTTGGCCGGCTGATGACCCCTGATTTCGTGTATGTATACGAAGAGAATACTGTTGCCGAAGTGTTCGACACGATCCGTAAGCATGCAAAAAGCAGCGAAACGGTTGATGTGATCTATGTGATCAATGAAAAGGATGAATTGCTCGATGATATCCGGATTCGTGACTTTATACTGGCTCAGCCCCACACAAAAGTAAAGGAGATCATGGACGGCCGTTTTATCGCCCTTCATGTGAACGATGACCAGGAAACGGCCAGCGAAATATTCAAAATGAACAACCGGGTGGCTTTGCCCGTGACCGGCGACAACAATATCCTGCTCGGCATTGTAACCATTGATGATGTGCTTTGGGTTGCAGAAGAAGAATTCAGCGAAGACATCCAGAAGATAGGCGGTACCCAGGCGCTGGATGAGCCCTACCTGGAAATGCCTTTGGTGAAACTCTTCAAAAAAAGGATCGGCTGGCTGGTGGTATTATTCCTTGGCGAAATGCTTACGGCCACAGCCATGGGTTATTTTGAAGGGGAGATCCAGAAATTCGTGGTGCTTGCCCTGTTCATCCCGCTGATCATCTCCAGTGGGGGAAATACCGGGTCACAGGCCAGTACGCTGATCATCCAGGCAATGGCAGTTGGCGAGATCACCGTCTCCAGTTGGTGGAGGGTGATCAGGAGGGAATTGATACAAGGCGTGATGCTCGGTTCGGTACTTGGCCTCATTGGTTTTATCCGTGTACTGGCCTGGGCACAGGTTGTGCCTGGAGTTTATGGCGACCATGAAGTTCGTGTGGCCTTTACTGTAGGATTTGCGTTGCTGGGTGTTGTCCTGTGGGGCACATTAAGCGGCTCGATGCTGCCCATGGTACTTAAAAAAGCCGGCGCCGACCCTGCTGTATCTTCTGCTCCATTCGTAGCCACCCTGGTGGATGTTACCGGGTTGATCATTTATTTCTCTGTAGCCTACTTCTTTCTTAAAGGCATCTTACTGTGAGGTCTTCATAGATGCGGAATTCCCTGACCTATCGCCGTATTTCATCTGCTTCAACCTCGCTTTCTCTTTTTTATAAGTTACCAGAAACAGGTTATCAAATGCGGTATCGGGCAGATCACCTGCTGGGAAATCGCTCACACCGAGCTTAAGCAGGATATGTGATATGGTATTGCTGTGCGCAATAATGAGAATGGTCTTGCCGAAGTCTTTATGTTCGATTATCGTATTAATAAGTTCATCACAAATGGTATCGGCCGTATAATGTACCGTGTCGATATTTTGTTGGATACGCAGGCTGTCGGCAGTGAGTTGCGAACGGCGGGTGCGGCTCACGTATATTTTTTGTATCCCCTCGTTTTGCAAGGTCCTGTAAAGGTCGCCGGCCCTCTTATAACCTGCCGGAGAGAGTACGGGGTCTTTTCCGGTTTCTTTTTCAGCATGCCGTACAATGAATATCCGGGTGGGGGCGTTTTCCTGCTGGCCAAACAAACTGTTTGCGGTCATCAATAAACCAAGCACAATGGATGCATATTTCATATCAACAATTTATACCCCAATTTAGGTCAATCCGCTCAAAATAAATGGGTTTGCCCGCCCCTGCGCCAAATGAGAACATTTTTGCTAAATTGCGTTGATAATCATACCGGGAGCCCGGTATTTGGGTAAATACTGATTCAAAAAATCACCATCATTTCTAAACCCTGATAAAACTGAAAACATATACTTATGTGCGGAATAGTTGGATACACTGGACCTAAAGAAGCTTATCCCATCGTGATCACCGGCCTGAAAAGGCTGGAATACCGTGGCTACGACAGTACGGGAGTAGCACTGATGGACAAAGGCCTCAAAGTTTACAAGAAAAAAGGCCGGGTATCGGAATTGGAACAAACCATTTTTGGAAAGAATCTCCATGCCAACTGCGGCATCGGCCATACCCGCTGGGCCACCCATGGCGAACCAAGCGACCGGAATGCACACCCCCATATATCTGCCAGCGGCAAATTAGCCATGATCCATAATGGCATCATCGAGAACTATGCACAACTCAAGCAGGAACTCAACAACAAAGGATATACATTCAACAGCGATACCGATACAGAAGTATTGCTCAATTTCATAGAAGACATTCGTGAGAACAACCAATGTGACCTGGAAGAAGCTGTTAGGGTTGCACTGAAAAGGGTAACCGGCGCATATGTGATCCTGCTGCTGGATACCGACAGGCCTGATACGATCGTGGCAGCCAGAAAAGGAAGTCCGCTTGTGATCGGTGTAGGAAACGGTGAACATTTCCTGGGCTCCGACGCATCCCCTATGCTGGAATATACCAAGGACGTGGTATATGTGAACGATTACGAACTGGCGATTGTTACTCCCGACGAACTCATCCTTAAAAACCTGGGTAATGAAAAGATCACTCCTTTTGTGACCAAGCTTGATATGGAACTGGCTGCCATTGAAAAAGGCGGGTACGATCATTTCATGCTGAAGGAGATATTCGAACAACCAAGCACCATCCACGATTGCCTGAGGGGCCGGCTCGATGCATCGGCCGGTACGATCACTATGAGCGGTATTCAAAATAATATCAGTCATTTTAAGAATGCCCAACGCATCATCATGGTGGCCTGCGGAACGAGTTGGCATGCAGCCTTGCTTGCCGAATACATCATTGAGGAGCTTTGCCGCATACCCGTTGAGGTGGAATACGCATCTGAATTCCGCTACCGCAACCCGATAATCAATAAGGGCGATATCATTATAGCCATTTCGCAAAGCGGCGAAACGGCCGATACCCTCGTGGCTATTGAACAAGCCAAAAAGAACGGCGCCATCATCTTCGGCATCGTGAATGTGGTTGGTTCATCCATAGCCCGTGTCAGCGATGGGGGTGCTTATACGCATGCCGGACCAGAGATCGGTGTAGCTTCCACTAAGGCATTTACAGGACAGTTAGCAGTGCTTACCATGATGGCATTGAAAGTGGGAAAGGAAAAAGGTACGCTCAGTGATGAACGCTATCGGAAACTATTGTATGAAATGGAAGCGGTTCCTGAAAAAGTAAGCGCCGTTCTGAAAAGCGCCGAAATGGTAAAAAAGATCGCAGAAAAATATAAAGGTGCCGGTGATGCGCTCTTCCTTGGAAGAGGATATAATTTCCCTATTGCATTGGAAGGTGCACTGAAATTAAAAGAGATTTCCTACATACATGCCGAGGGTTACCCGGCCGCCGAAATGAAACACGGACCGATCGCCCTTGTGGACGAGAGCTTGCCGGTGATCTTCATCGCTACCAAAGATTCTTACCATGAAAAGATTGTCAGCAATATCCAGGAGATCAAGGCACGTAAGGGAAAAGTAATCGCCATCATCACCGAAGGCGATGATGTGATCCCCACGATGGCCGATGAAGTATTTTATGTGCCACCTGCCGATGAGATCATTGCGCCCATGCTGAGCACGATCCCATTACAACTGCTGAGTTATTATGTGGGCATTGCCAAAGGCGTGGATGTTGATAAGCCAAGGAACCTGGCGAAATCGGTTACGGTGGAATAAACTGTCGTTTTTTGTTTGTAGTTTGTGGTTGCAAGCCCGGCACGATCTCAGGGAGTGCTATAAACCGCAAATCATAAACTCCCAATTGCAAACTGCGTATGAACATTATTCAAAAACACCCGGTCAATAACCTTGGATATAATTTCATCGACAAGAAGTTCATCCCCAAAGGAAAAGACGAATACTACCTTCGCAACACCCAAAACAAGAACGGCATCAGGTACCGGAAACTGACCGCCGCCGAGATCGAGACCCTTATACGTAACCGGAATACATCTGACGACTGGAATAAGATCTTTGTCTCCAGTCAATTCAACCCGGAACTGGTGCGCAATTGCAAATTCCATGGATTGATCCGTATCGGCAAACTGGAACCTTTCTACCTTGAATTTCATAACCTCCGTATGCCTGTTGGCCTGTACAACAGCACCATCATCAGTTGCGACCTTGGAAACAATATCTGCATCGACAATGTAAATTACCTGAGCCATTACATCATCGGGAATGACGTGATGCTGGTCAATGTAAATGAACTGGCCACTACCGACCGTGCTAAATTCGGCAATGGCATCATCAAGGAAGGAGAAGAGGAAAAGACCAGGGTATGGATCGAATTATGCAATGAAGCGGGAGGCAGAAGTGTGATCCCCTTCAACGGCATGCTGGCGGGCGATGCCTGGCTGTGGAGTAAATACAGGGATGATGAGGCCCTGCTCGCAAAATTCAAAGAGCTCACTGAGAAACGCTTCGATAAACAACAGGGTTATTATGGCTATATCGGTGATCGCTGTGTGATCAAGAACTGCAAGATCATTAAAGACGTGTGGGTGGGCACCGATGCCTATTTCAAAGGCGCCAATAAACTAAAGAACCTTACTGTGAACAGCGACGAGAAAAGAAGGTCACAGATCGGTGAGGGTTGCGAACTGGTGAACGGCATTGTAGGCTATGGCTGCAGGATCTTCTATGGTGTGAAAGCCGTTCGTTTTGTAATGGCCTCTCATTCACAGTTGAAGTACGGCGCCCGTTTGATCAATTCATATCTTGGGAACAACTCTACCATTTCCTGTTGCGAAGTGCTGAACTCCCTCATCTTCCCTGCTCATGAACAGCATCACAATAATTCGTTTCTATGTGCTGCCGTAGTGATGGGGCAGAGTAACATGGCTGCAGGTGCCACCATTGGCAGCAACCACAACAGCAGGGCGGCAGACGGGGAGATCGTGGCCGGCCGTGGGTTTTGGCCAGGGCTTTGTGTCAGCCTGAAACACAATTCCAGGTTTGCCTCATTTACCATCATAGCAAAAGGCGATTTCCCTGCGGAATTGAATATCCCTGTCCCTTTCAGCCTCGTAAGCAATGATGTCGCAAACGACAGGCTGCTGGTCATGCCCGGGTATTGGTTCATGTACAATATGTATGCGTTGGCCCGCAACGCCTGGAAATATGTTGACAGGGATAAACGGACCGAAAAGATACAGCGTATCGAATACGATTTCCTTGCGCCGGATACCATTAATGAGATGTTCGACGCACTGAAACTGTTGCAAACGCTCAAGCCATCTGAAAAAGGTACAGCCGTGGTGAGCGGATGGGAAAATACGAACAGGACAACCGAGATCCAGAAAGTGCCCCAGTCCATCAAAATATTCAAAGAGCTGATCCAGTATTACGGTGCCTGTGAGTTAATGAAACACTTTATTCAGGGAAAGTTCACCGATTTTGCCTCATTTAAAAAAACACTTTCCACCAAAGTGCAGCGGAGCGAGTGGCTGAATATAGGAGGTCAACTGATCCAAAAGACATCGGTAGAACAACTGAAAAAGGATATCAAGGCAGGTAAGATCAAAAGCTGGGATGAGGTGCACCTGTTTTACAGGCACCAGGGCACCGCATACGCATCCCACCGGCTGGAACATGCCTACACATCACTGCTCGAAATACTGAACATTACATCAAAGCAGTTCACCCCTGCCCTGTTCAAACAGATGCTTCAACTTGCACTCGATACCAAAGAATGGATGTGCAAAGGCATCTATGATTCCAGGGCCAAGGATTACAATAACCCCTTCCGGAAAATGGTATACGATACCAATAAGGAGATGGATAAAGTGATCGGCCGACTGGAAGATAACAGCTTCATCCAGCAACAATTGGCCGGGCTGGAAGAAATGAAAACCCTGGTGAAATCCATGTTAAAAAAGGTGAAATAGCAAGCCTGTTTTCATGGCTTTGGTAAATTCAATTACCAAAAATTTACACCATGAAAAAGATAGCACTGCTGTTTGCAACATCCGTTTCTCTTTTTTCGCTTCAGGCACAAACAAATACACAACCGGGCTGTTACCCGTTTCCCAAAACGATCCTCGTTACCGGGAGCGCTTCCATGGAAGTCATCCCGGACGAGATTTATGTTCAGGTGGACCTGCGTGAGTATAAAAAGAAGGGAGAAGACAAAACTGAACTGGAAAAGATAAAATCCGATTTCCTGGCGAACTGTAAAGTGACAGGCATCTCGGACAATGATATTTCAATAGCCTCCTACGACGGATATAATCTGGCCAACATCTGGCAGCGAAGAAAAAAAGACCCGGAACTGCTGGCTTCCATCTCCTACCAGATAAAATTCAACAACACAAAACTGATCGACGAACTGGTGAGTAAGCTGGATGACCTAGCCACCAATAATTTCCGCATTACACGAACTTCGCACAGTAAGATCACCGAATACCGGAAACAACTGAAAATACAGGCCGTAAAAGCAGCAAAGGAAAAAGCTGTTTACCTAACAGAGGCGGTTAATGAACAACTGGGGCAAGCCATAGAAATAAACGAGCCGGAAGAATTCACCAGCTCCGATGTTGCCATCAGTAACTACCGCGACAGGTACAAGGCCGTTTCTGAAAATGCCGTAAGGCTGGACCAGTCCAAGAACGCTTATTACGGCGTTGTTGACGACGGAGTTGACTACCGGAAGATCAAACTGCGCTACGAGGTGAAAGTATTATATGCACTGAAGTAGATCACCGCACCAGGCAGGGTTGACACTTATTGAACATGCTCACTCCACTACCTGTTGCAATACCGATCACCATGTGTTTTCATTATCTTTGCGAACAAATTTCCAGAGTGAAAAAGATATTGTTATTCCTCGTCTTA
>CAZYAT010000060.1:0-16666 GCA_964645235.1 uncultured Ferruginibacter sp. | reverse complement strand
TGTTTAACCGAAGGGCAAACATTCAGATCGGGGTGCAAATATACGGGACTACACCGAAACATTAAAATCTCTCAGGGCATCATTTAAACTTGTCTTAAGGTCGGTGGAGGGCTTACGCTGTCCGATGATCAGCGCACAACCAACTCCATATTCACCAGCGGGGAATTTTTTTGTATAGTTTCCGGGTATCACCACGCTCCTTGCCGGTACCACTCCCTTCATCTCTTTGGGCTCTGCTCTGCTCACATCGATGATCTTGGTGGATTGGGTAAGCACTACATTGGCTCCCAATACCGCTTCTTTTTCCACACGAACTCCTTCCACAACAATGCAGCGGCTGCCGATAAAACAACCATCCTCGATGATTACCGGGCTTGCCTGCAACGGTTCCAGTACACCCCCGATACCCACTCCTCCACTAAGGTGAACACCCTTGCCTATCTGGGCACAACTGCCAACGGTTGCCCAGGTATCGACCATCGTACCCTCGTCTACGTAAGCACCAATATTGACATAGCTGGGCATCAACACTACGTTTTTTGCCAGGTAGGCACCATATCTTGCCACGGCATGCGGAACGGCACGAACCCCCAAAGAAGCATAGTCGGACTTCAGTTTCATTTTATCGTAAAACTCAAACGGCGGAAGCGTGTAGGTTTCCATCTGCTGGATAGCAAAATACATCAGTATGGCCTGCTTTACCCATTCGTTCACCTGCCAGCCTCCATCCACCGGTGCAGCCGTACGAAGCCTCCCTTTATCCACCTCTTCGATCACCATCCTTACGGCATCGGCATATTCAGATTGTTTTAATAATTCCCGGTTGCCCCAGGCTTCCAATATCAGGTCCTTCATTTGCAAAAAATTTTTGCAAACATAATAAATAAAATAGTTGATTTTTGTGCCCATCCCGTTCATCAATCAACATACTTGAACAAAGAAACGAACATACTGATCCGTTTGCCCAACTGGCTGGGCGATATGGTTATGAGTACTTCATTTGTAAAAGCGGTGCAAGATGCATTTCCTGATGCTTCGATCGACATCATTGTAAAAAAAGGGATCGATTTCCTGCTCGATTATTTTCCGGAGCACGGTAAGCGTTTCATTTTTGATAAGCAAACGTACAAGGGCCTGAGAGGTGTTTACAAATTCGGGAGAGCGATAAGGAAACAGAGGAAGTATGATATCTTCTTCTGCTTGCCGGATTCTTTTTCTTCGGCGGTGATGGCGTGGTCGAGCGGTGCCGGTGTCAGAGTCGGGTATAAAAAAGAATTAAGGTCACTATTCCTTACAAATTCATATCAAAAGAAGAATGATCTTCACCGGGTGGAGGAATACACCGGCCTTTTAGGGCAGTTCCTGAGAAAAGATATTTCAGTACCGCCCGTTACCCTGAAAAACCCGGCCGCCCCAAAAAAGGCATCGGTGATCATCAATATCAACTCGGAAGCCGATTCAAGACGGTTACCAAAAGAAAAAGCCGTATCCATCATCAATACAGTGAGAGAAAGCCTGGCCGAAGAACTGATCCTTATCGGCAGCCCTAAAGAGAAAGAATTTGTTGATGACGTTTACCGATCGCTGGTTACCAGGGAAAATATCCGCAACCTTGCCGGCGATACCAGTTTACCTGAATTGATCGAACTATTGGGGACTTCTGTTGTTATGCTAACAACCGACAGTGGTCCTGCCCATGTGGCCAATGCGCTGGGTACACATACTGTTGTATTGTTCGGGGCGGGGAACGAGAAGAGCACCTCCCCTTACAATAAATCAACGAATACGGTAATACGCTTCGGGCAGCTTGCTTGTGAACCCTGTGTCTGCAATACCTGCAAACGATACGGGGTTCCGAAATGCCTGCTGTTACTTGATGAAGGAGTGATCGTTTCGGAAGTGAAAGCCGTATTAAAAAATAATAAAGACCAATAATGCAGTATACAGAAGACATAGAGAATTGCCTGAAAGTGCTTCATGATGGAGGGCTGATCCTCTACCCCACCGATACGGTCTGGGGCATTGGCTGCGATGCTACCAATGCCGATGCTGTTGCAAGAGTGTATTCTTTAAAGAAAAGGTCAGACGAAAAAAGCATGATCATCCTGCTGGCCGATGAAAGGGATATCATCAAATATGTGACCCAGCCCGACCCCAAGGTCTTTGATTATATAAAAGGCATCTACAAACCTACCACGATCATCTATGAAGGAGCAGTTGGATTGGCCGAGAACCTGACCCCTCAGAACAATACCATCGCCATACGCATTGTAAAAGACCGTTTTTGCAAAGACCTCATCAAGCGGTTCAGGAAGCCCATTGTCTCCACGTCGGCAAATATTTCCGGTTATCCTGCCCCTGCGGTTTTTTCCGATATCGATGTGGCAATAAAAAACGGTGTTGACTATATAGTACAACACCGTCAGGATGATTCAACCCCGGCCTTACCCTCTGCCGTGGTAAAATGGAACGCTGATGGCTCACTAAGTATCATACGTCCCTGATCATTACCGGATCCCAGTAACCGGCAATATGAAAAATCTTATAACCGGAAAGACAAACCAAGCTGTATACTCTGGCTCTTCCATTTTTCCTGGTTATCGATATCATTTATATTACTCAGGCCAACAGCATAGCGGCCATAGATGCCCAGGTGGCCAATATTGACCTGCACACCGCCCAGCATACTCAGGTCGCCGCTTTTGAATGCTTCTTTACCGTTCTGCAAAAGCGTATTGCTCTTGTTAGTGAGGATGCCGAATTGAGGACCCAGTTGCAGGGTGAGCGCTTTGGTTGGTTTAATATTGAGAAGGATCGGGAAGCTCAGGTATTTCAACTGAACCTTATCAAGTTGTTTGAACTGGTAGACACTGCTGAACGTAGAGGAAGTATCCACATTCGTCTGGCTGAATAATATCTCGGGCTGGATAGCGAATTTTTTTCCAAGGCCAATCTCTACAAAACCACCCAGGTGATAGCCGAATGAGAATTCGTCTTTGAATGATTTACCGCTCAGCTTATTTACAGCTGCCCCGCCCTTGAAACCAATACGGACTTTCTGAGCAGACGCAGAGATACCGATAACAATGAATACTAATGCCAGTGAAAGGATTTTCGTTTTCATACTAAATGATTTGTTTCGCATACAAGGCGCAAGATATATGCCATGCGAAAGATCCTTTTTACAAACTTTTGTTAAGAGAACCAATCGGTTAAAAAGAAAATCCGGCTGTTACCGAGAACAAAGTAGTGAAGCGGTCTTCTGTGGTGGTTGGAAGATAATAATCGAGGTATAATTGTGGCTGCAGGTAGAATTTTCCATAATAATAGGTAATCCCTCCAAGGAATCCGAACGATTGCACTTTGAAGGAATCGGAAGAGGATCCATCTCCAAATCTCCTTTTAAGATAATTCTGAACGATCAGGCGGCGTTGGCCCAATGAACTTGAATGAGAAATATTCCAGTGCTGCGACCCTGCATTGAGCATCAGTGTCGGCTGTATTTGGAGCGCATCCTTCTTTCCCAGCAGTTTATAAAAATCCCATCGATGCGATGCGGAAAGGGTTGCAGAAAAACCATAGATCCTCGTGGTGATCGTATCTCTTATATGTACTACCGTATTAAAGAACCAAAACGCAGTATCATAATAATCTTCCATCTTACCAGCAGAGAAGCCGAAAGCAATGCCCGGCTGTACCCATGTCTTTTTATACGTAAAGCTTCCATAAAGATCGTTTTTATATGGGCTCACCTGGAAACTTGTTGCCGAGCCTTCAATGAAACGGGTGTATGATATTCCAACATTTATTTTCTTGCCATTATACATATATGAAGGACTGATCGCATACCTGTACATACTCAGTTTCCCATCGTCATTTGCAATAAAGCCCGTTGCCGTGAGGGTGAAACCGCTTTTATGATAATAGCTGACCGACGGGGTATAGAAAAGTTTATTCGTAACGGCCTGTTCCGCATTCAAGGAATTATTCTTTAAACTGAATACCCCGTTACCCATCCCCAAATTAACATCGAGGTAACTTTTATTCTTCCTCATCCCCAACATGAGCTTGATCACTTCGTCGTTTTGAAACATAGAATCAAGGGCACGCTGTTCCTCCTTCGTCAGGGAATCGGTTTGGGCAAATACGAAAGATGCAGCAAAAACCGCAGTCAGCATTAATACGATTTGTCGCATAAGTGGTTGAGTCAGCAGCTATAGATTGTTAAAATCAAAATTAGTTTAATAACGCATTTATTTTATTTTATTGCTCAACTTGGACATATTTGAGCTATCTTTGCGCCCATTAATTAAAACTGAGAATTACATGACATGCTCAGTTGCTGTTGAAAATAGATAGAAAAACCTCCGGGACAGATTGGTCCCCTGTACTTTCTCCAACGGCCAGAAGCATGATTTCCCGGACATTACGAGCCCTTTGGCGAACCGGAATCACATGTGGCTATCACAAAACAAATTTCATGAATGCATTTGAAGCCTTAGGCTTGAACGAACAATTAGTACAATCCGTTACCGAATTAGGATTTGAAACACCTACCGCCATACAGGAAAAAGCCATCCCCGTATTATTATCCGGCACTACCGATTTTATGGGCCTTGCCCAAACAGGTACCGGCAAGACCGCTGCATTTGGTTTACCCCTTCTGCAGCTGATCGATCCCTCTGCAAGACACCCGCAGGCCTTGATCGTCTGCCCTACCAGGGAACTTTGCCTGCAGATCACCAACGATATCGAGACTTTCAAAAAACACAGCCGCAGCCTCTATACAGAGGCAGTTTATGGGGGAGCATCCATTATGATGCAGATCCGCAACTTGAAAAAAGGTGTGCACATCGTGGTGGCAACACCGGGCCGCCTGATCGACCTGATCGAACGCAAAGCCATCGACCTGCAGAAAGTAAAATATGTAGTGCTTGATGAAGCCGATGAGATGCTGAACATGGGCTTCCGCGACGATATCGACTTTGTATTGAAGAATACCATCAACAGGGAAAGCACCTGGTTATTCAGCGCCACCATGCCGCCGGAAGTAAGGGCTATCTCCAAAAACTACATGCAGAACCCCAAAGAGGTTACGGTGGGCAAGAAGAACAGTGGCAATGTGAACATCGATCACCAGTATTTTGTGGTGGGCGCATCGCACCGCTACGAAGCATTGAAACGTCTCATCGATTTCAACCCGGGGATGTATGGGATCATCTTCACCCGTACCAAGGCCGATGCACAGGATATCTCTGAACGGCTGGCAAAATCGGGATACGAGATCGAAGCGCTGCACGGCGACCTGTCGCAACAACAGCGGGATAAGGTAATGGGCCGCTTCCGAACAAAGAACTTACAATTGCTTATCGCCACCGATGTGGCGGCAAGGGGTATTGATGTGGATGGCATCACTCACGTGATCAACTACGAACTGCCCGATGATATGGAAGTATACACGCATCGCAGTGGCCGTACCGGCCGTGCTGGAAAAACGGGTGTTTGTCTTTCCATCTGCCACAGCAAGGAAATATACAAGATCAGATCACTCGAGCGGATCATCAATGCAAAATTCCATAAAATTGATATCCCATCCGGCAAAGAAGTCTGCCGCAAACAGTTCTTCCACTTCATGGATAAACTGATGCAGGCAGATGTCAGCCATGGTGATTACGAAACATACCTTCCCGACCTGATGGATAAATTTGCCGAAGTGAGCAAAGAAGAGGTATTACAACGTGTAGCCGCCCTTGAATTCAACCATTTCCTGAAATATTATGAGAATGCCGAGGACCTCAACCGCCAGGAAGGAAGGGACAGGAGAAATTCGGGAAGAGAAGAGGTGGGTGGAAGAAGAGAGCGGGGCAATTTCAGCCGCCGCGACAGCGGTTATACAAGACTATTTGTAAACCTGGGAACGAAAGATGGTTTTTACAAAGCCAGTTTCCTGCAATTCATTCTTGATGAGAGCGACCTGAAAAAAGAAGTGCTGGGCAAGATCGACCTGCGTGAAATGAATAGCTGGGTGGAGATCGATAAAGACGCTGCCGGAAGGATGATCAAATCGCTGGACGGGAAACGTTATAACAACCGTACCATCCGTATGAATGAGGCCGATGGAGGTTTTAAAAGGCCCAGCGATGAAGGAAGAGGCAGGCAATATGCCGGTAAGGAAAGAAGAAGCTTCAGGTAACAGAATACATGGTCGAATATTGTGTATTTGTTTGAATGGATGCATCTATTGAACTTCAATACACAATAATCTCCTGCCGCAGGACAGGTTCAATTTCCCATCATGATGGAAGCAGAGGTTCACATATTATTCTCTTCCGACCGTTACGAGATCTGTGATTTCCGGTGCCGGTGCACAGAATGTACCCGCTCGAAAAGAGAATACAATGAACACCTCTCCCTGTGCATTACACGTTCAGGTAACTTTTATTACAAAGCCTTTCGGAATACCCTCGATACCTACACCGGGTCGGTGCTGGTAAGTAAACCAGGGTACGATTATACCGTAAAACACCCCGGGAATATCCCCGACGAGTGTACGATCATCATTTTTAAATCAGCCTTTTACCAGGATATAGAAGAACAACTTCGGCTTAAAACCCATTGGTTCTTTGGTAATAAAGATATTCAGTCATTGCTGCTTAAAATAAATCCGCAGTTGGAACAGTTACACCTTGCCCTGCTGAATGCTGTAAAGCAAAAAACACCCGATCGGCTCGAAACAGACAATATAGTTATGGAAATACTGGAGGAAGTATTGTCCCGCTTTACCAACTACGAGTTACCCAAAGAATTGCCTGCCGGGCTAAAAAAGCACCATCTTTCCACCATAGAAAGCGCCAAACAATACCTCGGTGAAAATCTTTCGAAGAACATATCGCTCGATGAACTGGCCATACATTGCCATCTCAGCCCTTTTCATTTCAACAGGATATTTAAGGCATTTACCGGCTACCCGGTTTACCAATACCTGCATGGGATGCGGCTGAAACAGGCAGAGATGCTGTTGTCTACTCCCCTTCCTGTTGCAGACATTGCATTTCAATCCGGCTTCAACAGCCTCGATTATTTTTCAGCGGCATTCAAAAAACATTACAAATTGTCTCCTACCTCTTACCGGAACAGCCGGAAAAAAACAGCAGGATTTCACAAGTGATGGCATCGGCTCCTTGATAGTTTTGTGCCCTCAAAAGCATAATCATGGCCGATACATTACAAAACCTGCTGGTTGCAGAACAAAAAGCAAAGGAATTATTCAACAGCGTTGAGCAGATGGGTTTGCTGATACCCGGTAAAAAAGAAAGTGATTTATCCGTTGAGATAGTCTCGCTTGCCAAAGACCACTTAGGGATCGACAGTTACTGGCATAAAAAGATCGTACGCACCGGCCCCAATACACTCTGCCCATACAATGGGAACCCACCAGACAGGATCATCCAAAGCGGCGATATCCTTTTCCTAGATTTTGGCCCCATATTCAATGGTTGGGAAGCTGATCTGGGCAGGACCTATGTACTAGGCAGTGATCCCCTGAAACTGAAACTGAAAAAAGATGTTGAAGATGCCTGGCTGGAAGCCAACAGGTGGTATTCGGAACAAAAAGAACTGACCGGTGCTGCCTGCTTTAATTATCTCGTTGACCTGGCAAAAAAATACGGCTGGGAATGGGGTGGTGAGATCGGCGGTCATATCGTGGGACGGTTTCCCCATGAACAACCCGACGACCCGGCCGATCTGGGGCTGGATATCCACCCCGATAATCACAGCAGCATCCTTCAGCCCGACAAACAAGGGGACAAAAGATACTGGATACTGGAGATCCATTTTATAGACAGAAAGAATAATATCGGGGCATTCTTTGAACAATTATTTACAGGACAATAACAGTACAGCCATGAAAAAGATCTTGTACAGCAGCTTATTCGGCCTGGGTGCATTAAGAGCATCTGCCCAGGAAACAGACTTCGACGCACTGAAGAAACTCAATGCAATATTCATCCACAATTTTGTGATGGGTGACACGGTCTCACACAGCCGTATCATTCACCCCGACTTCATTCATGTAAGCAGCGAAGGCAGGTACACTGCACGGAAAGAATACCTGGAGAACTGGGCACAGGGGTTTGAAGGCATTGTTTACTGGGATTACCGCGATGAGGACATACGCATCTTCGGCAACACCGCCCTCATTCATTCACAGAACAAGTGCATCAGTATAAAGGACGGAAAAGAACAGGTCAGTTACTGGATGTATACCGATACCTATATCAGGGAGAACGGTCAATGGAAATGTGTACAGGCACAGATCGGTAAAGTGGCTCCGCAGTATGTGGCAGCGGATGAGACCATAGTGAGGCTATATGACTACAGGAAGAATTGACAAATGTTCAATGACCATTGGCCAATTTTCAATATTCAATTGGGGCCTTTTCTGAAACGGGATGCCCATCCATTGAAAATTGATCGTTGAGCATTGAATATTGCGAATTAATATCCCTACACCAACTCTATCACCGTTATCTCCGGTAATATCCCTACTCTTCCCGGGTAACCGATAAATCCAAAACCTGGATTCACATACAGCTTTTGTTTGCCCTCTTCATACAATCCGGCCCATTGCCTGTACATATACTGTACGGGGCTCCATTTGAATCCGGGTATCTCCACGCCGAACTGCATGCCGTGCGTATGGCCACTGAGCATGAGGTCAACATCAGGGTACTTTGGTTTTACTTCCGCATCCCAATGGCTGGGATCGTGGCTCATGAGTATCTTGAAAGGATATTTCTCCGCTCCCGGGTGTGCCAGGTCCATCCGGCCATGTTTGGGGAAACGGGCTTTGTTGCTCCAGTTCTCAATGCCCAGTAAGGCGATCTGCTCTCCGTCCTTTTCCAGTACCACATGTTCATTCAGCAGCAACTTCCAGCCAAGCCCGGCATGTACTTTTTTCAGGTTCTCCAGATTCTGTTCCTTGGATATCCCTTTATGGGGCCAGCTCACATAATCGCCATAATCGTGGTTGCCAAAAGTACTGTACACACCCATAGGCGCCTGCAACCGGCTGAACACTTCCATGTATTCTTCCATCTCGGTAGCCCGGTCATTCACCAGGTCGCCGGTGAACAGGATCAGGTCGGCTTTCTCTTTCAGTATTTTGTCAACTCCATGGTGCACCGCTTTTTTATCCGTAAAACTACCGCTGTGGATATCGCTGATATGGATGATCTTTAAACCCTTGAAGGCAGCAGGCAGGCTATCGAAAGAAAGGGAGACCTTTTTCAGGTTATAATTGTACTTATTCCCGAATCCATAGAGCAGGCTTCCGAATAAAGTTCCTCCGGCAGCCAGTCCCAGCCAGCTTAAAAATACCGAGCGGCTGATGCCGTCCCCGCTCATGCCGTCCATTTCTGTATTATTGAAAAACAGTTTACCTGCCACCCATTGAATGCCCCTGCGTACGTCGTCCACCAGGAAGAAGATCACAGCTACCATTTTGGCCAGCGTGAGCCCGATAATGCTTGCAAATAAGTAGGTCCTTACTTTTTTGCCAAGAAAGTTCTGGTCGGTATACACGAATAACAACAGGCAGATGATGGCCAATGCCGTGAGTCCCCAATAGATCACATATACAAGGGTCTTGGCTTTTGGAGAGAGGGAACTGCTTACTGTCCGGATGGCCTGGAAGATATAGGTATCCAGCAGGAGCATTACAGCAATGGTGATTGTCAGGCCAAGGGGTGTACGCATGCGCTTAGGGTTTGAAGTTTATGTGTTGAATGGCTATGCCGGGCATATATTACAATTAAATTTCCTGCTACCCTTCTTTTGGGCTGAATGGCTAAATTTGCCGGCCGAAACAGGCGCACCAATCTACCCGCAAATTTCAGGGTGTTTATTGAAAGGAGACGGCCGGAGGTGTAAAATATTTTATAATTGACTTCCAGGGCGATGGTTATGCATCCCCGTTGAAAAAATGCGGCTTTCAAAAAGGGGAATTGCGCTACATTACGATACCTTTGAGCCTTTTAAAACCGGGCAACGGTAAACGATCAACGATACTATGGCAAGAATAATAGGAGTAGCTAATCAAAAAGGAGGAGTTGGAAAGACGACAACTGCCATTAACCTGGCAGCAAGCTTTGCCGTGCTGGAATATAAGACCCTGCTGGTAGACGCCGACCCGCAAGCCAACAGTACCACAGGTACCGGGTTCGACCTTCATAATATCACCCAAAGCCTGTACGATTGCATGGTGAACGAAGCCCAGGCCAAAGATGTGATCCTGAAAACAGACATTCCCTTCCTCGACCTGCTCCCTTCGCACATCGACCTGGTGGGTGCCGAAATAGAAATGATCAATTACCCCAACCGGGAAAGTGTACTCAAAAAGATACTGGAGCCGGTAAAGGACGAATACGATTTCATTGTGATCGACTGCTCCCCGTCGCTGGGACTGATCACTGTGAATGCGCTCACGGCAGCCGACAGTGTGGTGGTACCGGTACAGACCGAATTCTTTGCCCTTGAGGGGCTGGGCAAATTGCTCAATACGATCAAGATCGTGCAGAACAGGCTTAACCCCTCATTGAAGATCGAAGGCATACTGATGACCATGTACGACGGCAGGCTGCGATTATGCAACCAGGTGGTTAGTGAAGTGCGGCGTCATTTTGATGATATTGTCTTCAGCAGTATCATACACCGTAATACAAGGCTCAGCGAAGCGCCCAGTTTTGGTAAGCCTGTAATTCTATACGATTCCGACAGCAAGGGAGCCGTCAATTACCTCAACCTGGCCAAAGAGATCCTTCAAAAAAACAACCTTACCAAGATAAAAGAGGAAGACAGAATACTGGAATAACAGTTTGTGTTTGGGGTTTACCGTTATTTACTCCGAACCACAAACCACAAATCATAAACTCCGAATTACAACATGTCGCAGCCCAATAAAAAAGACGCACTTGGAAAAGGAATACGAAGCCTGCTTCAGAACATCGATGCCGACCTGAAGAACACCGCCGGGGCCCTCCGCCAGGATGTGGCAGAGCAGGCATCCTCGTCCATGCGTATACCGCTTGAACAGATCGAAGTAAATCCCAAGCAGCCCCGCCGCGATTTCGATGAAACAGCGCTCAATGAACTGGCTGCTTCCATCAGGATACACGACATCATCCAACCGCTTACAGTGACCAGGATGCCTAACGGCAAATTCAGGTTGATAGCAGGTGAACGCCGCTTCAGGGCATCAAAAATTGCCGGCCTCAAAGACGTGCCGGTATACCTGCGCCAGGCGAATGATACGGAACTGCTTGAACTCTCCCTGCTGGAGAACCTTCAGCGGAAGGACCTTAATGCCATTGAAGTGGCCCTCAGTTACAAACGCCTGATGGATGAACTGGGATACACACAGGAACAGGTGGCCGAGCGTATGGGTAAGGAAAGAAGTACCGTAACCAACTTCATCCGCTTGTTGAAATTACCACCCGATATACAGGTTGCCGTTCGCAACGGCGACATCAGCATGGGACATGCAAGGGCATTGATCAATGTGGACCTGATCGACAAACAGCTGTTTATTTTCAATGAGATCAAAAAACGTGGCCTGTCGGTAAGGCAGACGGAAGAGCTGGTAAGAAAACAATACAGTCCGGCTGTTAAAGTTGCGGTAAAACAATCCCTGCCCCCCGACCTTAAACGGATAGAAGATAATTTAGCCTCTCAGTTCAGTACAAGAGTGAAGCTCACGCACGGCAAAAAAGGTCATGGAAGCATCCTGTTCGAATATTATTCCACCCAGGAGCTCAATGCCCTGCTGGAAAAACTGAACATTAATGTACGCTGATGTTAAAATTCATTCCCTGTTTTTTACTCATAACGGCTGTCATTACCTGTAACCAGGCCATTGCCCAGCAAGACAGCACAAAGAAGAAAAAGAACACGAACCTCTTTTCCAGGCCCGACCCTTCCAAAGAATACAACCCCAGGATCGCCATGTACCGCTCTGCCATCTTGCCCGGTTGGGGACAGGTAACAAACAGGAAGTACTGGAAAGTACCGGTCGTGTATGCAGCACTCGGGACCACCACCTATATTTTCTTCCGGAATGTGAAGCAATACCGCGAGGCAAGGGATGCTTACATCAATGCAACCGATCAAAATCCTGCCAACGATTTTGAAATACCGCAACCATATTATTCAGTAAAAGACCAACCCGAGCGCATCAAGAGCTTCCGTAACCAGGTAAGGCAGAACGTTGATTATTCCGTTTTGTTCTTTATCCTTTTTTGGGGGCTGAATGTGGTGGATGCCACGGTGGATGCCCACCTCAAAACCTTCGACGTGAGTGATGACCTTAGTCTCCAGGTAAGGCCAGGTTATAGCCAACTGGCACAAACGAACGGCATCAGCCTGGTATTGAACATCGGGAAAAATCGCTCAAAATAATTACCTTCATCGCAGTACAATCATTTCTCAAATGCAGCATTACTACCAATGAAAATTGCATTAATAGGTTATGGTAAGATGGGTAAAGCCATCGAAGAGATCGCTGTACAGCGTGGTCATACCATTGTCCTGAAGATCGATATAGACAACATCGCTTCTTTTACCGGTGAAAATCTTTCAAAATGTGATGCAGCCATCGAGTTCACCGGCCCTCACAGTGCCAAAGATAATTTGTTGAAATGCCTGGGCGCAGGTATACCTACCGTCAGCGGCAGTACGGGCTGGCTCGAACAGCGGGCCGAGGTGGATGCATTGTGCAGGCAAAAGAACGGGAGTTTCCTGTATGCGAGCAACTTCAGCGTAGGGGTCAATATCTTTTTTGAAGTGAATAAAAGACTGGCCCAGCTGATGAGCCGACAGGACGGCTATGATGTTACGATGGAAGAGATCCATCACACACAGAAAAAAGACGCACCCAGTGGAACCGCCATTACCCTTGCCGAACAGATACTCCACGAAGTACCCCGAAAAAGTAAATGGGTGAATGCCGTTTCTTCCGAGCCATCCGACTTGGTGATCATCAGCAAGCGGGAGGATCCCGCCCCGGGCACACACTCTGTAAAATACAATTCACCCGTTGATGATATTGAGATCATTCACACGGCACACAACCGCCAGGGATTTGCGTTGGGCGCTGTACTGGCGGCCGAGTTCATCGCTGATAAAAAAGGGATCTTCAATATGCAGCAGGTGTTAGGCATCAGTTAAGCAATATCCAATGCGACGTTTAAGAACGATCTTAATTCTCTTGCTGGTTTTCATAGCCGGCTATAATCTCCAAGCCCAGCAGTATGTATTCGACAGCCTGAATTTTGTGATCAATAACGGCAATGACCAGGAAAAGATCAAGTCTTATTTCATGCTGGAAGAAAAGCTGCTCTTTAAGGATTTTGATGAATGCCTTGCTGCGTCCCTTAAAGGGGCCGCTTTGGCAAAAAAGATCAACGACAGCAGTTCATTCGGAGGATTTCAAAATGCCATCGGCAGGGCCTACTACTTCAAAGGCGGATACGACAGCGCAGCCATCTATTATTATAAAGCACTTGATATTCTGCGGAAAACGGGTGACCGGCCCAAACAGGCTGTTGCGTTGAATGACCTGGGCAAGCTGTACCGGAAAACAAGGGACCTGGCCCGCGCCTTACAGATGTACGACGAAGCCTTTGCCATTTATAAGAATCTGAACGACGAGAACGGAATGGCGACCATACTCAATGAATCGGGAGTGGTCTTTGAATACAAGGAAGACTACGCCGAGGCCATACGCCGGTACCGGAGTTCGCTGGCCATTCGCCGGAAAATGAACGATACGGTTGGCATTGCCTACAGCCTGAATTTTATCGGCGGTGCCTATACACTGGAAAAGAAATTCAAAGAAGCGGAAGAGAACCTTATTCAGTCACTTGAATTGAGAAAACTGCTGAAAGACAGTTTCAGCATTGCCCTGAGCTACGGAGACCTTGGTTTTATGTACAAAGAACAGAATGCATTTGACAAAGCAATCGAACAATACGGCCTCAGCAATGCGATCGCCTCCAAAATGAAATTCGTCGACCTTATGCTGAGCAATTATAAAGAACTGGCAACGATCGCCGAAAAGAAAGGAGATTACCAGCTTGCGCTCGATTATTATAAAACACAGGCTACATTAAAGGATTCGATCTATTCAGGCGATAAAATGAAACAGATCGAGCAGCTCAATGCAAAATACCAGGCCGAAAAGAAAGAGCAGCAGCTCAGGCTGCAACAGACCGAGATCAGCCGGAAGAATTACCTGTTGGCCGGAATCTCTCTGGCATCAGGGCTGCTCATACTCTTTGGCTATACGTTCTTGCGCAAACGGCAGTTACAAAATAAAATGACCCTCCAGGCAGAAGTGATGAAGCAACAGGACATCGCCACCAAAGCTGTGATCAATGCAGAAGAAAACGAACGTAAACGCATCGCAGCCGACCTGCACGACGGAGTCGGCCAGATGATGAGCGCCGCTAAAATGAATCTCTCAGCTTTCGAGAACGAGGTCAGTTTTAAGGATGAGTCACAAAAGATCGCATTCGAAAAACTGATCGGCCTGGTGGATGAAAGCTGTAAGGAGATCCGCAGCGTAAGCCACCAGATGATGCCCAATGCGCTCCTGAAAAGCGGGTTGGCCAGTGCCATAAAAGAATTCATCGACAAGATCGACAACCGTATCATCAAGATCAACCTTCACACTGAGGGACTGAACGAGCGCCTCGACAGCAATACCGAAACCGTATTGTACCGGGTGATACAGGAATGCGTGAATAATGTGATCAAGCACTCGGATGCAGGCCATCTTGATATCTCACTGATCAGGGATACCGATGGCATCTCTGCAACAGTGGAGGACGACGGATGCGGATTCGATACCGGTGATAAGCAAAAGTTCGAGGGCATCGGGTTGAAGAATATCCAGAGCCGCGTTGAATTCCTAAAAGGAACGGTCGACTTCGATAGTTCACCCGGTAAGGGCACACTTGTCGCCATACACATCCCGGCAGGCCATTGAAAACTTTTCGCTACATTTAGCACAACGTAAGAACGGCGTCAGCAATATGAAAAACACCCGGATCAGGTTAGGCATTGTGGACGATCACCAGATCGTGATCGATGGGCTCAAATCACTGCTGCAGGGACACAACCAGTTTGAAGTGGCGATCGAATCCACCAAACCGCAGGAGATGATCGGACTGATCACTAAGAAAGCTATTGACATCCTGCTTACCGATGTAATGATGCCGGGCATGAATGGGGCCGAACTGGCGAAAGCCATACACCAGGAATTCCCCGATATAAAAATACTCGCACTGTCGATGAGCGGGCAGGGCGACCTGGTGAACCAGATGATCGAGGATGCAGACATTTCCGGCTACGTGCTGAAAAATATCGGCAAAAAAGAATTGATCAAAGCCCTTGAAAAGATATCCGGCGGCGGTATTTACTTCAGTGACGAGGTGCTTGAGGAAATGACCAGGGCCAGTGAGAAAAAGAAAGAAAACGAAGAGGTGAATCTGACTGCGAGAGAGATCGAGATCATCCGGCTGATAGAAAAAGAAATGAGCAATAAACTGATCGCCGAAAAGCTATTCCTCAGTGAAAGAACGGTAGAGACACACCGAAAGAATATTTTCCGTAAAACAAATACTGCCAGCGTTATCGGGTTGGTGAAGTATGCATATGAGCATAAGCTCATTTAACAACCGGATTTTATTTCTGGCCCTTATTATGCTTTCAGATTCTCCAGCATATCCTTCGTCATCTGTGCCAGGTCATACTCTTCTTTCCAGCCCCAGTCTTTTCTTGCAACTGCGTCGTCAATACTTTGCGGCCAACTGTCGGCTATAGGTTGACGGTAGTCCGGTTTATAACTGATGGAGAATTCCGGAACATGCTTTTTGATCTCCGCATATATCTCTTTGGGTGAAAAACTCATTGCCGACAGGTTGTATGAAGTACGGACCGAAATCTTGTTTGCCGGCGCTTCCATCAATTCGATGGTGGCCCGGATCGCATCAGGCATATACATCATCGGCAGGTAAGTATCCTCTCTTAAAAAACACTCGTATTCCTTTTCTTTTTTGGCCTTATAAAAAATATCCACCGCATAATCCGTGGTGCCGCCGCCCGGCTCACTCTTGTAGCTGATGAGCCCCGGATAGCGGAGACTTCTAACATCCACCCCATACCGGTGGTGGAAATAATTGCACCAGAATTCACCGGCATATTTACTGATCCCATATACCGTTGTAGGCTCTATGATGGTCTGCTGGGGGCAGTTCTGTTTGGGAGATGTTGGGCCAAATACCGCGATACTGCTCGGCCAATACACTTTATGAAGGTTCTCTTCCCGGGCAATGTCCAGAACATTCAGTAAACTCTGCATATTCAGGCTCCAGGCAAGGTGTGGGTTCTTTTCTCCCGTGGCTGAAAGGATAGCGGCAAGCAGGTATACCTGGGTGATATTCTGACGGATCACTTGTACGTGCAGCATTTCCTTGTTCATCACATCCAGGCTTACATAAGGACCTGTTCCTTTCAGCAATTCATTCTCCTCCCGGAGATCGGAAGCCACCACGTTCGAGTTCCCGTATATTTTGCGGAGGGCAAGCGTCAGTTCCACTCCGATCTG
>CAZYAT010000059.1:6679-18211 GCA_964645235.1 uncultured Ferruginibacter sp. | reverse complement strand
ATGGTGTAACGGTAGCACTACAGATTTTGATTCTGTCTGTCTAGGTTCGAATCCTAGTAACCCAACAAGCCCACCAAAGATGTACCGAGGTGGGCTTATTTTTTGCCCCCGCCTGTCGTTCTTTTTCGAATTATCAGGCAATCAGGGGGGGAACCGATACTTATCAGGTTTCATTGCCCGTTTAGGTTAGAAAAATTAATTTTGTAAGTTCAAATGAGGCGCATACTGATCATTATACCATTACTAAGCAGCCTGACAGTTTTTTGCCAGTACAATTTCTATTTTGGCAACCTTCACAGCCATTCTGCCTATTCCGATGGGAACCAGGACAGTTCTACCACCGGGTATAATAACCCGGGGCGGGATTTTAACTATGCCAAGTCAAGTTACCACATGGATTACCTGGGGATCGCAGAACATAACCACTTCACTTCCACCAACAATCCAGGGATGCATGTGATCGATTATTCCAGGGGGCTTTACCAGGCCGATACCTCCAACCAGAACGGCAGCTTTGTAGCAATGTACGGTATGGAATGGGGAACCATCAGCCAGGGTGGCCACGTAGTTGTTTACGGTGTTCCCGGCCTTATCGGCTGGGAAAGCGGCAGCGGCGGTTGGGGCCCCACCAATAATTATGACATCTTTTGCGCCAAAGGTGATTTCACCAGCTTCTGGCCGATCGTCAAATCGTATTCCACAGCATTCTGTACGTTGGCCCATCCACAAACCAACGATTTCGGCAATTTATTCGACGGTGCAGCATATAGCGGAAGTACCGACACGGTGGTGACCGGTTGCGCCATTCGTAGTGGAAGTGCTTTTTCTACCACTACCAATTATACCGACCCTCCTGCCACTTCATATGAATCGAAATTCCTGAAAGGATTGGCTGCCGGTTACCATATTTCACCTACGATCGACCACGACAATCATTACACAACGTTCGGGCGTACCAACCAGGGCAGGACTGTAGTGCTGGCCGGCTCACTCCATCGTGACAGTATCATGGCTGCCTATAAGTCTAACCGGTTTTATGCATCGGACGACTGGAATGCAGAAGTGAGTTTTACCATCAACGGGAAAATGATGGGCACTACCACAACAACCGGCCTGAATTCCTCCATCAGTGTTATTGTGAATGACCTTGACGGGGTGACCGACCCGGTAAACAAGATCGAGATCTTTTATGGTAACCCGGGCAGCGGGATCAATGCAACCCTGCTTACTTCCAACACCGGCAGCAGCACATTAAGCTACGCACACATCACCACGGTAAACACCAGTTATTATTATTACGCCAAGATCACCCAGGTGGATGGCGATGTTATCTGGACGTCTCCTATCTGGATAAACCGCATTGCCACCGTCGTTGCGCTGGACCTCACAAGGTTTACCGGCCAGCAGGTAAACGATATGATCAACCTGAACTGGACGACCGCCAACGAGATCAATGTAAGCCATTTCGAAGTTGAACGTTCGGTAGATGGAAATACTTTCAGCCAGATCGGGTCCGTAAACAGCATCGGCAACAACAGCAACACCTACACGAATTATCAACTGACCGATCCTTCGCCATTGAAAGGGATTAATTTCTACCGGCTTAAACAGGTAGATAAAGATGGCCAATTTAAATATTCAGCCATTGTTCCTGTTGTGTTCAACTATTCGATCGTTAAGGAACTTAAGATCAACCCCAACCCTGTTATCAATCAACTGAATATTGCCCTCACGCTCTCTGAAAGCGCCTCCCTGGTATGTAAGATCTATACAGCAGAAGGAAGGCAGGTGAAAGTATTATATGCCCGGTCTGCCACAGGCAGGAATATTGTTTCATCTGATGTATCCGATCTCAGTGCCGGCATGTACATTGTAGTTCTTATCAGCAATAACGAACGGGTGGCAGAAACAAAGTTCATCAAACAATAACTTACCACAGAAAAACAGTCCAGCTTTTACTTATGGTCATTTGATCAACTCGGTGATCGCTTTGCCGATACAGCCGCTTGGCATCTGTATCCGCAGCATGGAAGCTATAGTAGGTGTGATATCTGCCATTGAAGTCTCCCGGTATGTTCTGCCTGGTTTTACCCCCCAGCCAAAGAAAACGCATGGAATATGACTGTCGTATGGATACCAGGCACCGTGTTCCACTCCATTGGCCGGGCCTTCTACATATTGTGGCTTGTAGAAATACTGTACATCTCCGCTGCGGCGGAAATAATAACTGTTGGATATCTTTTCCTTTACCACCGGAGGTAAAATGGCCGACATCAGATCTTCTTCATCAAATGCATTCCATATTTCCTTTTGCGCCTTCAAATAATTCACCAGTTCTTTTTTCACCTCCTTCAGATTCAATCCCAGCGAATCGATGCGTTTAATATCCAGGTATGCCTGGAAATCGAATATCCTTTTCACCAGTGAACTATCTCCCAATTTACCCTTAAGAAATTGATTCATCCTTTTACGCATCTCATCCGAACTCAGCGTTCCCGCATTCAGGTATTTGTTCTCCAGTAAAAAACCGGCTGCATTCGGTGCCCCATGGTCAGCACTAAGGAATAACAGGTAATTTCCTTTTCCAAATGCCTGATCAAGATAATTTAGAAAAGAAGCGATTTCTTTATCGAGCCGCAGGTACATATCCTCTGCCTCGAGCGAATTGGGCCCATAGCGATGGCCGATATAATCAGTAGAGGATATGCTTACACAAAGCATGTCGGTCTCGCCGCTTTGCCCCATGCGTTCATTGCGGATGATCTCCTTGGCAAAATCGAAGGTATATACAGTACCATACGGACTCGAACGCAGCGGGTCGTACCGGCTGCTTCCGATCACAGATGCATACGAATGGGGGAATGTCCGTTTCTTGTCACTCTCCAGCAAACGTTCCCAGGACATATCGTCTCCGGTGCTTTGGATGTATTTTGACCGATCATAGAGCAGGTTCCATTCTGTTCTCATCAGTGAATCAGGAACCCTGCGCCTGTTGTATTGTAGTACCCAAGGGGGTAATTCTTTCATGTAATAACTGCTCGTGATCCACTGCCCCGTGCGGTCATCGAACCAATAAGCCGCATTGGCGCTGTGCCCGGCCGGGAATATACCACCCCGGTCTTTCAAAGCGATCCCGATCACTTTGCTTCTGAAATTCGTCGCTAATCTCAACTCATCAGCGATACTGTTGACCAGCATATTGCGTGGGCTCATCTGCCCTTCCCACATACTGTTAGACCCAACCGGCATCACGCTCGTATCCGTTGCACAATACATGCGTGCACCTGTTTCCCTCTCCACCCAATCGTTTGCCACAATACCATGAATGGCCGGAACACTTCCTGTATAGATACAAGTATGTCCTGCTGCGGTCACTGTCGGTGTATAGGGTATGATGGTATTCTCTGCACTGAATCCTTCCCGGAGCAGTCGCTTGAATCCATTGATACCATATAAATCGCTATAGCGGTAGAGATAATCCCAGCGCATCTGGTCGATCACCAGCCCTACCACCAGTTTTGGCCGGCTCACCTGGGCGGTGGAATTAAAAAAAGTAATTGCCAAAAAGTAAAGGAGGGATAGTGCCTTGCGGATCATACGTTCATTTTTCGTGGACAAAGGTAGCCTGTTTATTTTTTTGTGAACCGAAACAAACAATAAGGATTCTTCATCTTTTTTACAGGGAGGGGGTTTGTTACCATCTCCTTAAAAATAAACCCGCCGGCTTCCATCAGTTGTTTCAGCTCCGTATCTGTCACCAGGGGTTTGTGGCAGCCGCCGTGGATCTTCCTTTTTTCAGTAGCCATTAATTCTGCTATGACGAGTTCGCCTCCCGGTTGCAGTACTGCAGCCATCTGCCGGATAATGTCTGGCTTATCGGGTATCTCATGAAGGGTATTGAACATCCACATGCGTCCCTTGCTGTTCAAAGGTAACCACAGGCTGTCGGTGGTATTCACCACAAAAGAAATGCTGTTATCAAAATGGCTTCCTTTCAACCCCTCGTAGTGTGTGATCATATTTCTGACCTTATCCTTATTCATACATCCGCTGTCGATATCAACCAGGATAAAGTGGACATTCCTGAACCCGGCTATCACGTTGATGGCCCCGATGTAAGCACCGCTGCTGCTGCCTACATCCACGATCGTATCGCCGTCCTGTATCTTCAAAAAAGCCAACTGCTGCTCATAATGCCTGCGCAACAAGGATGAGTCTTTATATTTATTATATCCACAGAATTTCAGTTTTTTCAGCCTCTCCTCATCCCGCTGGGAAAAAACAACCAGCTCTGCCAGGATCAAGCCGATACATAAAACGCTTCTTTTCATAACCTGAAGATAATTGAGATGTGTTATTAAACCACTCCCCGGCGGCCAGAATCTATGAACACTACCCCTTCAGCAAAACGTGAAGCTGTTCAAAGCGTTTTTCAGGCATTTTGCCTTCAAACCCTTAATTTTGCGGCAATTTTATAAGTAAAAAAGATAAACGTTAACCCCCTAATCATAGGTTTATTATGGCAGATATTTTTGAACGACTGATAAAGAATTATGGCCCCATCGGCCAGCATCGTGAACGTGCTCATGGCTATTTTGCCTTCCCAAAACTGGAAGGCGAGATCGGCAGCCGGATGAAATTCCGTGGCAAGGAAATGATCGTGTGGAGCCTGAACAATTACCTGGGCCTTGCCAACCACCCTGAAGTACGCAAGGCAGACAGCGAAGGTGCTGCCAAATACGGACTGGCCTTACCAATGGGCGCCCGTATGATGAGCGGAAACAGCGACCTTCATGAACAGCTCGAAGCAGAACTGGCTGCCTTTGTGATGAAGGAAGACGCCGCCCTGCTTAACTACGGTTACCAGGGAATGGTAAGCATCATCGATGTGCTTTGCAGCCGCCACGATGTGATCGTCTATGATGCCGAGAGTCATGCCTGTATCATCGATGGCTTGCGCCTTCACCCCGGACACCGCTATGTGTTCAAACACAACGATGTGGAAGATTGCGAAAAACAACTTCAAAGAGCAACAGCCCTTATGGAAAAACAGGGCGCCGGTGGCATACTCGTCATCACTGAAGGTGTGTTCGGTATGGCCGGCGACCAGGGTAAACTGAAAGAGATCGCCGCACTGAAGAAGAAATATTCTTTCCGGCTGCTGGTAGACGACGCACATGGCTTCGGGACCTTGGGCAAAACCGGCGCAGGTGCCGGTGAAGAACAAGGCTGCCAGGACCAGATCGACCTCTATTTTTCCACTTTCGCCAAATCAATGGCATCCATCGGCGCATTCATCGCAGGCGATCGCCAGATCATCGATTACATCCGTTACAACATACGTTCACAGATATTTGCGAAGAGCTTACCAATGCCGCTGGTAGTTGGTAACCTCAAGCGCCTCGAGCTGCTGCGCAACCATCCTGAGTACAAGGAGAAATTATGGAGCAATGCCATGAAACTGCAGAAAGGTTTGAAAGACCGCGGCTTCGACATCGGTAAAACCGACTCTGTAGTTACCCCGGTTTATATGAAAGGTGGTGTGGAAGAGGCCACGGCTATGGTGATGGACCTGCGTGAGAATTATGGCATCTTTGCTTCGATCGTGGTGTACCCTGTTATTCCTAAAGGACATATCATCTACCGCCTCATCCCATCCGCGATTCACACCGACGAAGACATTGAACTGACCTTAAAAGCATTTGAAGAAACCAAAAAGAAACTTGACGCCGGTGAGTACAGGGTTGAATCAATCCCGGATATGGCTGAAGTGAGCGGTAAACGTTTCGATTACCTGCGTGACAGGCCAAAGAATAAATAATAAGAAATAGAATCACTAACAAAACCCATCTGCCATTGGTTGATGGGTTTTTATTTAAACTTCTATTTTTTTATCGGCACCTACTGCAACAACTCTCTTTGCGGTAAAGTTTTTAACTTCATGTATGTTCAAATCATCACTTCTCATACTGGTCTTACTTCCCCTGCATAGCTTTGCACAAACCTTCCGGATCACTTCATCGCATACATCTTTTCCGGATACCGCCCGGGCCAATGGTCACCGTTATGCCAACGTCCTGTATCCCGCAGAAGGCCATTACGACGACAGCAGTGTACTGATTGTGGTGCCACCCGGGTTCAAAGCAGGCAGAACAGTGGATATTGTTTGCTGGTTCCATGGCTGGCGCAACCATATCGACAGCGTGGTAAGTTATTTCGAGATCGTCAACCAGTTCATTGCCGCCAAGCGCAATGCTGTTCTCATCATCCCTGAATCGGCAAAGAATGCGCCCGACAGTTATGGCGGCAAACTGGAGCAGAAAGAAATGTTCAGCCTTCTTCTCCAGGACGTCCTTGCCAAATTGAAAAAAGAAAAGACCGTTCCCCGCAAAGCCGGCATCGGCAGTACAGTGCTTGCAGGCCATAGCGGCGCTTTCAGGGTAATGGCATTCATCATGCAGCAGGGCGGAACAGAAATAAATGAAGCATTCCTGTTCGACGGCATGTATGGACAGGTTGACAAGTACATAACCTGGCTCCAGTCTGATACCTCCCATCATTTCATCAACATGTACACCAACAAAGGTGGTGGAACCGATAAAGTATCGGATGATATGATGAAGCTGCTGGCTGAAAAAAGCATGCCGTTCATCAGTATCGAGGAAAAAGAAACGGATGCAACTGCACTAACGTACAACCGTATTGTTTTCGTCCATAGTTTGAAAGAACATAATGATGTTATCAACCGCCCCGATCATAATTTCCAACTGTTCCTGGAAAACAGCCGGTTCCTTACGCCCCGCCGCTAGAGATTCCGCCGCCACAGTTCACAACTCATCCACTGATTTTCCCGGTTCATTCCCCTTTGGCTTGAAATGAATGGCTTTAAGGATAAACTTGCAGTCAAAGTATGAAAAGCAAGACTTTCGAATAGCCATGAAAGTAATTATAGTAGAACCGGATAAGCAGATCGTTCGCAAAGTGATCCGTACCCTTTATTCCATTGACCATGGCATTGAGGTGCTGCAGGTGGTAAAAGACGTGGATACCCTGATGAAGCGGGCAGATGGTTCCCCCCAGGCCGACCTGGTGCTGGTGAACCGGCAATTGCTGGGTGCCACCCACCGCAACATAGAAGCGAAGCTGATCATTACTTCGAGCAGTACGCACATGGTATACCTTGCCTTCCGCGTCAGCAACCTCGATTACCTGCAGAAATACCTGCTTGATCCGAAGAACCCGGTCCATGACACCCTCCCCTTCCCGAACAGGATCATCAGTGGCGGCTATCCCGGGGAACCCGTGGCCATACCTTCCCTTCAGCAGGCCATAAAAAAAAGGTTCCTGGTCTCCTATCAGCAAAAATTACTGACCATAGCCGTTGAAGACATCGCTTATTTCTTTTCCGACAACCGCTTTATTTTTTTTAAAACCTTCGACAACCGTAAATTCCTGGTTGACTATCGCATGGATGAACTTGAAACCATGCTCGATCCGCAGCTGTTCTTCCGAATCAACCGGTCGTATATCATTTCCATCAATTCCATCCTGGTCATACACGCCTACCCCGGCAATCGTTTTAAGATCAACCTCACCCCCCCTGCCGACAAAGAAATGATCGTAAGCCGCGAACGTATCATAAACTTCAGGAAATGGCTGGGTGAATAAACCGAAAGCCGGTTAGTGTTCCGATTTCAACAGCTAATGCAGCATTTCTTTCAACTGCTGCAGGTTCGCTATGCGATCGGCTGCAAAGTGCATAGGTTTACCCTGCAACTCCGCTTATACGGTATTGCTTGCTAACTAACCTACAAAACCCATTATCCAAAATTCAACCAGTATGAAAAACCATTTCATCTGCCTGGCCACTTTTTTATGCCTGGCATTTATTATTCCTTTTCCATCGTTCGGTCAGTGTATGACCGCCCCCACTGTAGCTTCATGCACGGGTACAGAACCTATTGTTGCAGACGGCGAAGTATTGAATGCCGGTACCACCAAATGGTATTACGGCGCTGTGGCTACTTATAATATGCTTACACTGAAAGGGGGAACCCTGGTCGTATGCGGCAACCTTACCATCGATAAATTTTACATCGACTCCGGCAAGATATTCATCCAGCCGGGCGCCCGTTTTGTGATAGGGAATGGTGAAGGTGCCGGGCTTGTATTCAGGGGACATTGTTATCTGTATAATTACGGCACGCTTGAGATACTACGGAACCTTTCGCTGGAGGACGGATGGGCATCCCCATCAAAGCCGAATGTTGTCATCAATGCAAGTTCAACTTCGCTGTTCAAGATGAATAACCAGTACTTCGTGATCAATAATGCCAACTCCTGGTTTGTAAATAAAGGTAAAGCGTATTTCCACGGCATCATTACCGACCCACAATCCTCACCCCGCTCTGTCTGCCTGGCAAAAGGGACAGAGACCAGAATGACCGTTCTGTACAATAAGGTTAAGAACAGCTTCTATGCGCCGGAGCCATCTGCATGTGTATCGGTATCCGAGTTCTCTCAGCTTTGGGATACCCTTTCGACCCTCAATCCTTATATTACCATGTGCCTTGGGCTTACGCACCGTACCGACTCCACCTGTATGCCATGGGGATGCAAACCCAACTGGGGAATGGCTGTACTTTTCAGGGGTTGTGTGGGATGTGGATCCATCCATGTGCTGCCTGCACGCTTTATTTCGTTCAGCGCTGAACAACATCCCGACGGCAATGCTCTATACTGGAAAATGGAGAATACGTCTGCTTCCGGGAAATTCTATGTTGAGATATCTGATGACGGACGCTTTTTCAATACCCTTTCTTCCTTTACGGCCAATGAGCAGGAATATATCGTTGATTATGCATGGTTCGATGCCATCGTCCGGACAGGCCCGCATTATTACCGGATAAGATACACGGATACATCTTCAAAATTGACCATCTACAGTGATATAGCAAGAGCAGTTCAGAAGCCTTCTCCTTCTGTCCGGGTATACCCAAATCCCTTCCGGGACAGGCTATTCATTTCACTACCCCTTCATTCTTCCAGGATCAATGTGCTGGTGTGCAACAGCCTTGGCCAACAGGTACTCAAGCAGGAATTGATTCGTTCAGGAGAAAACTGGCAGCTCCACATGCCGGGAATTCTCCCGCCCGGTATTTATTTCTTACACATCGATGCCGGCAATCGATCCTGGAAAGACAAGATCATCAAACGCTCCTGGTAAAACATCCAACCTCAAACTTTGTAATCAGCTGAACTATTTAACCCATTAAACGAATAACAATGAACATCCGTTCAAGGCAGCTTTATGCCCATATGGTGGAAGAGATCGGGCAGGCAGAGGCCTGCTGTAATGACGACCTGAGCAGGGTGGAAAGGTGCTTCAGCATTGCGCTTTCGTACTGGGAAAAGATAAAATCGATCTCTGGTTCATACCCGTTCCGGTACGAGGCCGAAGAGATCGATTTCTTTAAATATGTACAGCCGCTGTTCCTTGCTGCCATGGAATACTACATGCTGATCTACCAGGCCATTCTTTTCAAACCTGCGCATGACAGTGATGAACTGCTTTCGTACTGGCTGGGGCAGTTAAAAAGGATAGAGCTCTTCTATACCCGCCACGGGGAATTCTATTCGTATTACCTGAATGGAGGAAGCGATAAAGATGAGTGCTATTTCAGGAGAAGAGAGAACAACAGTGTTTGCCAGGGCAGCCACTTTGCCCATACCGGGCGACTATCATCACCGGGGCTGCTGGCAGCCAGGATATTGGGCTTCCGCAGATATCAATCCTACATAGAATCGGAATTGAAAAAGATAGCCGAGGCAACAACCATAAATTTTTCGCACCCGGAACGGGCCTGTGCTTAGCAATATTTTGTTTCTTTATCAGATCATGAGCCAACGCCTTGCACACATCGCCCTGGTGGTTAGCGATTACGATGAAGCCATTGCTTTCTATACTGGTAAACTTGGTTTCACACTTATTGAAGACACCAGGCTCAGCGAAACCAAACGCTGGGTGGTTGTTAAACCACAGGGTGAAGGCAACTGCACCCTATTGCTGGCAAGGGCCGTTGGCGAGGAACAAAAAAGCCGGATAGGGAACCAGACCGGCGGACGTGTCTTTCTTTTTCTGCATACAGATGATTTCTGGCGTGATTACAATACCCTGCTGGAAAAACAGGTTCACTTTGTACGCCCACCTGTAAAAGAAGCATATGGTACCGTAGCTGTATTCGAAGACCTGTATGGAAACCTCTGGGACCTGATCGGGCCTTAAAGTTAATTTAGCGGTTTAATCCTTATCCCATTCTTACAATGCTTAGATTTGCCTTAACTTGAACTTATGAAAACGGTCGCCAGTTTATTTCTCCTCTCCTGTTTGATCAGTCTGACCGGTTGTTTTGAAATTGTTGAGCAGGTTTTCCTTAAGACCGACGGTTCCGGCGATTTCCAGCTTGTGCTCAACCTGAGTAAGAGCCGCACCCGGCTTAATTCCATTATGAAAATGAAGACCATCAACGGTCACGATGTTCCATCGAAGGAAGATATCAAATACCGTATATCAGAAATTGAAAAGGCTGTTGCCAAAACCCCCGGAATCGGCAATGTAAAAACGGCTGTTGATTTCGATAATTTCATTGCCAGCATCAGTTGTAATTTTAAAAATGTAAATGGGCTGAACAATGCAGTAAAGAATGTTTACCTGAAAGAGAATGCAGGTAAAAAGGCCCCGGAAAAAGTGTACGACTATAATGCCGGCATATTCGAAAGGCTGAATAAGTATTCGTTCAGGGAAGATTATAAGAAATTAAGCAATGCCGATAAAGAGATCTTTGCCACTGCAAACTATACCGCCATTTTTAAGTTCGAGAACGCCGTAACTTCTGTAAGCAATAAAGACACCAAGATAGCACCCAGCAAAAAAGCGGTAATGCTTAAACTAAATACGCTGGATGTAATCACTGAAAAAAAATCAATTGAAAACAAGATCATCCTGACAAACTGATAACAATGAAACGAATTTATCCTCTCCTCGCCTTTTTTTGCCTTGTATGCCACTCGATGAACGCCCAGGAACTGCTCAACCAGGTCCCCTTCAGCGCCAGCCTGGTTGTCAAATATTCCGGGGAGAATTTCAGCAAGAGAGTTCCGTTGAAAAAACTCGACAGTTATGCAGTCATTAAAAACAACGTGTTCCGGATGCTCCGGATCGATACGCTCACTTCCCTGCAAAACATAGGCATTAACTTCGAAAAGGATATTTACCAGTATACGTTCAAGGAAGACACCTGCATGAATTTTGTGACCTTGTTGCCACTGAGAAACGAAGCCCAGTTCCTCAAACTGGTAAAATCAAACTACGGGGCCGGCAAGAAAATGATCAAAAAGAACGGGTATAATTTCCTCCCTGTTTCAGATGAAACATACATCGGCTGGAACAAGACCACAGCCGTGATCGTAAATTCCAGCTACCAGAACCGGAAAAGTTATTGGGACAATTATTACAGCTATAATACGGATACC
>CAZYAT010000059.1:0-6579 GCA_964645235.1 uncultured Ferruginibacter sp. | reverse complement strand
GGAAACAGCAAGAGCTTGCATCAATCAATATCATGAACCACAACTTTACACAAACCATACATTCCATTAAAGAAGATATCAGCTACACCAGGATCATTGACCCGAATGCCCATGCCAGTATCTGGATAAATACGGAAAGTATCCTGGAACAGTATTGGGGATATTTCTTCAAAGGCTTTTACGGGTACCGCCGCCGTTACTACGAGAACGAGAGCTTAATGAGTCACACAGACACATCAGGCGATTTCAATTCAGGAGTGAACATGTACTTTGAGAAGAATCAACTGCGGATGGAAAACAAAACCTTCTCAGTCAATCCAAAACTTGACGAGCTGGCTAAGAATACCATGAACAGCCGGCAAAGCAATTCACTTGCCAATTATGTGAACCCGGATAATATTGGCTACTTCTCCATGAGCATTAACAGCGAGGCCATGGCCAATTACTATTATGCATACATGAAGAAATACCTGCCCCGCATGTATGATATGAGGGAATACTCCGACCTGGTGAACATCTATATCGACCTCCTCGAGATCGTCATCGACGAGAAAGGCCTGGCCGACCTTCTGCCGGGTAATTACATTTTTGTCATGCACGACCTACAGCCCAGGATCGTGAACTATACGGATTATGAATACGACGAAGAGTTCAACCGAAAAGAGGTGAAGAGATCCAAGAAGGAGCTCGCACCCAGTTTCACCTTTGCATTGGAGACAAGAAGAGAGGACTTTATGAAGAAACTCGCCCATCTCCCTATCAAATATGCCGAAAAGGGTGGATACAATTATAAAGAAAAAGAAGGCGGTTATTATGAACTCGCATTCAAGGAAGGAGAAATGCCGTTCAGCAGCATGTATTTTATTGTAAAGGATGGCAAGGTGGTCATCACCACATCCAAAGAGGTGATCGACATGACCATTAACAACAAAGGTTTTGCTGCAGATGAAAAAACGAAGAACTCGATCCTTGGCAATAACTATTCACTTAATATCAGCAGCAAGCGGCTCATTGAAAAGATCAGCACCCAGCTCAGTGGGGAAGAAAACAAAAAAGTGGCCGATTACCTGCTGAAAAACCTGGGCAATCTGAAAATGGAGAGTGGTCTCAGGAATGGAATGATACAAGGTACAACGACATTCAGTATTACCGGCAATAACGACAACAGTCTCGAGTTCTTCTGCAACATGATTGATGCCATCAACAGGATCATGGAACAGGAGAGGCAGAAGGAAAGAACAAAACTTTACTGATGAACCGGCGAAAATGGGCATTGGTCATACTGGTCGCTGTTGGGCTGTTTACATACGTCAAATTCTTTTATAAGACATGGTCCGAAGAAGCAGTGACAAACAATGCTGACTGTATAATGGCCATTGATGTAAAACGGGTGACCAATACCCTGATCTGGAATTTTATCACCACACCCAGCCGGTGGAGACCCGGCAAGATGTTTTCCAGGACCACCAAAGACAGCAGTTGGCGGGACATGTTCAGTTTACCCGATTATGTTTTTATATTTCACGTAAAAGGCGAAACAGCCACCCGGTGGTACGCCGTTCTGGAAAAAAAGAATGAGACCGGCTTTGAAGCCGGGTTAAATAAATTCTCGTTTGAAAAGCTCAGCGAGCATGAATTTGTTAGCGCAGAAAATGGAATTTACCTCTATATACAGGGCAAAAAAATACTGACCGTCATGGCAAAGGCCGGCGACAGTGTTGCTGTAAGAAAAGTAGCCAGGGACCTGTTCGCAGACAAGAAATTCATTGCCCGGAATGAATTGCAGAAACTGGCCGATGCCAGTAGCCATTTGGCCATATTTTTCAAGGCCGATGGCCTGATACAGGATGCCGGTCTTATAACTGCCAACATTGATAAACAAAAGGTAAGCCTTGAAGGATCTGTAACCCCACTGAAACATATCAACTTTAAAGAAGACGAATTCCTCTATTCATCAAATTCCCTTTTTTCCCTTGGTTTTACACAACCGGCCCAGCCGGTTTATTCATTACTTGACATTAACACGAAAGAGAGGATATCGAAAGCTTTGGGCCTCGACGCGGATTCTGTTTTTGCCCCTTCGAACCGATCATACAGCCTCACCCTGACAGGGGTGAAAGAAAGAGCTGATACTGCTATAACCTATACGTATGACGATGAGTTCAATAAGGTGGAGAAATCTGTTGTGAACAAGATACAGGAGCCCTCATTCAGTTTTTTCATCAACGGAAAGGATATTGACCGTATTCAGGGATACCTGCGGCGGAACAATAAACTGGAGGCGACCGGAAGCGGGGATGTTTTCTTGCCAATGCCATTGGTCAGATCATATTGCAGGAAATCCTCTGAGACTTCATTATCCATCACTTCTATTAATTATGATGGGGTGACGCCGGATATGAATAGCAAATCGATCATTTTTTTCCGCCTGAACATGGCAACCATACCCGACGCAATCTACAAATACCTGCCGGATGGTTTGAAGGATAAATTGATGGATATTGACTTGCTCAACATTTCGGTTTACAAAGAAAACAGCATGCTGAAAATCACCGGAATGTTAACAAAAAGGAAAAACAGTGTCACTTTATTCGGGTTTTAGCCCGCGGAACTCTCGTTGGGTATCATAATCCTCCTGCTCCCAAACCCTTTACCAGTAATCACTTCAGGATCGACTCCACCGGTTGGGCAAATCAATTTATATAAAAAACTGGTTTGTATATGATGTGGCCTCCCTGTACTTTTACATTATAAAATGGCAATGGCCCGTTGACCGTACCGCAGGAACCCCTGCATTCTTTTTAACCTTCTTGCTGCATGTTTGATCCGGTTGTTTGTTAATGAGATCATTTATTAACCATTAAAAAGTACACTTTATGAAACGTAACAGCCCCCTCGCAGTATTCACATTACTTTCAGTATTGTTTTTTACAAATGCCATGGCAGCCGATACAGCATCCGGCACTCCCTTTTCATCCATCCCGGTAGAACTCAGGTATGCAGGCAGCTACAACAATCAGCCTTTGCTGCAGTTGAACTTTAACGGCACAAAGGATGAAAATCTTTTCAGTATTTCTGTTACTGACCAGGCCGGCCTGGTACTTTATTCGAACACTGTAAGAGGCGAGAATTTTTCGAAACAGTTCTTGCTGAACACCGATGATCTTGGTGATGCCATATTAACCTTCGAGATAACCAGTAAAAAAACGGGTAGATCCGTCTCTTACAAAGTGAGCCGGCAAAATAAGACCATCGAGTAGATGGAAGTGGTAAAATTATAAACCGAGAACCCCTTTTATAATATAGCTCCCACTAAAAAGTCCCGCTGTACAACAACGGGACCTTTTATTAACCGGTGATGATTTGATTTATTATGGGAAGATGCCCAGTTCGGCATAACTGGTAGCCACTTTGTTGATGGCACTCACATAGGCTGCTGTCCGCATATCGGGGATATCCGGGTTGCTTTTCCAGAGTTCCATGATCTCTCGGGTAGCACTGATCATTGTTTCCTCCAGTCCGCTGTGAACCAGTTCCTGTTCATCGGCACCATGAACGATCGATTTCTTCTCCTCGGCACCAACCGTTTTCCCACTTAGTGTTTCCATCTGGTTAATGATCTTCATGTTCATGTTCTCGTTGAAGCGTTTTTCCATACGGCCATAGCGAACATGGCTCAGGTTTTTTAACCATTCAAAATAACTTACAGTTACACCACCTGCATTCAGGTACATATCAGGTACACAAAGGATCCCTTTCTGTGCAAATACTTCATCCGCTTCCGGAGTACAAGGCCCGTTGGCAGCTTCCCCGATGATCTTTGCTTTTACCCTTGGTGCATTTTCCCCGTTGATCACATTCTCCAATGCAGCAGGAATCAGAATATCGCATTCAAGTTCCAGTGCATCGGTATTTTTTGCCAGGTTGGTAGCTCCCGGGAAATTCAGGATGCTTCCTGTTTTCTTCCTGTGCTGGAACACTTCTTCTTCATTCAGTCCGTTCGGGTTTATGATCGCACCTTCGTATTCAGCCAATGCGATCACTTTAGCCCCTCCTTCCCTGAAGAATTTGGCGCTGTGGTAGCCCACATTACCCAGGCCCTGCACCACTACGGTTTTACCGCCCACTCCTGTTTTAAGCCCGAGTTTTTTCATTACATCCTCCATATTGCACACTTCACGGATACCGAAGAACACACCTAATCCGGTGGCTTCTTTACGGCCGCGAACACCGCCTTGCGTGATCGGCTTGCCGGTAACGCAACCGGCCGCATCGATCTCTCCGGGTTTCAAAGAGCCGTAGGTATCCACGATCCAGGACATTTCCCTTTCGCCTGTTCCGTAATCAGGAGCCGGAACGTCGATGCCTGGTCCGATGAAATTCTTCTTTACCAGTTCGGAAGTATAACGACGGGTGATCTTTTCGAGCTCGTACGTACTGTATTTACGGGGATTGATCTTAATACCACCTTTACCGCCGCCAAAAGGAACGTTAACGATGGCGCATTTATATGTCATCAAACTTGCCAACGCCATTACCTCATCCTGGTTCACCTCATCGCTGAAACGGATACCGCCTTTACAGGGGCTTTTGTGCTGGCTGTGCTGCACCCGGTAAGCTTCGATCACTTCGATACTACCATCGTCACGTTTAACAGGGAAACGCATCTGGTAAACACTGTTGCATGCTTTAATTTGTTCCAATATCCCCAAATCCCAGTTGGTGAATTTGGCGGCTTTGTCAAAGCTTCTTTCCACACTCTGGAAAAAGCTATAGGGCTGTGTAGCGCTCATAAATCTTGTTTTTTATTTAGCAATCGTATTTTAGGGTCAAAGACAGCAGGGCTGTCATTCATTACTTTTCTTTTTCGAACCGGCTGATCTTCCTGTCGATCATAAACACATACAGGAACAGGCCAAGTAAAATTGTGAGGCATACAGCGACCACCACATAGATCTTTCCATTGCTTCTCATCACATCGCCCGAAGCGTTGTTATCCTGTGCAAAGCAAACTGTGCTGAGGATTAAACCACACAAGGCAAACCACATCCGGCGGATAATAAACTTAGTCATTCAGTAACGTTTTATCTTTAAGCAATTGTAATCTTATTTTTAGTGTGGCGATCCATACACCCAACAAGGTCCACCCGATAACGGCAGGATAAAAGATCATCCGCATGCCTGCGTCGAGGTCTTTTTGGGCGTTGAGAGCCGGGTTGCCGCTGTCGCTGCCGGGTGCACCGGGATGCAGGCTTCCGACGAGGCGTGGAATGATCCAGATACTGGGAAAAAGCATGGCAAAAGCAAATATATTATATACAGCACTCACCCTTGCTTTCTTATCCATATCGGTAAATGAACCCCTGAGAACAAAATAGGCCCCATAAATCAGTAAAGCAATGGCCGCACCAATAAGCTTGGGCTCCTTCAGTACGCTGCCCAATGATTGGGTCTGATCGGTAAGCCAGGTATAGTTGGCCCAGATGGCCCCGGTGACATAGCCCAGTACGCCCAATAAGGTACCCACCTCGGCATATTGCTGTGCATAGATATCGTTACGGAGCTTGAAACCACGCAGGTATTTAATACTGTATACAAAACTGATGATAAAAAGAACCATCATTGCAAACCACATGCAGACATGGAAGTACAGGTTGCGGATGGATTGATGAATAATGGGGAGATCAGGAACTGCAACCAGGAAACCGGCCACAACGGTGTAGATCAATAGTAACAGGGATAATATTTTCCACCAGTTTTTCTTCAAAAAAGAAAAATTTAATGAGGGGCAAAGATAGGGCAGAGTTTCCAGTTTTTCGTTGGGGATTCGGGGTTATTTTATACCGGTTATTCCTTCCATAAATAAGGGAATAGAATGATCGCCAATGCAATCACCAGTACATCCAGTCCGCTGATAAGACCTGCCATCTGTAAAACCGCTCCTTCTTTAAATACCTCTGCAAACGCGACCTTGCTCAATCGCATCAGCAACAATAATTGCGGCAGGATCACCGGGAATCCGAGTATCGCAATGAGTGCAGCATTTTGCTGTGCCTTGGCCGCAATCGCACTCATCAATGTAAATACAATGCTGATGCCTGCACCCCCCAGTACCACGATACCGGTAAATAATAAACCATTACTTACGGGATTGTTCAGGAAAGTTGAAAACAGCAACAGGCTGATCAGGCTCATCAGCACCATCAACAGAAGATTATAGATCATCTTGGCAATGATGAATTCAACCGGTGAGGCAACGGAATAAAAATAAAGCATCCGCCCCTTACTCTCCTGTAAAAAACTTTTTGCTACTGCGTTTACGCAAATGAATAATTGTATCACCCAGAACAACCCGTTCCATACCGCGGCATCGGGTTTATCGATAGAAAGATAAAGTACAAAGATGGTTGAAGCGATGTAAAGAAGTATTCCATAAAAGGTATGCTTCTGCCGGAACTCAAGCAGGATATCCTTTTTTAGTAACGCCAATACTTTTTTAAGCATATCCACAATTTAGTCTTTTAATTGGGCACAGATCCGGCAACGGGGTTCGTACACATCTTTTTCTCCAAGCAGCAC
>CAZYAT010000058.1:0-18284 GCA_964645235.1 uncultured Ferruginibacter sp. | reverse complement strand
TTAAGCGTGAGTAATAATGCCTCAGATGTAGCATCTGGAATAGAAGAATTTCTGTTTTCTAATTCCTTGATTCTAGCTTCTCTTTCTGCTACAGCAACTATTAATTGATTATTTTCTTCTGATAAGGATTCAACTCTTTCCTCCGACGGAAAACGATATTTTTCAGAAAGGAAAAGATTTAAATGATCTGTAAGCTTTTGTTCGAAATTTTGAAGGTCGCTGTATTCTATTGGGAGAACTTTTCCATCCAGGCTTTCAATGAAGTCTAAAAGTTCTTCATAAGAGTTTAAATGCTGTTTACCCGGAGAAAACCCTTTCTTGATGAAAATGAAAGATTCTAACTTAAGTTCTTTTGCCAACTCAAACTCCTGCTTTGTGTATTTGCCGATTTTAGAATGAAAAAGGAAAATGCAGAATTCACATTCTGCGAGTTTTTTATTTATGGCCTCTTGAGCATCGTTGTACTCAGGGTAAGACGTATGAGCAATGTCGTACTCCCACTCCACGGCTTCTAGGTGGAGGTGTCTATAAATTTTGCCAAGCTTATTGAAAAGGAAAATACAACGCTCCCTTTCATCTTTCAATTCATTTGAAGAGGCTATAAAAATCTTTATGGTCGTTTTATCAGCCATGGATCAATTTCAAATAAAAATACTTAATAATATGGGTATTGGAAAGGCTATTTCTTCTTCACAAAATCCTTCAGGTAACTGCAGCTGTTGAGTGCCTCTTTATAGAAAGGCGTATTGCCATATTCTTTCACCAGTTGCGGGAAATATCGGTTGTTGCGGAAGGCAGGCCAATAAGTACTGTAATAATCCTTATCGTATTGGTCCCAGTTGTTCGGGTAATTTTCGTACTGTGGTTGCTGTACCTGTTTCTGGGAACATTTTGCCATCATGAACAGGCAGCGGGCCTTGAAATTTTTGTCGGCACCGGCGTTCATGGCTTTCTCGAAATACTCCTGCGCTTTGTAACAGCCGTAATATTCTTTTTGAAAACCGGTGGCGTTCCTGGGAATATGGTACCCGTCGGTGCCGCTGCGGTAATATTGCACCAGTTCCCAGGCATGTCCATAGTAGGTCATGTTGTACATGCCTACTGCCATCTTATAATATATACTGGCGGGGGTCTTACTTTGTTTAGCCAACCGTTCGAGCTTAAGCATCTCCTGCGCAAAAGCAAGTTTGGTGGTTTTAAATTTGGCTTCAACGGCCAGTTTTTCTTCCCGGTCGTACAGCAGGTCGATGAAAGGGTTCTTTTCGATCGGGTTTTTGTCGGCCGACCGGTTGAACCATTCGATCGCTTTGCCGTAATCGTATTCCCGCAGGTATGAGGTACCGGCAAAATCAACCACTTCTTTCTTTGTAACGGAATTATGATTGACCAGGTAGTTCTCAAATTTTGATTGTTTGCCGTTGAGCAATGCATAAAGGCCTTCCACATCTTTGCTCATCATTTTGTTGCGGAGGAAATCAATACCGTTCATCCACCCGGAATAATTTTCTTTCCCTTTCATGATCCAGTCGGCATTGCCTATACAAAGTGCTTCTTTCACCACATCACCCTGCGCATGGTAGCGGCGGGCCAGTATTTCGCTCATCAGGCTGCGGTAGATCGTTTGCCACTGGTGCACCTGCCAGTAATCCATATCGACGGGTTTCTCCGAACGAACCCTTCCTTCGAGCCATTGCAAAGAAGGCAGGAGCTGTTCTTCAAAAGCCGCATCAATTTTATCCTTCTCATTGATGCTTACCAGCAGGTTGGTCAGGGCCCATTGATCTTTTACTTTGGCAGTGAGCTGCATTTTGTTTGCAGTGCCGAGAAAATTCTTTGCAGCACCGTGGTCTTTGATCAGGTAAGAGGCGTAAGCAGCAGCCGTTTCAAAAAGCCCGGCATTCTTTACTTTATTGCTTTGTGCGGCAGCATGTAAAAATGCAGCCAGTTGTTTTACTTCCTTCTCGGCATCGGTAAGGATGCTGTCGGCCGAACCATCGCCCCAGGTATAATAAAATGCTTTACCACCGCTTTCTTTCTGCAAAACAGGAGTGAAATATTTTTCTTCCAGTTTATTGATCTCTCTTACGGCAAGTACTTCCAATTCTTCGCAGCCGGGGTTAAGCTGAAAAATTTCCTGCATGCTGCTGAGGTCGTTGCCGATGCTTCCGAGGGCAAATAATGCCAGCATGGAAGCTTTCTCCTGGTTGTTTTTGCAAAGGGATAAAAAATCGTGTTTATCCGCACCGGAACCGACACTCCATCTGAAACCAAGGTAATTGGATATCCGTTTTCCCATCGAGCTGTTGAATATTTTACTGAAGAGGTAGGCCGCCTCTTTTGTCTTTCCCGTCCGGAACAATGCCCCGGCTTTTAATGCGGTGCAAAGCGGGGCTACAACTGTATTGCTGAATTTATCAGCCTGGTATTCATCGTACCAACTGATCACATCGCTGTACCTGCCGCTGTAATGTGCCAAACGAAGCACCTGGTAGGCATACTTTTGTTTGAAGAGGTCTTTCTTAGCAGCCGGGTACAATTGCTGGCCGTTCTTTATCAGTTTTGCCATTTTCAGGCTGTCGCGGTTGATGTCCTGCCAGGCCTCGTCGCCTATAACATATGGCTCTACCTGTTTGGCATAAAGGATATACCCCAATGCTTCAAGGTCTTTGTGTTGGATGAAATAAGCGGTCATGCTGTTCTGCTTCACCGAGTCGGGTATCTTCAATGGCTGGTTCTTTTCAATATGGTAGTAGATGTTGTTCAGGTCTTTTTGCGAGAACTTGTTGACCAGTTTTTTTGCGTCTGCTTTAGTAACCGGCGCCCCGCAATAAGCAGCCCATTCTTCTGCCAGCAGGTCGGGTACAGCGGTTGGCTCACTGTTGTCGTATAAAAAGTTATACCCTGTATAGTAGAATGGCCGGTAACCATTGGCTTCAGGCAGGTTTTGATGAAAGAAGGAAGTATAGTAATCGTATGGGTCAGTCTCGGGCCCGCAGCCGATGATGTTCCGGGGGAAGGAAACGACGACAATGCTAACGCAAACGGCTGTAAATACTTTCCAGTTCATGTATGCTGTATTTATTTAAAATTACTGAATCGAGGTGGTAGAGGGATACCCTTGGCCGGGTATTTTTAAGCCGGTGTTTCACTTCATCTGCGGCAGCAAGTATCTCAGGAACTGTACTCTGTTCGCTGCGGATGATATCGCCATTGCGTAATTCGTATCCCTGCAGCAGCGTGTCTTTCCATATTTCAAAGCGGTTGCCCCGCTGTTTTGCGAATGCGGACTTGAAAATGGAATCGGGCAGGTCCTGTATCAACCCGGAATAACTGTTGTTCCGGAAAAGAACTTTCCAGCTGAACAACGGAAAAGCCACATCCAGCGGAAGCGGGTAACCGGACAGGTTCCCTGTATATTTTTTCAGCTCGTCTGCTTCTATGATCGAATTAGAGGTTGCCGGATCTTTAAGGTTTCCCATGTTGTAGCACATAAGCAGCCCTTTGTCTACCGGTGGGGTTCCCGCCCTGGCCAGGAACTTCACCTGGTACAGGCGGATGGTTGCAGATAGAGGGATCTTCGTTTTATTCCAGAGTGATCTTGTTGTTGCCAGCAGGGAAAAATAATTATCCTTAGATGATGCGGTCCAGTCGCAATCAAACTGGATCTCGGCAATGGAATTAAAACCGTTCGCTTCGATAATGCTCAGGGTCAGGGAGTAGATATTATTTGCCAGTTCGCCGATCTTCGAGGGTTCCATCTTCTGCATGCATTCGTTGGTGATGAAAACAGTGGGAATGACAAACATATCTTTTTTAAGGGTATAGCCTGTATTCCTCAATTTGGCTACGGGCCTTGGTGATCGGCTGGGCTCATCCCATTCTATGTCGAAGAATTTTATGTAAATGGTTTTAACATGAAGACCATCTAACCTTGCTTCTTCAAACGGGGATAGTTGCCATACCGATTTCCAGTAATAGAAAGCCGGGTCAACGGCACGAGGTTGTTCTCTTTCGTTGCAGGAAGAAATAAAGATCAATAACGTTATGATAAACAAAGATCCGGCAGGGATTTTTTTATATTTCATCGGGGTTGAAGTGAGCCTTTCTCAAAATTAGTTCAAATAAATACCTTTTGGCGGGTATGGCAACAGCGGCTCAGAAAACAGATATTTGTGTGGCTAAACAATTCAATATGAAATATCTCTTCTCGATCCTTTCCTTATTCCTTGCACTACCGCTATCGGCCCAGGATTACCGGCTGGAAGGGAATGAAGTGAAAATGTCAAAACAGGTTATGTTTGAGGCAGGCAGCGATAAGCTTAAGCCTGAAAGTACGGCAGCGTTGGAGATCATTAAACAATACCTGGCTGATAAGTCCTACATCAGTCTTATGCGGGTTGAATGTCATACCGATAATAACGGCGATGCCGCGGCCAGCCAGCTTCTTTCTGAAAAAAGGGCGCTGGCGGTTTGTAAGAAACTGGCAGAAATGGGGGTGGACTGCAAACGGTTGATCGCAGTTGGTTTTGGTGATACCAAGCCCACCGCCGATAACAGCAGTATGGAAGGCCGTGCACAGAACCGCCGTGTATGTTTTTTTAATGCAGCGCTTCGCGACAGGCTGATCGGGGGGATGCCGGCTGACGGGGGCGGCAGGGTTGCAGGAGATGTTTGCAACTGACCTGCAGCACTTATCTTTGCCGGATGATCTCTCAATTTTTCACCTACGATAAACGCAAAGTGATCCAGGCGCTCCGTTATCATTTCATCACACGCCCGGAGATCAGGATCATGATCATCCTGGTGAATGTATTTGCCTTATTATCAGCCGGTTTATTCTTCTTTAAAAAAATATCCCCGCTGGCATTTTTAGTAAGCTCCTTATTATGGTTCATGCTGATGATCACATTCTGGTTCCTGCTTCCTTACATGGTTTACCGGAAAGCCGATACATTTAAAGACCGTTTCAGGGCAAAATTATCCGACGATGAGTTCCGGATCGAGAACGATCGGGGAGGCAGGAGCTGGGGTTGGAGCGATTTCAGCAGCTGGATAGAAAGCCCGCATTTTTTCCACCTGTATTTCAATAGCCGTTCATTCTTTATTGTGCCAAAGGAGGCATTCGAAGGAGATGCTGTGCATGAGGCAAGGAATATTTTCCGGGAAAAGATCAGTAAGAAATAACTTCAGGGCCTGTACCAGGTGTCAAAGGCTTTTCTCCATCACAAAATGCGGGATGGTTACTTCGGTGAATTCGTCACCTACCACCTTGTACCCTAATTTTTCATAGAATCCGAGGGCTGTTTTACGGGCATGCATGACCATTTTCTTGAAGCCCTTATCACGGGCGATCGTTTCGGCGAAGTTCATCATGCTGGCGCCGATGCCCTTACCCTGCAGGTTGTTCTGTACAGCCATCTGCCTTAGGCGAACAGAGCTGCTGTCGGTCCTGGTAAGCAGGCAGCAGGCAAGCATCTCGTCATCATCAAAAGCACCTATCAGGATGTCTTCTTTTTCCCTGGCCAGTTCATCCTCGGTAAAAGAAAGTCCAAGCGGTTGACGCAGGATATCGTTCCTGAGTTTCACCATTTGCTGGTATTCTTTTGTACCGTGGTCTATTTGTTTTAAGGCCATAACTGGTCAAGTTTAGGAACAGGGATAAAGTTTTGGTCGAAGATGGTTTAACAATATACAATTTTTTCCGTATCCGGCACCTATTCAAAAAAACTGTCATGCAGTTTTTTGGCAAATGATCGTCAAAATTGCATATTAAATAAAAGCTTGCCGGACCGATTTTTTCCAGCTTTAAAAATGCGCCAAACCGCTCATAACCCGCCAATATCTATTTCTTTGTATTTATCTCAAAATGTATATTTTTGCACCCTATACAAACTAAATTTTACAATCATGTCAGACATTGCAACAAGAGTAAAGAAAATAATTGTTGACAAATTAGGCGTAGATGAGGCAGAGGTAACCCCGGAAGCTTCTTTTACCAACGACCTGGGCGCCGACAGCCTGGACACCGTTGAACTTATTATGGAATTTGAAAAGGAATTTAATATTTCTATTCCTGACGAGCAGGCCGAAACCATTACTACGGTTGGACAGGCCAATGCTTACTTAGAAGAGCACGCTAAGTAATTAACTTAATTATCACAGGCAAATTTTATGGCTTTAAAAAGAGTTGTAGTTACCGGTTTGGGAGCTTTGACGCCATTGGGCAAAACTGTTGAATCTTACTGGCAGGGACTGGCCGATGGAGTGAGCGGATGCGACCTGATCAAACAATTCGACTGCAGCAAGTTTAAAACCAGGTTTGCCTGTGAGGTTAAAGACTTTGAGCCCACCACTTATCTCGACCGCAAGGAAGCAAGAAAGATCGATCGTTTTACCCAGTTTGCCCTTATTGCCAGCGATGAAGCTGTAAAAGATGCAGGGATCAGCAAAGAAAATGTGGATATAGACCGAGTAGGGGTGATCTTTGCCAGTGGTATCGGTGGATTGATAACCTTTCAGGAAGAAGTAACCAACTTTGCCCTGGGCGATGGAACTCCCCGCTTTAATCCTTTCTTTATTCCTAAAATGATCCTGGATATTGCCGCCGGGCAGATATCTATGAGGCACGGTTTCCGTGGGCCAAATTTTGCCGTTGTGAGCGCCTGTGCCTCCAGTACCAATGCGATCATTGATGCTTTCGATAATATCCGTTTAGGCAAAGCCGACATCATTCTTACCGGCGGCAGTGAAGCCGTTATCAGCGCTGCGGGGGTAGGTGGTTTCAACGCCATGAAAGCACTCAGCGAGCGCAATGATGACCCTAAAACAGCCAGCCGCCCCTTCGACAAAGACCGTGATGGTTTTGTAATGGGCGAAGGAGCCGGTGTGCTGGTGCTGGAAGAACTGGAACATGCACTGAAAAGAGGTGCCAAGATCTATTGTGAAATAGCTGGCGGTGGCGCCACGGCCGACGCCCACCACATAACCGCTCCCCATCCGGAAGGCCTTGGTGCTAAAAATGTAATGCAGGCTGCGCTCAAAGATGCTGGTATGAAACCAGAGGACATCGATTATATCAATGTACATGGCACCTCTACTCCGCTGGGCGATATTGCCGAAACCAAGGCCATCCTGAACGTGTTCTGCGAACATGCCTATAAACTTAATATCAGCAGTACCAAAAGCATGACAGGGCATTGCCTGGGTGCGGCCGGTGTGCTGGAATCCCTGGCTTGTATCATGGCGGTATGCAAAGACACAGTTCCGCCTACGATCAATCATTTTACTGATGACCCAGAGCTGGATCCGAAGCTGAACTTTACTTTTAACAAAGCACAACAACGCACCGTGAATGCAGCCCTCAGCAATACCTTCGGTTTCGGCGGCCACAATGCATCGGTGATCGTGAAAAAATACTCTGCTTAATACCTGCTTTGGTCGGCCGGCCGGCAAATAAAAAATCGTTTCGGTCGTTAACCATCTGTAACCCGGGATGTGAGATAAAAAAACCTAATTTTATCTGTCTAACCAGGATCCGTTTCACGCAAACCATTTTCGTTTTGCAGTTCATAAAAGACCTTTTCAAAAATCAAAGCAGTAACCGGGAATTCCGGAAACAACTCAATAATATCCTCGGATTCACCCCAGGTAATATCGCTTTGTACAAGACGGCGCTCAGCCACCGGAGTGTAAGAGAAGGTGCGGATGAGAACAATGAACGACTGGAATTCTTGGGGGATGCCGTACTGAGTTCGGTGGTAGCACATTACCTGTTCAGGAAATACCCATATAAAGGAGAAGGGTTCCTTACAGAGATGCGAAGCAAGATGGTGAACCGGCAAAAACTGAATGACATCGCATTGAAGATGGGTATCAAAAAGATCACTTTTTATAACAAATACGATAATGCACTGAAGGTGTCACAGATATTTGGTAATACGCTCGAAGCATTGATAGGCGCTGTATACCTCGATAAAGGGTATTCAGGAACACACAAATGGGTGGAGAAATACATCATCATGCCGCATATGTTCATCGACGACCTGGAAGTGATCGAGATCAATATTAAGAACAAACTCTACGGGTGGGCCAATAAGAACGGGAAGGCACTCGAATTTGAAACACTGGAGGAAAAATTCGAGAATGGACGTCGGTTGTTTACCATCGGTGCAACAGTGGACGGGGAACTGATCGCTGAAGCAAAAGGATACAATAAGAAAGATGCCAGCCAGATAGCAGCGCAATTAGCTGTTGATAAACTGGGACTTTAAAAGTTCATCGTTCATAGCTCATGGTTAGTAGTATCAGATGAGTTATATCTTTATCCTTACTATGAACCATTAACCATTAACGATTAACCATGACATTCGGAATACTCGGAAGCGGAAGTTGGGGAACAGCCATCGCAAAAATCCTTACCGACAACGGCAATTCAATATACTGGTGGAACCGTAGCCAGGACGACATCAATTACCTCAAAACAAGGCATCACAATCCACGATACCTGCCGGCTGCTCACTTTGATATTTCAAAACTTACACTCACCACCAACCCCGCTGAAGTGATCGAGTACAGCGATTGTGTGGTGATCGTCATCCCTTCGGCATACGCCGTATATGCGTTAAGCCAGCTGAACCGGGATGTTTTTTCAGGCAAAAAGATCCTCTCGGCCATCAAGGGTATATTGCCCGAAAGTAACCTCCTGCTGAATGAATATTTGAAGAAAGAGTTCAACATGGAATTGAAGGATTATTTTGCCGTCCTTGGCCCTTGTCATGCTGAAGAAGTGGCCGCAGAAAAGCTCTCTTACCTCACCTTCACCGGCATTGATGAAAAAACCACTCATGCCATCGCCTCCTGTTTCAAAACACCTTATTTGAATACCGTAGAGAACAACGATATCTACGGGGTTCAGTTTGCCGCCGTCTTAAAGAATATATATGCAGTTGGTGCAGGCATCGCCCATGGGCTGGACTACGGTGACAATTTTCTGAGTGTGTTTATTGCTAATTGTGCCGATGAAATGGCCGGGTTCCTGAAAAAGGCCGGTATTAAGAATATTGAAGTCGGGCATACAGATATCCGCCCGCCCAGCGAGGAGCATCGTCCACACAATTACGCCGCCTCCGTTTACCTGGGCGACCTGCTGGTGACCTGCTATTCGCTCCACAGCCGTAACAGGGCCTTTGGTAATATGATCGGGAAAGGCTATTCCGTGAAAGCAGCTCAATTGGAAATGAGTATGGTGGCAGAAGGGTACTATGCATCGAAATGCATGCACGTCATCAACCAGAAGGTCTTGGCCGATATGCCCATTGCCAGTACCATTTATAAAATTCTTTGGGAAAACCTGGCAGCGGCAGATGGTTTTAACAATATAGAATTGGCATTGGTCTAAAACCGGGGTATCTTTACAGCAGAAAGTTAAGTCAGATGCCATTCTCCTTTTCAAATATCAGCGCTTCGGCCTTGCTTCTTATGGTAGCTTGCTTAAGTATTGCCGAATTGGTAAAATACCTCCGAAGGAAGCCGCATCACTAGAGGAATAGTTCGGCAGCAATTCCATCAGCAAATAATTTTCCTTCTCTCGTCAGCACAATCCGGTTATTCTTTATTTCCAGTTTACCTGAATTTTCAAATTTCCCGGCTGCCATCTGCAGTGAATCGGCCTTGCCCTGGCCAAACAGTTCACTTATATGACCAAGGTCCAGTCCTTCAATGGTTCTCAGCGAGGTCATTGTATATTCATTAAGCTGCTGTTTTTTTGTGAGTGTTTCCTCTTCAAAAGGGATAAGGCCTTTTTCGAGCGATTGAATGTAGAGGGCATTGTTGGCAATGTTCCATTTTCTTTTCTTTCCATCAAATGAGTGTGCGGCAGGCCCGAAAGCATAATAATGTTCCCCCTGCCAGTAACTGCTGTTATGCCGGCTCCGGTATCCCGGTTTTGCATAGTTACTGATCTCGTAATGCTCGTAACCAGCTGCCTGCATCCAATCCATTAATAATAAGAACTGGCGGGCTTGTTTTTCCGGGGCAACGGGTTCTTTCTTTTTTTGGATGATCATTTTGTCCAGGGCGGTTTTGGGTTCAACCGTCAATGCATAGCAGGATATGTGAGGTATACCCTTTTCAAGGACCTGTTCAACATTCCGCTTCCAGCGGTCTTCTGTTAGTAAGGGTGAACCATAGATAAGGTCAGCAGAAAAATTAGTGAAACCGGCTTCGCGGATCCTATCTATGCATTCAAGCGATTCGGAGGCAGTATGGGCACGGTTCATCCATTTTAATTCTTCATCTGCAAAGCTTTGGATACCTACACTCAGGCGGTTGATGCCGAGTGAACGCCATTGCTGCAGCTTTGCCTCGGTAATATCATCCGGGTTGGCTTCAAGGGTTATCTCTGCAGCGTCTGCAAGATCGAACCGTTCTTGCACCGCCCCGAAAATCAATTTCAACTCGGCAATAGAAAGAAGGCTGGGGGTACCGCCACCGAAATAAAGAGTGGAAATGCTATCAGGCACCCCAACCCGGGCAGAAAGTTGTATTTCCTTAATGATCGCCTGGACCATTTTCTCTTTAAGGGATAAGGAGGTGGAAAAATGAAAATTACAATAGTGACAAGCTTGCTTGCAGAAGGGAATATGTATATAAATGCCAGGCAAGATTTATGGTTTGGCTCCCGGTAAGTGTCGGGATATTATTTTAGATTTGGTTATTAATGACCTCCGTTAAATTAATACATTCTGCTGTTCTGACCCCTGTATTGTTTGCTGCAGGCTTTTTGCTTACCATGCTTCCGGCAACTGCCCAAAACACCAAAAATCAACAATACCAGTTGGTGGTAAAGCTTGTTGACAAAGATAGCTCCTTTAAGGTGCAGCCCTTGAAATTGCAAACCCTGTTCGCCAGCAAAACACTTTGTACTAATTATATTCAGGAGCTGCCTGTATTACTTGGCACAAAGGGATATCCCACGGCCTCGGTAGATAGTATTTTTGAGAATGGTCAGGGAACAGTTATCCATTTATTCCTTGGTAAACAATACCAGTGGGTGAAACTGACCCCGGCCGGAATTGACAGGGCTGCCATGGAAGCGGCCCGCTTCCGTGAGAAGGATTTTGAAGGGAAGCTAATGAACATTCAGCAATTGGTTTCCTTGCAGCAGCGCCTGCTCGACCATTACGAAAAGAACGGATATCCTTTCGCCGAAATAGCCCTTGACAGCATCCGGCTTGACGATAATAAAATGGAAGCCTTGTTATGTGCAAAGAAAGGACCCTTATATCATATTGACAGCATCCGGGTTTTTGGCAAAGCCAGGATATCGAAAAAATTCCTCAGGCACTATCTCGACATCTCCAATGGCAGTTTGTACAACAAAGCAAAACTGGAGCAGGTAAGCAAGCGTTTGCTGGAATTGCCTTACCTGCAGGAAGTACAGCCAAACGACATCACCATGCTTGGATCGGGTGCCGTGCTGAATCTCTACCTGGCACCGAGGCGGAGTAGCCAGGCTAACTTCCTTATTGGCTTTCTGCCTAACGGCAGCCAGTCGGGTAAGCTGCAACTGACAGCCGATGTAAACCTCAATCTGAAAAATGCATTGAACAACGGCGAAACCATTTTGCTTAACTGGCAGCAACTCCAGGTGAAATCGCCCAGGCTGAATATTGGTTACCAGCAACCCTACATTTTTAATTCTTCCTTCGGGATAGATTTTGCGTTCGACCTGTTCAAGAAAGATTCTACTTTCCTGCAGGTGAATGGATTGCTGGGGCTTCAATATCTTCTATCTGCTAACCAGTCCGGAAAAATATTCGTGCAATGGCAAAACAGTTTCCTGCTGGCAAATGGGGTTGATACGAACCGGGTAAAAGCCACGAAAACACTCCCTCCTAATATTGATGTAAGTGCGGTCAATATCGGATTGGACTATGACTGGAGCAAAACCGATTACCGGCTTAACCCCCGTAAAGGGAATGAAATAAAATTGACAGCGACCGTAGGGATAAAGAATATTAAACGCAATAACGACATACTCAGCATTAAAGATCCTTCTTTCAATTATGCCGTTTTATACGACTCCTTGAAGCAACGTGCATATCAATTTAAGGTCAGACTCTCAGCTGCACACTATTTTCCTGCAGGCAAGCAGGCCACGTTCAAAGCTGCGCTGAATGCCGGTTTTTTTTATAGTCCGAACATATTCCGTAATGAACTCTTCCAGATCGGTGGATATAAACTGTTGCGGGGTTTCAGCGAGGAGAGCATTTATGCCACACGATACGGAGTACTGACCGCAGAGTACCGTTACCGGCTTGCACTCAATTCATTTCTGTTCGGCTTTGTCGACGGAGGCTGGGTTCGCAACAAATACCAAACCATCAACCTGGAGAATAATTTTATCGGCGCAGGCTTGGGTTTGGCCTTTGAAACAAAATTCGGGTTGCTCAACATAAGCTATGCAGCCGGTAAACGAAATGATATAAAACTGAACCTGCGGGAGGCATCGAAAATACATTTCGGGTATGTCAATTACTTTTAAAAATCTCGGGTGCAGCCTCTATTTTTGCAGTCAAATTGAATCTTATTGAAGCGCTTTTCTTTATTCTTAACTGTATTTTTTTGTTGCGTGGTGTTTACAAAGGCGCAAGTGCCTGATAGTGATAATACAGCAGATTCGACGACGAAGAAAGCCGATTCCGTTTCAATTCGAAGCCTGCGGGATAGCATGGCCCCGGCTTTGAACAATCTTCCGGAATTCAGGCTCAGTAATCCCTTCCTCGATACCAAATCCCCCCCCGTTTCCCTTTCGGTCAGCCTCAGGAAAGAAAAAGATTTAGATGCCCTTTTTTATATTATAATCGGCATCCTGCTGGTATTGGCTTTCTTCCGGTTTTTCTATAACCGGTATTTTACAAATCTCTTCAGGGTTTTCTTTAATACTTCTTTGCGACAAAGTCAGTTAACGGATCAATTACTCCAGGCGAAACTGCCTTCGTTGTTATTCAATATTTTTTTTGTGGTAAGCAGTGGCATATTTACCTATGTGCTTTTGCTTTATTACAAACTGATAACCGAAGATGACAGGTGGATCATGATCGGCGCCTCCCTTGCTGTGATCAGCCTTATCTACCTGCTTAAATACAGCACATTGAAATTCGTAGGCTGGGTCACGGGATTAAAAGATGTTATCAACACCTATATTTTCGTCACTTTCCTCATCAATAAGATTATTGGAATTTTCCTTGTACCGTTTATTGTCGTGGTGACTTTTTCTGACCGGGTGATTGCTAAAAGTGGGGTAATCATTTCCCTTATGAGTATAGGGCTATTCCTTCTGTTACGTTACTTCCGGTCATATGGTCTATTGCAGAACCAGTTGAAGATTAGCCGTTTTCATTTTGCGCTGTATATAGCGGGTATCGAGCTAATACCCCTGTTACTGATTTACAAGGGATTGATGTTTTATTTAAGTAAAAGTTTGTAATTTTGCGGTACCATCTCAGTGAAACTTATGGCTAAAAGCGGTTCAACACAAGTTGTTACGTCGGTCAAATCAGTGAAAAGAATATTAATAACCCAACCCAGGCCCGAAGGTGAAAAATCTCCGTACTTTGAGCTGGCAAAAAAATATGGGCTTGATCTTGATTTTCACCCTTTTATAGTAGTTGAAGGGATACCTTCCAAAGACTTCCGTAAGCAAAAGATCGACATTGCCAGTTATTCCGCAGTGATATTCACCAGCCGAAATGCCATTGACCATTTCTTCAGAATCTGCGAGGAGATGAAGATAAGTGTTTCCCAAGACACTAAGTATTTCTGCATTACCGAAGCCGTGGCCCTATACCTTCAGAAATTTATATTATACCGGAAACGCAAGGTTTTCTATGGGGCCGATGGGACGAACAAGAGCTTATTCGATGTGATCAATAAACATAAGGATAATGAGAAATTCCTTTATCCTTGTTCTGAATCATTCGACAGTGAGATCACCAACTGGCTTAAAGCGAATAATTGTGGATATGCCACCCCTGTTCTTTATAAGATCATCAGTAACGATATCAAGCAGGTGATGCAAACAGAGTATGATGTGATCTGTTTCTTTACACCCGGTGGGGTGAAAAGTCTTCTGGAGAACTTTCCTAAATTCAAGCAGAACGGCACAAAGATCGGTGCGTTTGGAGTGAATACGTTCAAAGCTGCAGAGGAAGCAGGGCTTGTGCTCGATATCAAGGCACCTCAGCCCCAGGCTCCCAGTATGGTCAGTGCATTGGAACTGTATCTTTCCGCACAGAAAAAAAAGTAAAGGAATTCAATAGCTCTTTGTCACCTGCCAGCGGCAGGTGTTCTTTTATGTACCAAGTCAGTCAAATACACTGATATTTGTGGTTTAAGCGCCATGTTTTCAGATTCATCCTTCTGTAAAAAAGCCAACCGGCTTATTCACGAAACAAGCCCATATCTGCTTCAGCATGCATACAACCCTGTCGACTGGTATCCGTGGGGAGAAGAAGCTTTACAAAAGGCGAAGACTGAAAACAAGGCCATATTGGTCAGCATAGGATATTCCGCTTGTCATTGGTGCCACGTAATGGAAAGAGAAAGTTTTGAAAACGAAGATGTGGCCAAAATAATGAACGAGCATTTTGTCAATATCAAGATTGATCGGGAAGAACGGCCCGACCTGGATCATATCTATATGGATGCCGTACAGGCAATAACGGGAAGTGGGGGTTGGCCTTTGAATGTTTTCCTTACACCCGATAAGAAGCCATTTTATGGCGGAACTTATTTCCCTCCGCAAAAAGCATATAATCGCTCTTCCTGGACAGATGTTCTGCAAGCCATAATACTGGCATGGAAGGAGCGAAGAGAAGAGATATTGGAACAGGCCGATAACCTGACCGATCACTTGACAAAAGCTAACCAATTTGGATCATCAACAAAATTGGAGGCTTTGGAAGGCACAAACAAAGACTTATTGAAGAATCAGGTAGATGCCGTTTTTCAGAACATTATGAAGTCGGCCGATACAGAATGGGGAGGTTTTGGCAGAGCCCCTAAGTTTCCACAAACAGGTACAATTCAATACCTGTTTCAATATCATTACTTTACCGGGAATGGTCAGGCGCTCGACCAGGCATTGCTTTCGGTCGACAAGATGCTGCTTGGCGGAATATATGACCAGCTTGGCGGAGGGCTTTCAAGATATAGTACCGATGCGGAATGGCATGTACCACATTTTGAAAAAATGCTTTACGATAATGCGCTTTTCATTATGGTCCTGTGCGATGCTTACCAGCTGACAAAAAAGAATGAATACGAAAAGGCCATTCGTGACACCATTCACTTTGTAATAACTGAATTAGGAAATGGACAGGGGGGCTTTTATTCAGCATTGGATGCTGACTCGGAAGGGGAGGAAGGCAGGTATTATGTTTGGGAAAAAAAGGAAATTGACCGCTTACTCCAGGGAGAAGCTCAATTTTTTTGTGATTTCTTTAACATAACAGATCAAGGTAACTGGGAGGGGAAAAATATACTAAGGCTTCTTAAAAAATCCGGTACTTTTTCAGAAACACATGGGCATGCTTTAGGTGATTTTGAGAACAGGATAGAAGCAGCAAAAAAAGTATTGTTAGCTGAAAGAGCAAAAAGGATCAGGCCGATTCTGGACGATAAGATATTACTTGGTTGGAATGCCCTAATGGTCTCGGCCCTTTCAAAAGCAGGGGGGGTATTAGGAGATAATGGTTATATACAGCTGGCTGAGAATTGCTTTAGCTTTCTCATTGAAAACCTCATCATGGATAGCCAAGCGCCCGTTTTTTACCACTCATGGAAGAACGGGAGGGCAATTTATCCAGCCTTTTTGGACGATTACGGGTTCCTGGTTCAGGCTTGTATAAACCTGCAGGAAACCACTTTTAAAACCAGCTATTTAAACTGGGGCAAAAGGATAACAGAGCATGTGATTGGACGCTTTTCTGAACCCGGTACCGGGTATTTCTTTTTCACCAGTTCGGACCAGAAGGACGTAATTGTACGAAAAAAAGAAGTATATGATGGGGCTACACCGTCTGGAAACAGTACGATGGTATGGTGTTTATCCTACCTGTCTGTTGTATTTGATAAACCAGAATGGCGATATACCGCAGAAAAATCACTGGATGGTCTTATCCAGGCCATCGTAAACCACCCAACATCCTTTGCCAATTGGGCCTCATTGATAATGAATAGATTATATGGTATGAATGAGATTGCTATTACAGGCAGAGATCCAGAGAAAGGCTTAAAGGAATTACTTGTCCGTTATTTACCAAACAAAATCGTTCAGGGTGGGCAAGTGGAGGATACTACATTTCCACTCTTGACAGGAAAAAAATACCATGAAAAAACTACCTTTTACCTCTGCAAAAACTACCATTGTCTGACCCCGGTTTCCGAACTTGAGGAACTGTTTTTACAAGTTCAGAATGTGGGAATAACGCCCTGATCAAACACAATATTTGTAAAATTCCACCGTTTACCCTTTTCAGGATTAGGATTTGTTGAAAAAAAAAATGCTGATTCATTAGGAAAGCAATGTTAAATCAAAATAATCATTACATTTGCTCAATACCCTCAAAGTTAAAAACAATGAAGTACAGGCTGTTCTATCTGATGGCTGTGATAGCTATCTCATCTACAACAACCAGTTGTAAAAAATCCGGAAGTAAATCCGGCGGTGGTTACGCTACCGACAAGGGCCAATTGATTGGCGTTGCCCCTTCTTCAAAATGGAGCCTACCGAAACCTCCGGGCATGGTGTACATTCCACCAGGAACATTCCATATGGGAGCAAGCGATGAGGATCTAAGCTATGCACTAACCGCACGTAATAAGGCTGTTTCCATCAGTGGTTTTTGGATGGATGCAACCGAAATCACCAATAACGAATATCGTCAGTTCACCAACTGGGTTCGTGACTCAATCGCTGCTAAATTGATGGGTTACGTTAAACAAGGCTCGGATGGGAATGAGTACATCGACTGGACAAAGGCACGTACGATCAAGTGGGGTGATAAAGCAACTTTGGAAAAGATAGATGCAATCATTGTAACACCAGATAACAGAATATTCGGTAAAAAAGAGTTGGACGCAAACAAGATAGTTTACCAGTCAGAAATATTCGATTATAAAGCAGCTGCCCAAAACAGGGATGCTACTGTACCACGTTCTAAATTCATCATAAAGAAAAACATACCAGTCTATCCGGACTCACTTTGCTGGGTAAGAGATTTCGCTTATTCATACAACGAACCGATGGCTAAAAAATATTTCAGCCACCCTGCATTTGGTAATTTCCCGGTTGTGGGTGTGAACTGGAAACAGGCTACTGCATTCTGCGAATGGCGTACACATTACCTTAATGCATACCTGGAGTCAAAGAAAAGATCTGCTGAAACCGATTTCAGGCTCCCTACAGAAGCAGAATGGGAATATGCAGCTCGTGGTGGCCGTTCGCAGGCCGATTATCCATGGGGTGGTTATTACCTCCGTAATAAGAAAGGATGCCTGCTGGCTAATTTCAAACCCGGAAGAGGTAATTATCCCGAAGATGGAGGTTTCTATACAGTACGTGCTGATGCCTATTGGCCAAATGACTTTGGTCTGTACAATATGGCAGGTAACGTTGCCGAGTGGACCTCTTCTTTATACTATGAAGGCGCTTACAGCTTCCAGCATGATATGAACCCGGACATTCGGTACAATGCTAAAGAAACAGATAAACCCCGCGATAAGCGAAAGGTTATCCGTGGAGGAAGCTGGAAAGACGTTGGTTATCTTTTAAGGACAGGAACAAGAGCTTACGAATATCAGGACACCGCAAAATCTTACATTGGTTTCCGTTGTGTGATTGATTTGCCACCAGCCCAGAAAAAAGGTAAAAAATAAACAGTTTCCAAAACTAAAGGCTATTAAGAAAGTAGGGGTACCTGTCATATGAGAAATAACAGGTACTCCATAACTTTTGCGTAATCAAACTTTGTGTAATCAAACTTTAAATAATCCCCAGTTAAAACTTAAAATTTTTCAACCATGGCTCACAGAAAAAGAACCTTCTTAACCCTCATTGATGTATTGGTAAGTGCTGGTGCTGCTGTAATCATCTTCGCAGCCTGGGCAAAACTTACTCACCAATCTTATGCAGATATGATGTTAACCATCGGGATGTGGACAGAAACAGGCATCTTCCTTGTTTATGCTGCTGTAGAATGGATCAAACCAAAGCATCATGA
>CAZYAT010000057.1:0-18725 GCA_964645235.1 uncultured Ferruginibacter sp. | reverse complement strand
ATGGCAAGCTTCATAACAAGCAGTGTTTTGAGAAGCGCCCCTGGCCCATTTTTTTGGCCCCGAAGTACACTTTTTTGCATAATTTTGGTTTTGTCGTTAAAAAATACAAGCAAGCCCGTGTGAGCACAGGTTTGTTTGTTATAATTTACCGGGAAATGCTGCAACATTTCCCGTTTTTATTTTCTCATAATTCTTACTTCGTTGCCCTTGATCGAATACGTGAATGGCATCAGGAATTGTAACTCCCGGAATGCCTCTTCAGGCGTTTCATTTACAAATGAGCCACTTAGCTTGTAATTCTTTACTTTTTCGCTTTCAATGGCGATCTTCAGGTTGTACCATTTCTCCATTTTCCTGGCAAGGTCTTCAAATCGTTCTTCCTCAAAAGATAATTTATTATACACCCAGGCAGTTTCAACTATATCACTATCGGCCACTTCTTTCTTCAAAGGCTTTACTGTTACTGAATATGCATCCGGCTCCACAGGCTTAACATCAGCCCTCTGGTCACGGGAGTCTGGTACAGCATACTTATTATATACCAGTTTCTCATGCGGCTTTAGCATGATCCTGGGTGCACCTGGCCTGTTTTGATTAATTACTTCGATGGAGCCATGTATCAGGGTTGCTTCAATAGTGGATTCCGATTTATACGCCTTTACGTTAAAAGCAGTGCCTAACACTTTTATATCGATGCCGGATGTATGAACAATAAATGGATGCTCTGGATCCCTGACAACATCAAAATAGGCCTCTCCATTCAATTGAACTTCCCTTGTATTTGATTTTGAAAAGTTATCATACGTGAGGGTGCTGCCAGAATTGATCCAGACCTGGGAACCGTCGGGCAACTGTATTCTGGATCTTGACCCATGACCTACTGTTACTTCATTGGCCGGCTTGGAAGAAGAAGCCAATGGCATATTCTGCTGCCTGCTGTTACCGGATGTAAAATATAATAACATGATGGCCCCTAAGAAAGTAGCAGCAACAAGGTATACCGCTAAGCGTTTATGCAACGGTTTTTTTGCCTGGGTCTCAGTCAAACCATTCATTACAGCATCTAATTCCACCTGCGTTGAATTAAAATCCAGGGCTTTTTCTTTCAGCCTGTTGATATGAGCGAGGTATGCGTCATTACTTTTTTGACGGGAAATTTCATCAACATGATTCGGGCGGGAGTTCCAGAATTCCTGGAGGGTTTCCATGATCGTCTGCCATTCCTGGTCATTGCTGATCAATTCTTCCAGCTGCATCAGCTCATCAGCGGTTGCTTCGCCGGTGATCTTTTTGGACAATAATAACCAGTATTGTTCTTCTTTCATCTAACAAGCAGAGATTATGACTAACAAGGACATCAAAATACCCCTGTTACCCCTAAAGGATTTCTTACTTTTTTTGCGTGAGAAGGGAGTGTAACTCCGGGAATTGGTTCTTGAATTCGCTATGGGTTTTTATCCGGCGGAGGGCTATAGCCATCTGAGCCTCAACGGTTTTTATGGATATATCAAGTAATTTTGCCACGTCTCCATACCGTAATCCATCTTCTTTCACCATCTTAAATATGGTCCGGCAGCGGGCAGGTAATTCATTGATGGCTGTCATGATCTTTTTTACCACTTCAGCTGAAAGCAATAATTCCTCAGGGTTGAAAAACACACTATTCAGACTTGCTTCCCATTCGATATCGGCAGGCAGTTTTTGTCGCCCGTTTGCCGAAACCCGGTTTAGGGACGCATTTTTAACCCCTACAAAAAAATAGAGCCTTGGGTTTTCGATCGCAGGCAAAGCAGCCCTTCTTTGCCAGATCGAAATAAAAAAATCGGATACTACTTCCTCGGCATCTTCCGTTGATTTTAGTATGGAATAGGCAAATGCTGTAAGACCACCATGCATTTCCAGGAAGAGCTTCTTATAAGATCTTTCGCAGTTGTGCAAAGCAATCTCGTTCAGCAGGTCTTGTATTTGGCTGTTAGTTATCACGTGCAATTCGGAGATGAAGGTAAGATTTTTTGATACATCCAAAAAGAAATATCGGCTTCTTCTGCATGATTATTATCATGTTAGAAGGTATTTGCACCTATCGTGAGGCAGTCGCTTATCCGACAAATTAAGCCGGCCTGTTATGTTAGGTTGCAGCTTATTACTAACTTTAAATACTCGTAAATTGTAAACTGGATCACCGGATGGCCAAAACTTCTACAAAAGATCAGGAAAAAGAACTGAATCTTTCGCATTTCACCTTCGAGAATCTGCATGAAGCCGTATTCTGGGTAAATTCAGCGGGATATATTATATATGTAAATGATGCAGCATCCAGGATGTCGGGCTACAAAAAGGAAGAACTTACCTCCATGATGGTTAAAGACATTAACCCGAGTGATATCGTTTCCGATTTCCCATCGTTCTGGAAAAAGCTCAAACAAAAAAAGCACCTCACCTTCGAGGCCAGGCATAAACATAAGAGTGGGTACGAATACGACGTCGAGATCACCGGCAATTTCATTGCATACAACGGCGAAGAATATACCTGCAGCATTGTTCGCGACCTGGGCCAGCGTAAAAGGGAAGAAGACCTGCTCAGGAATATCTCAGAAGCAACCTCGGGATTGGTTGGCCAGGATTTTTTTGAAGCGCTTACCCGTTACGTAACCCTTTCACTAGGGATCAAAACCTGCATCGTAACGGAATGTACCGACGTAACTAAAACAAGGGTGCGCACCCTCTCCTATTCAAAAGACAACGAACTGCAACAAAATATAGAATACGACGTAGAAGGAACTCCCTGCAAACGGGTTATGGAAGGAAAAGGGAATGAACTCTTTATTTCGTCCAACCTGGAAAAAGCCTATCCCAGTGAAGTTGGCTATGACTCATATGTTTCCGTTCCCATCTATAGCCCTTCGAGTGGCGACGTTATCGGGCATATCGCTGCATTGAACGACGAGCCCATGGCCCAGGATATGAACCAGTCTTCTATCCTGAAAATATTTGCCGCACGTGCCGGTGCCGAGATCGACCGTTTGAAAGCGGAAGAAAAACTAAGGATCGCTAACAACGAGCTGGAAAAAATGCTCGCAGAAAGTGAAGAACGATTCAAAGACCTTTTTGAAGAAGCACCGATCGCCTATGTGCACGAAGGACTCGATTCAAAATTCATCAAAGCGAACAGGGCCGCACTTAGAACACTTGGCATCACCGCCGGCCAGGTCGATGGAACCTACGGCTTTTCATTTGTACCCGATACACCCGATGCACAACGCAGGCTCAAAGAAGCGTTTGATTCAATCGGTAAAGGAGTTGATACAAGCGGAGTTGTCCTGGAATTGCGCCGAAAAGACAATGGGAAACCGATCTGGATCCAATGGTGGAGCAACCCCGATGTAGGTGGCCAGTTCACCCGTACCATGTTCATCGACATTACCGATAAGGTATTGATGGAACAGGAACAGGCAAGACTGAAAGCGCAGAATCAATACCTGCAGGAAGAGATCAAGCATACCCACAATTTTGAAGAGATCGTAAGCAAGAGCAAGAACTTCCATAAGATATTACAGAAGATCGAACAGGTTGCCTCCACCGACGCCACGGTGCTCATCATGGGTGAAAGCGGTACGGGCAAGGAATTGCTGGCAAGGGCCATCCATAATATCAGCAACCGGAGTAAAAAACCACTGATAAAGATCAACTGTGCCACCCTGCCTGCCAACCTGATCGAAAGCGAATTATTTGGTCATGAACGCGGCGCTTTTACAGGGGCCATGGAAAGAAAGATCGGGCGCTTCGAACTGGCCGACGGTGGTACGATCTTCCTCGATGAGATCGGAGAACTCCCGATCGAATTGCAGGCGAAATTATTGCGGGTGCTGCAGGAAGGTGAATTTGAACGGCTCGGCAATCCGAAAACAATGAAAGTAAATGTACGGGTGATCGCCGCCACCAACCGGAACCTCGAAGAAGCCATCGCAAAAAAAGAGTTCCGCGAAGACCTGTTCTACCGGCTGAACGTTTTCCCTGTCATCTCACCACCTCTGCGTGAACGCAAGGAAGACATACCGCTATTGGTAAAACATTTTGTAAACAAATACGAGGGTAAGATGGGAAAACAGATCACTGATATTCCATCCAACGTCATCGATGCACTCATGGAATACGATTGGCCGGGTAATATACGTGAACTCGAAAACCTGGTGGAAAGAGCCCTCATCCTTTCATCGGCCAATACGCTCGGGTATGGCGATTGGGTACCTTCTGCAAAGAAATCGGGCTCTTCAACGATCAACAGTGGCAAAGCCTCATCAAAAAAACTGGATGATGTAGAAAAAGAACATATCCTCGCTGTACTGGAACAAACCAACTGGAAAGTAAGCGGCGAAAAAGGTGCGGCAAAGGTACTCGGCCTAAACCCAACCACACTTGAAGCAAGAATGAAGAAGATGGGGATAGAGAGAAAAAAAAATTAGCAGAGGGTACAAACCAACTATTTAATACAGCTGCTCACACAGGATGCAACCTGGCTTTCGGGCCGGTATAAACTGATCGCTGGTATCCGTTTGATCTTATTACCCGGTGTGTAAAGTATTATCCAGTCGTCCTGCTGTACAGCCCTGGCCTCGATCTCAACAGGTTCCCCTACATAATCCTTTACTGTTTCATTCATTTTTTCTCCGTGCATACCTGCCAGGAAATAAAAACGGTTCCCTCCTTTCTCATTCATTACTTTGAATACGGGAGGTATACCCCCGAGGATGCAACGGATAGCACAATCACGATGGGCAACTCCTTCTCCGGGCTTCATCACCCCAAAATAGCATTTTGGGTCTATGATCTCGCCTTTCAGTTTTTGTACACCCAATTCCTTTTGCTGTAATTCAGGAATAAGCGCAGCCCCTTCGTCTATCTTTATCACGGCGTTTTCTTCTTTGGTTACCTGCAGGAAAGTTATTCCGTTGTTATACAACAAGGTACCCTTCAGGGTGAGTTGTTTATTAAGGAATGAAACCCTGTTATCTTTCTCCAATTGCATGATCGCAGTTTCGGCCCCGTGCTTGCCATAACCGATCAAAGGGATGGTAGTATATGAAGCGTTGCCCCAGAGGTCTTTACCATTCAGCACCTTAAGCATCGGAACGGGTGAATTATAATAAAAACCCTTCACTTCCGTGAGTTTACCAAACTCAAAACTGGCCTTTGAAAATCTTTTCTGAAAAGATGCCAGTACCAGCCCCATTGCCACTGACAACAGGAAAAGAACAAGCAGGACTTTTTTCAGTTGCCTGCTTAGAACGGCAGGGGCTTTCGGCATCCATCCTATATAAAACTCTGTGTTTGTCATTACTAATTTTTTATTCTTGGCCGATTGCTGCACCCGGTCTTTCCGCTCCTTCTGCAAATGGGACGGGGTTGATCCAGGCAAAACCATTTTCTATCTTAACGTCGTAGGTACTTACCCGTTCGGTAAAAGGGGGAGGCGATTGCCCGTTATTCGGCAGGTATTGATAACCATGCCAGGGGCAGGTAATACATCCATCAATGATCTTGCCCTCGCCCAGCGGGCCTCCCTGGTGTTTACAAACATTGTGTATGGCATATAATTTATTCTCGTGTTTGTACACAGCAATGCGTTCTTTATCGATGCAGAATATCTTCGCCCTGCTTTCTTCAAACTCATCGACCAGGCAGATTTTCACGAAACCTGCTTCTGCCAGGCCAAAACGCTCGTTATCTTTTTTTACTTCCCTCCTACCCGCAATAATATGCAGGCTGATCAACCACAATGAACCTGCAGCAATCAGCAATACGAATACCGGATGCGTTTCGTATTGGATAACACCCAGCATTACATGCATCACCACCAGCAGGTAAGCCAGGTATACGAACATGTGAAGGGTCTTCCATACACGGGGTGAAAGGTTATGCAGCCAGAAATCATGACTGGTAACAGCCATCAAAAAGAAGATGACCAATGCAAAAAAACCAAGCACCTGGAACGGGAACCCATGTAAGACAGAGTATGTTGTATTGGAAGTGAACAATGAAACAAATGGATTGACATCGCCCAACGCATGGAACTGGAAAATACTGAACCCTCCATGTATTGCAGCAATACAGAACATGGTAACACCCAGGTGGCGCCGGTTGTAAAGCAGCGGCAGGAAACGTTTGCTCATGCGTGCCAATGGCCCTATACTCAATATCACATGCAGTAATAGTACTGCCAGGGTGGAGGTGGAGCGTATCAATACCGTTTCAAATGTATAATCAGGGTTTGTAATTGCGGTCACCAGTAAAAAAGCGATTAAGTATAGAACGCAAAATGCTGCTATGAACCAATCGTAATAACGTTTCTGCCTGTTCCAACCAACTGCGGTATATCCTGCACTCATGTTTAAAATTTTATACTGTCCGTTACCCGGTGATGAATGATGTCATATAAGATGAATTGAAACCGATCAGAAGGAGCTGCGCCAAGGGTAAAATAGTAAGTACCGGCCGCCCCGATCCTTCCAACCAGCCGTTGCTCATTTTCGATCACCTGGTATAGAAGGGCCGAAGGCTGTTCCACTCCATCGGGACTGATCCATTCCAGCTGGTAACTCTTTGCGTCTGCTGAACGCCTGATACAAGCTGAGAACCCTTTGCCCTCTTTTTTGCTCACCAGGCCGGGCAATGCCGTTGCTTTTTGCCGACTTGCCAGGCCGCTGTATCTCTTTTCCGGGATGGCCATGTAGGCACTTACTATGATAGCCGGAATCAGTAAAGCATAGAAGCTCCATATTTGCAGATGCCGTTTGCGTAAAGGTTTCATCATGATCCTTCTATTTTGCTTTACCCCATTTGATCAATAATACCGGCCATAAAGCAACCGTTCCGGGGAAAATGATCAACCGGAACCCCCAACCGGAACCATGTGATGCACTGTCGGTCTTTTCTATTCCTTTGACAAGAAAGAATACTGCGAACAATATCCCTGCAAGCAGGTACACCAATCCCACCATGAGCATTATTTTCACTGCTATGATCATGTTCTTTTAGTTTTCTATCATCAAAATGCTGTTGAAACCATTGAGCCCGTCGGGTTCCCGGTAGGGGTTGTCAATATCCTCCATCCATGTCCGGTCGTCTACAAAGAATTTATACTGATACGTGCCTTTAGGCAACATCGGGATCTCGATCTTCCAAAGCCCGTTGGGCTTGGGCTCCATCAACAATGAATCGTGTGCCCAATGATTGAAGCTTCCTGCCAGTGAGATATGGGAAGCACATGGGTTCTGGATATAAAACTCGATCGCCTTCTTGCGCTTGTTGATATAGGGTGAACGATGTTGTTTCATAGCAAATAAATTTTGAAGTGTTTTAATTATGGCTTTACCAGGATGTATCACTCCGTATCCTTGTTGTTCTGCCGGTAAGCCGGGTAATCGCCTGGCAGTGCTGAAAAGTATCTGCCGGACCTGGGAAGGAGTTAATTCGGGTTGAATCTCCAGCATCTGCGCAATAACCGCGGTTACGATGGGTGCTGCAAATGAAGTACCATCAACATGCATATAGTACGGTGAAATGTACTTGCGTTCCTGTATCCGGTCTTTGATCTGCTGCCTGATAAAAGTTACGTCTTTTTCCTCGCAACTTGTATCATCGAACCCTACTTTTACCCCGTCTGTGCATATCTTGTGTTTTAGTTTCCCGTCCGGGCATCCGTCAAGTTCGTACAGGACCTTTGCCTCTTCTGCTTCGCTGGTACCCGGCAGGATGGGGGCTGCCAGCCAGATCGCATTGGCTATCAATTCAGGTTTGTGCAACGAATCTGCCGTCGATCCATAGGAAGAATGGTAGAGCCTTGCCTCCCTGTCGAGCTGGTTATCATCGTCCCACCCCCCTACCGCTATCACATTGGGCGAATTGGCTGGGGGCCTTATTTCTGCTTTATCGTCGTTACCCACCGCCGCTACAATGGTAATACCCTGCTCAATGACCTGCTCCGCCAGCTGGTCTACCCGGCTGCTCTTCCATGAACCTTTGTAATCATCGCCGAGCGACATGTTGACCACCCGGATATTATATTTTTTATGGTTCTGCATTACCCACTGGAGGGCCTTGATGATATTTTCAGTACTGATCTTCCCGTTTGCATCCATCACTTTCAGTAACACCAGCGATGCATTACTGGCAATTCCTTTGTACAGCCCGTTACTCAGGCTTCCGTCCCCTGCACACACCACGCTTGTCATGGTACCATGCCATGATTCGTTGTGCGGTTGGGAAAAATATTTCTGTGCAGTACGGGGTTTAGTGATGTCAACGATCTTCTTGATGCGGTTCCTGTTCTTCACCAGGTCGGGATGCGGGTAAAATCCACTATCGATGAAGCAGATGGTCACTTCATTGCCGGTGTACTTTGGATTGGCATCTACACGGAGGGCAGTGGGCAGTATGATAAAATCATCCGCACTTTTCACGGAAAAAAACGGGCCTATTTCCGGAAGCAGTTTCTGCTCCCGTATGATCTCAATGTTATAGTAATCGATACAGCGGCTGCAGACCCCGTCGTCCTCTGTCCAGTCGGGGTTATGCTCCTTGATCTTGTCGATGACAGCTTTTTCACTGCTCACATGAAACCGGTACAGCAGTTGGTCGACCGCATCATTGCACAAGGGACACCTGATCTTATTGCTGTTCATTTTTCTCCTTGTTTGTTGCCTTGCTCACCGGCAGGCAGGTTTTGAATTTCTTTTACCAATACCGCATGACCGTCGGGGTCCTTCACAAGGAATGAACGCTGCAGCTTCCCATTCACTGTAAGCCCGACAACGTCTTTTGAAATAAAATCGTACCCGTTGTTCTTCAGTTTATCATACAATGATCCCGCATCGGGAGTGAATAAAGTAGTTTGCCAGAACCAAAGGTCATCGCTCCTGGTATCGGCCGGGTATTTCCTGCCGGGCCCTGGTTTCAGGTATTGCAGGAATTCAACTCCCGGCCCTGCCAGTGTTCGAAGGCCGGTAATATGAAGACTGGCTCCCTGCACATTGTTAAGATGCTCCTGTTCGTTGCCAAAATTCCAGCTCTCTCCTTTCCGTTCAATTCCAAGTATATCCTGGTAAAACTTCAGGCTGGTCTCCGTGCTGCTCACACCGATGGCCGTATGATCGATACCAAGGAATAACTTTCCATCCATCGTTTGCCATTTTGGGTTCCCTTTTCCTTTGGGGAAATAAATGAGTTCCAGGTTATGATCATCGGGATCGTGAAAATAAAAAGCCCTGATACCTGCCGCTGCCGTGTTGCTGACCGGAAGTGTTTGCGGTAAAGTAGATACATACTCCACGTTGAATTTCTTCAATTGCCGAAATGCCCTGTCCATATCACTCACTACAATGGCGATATGCTGGAAGAAAAGATCATTTGCCTTCTGGTCTTCGGGAATGCTTCGGCCTCCGGATGTTAAATAGTCCACGAGTTCGATGGATTCATCGCCCAGCTGCATCTTCACCACTCTTACATTCAAACCAAACAGGTTATTCAGCCGCTCATATGCCTCACCATTGAACTCCTGGTCGGATATCTTTTTAAATCCAAGCACCTGTTCATAGAACTTCACCGAGCGGTCCATTTCCTTTACCGTGATGCCGATGGCGCCCACTCCTGTTACCTGTGCATGCGCCTGGATGGTTGCCAGGAGGCTAACCACCAACAATTTTAAGCTCTGTTTCATTTTGTTTTTCATGACCGTTTTTAGTTACATCATACTGGCGGTGCACTACCCTGATATTGGCCCGCCACTTCTTTTTTTTAATAAGAAGGAAAAACTCTGCAGCCGACAACATGCCGGTCAAAGGAGCGGCCAGGTATATCCAGAACGCCGTCCAGGTATGTGCAGGCAGCGCACTGGCAAAGGACCTTGCGGGGTTCATTCCAAAACCCGATACAGGCCCGGCGAAGATCACCCAGCAACAAACCAGGCATGCAGAGAATATCCTTGTATACTTCTTCAGTTTTTCGCCCGATGAACTGAACAATACCATTGTCATGGTTGTAAAAGCGATCAACCCCTCGGCTGCTATCGCCCACTTCATTCCATATTTCCCCGGAACAGTTACAACCGAATTCACCGGGGCATCTGTCATCATGTTTCCCATGAGGTACTGCATCATATAAACAGCGATCGTTCCACCGATGAACTGGGCAACGACATAAAAGAACGCATCGTACCGGCACATCTTTCCCAGGCGCAAAAAACTCAGTGTTACGGCGGGATTGATCTGCGACCCGCTGGGCGCAGTCCAGGGAGAATAAAAAATAAAAAGGGCTGTCAGTCCCATCGCAATACCCATGATGACATTCCGCATCGTTTCATCCGGGATAGAGTGAACCCATGCGCTGCCGGGGGCAAAAAGTTTCGTTCCGAAAAAACAGGCAGAGACCATGAAGATGTAAAGACCGAATGCTTCCTGAAGGTAAAAACGCCAGTTCTTACCTGCCGCTGCCTTTAACTGCAGCCAGCCGGATCTCCCTGTTGTTACTTGTATAGGCATTGCTCTCATGATACAAAGTGAAAAAAAAGCGGGGAAGAGTACTGTCGTTTATACGACCTCGTGCTGCAGTTTCTGGTGTTTCAGTTCTTTTTCAAGGAAAAAGTTTAACCCCGTGCGCAAGACCGCGATGGCAGCCAGTTTTCCAATATCGTCCCAACTGGGCGCTACCGCTGTTGCCAGTACATCGGCCCCAAGCAACAATTCCAGTGAAACGGCCACCGAACTGCCGAAAAGCATCCGGGCCTTCATGGCCGACAGGCCGTAAGCCGGTTTAATGATGGAGTTCAGGTAACTGATCAGCAGTTTTACCAATGCCGCAGCGATCACAACTGCTGAAATGATCTCCAGTGTGTGGCTGATGATGATCGTTATCGTTTTGGCTGCTTCTTCCATTTTATTTCAACACAGATGAAAAGAAATTAGGATTGCCGTTGCTTCTGCCGGATCAGGATCATACAGCCACGGCCCTGGACTTCGTAACTTTTGCTGTATTGAATACCTCGTTAATGATATGATCACCTACCCGCAGGGCATTGGCGGCAATAGTGAGCGCCGGATTGAAAGCACCGCAGGAAGGAAAGAAGCTGGCATCTACCACATATACATTATCAAGATCGTGAGTTTTGCAATTGGTATCGAGAACGGATGTCGCCGGGTCGGTCCCGAAACGAAGTGTTCCGTTCTGGTGACTCATACCGCTGACATCAAGGTCGTACCCTTTCCATTTTACGTCTGCATAATCGGGATCGATCTTCCCGAGTTCAACAAACACTTCTTTCAACTTATCTTTTAATTTTTCATACGCAGAATAATTGTTACGGGTGTATTCCACTTTTATCGAACCGTCGCTTCTTAAAACAACCCGGTTATCCGGTGAAGGAAGGTCTTCGGCCGTCAACCAGAAATCGATCGCCATTCCCCGGAGCTCTTCGTATGTTTTGCCGGGATAAATGTCTTCGGCCATCCACATGATCGTATCGGGGTCGTTGCGGCCCATCAGCTGGATCTCTCCTAAAGGGAATTCACTATCGGCGGCGCCGTGATAAAAATCGGCGATGCCCAGGCTTTTCTGTAACAAGCAATCGTTCCATTTTTTTGTGAAAGCCACCAGGCACCCATTGTGATGAAGCATCAGGTTCCTCCCTACCTGTCCGCTTGAATTTGCCAGGCCTTTCGGATGCAGGTGAGAACTACTTCGCAGGAATAAAGCGGCGCTGTTCACGGCACCACAGGCTATGATGAACATATCCGCACTAAAGAAAACCTCTTCTCCCTCCACGACCGCTTTTGCTGCAATGATGCTGGTGCCTGTTTCATCGGTGATGAGTTTCTCCACGTATGCATGTGTGATCAGTTCCACATTGTTCAATAACAATGCGTGGTTCAAAGCCACTGTTTGTGAATCTGCTTTTGAATCGGTAGGGTCCGGGAACCCGTCGAAATTTTCCAATACGACCGGCGAAGCATATTTATCCCTGTCCTGCGGCAGGTTCACACCCATCGGTAAAGGGAAAGGCTTCAGCCCAACCTGTTTCATTTTGGATTCAAGGTCTTTAATCAATGACTCAAAAGGCAAAGGAGGTAAAGGGTAATCGAAAGATGCAGGCGGCTCGGTGGGGTCGGCCCCACGCATGCCATGCACATGGTACATCTTCTCAGCCATGTCATAATAAGGCCGCAGCGTTTCATAACCGAACGGCCAGGCGGGAGATGTTCCTCCGTAATGTTCCACTTCCCTGAAGTCGCTTTCCCTGAAACGGAATAAGGCTGCTCCATATACTTTGCTGTTGCCGCCTACATTATAATGTATATAGGGCTGGAATGGCTTATCATCCTTATCGTACCAGTTTTCATTGGGACGGTATCGGCCCTTTGTCACCACTTCATGGGGATCCCAGTTCTGCCTTTCCTTAGGAATGAAGCCACCCCTCTCGAGGATCAATATTCTTTTTCCGGTACCTGCCAGTTTTTTTGCAATGGTTCCCCCACCGCTGCCGGTGCCGATGATGATGACGTCGTATTTAGTATTCATGGCTGATGTTTTCAGGTACAAAATGAATCATTTGCCACGGCATGGGATGTCGCTCATTTGACCAATACGGGAAGGAACCGGCAAAAGCTGGCAAAACCTGAAAAATATACTTCCTGCAGCATCTTCAACATCCAGGGCATCTTAAGAACACGATTGTTTAACTTAGCATAAATTTCGACGAATGAGGTGGAAGCCGGTTGTCATATTCTTATTGGTTCTGTTGAGCAATAGTGCCCATGCCCAGCTTTGCCAGGGCAGCCTTGGCGATCCTATTATTAATATAACATTCGGGAGCGGCGCCAACCCGGGGCCGCCGCTTACGGGAGCAATAACATCATATCAATACATCGCCGGTGATTGCCCCAACGACGGTAGCTATACTGTTCGCAACAATACGAGCCAATGTTTTGGCAGTACCTGGTACAGCATACCCTCCGACCATACGGGCGACCCAAATGGGTATTTCATGCTGGTGAATGCCTCTTACCAGCCCGGGGAATTCTATCTTGATACGGTTCGCGGGCTTTGCGGCAGCACTACGTATGAATTTGCTGCCTGGATCATGAATGTGATCCTGCCTTCGGCTTGCGGCAGCAATTCCATCCAACCCGATCTTACCTTTCGAATAGAAAGAACCGACGGGACGATCTTACAAACTTATAATACAGGTAATATACCACCGCCTGCTGCCATTCAATGGAAACAGTATGGTTTCTTTTTCACCACCCCTGCGAGCGTGAGTGATGTGGTATTGCGGATATTTAACAATGCCCCCGGCGGATGCGGCAATGACCTTGCCATTGATGATATCACATTCCGCCCCTGCGGCCCCCAGCTTACGCCCACCATAGTCGGGTCGGCATCCACCACTTCATCGTTCTGCCAGGGAACTTTTGAGTATTATACATTTACCTGTTCCGTTTCTGCGGGTTTCAATAATCCGGTTTTCAAATGGCAGGTAAGAACCAATTCCGGTCCCTGGTATGATGTGCCGATAACAAACCTGAATACCCTTAACGCCGTATTTGTTCCCCAGACACCCGTGAGTACCTACCAGTTCAGGATGCTGGTGGCCGAAGCAGGGAATATGGGATCGGTACAATGCCGTATTGCTTCTGAACCCATCACAGTAAATGTTCTTGGCAATCCTGTTACAACGGCTGCCAACGATGGCCCGGTATGTGAAAAGAAAAGCCTAGTGCTGACCGCCAGCGGGGGTACCCAATATACATGGACCGGCCCCAACGGTTATTCTTCCACCTCAAACCCGGCGCAGGTTAATAATATTCAATTGAACCAGGCCGGGAAATACTATGTGCTGGTGAAAAATGCCGGAGGCTGCAGCACACTCGATTCAACGATCGTAACGGTGAATCAACGTCCGGTTGTTACTACCGGCTTTGCAAGCGCCAACATCTGTGTAGGCGATAGTATACAATTGTCTGCTGCCGGCGGACCTTCTTACGCCTGGGTACCCGCAACCGGTCTTTCCGATGCAGCCATTGCAAATCCTAAAGCATCTCCTTCCACGACCACCAGGTATTGGGTGATTGTAACCAATACAGCCGGCTGTACAGACAGTGCCAGCACTACGATCAGCGTCACCGATCTGCCCGTTGTGGATGCAGGGCCCGACAGGTCGATGTTCATCGGCCAGCGCATACACCTGGATGGGAATGCAACCGGCCCCGGTTATTCTTTTATATGGTCGCCGGCTTTATATATTAATGATGTGAATACTTTGCAACCGGTAGTAAGCCCGCCATCCGATATAAGATACATACTCACCGCCGTTTCCGGAAGCGGCTGCAGGAGCGTGAGCGATACCATGCTGGTAAAAGTGTTCAACGATCTTTTTATTCCTAATGCTTTCACGCCTAACGGCGACGGACTCAACGATACCTGGAATATTCCTGCCCTGAGCGCCATGCCCGGTTTTGAACTGTTCATCTATAACCGTTATGGCCAACTCATCTTCCAGACCAAAAAACAACCCATCGCCTGGGACGGGACCTACAAAGGCAGCGCCTGCAGTGCAGGAGCTTATACCTATGTGATCAAACCGGGCAACGGCAGAGAACCGATAACCGGAACGGTGCTGATCATCCGTTAGTGGTAACCCGCCGGGCAATTTGAATAGGGCCAGGAATTATTTTTTACATCGTGCTTCATACTATTTCTATTTTTCCCTGTGCGATCTTGCTGAATAAATGATGGTAATTCCACCTATCGGCTTGCTGAACCGGCGGTTGATCATCCCGGGGACAGGTTCAGTATTCCTGAATGCAACCGCCCGGTAGCCCATGCCAGTCCGCAATAAAAAGGAATTAGATAAATTGAAATTCAGGAACAAGGAAGGTTCGGCAAAATAGAAATACCCCCTGTTGCAAAGCCGTTTATCAAATAAGGCGTATTCAGGGGATTGTTTATTCAGTCCGTTCCAGGTAAAATTTCTCTCTGCATGCCCAAAACCTGTAAACATACCAAGTCCGGGATTGATGGCTTTCTGCGGCAGGAACGAATAATCGAGTTTCAGCCCGGTGAAATTAAGTTCCCAGTAAGCCGATTCGTTTTTCAGCGGCTGGTACGAAGCGTCTTTTAAAAAACGTTCATTCCAAACAAGGTCGGCAGCAATACCTGCATACAGTCTTTCATTGAACAGTAACCCTGCTGATGGCCGGAACATGAACGCAGTACTCCTGTCAGCCCCTCCTGCCCGTATGCCAGCCTGCAAAATAAATCTTACTGCGGGTGGTTTAGCCAGCACCGTCTTTCTGTCGACTGACTCCTGCTTTTTTTGCGCATTAACATTGCAGTTTCCTGAGAGCAGGAAAAAAAATGATCCCAGGGTATAAGTAATTCGTTTAAATAGTTTCTTTTTCATGGTAAATATTTTTTTTATTCGCTAAACTACCTGCCGGTATGAACCCAGGAAACACCATATCGCCGGAATGCTCCCGGCTTTCTGTAAAATGAGCGATGGAATCCGGTTTTGACCTGTAGCTGAATTTCAATGTCTCAACCCGGCTGAAAAAAAGAACGTTTTACAGAATTACCGGGTCCATCCCGGCCGGATTTGATAATTTTCCCTGTAATTGATGCAAACAACCGGTAAACCACTGCAGTTATGATGGATGAAAAAAAGGAAGGAGGCCGTTTTATCTTTACCCCGCTCAGGCGCACGGTATTTATTTCCCTGTTCGTGATTGTATATACATCGGTTACTTATTTCACCGATACCCAGTCGCTTGCATTGCGGGGGGCAGATGTTCAATACAAGAAGATATTGCTGTTCCATTCCCTCTGGCTATTGTGGATCCCTCTTTCGTTCGTGGCCATCTGGCTGGCAAGAAGGTTCCCCTTATCGACCACCCGTACCTGGAAAAGAGTGAGGCTGCACTTATTGCTGTCGGTACTGTTTGCCTTCTTTCATGCATTGGTCTTTATAGGCCTGATCAATTTGCTGGGTCATATATTTTATCCTGCTAATTTTGATTTCAGCAAATACATCCATTCTACCTGGATCTTTAATTTCCACAGCCAGGTGATCATTTACCTGCTGATCGTAGCAATAGACCAGGGTACAGAATATATTATGCGGTACCGGGAAGAAGTGACCAAGAACCTGTCGCTAGAAAACCAGGTAGCCACTTCGCAGAACCAATTGCTGAAAATGCAGCTGCAACCGCACTTTCTTTTTAACACCCATCATTCCATCATCAGTCTCATATCATTGAATAAGACCGGGGAAGCTGCTGAAATGCTTACCAGGCTCAGCGATCTGCTGAGAAAAACACTGGACATGCCCAATAAGGAATTTGTAAGCCTGCAGGAAGAAATTGAACTGGTAAAACTTTACCTTGGCATTCAGGAGATCCGGTTCGGCGACAGGCTGAACATAAAATACAATATCCCTGTTGAGACATTGACAAAAAAGGTTCCGATATTTATCATACAACCGCTTGTTGAAAATGCCATCCGCCATGGCATTGAACCTGTTTCGGATTCCGGCTCCATCAGCATCAGCAGTTTTTTGAAACACCAGGCATTGCTGATAAAGATCGAAGACGATGGCGTGGGTTACAATTCCATGAACAACAGTACGGGGATCGGTATTGCCAACATCAGGGAGCGGCTGAAAAACCATTTTGGAACCAACTTTTCATTCCTGGTGGGCCGCAGGGATCCCCGGGGCACCATCATTGAAATTGAAATACCCGTATTGAATTAATTGTATGAACCCGGTAAAGGCAATTATATCTGATGACGAACGGCTGGCAAGGGAATACCTGAAACAGCTGGTGGCAAAACATGATAACATTGAAATAGTTGGTGAATGCAGGAATGGAATAGAGACCGTGAATGCCATATTTGCCCTCCAGCCCGACCTGCTCTTCCTCGACATCCAGATGCCCGACCTGAATGGTTTTGATGTGATCAGGGAAGTACAGAAAGAAACGAAAATGCCTGCCGTGGTTTTCACAACCGCCTATGAGCAGTTTGCGTTGAAAGCATTTGACGTAAGCGCCGTCGATTACCTGCTGAAGCCATTCACCGAAGAGCGTTTCACCCAGGCCGTCACCAAAGTGCTGGGACTGATGGAAAAGGACAAACAGTCGGAAACCAATACTGCCATTGAAACACTGCTCGCACTATATAACCAGAAAAAAAATCTTTTCGGGCCCGGTACTTATCCAAGCCGGTTACTTGTAAAAGCCAACAAACGGATTTTCTTTGTGAGCGTGGAAGACATCATCTGGCTGGAAGCATCAGGCGATTATGTGAAGATACACCTTCAGGATGCACACTACCTGATCAACGACAGCCTCAGCAATATTGAACAAACACTCGATCCCCGCCGTTTCATCCGGGTCCATCGTTCACACATAGTGAACCTCGAATGCATCATCGAATTTAAACCTTACTTCAACGGCGAATATATCCTGGTGATGAGCAACCGCCAGGAAGTCAAGCTCAGCCGTTCATACAAAGACAAGATCAGCACATTGCTGGGAAAAGACAGCTTCTGATCAACGACTGTAACATTTCACAGACCATTTCCAACAACCTGCCGGGATGTGGTTTTACTTCCCCTTGTTCTTTTTTCTTTTTGTGCAGAACAATTTTTTATTACAAAACAAAAAGAAAATGAAAGAAGCATTATCGCTGTTATGGATGCTGGCCATGGCATCCTGCAGCAAACCCGTCGACTCTCCTTCCTTCCCTTATTCCGAATTCCCGGTGGGCATGGGAAGCTACACGCTCAGTACGTATCATTCGGCGCCGGAAAAAAATTCAAAATACCTGGTGGTATTCGATACCGGCCTGGGCGATTATTCCAAGGTATGGACAGAAAGCCGGGTACCGGATTCCATTATCAAAAATGCGGATGTGGTATTGTACGACCGGGCAGGATATAACAGATCCACTGCCGCCCCGGCGCCGAGAGATGTAGACAGGATGAGGAAAGACCTGGACTCAGTGATCAATTACTATGCAAAGGGAAGGAAACTGATCCTGGTCGCTCATTCGCTGGGTGGCTACATCATCCGCGACTATGCAGTAAAAAATCCATCGAAGGTGGCAGCTCTGCTGTTCGTGGATCCATCTCACGAGCAATACAACGGCTCATTGAACCAGGCCGGTGAAGACCAGATCTATAATGCCTTCAAAGCGGCCTACGGCGTAAATTTTGGCGGTACCATGGAAGCCCGGGAACTGATCGAAGACGCACAATATATGTCGGCCCTGCCAAGCCTGCCAGATGTGCCGGTGGTGGTGATCAGCAGCATGAAAGTGGATGCTGCACATACCGCAGCGGACAGGCAATTATGGTATAACGCCCATGAAGCATTGAAGGCCGGTGTTACCGACTTCACCCATATCAGCACCACGTTGTCCGGGCATTATATCATGAACACAGAACCAGCATTGATCAAAGACAGGATAAGGATCCTTCTTTCAAAACTTCCGTAACGGGATCTTCAAACATAAAAGTAAAGCCATGAAGGAATCAACTAACCGCCAGGCCTACCTTGATTGGTTACGCATGCTATCCATTGCCGGTGTACTTTTTTTTCATGCAGCCATGCCCTTTGTTTCGGAGTGGGGCTGGCATATTAAAAACAAAGAAACCAGTTCACTGCTGCTGGAGTTCA
>CAZYAT010000056.1:0-19199 GCA_964645235.1 uncultured Ferruginibacter sp. | reverse complement strand
GGTGCTGCTGATCGTACAGATCTCTTTCAATTGCTTGCTGTTCATCTGCGCATTGGCATAAATGCCATCTGTGCTTTTATACCGTTCGTACTGTATGGCTCTTGCCTTGATCACCCGTTCCCGGATAGTTCCGCTTTTCTCAAACTGCTGTTTCGATGACAACTCATTAAAGTCGACCGGAGTTACTTCCACATGCAGATCGATGCGGTCGAGCAACGGTCCTGATATTTTATTCAGGTATTTCTGCGCTGCACCAGACGGACAGATACATTCTTTTTCCGGGTGGGTGAAAAAGCCGCATGGGCATGCCTGCGTTGCCTTTTTCCAGGCAAACAACGTCAATTCCTAAACCATTGAGAAACAAGTATCTGGCAGAACCGGTACCCATTGGAGAGAAAATCAGGACCCGGAGACTGGAGCGAGGGTTACTCCATCGAGATGTAGCCTTAATGATGGGAGTGCCGGAAGAATCAATATATCGATGGAGACCAACCGTAATACTCCTGATATGAGGCACATGCCCAAAATCATCGATTTTTGGGGTTATTGCCAGTTCCTATTGCTACTCCATCCATTGGGTAAGATTAAACAATATAGGTGCTCCAGGGTCTGAACCTGAACCAGGAAGAATTGGCAAGAATATTAGGGCAATTGAAATCACAGTGTACCACTAAGAGAAAAGGGAAAAACGTCCATTATTCAAGTTCTTGTATTTTGAAGCAACTGATCACTCATTTCATAATCTCTTCGCAGAGCATTATACACTGACAAATATGAAACATTTACACTATTGATTTTTCCTCCGCGTACCTAACAGTAGAACAGCAGTTCTACCCAAATAGATATAGTCATTTTTGTCTTATATTGTTTCAACAACTTCAATTCCAAGCGGATAAAAGACAGTAATTGGTTCCACCATTATTTTACTCTTGATTTAAATTCATGAATATCATCACAAACTGTAAAGCGTGGAAAGATGTGCACCGGCTGTCAGGCAAATAGTCTTGCTGGTCAACAAATCCTATTTATAAAAGTACAGTTTAACCGGTGTCATTGAAGAATTTATCACAACTAAGTATGGCTGAAATGATATACGTCCGTAAAGGTTTTGATACAGCACTTTGCAGCAAATCTACTGCTGGACGAAGTGGCAGTGTGATTATTTACATCAGTATTCATCGTTCCAGCTATTTTTATCACCTTTTCTTAATTAAGAAAAATTACAGTTATCCAAGGTTGAACTCTCCACATTAGGCGTAACAGAATCATGAAGTTGGGTGTTACTCAAAATCCAGTAACCAATATAATTGTCGTTTCTCTTCCTGGTAATACTTATGTCGATATCCGCAGGTATGACCAACCAGGCAATATAAACATGTAAAACTGTTGGTAGCCCAGTACGGCTTAATATGTTCGAACGACCTTGCTGAATTTATAAACTTTTGATTGTTCAAAATGAGCAATTCCATTTATCATCTAAACAAGGAGCAGGCTTCCTTTGAGATTCAAGTTTCGTAAAGGAGTCATGGCTTACTAGCTGTACACAGAATAACATCCCTTAGTTCCTCCTTACTCTAAAACTACAACTCACATTTTGCGGTGGCCCGCCATTCGTTATCTGCGCAATGAAACTACCCTCTATAAACCCAGACAAAGGGGATCCAAATACAGAGATATAAATGGGGGGATATGGCGTTACCGCGACCGCATATGTGTTTGTATTAGTCATATAAAGCAGCGATGCAAGGGTATAAACACCCGGCATTCCATTGTTTTCGAAGCTGAAATCAATCACATGTAATGTTCCGGCTGCTTGCTTAAGCCCCCTGATGTAAGTCTTGTTCGTGAATGGAGGTGTTCCTACTGAATCAGTAGCACCGATGTTGTCAGGGGGGGTGGTAATGCTTATATGAGTGCCGCTTATGACCAAATCAATAAACTCAGTAGAAGATGTACCACACGCTTGTAATGTACCAGTATTAAACCCGCCAGAAATAGCAGTAAATGCAACCGGAGTGCTCTGCTGTGATGTACCATAGTCCACCCCAATAACAGAGAAAACGACCGGGCTATTATTACAGCGCAACAAGCTAAGGCCAAAAGTACCATCAATTAGCGAAACAGGAACTGTATACTGGTATCCCCCCGCTACGTAAATAAGTGCAGCCCCATTTGTAACATTTACTCCTGAACAATTGACCACCTTTCCATAAATCATAAGGTAATCAGCAGAAGGTATATTAATGGTTATTGTATTCAGGGTTGTATTAGTGCTGAAGGGTCCAATATTCTGCGTATAGACAATTTCATTGGAACAATTACCTATGCCTGCCACTTCAAGCAATAAGGGTTCATCTTTCGGGACTTTACCACAAAGCACGCCCAATGAATCTGTTCTTCCGAATCCATAAGTACCGTTCACTAGCCTTTTCACCTTCACTAATACGTTAACAAGGGGCTGGTTATTTTGGTCCTTAAAAGATAGACAAAGCTCTATCAATGGAAATGGTTCATCACAATTCCAGAAGGAAAAGTGGCTCACTATAGCAATGTAGTTGGCACCGTTCTTCGTAGCTGTTCCTTCTTGCTTCCACCGTGCCGCGGTTTCATCAAAATACCAGAGGTCGATTACAGAAGGAGCCGATGCTTGTAATGAAGGGGGAATGGGAAAGCTAAGTTCAGCTGTTTTTCCTGCAGCCATCTTTAACTGTTGTCCGCCTGTGCCAGCAAGCTCTACCCCCAACATTCCATAGGTAGACAATCCCCTCTCCTGGCCACTGGTAGTAATTCCTCGTAAGTCGCCTATCAGTTGATAGGGTAAATCTGAAGATGACGGATTAATCCAAGCCATAGCAACATTAACCTGGCCTGTATAGTCATTGCCACTTGCATCTGTTACAGAAGAAGCGGGAATTACTAACTTGCCGCCCCCTGCAATATTTACAATACCACCTGCTGATGCAATGAATGAGCCAGAGTTGTTTTTAGGAATAAGCTTAAGCCTGACATTATTAATCCTGCCTGCAGTCGAAGCAAATGTTCGGTAAGCAGTAAAGTACCCAGGTTTGGACACTTTTACAGATCCGTTGGCCTTTGATAATCTAATTTTTCGAAAACTGAATACCCCATATGTATTTGTAATCGTTGTATTTGCTCCACTACTTACTGACGCACCTGTGACCGGCTGGTTATTTTCATCAATAACAATACCTTCAATGCCGCCAATAACCGTTTCGATATCGCTTACAGGCTGTCCTGTTTGTTGATCTAAGGTTTCACTAAATTCTCTTTGGCAAGAAGAGGAGATGAAAAGAAACAACCCAACGATAAATGCAATTTTTGACACTGTAAAATTTATGTTTCTCATAACTTAATAATTTATAGTAAAGCTTTTTCGAGTAAGAAATTAAATAACTAAAAGTCACACACCTTGGTTCCCACCCCGACTTTAGAAAACAATCACTTCTAAAGTTACACACCGAGCCTTCTTCCCTAAAGCATAATATCCCGATCAGTACAGGCCAAAAAGAGATATTTGCTAAACAAGTCTAAAGTAGATTAGATACTAAATTTTCATTTTCATCAATGTAAAAAAAATAAAAAAAAATTTCTTACATATAATTGAGCCAGGAAAAACAACTGAATTTAGTCAATGGTAGTCTTATTTGAGGTAACGGTATCGTATCGTTATTGAATAGAATTTCAACGCACATAATCCAACAAAACCATTGCCCAATAAAGGTTTCATAAAGATGCTGACAGCTACTCCGAGTTAAAAAAAACAGAATTAATTCCCTAATATTACTTCAGCTTAAGTGTCCCGATTCAATAAAAGGGATACAGAAGAATTAATTTGTCACACAAAAAAAACATCGTTATGAAAGAAAAAATTACTTCACAAAAAGCAACAGTCATCTTAAGCCGGTCATTTTTTTTCATTTTTGTCATGTGCATCGCACTTACTGATTCAATTGGTCAAACGCGATCGGTTAAACCGACATCGATAAGTTCAGATGAACAGCGAAAACAAGTTTATGCTTCGGGTCAGGGAACCCTATCCCCAGCCTTCTCAGATGCAGTTAAAAATGAACCTGCTTTTTCTCCTGCACCGAATAAAAAGGGAACAGCAAAAAAACCCGCTGCAGCATTAAAAAGAAAAGAAGCAGAGGTGGCACCGGCCGACGTTCCTGCAAAACCCAAAAAGAGCTAATCATACTCTTAGGCTCTTCCATTATTTACCAAACTAAATTTGAGTTATGAAACATAAACCGAATTCTAAAACATTATGTTCACTCACTGGGAAGATGGTACTCTTGCTAATAGCATTCGCTTTTTCCCTTGGTACTGCTAAAGCTCAGTATATCAATGGCAACCTGGGCACCGGCACTACCACGTTGAGTGGTGTAGCTGCTCCTGCTGGCAGTCAATGGCACGAAATGCAGGGTAGCGCTACACAATCAAACGTTGCCATTGCGTTTGACAATTCACCTGTATTAGGAAATTCAAGAGTTGCCGACGATTTTACTGTACCTGCCGGCGTTCAATGGAACATCACTAAAATGACTTTCTATGCAGTAGTACTTCCTCCCCCACCGGGTACTTCGCCGGTTACTGCTGTAAGAGTCCTCATTCGGGATGCTAGTCCGGTCGGGGTTTCGAATGTCATATATGGAGATCTTATAACAAACAGATTAACCTCCACTTCCTTTGCCAATGTCTACGCAGCTTCTAATACACAAGTACCTCCTCCTGGCACACCGCCAACTCAGGATTTTGTGGTCTGGAAAGTTGAAGCCAGTATCAATACTACACTTTCACCTGGCAATTACTGGATAGAATGGCAGACTGTAGGCGCACCCGGTCAACGTGTATTTGCCCTAATGAGTCAACCGGTCGGTGTCCGTACTTTACCCGGTTACAATGCAGTAAGCACATTTAATGGTGGTCCCTGGCAACCGACTCTCGACTTAGGAGCGCCTGCTTCTGCGCCAGATGTCGCTGTTGACTTTTGCTTTAGGTTAGATTATACCAGTTCCCCCTGCTTATCGCCTACTTCGTCTGTGCTTAGCCAGGTAGGCGGTCCAATGGTTACAACTACACTTATTAATCAGAATTTTGATGTAGCAATCCCATTACCCGCAGGTTGGGCTATGCAGAATCTCAGCAATCCTGTTGGTCCATTCAACTGGAGACAGGGACCATACTCCGGAATAGGACTACCGGCAAATAGTGGAGCTGCTAATTCCTACATTGCCTCCACCTGGAGCAGTACTACTACCACCGGAGTTGGTACAATAAGTAATTGGCTTTTTGCTCCAAATATTACATTGAAAAACGGGGACGAATTCAGTTTCTGGACTCGTACTCTGGACGGAGCCTTTCCCGACAGGATTGAGGTGAGGATGAGTACAAATGGAGCAAGTACCAACGTAGGAACTACCGAATTCAGTGTCGGGGATTTTAGTACAGTTTTGCTCGATATTAACCCTAATTATACGTCAACCGGTTATCCAACGGCCTGGACAAAGTACTCAGCTACATTATCGGGACTTCCCGCCGCCGGGGTTTCAGGCAGGCTTGCTTTCAGGCATTTTGTTACAAACGGGGGCGGGAATGGAACCAACTCCGAAATAGTTGCGATTGATGATGTGCTTTACCAAAATTTCAGTCCGGCGCCTATCACGACATGCACGGGGTCAACAGCAAATCTAAAAGTAGATATCACGGGCGGCAATGCCCCGTATACTGTAGTTATTAACAGGGCGCCCGGAGGTAACTTCACCGTAAACAATTATGTAAGTGGTACTAACATCCCCGTTACGCCTGCCGTCACAACTACTTACAGCCTGGTATCGGTAACCGGTTGCGGAGTTGGTACAGGAAACAGCGGTACACCTACTATTACAGTGCTTCCCGCAAGTGTTCCGGGGCTGATTATTACTGATGATCCACCGGGTCCATTGTGTGCCGGGAATCCGAAATTACTGACAGTTGTCGGAGCCCCGGTTTCAACAACATTCAGTTCGGGTCCTGCTCCAAACAATATTCCATGTACAGGAACAGGGAGCACAACCAACCCTGGCCCTGCCTGTGTATACCCCATAAACCTGAATGTAACCGGATTGCCGACAACCGGGGTTACAGTAAAAAGCGTATCGGTAAGCGGGCTAAATCATACGTACATGAGTGATGTGAATATGGTTCTGCAATCTCCTACCGGTCAGAATGTGATTATTCTCGCTGATGCCGGAAGAGATGGCAATTTCGTAAATCACACTCTTACATTTGATGATGCAGCTCCGCTTGCTTTGAACAATGCAGTAGGCGGAACTAATCCGCCCGCTTCGGGTACAACATGGAAATGTACTAATCTTATTGATTTCCTTTTCCCCGGCAGTGAACCTGATAATTGGCCGGCTCCAGGTCCGGGTACAGCACCTACGTCGACCACTTTGTCGACCTTTACGGGCGACCTTAATGGTGTATGGAAATTATATATAGCTGATGATGCAGGCGGTGATGTAGGAAGCTTAACGGGTGGTTACAGCATTACATTTAATACGGCCTCTGCGCCGCTTAATGGCTGGACCTTCTACTGGACACCAGCGACGGGGTTGAGTGCCACCACCGGAAATCCTGTGGCTGCTTCACCTACTAGTACTACCACGTACACCGTTTTGGGTACTGCACCAGGTGGCTGTCAAACTACGGCTAATATTACCATTAATGTAAATCAGTTGCCTGCTGTTACCACTCAACCTTCAAATGCCACAATATGTGATGGAGCATCAGCTTCATTTACTGTCGCAGGAACAGGGGCTGGTCTCACCTACCAATGGCAGGTCAGCACTTCCGGCGCTGGTGGACCATGGGTGAACCTTACGAATACAGCTCCCTATTCTGGTGTAAATACAGCAACACTGACGATTAATCCTGCTGTATTTTCTATGAATGGGTATCGGTATCGTTGTGCCCTTGGTGGTAGTTGTCAACCCGTTGTCAATTCAATCGGTGCAATACTTACAGTGAATGCGCTTCCAAACGTATCCGTAACACCAACCGCAGGCTGCGGTGGAGTGCCTGGTATAAATGGTCTGTTGTTGACGGCCAGCGGCGCATCTACCTACACATGGTCACCTGTAACAGGATTATTTACTAACGCAACGGCCACCATACCTTATGCGGGTGGTAATACATCCTCTGTATATGCAGCTCCAAGCTCTTTCACAACTTATACGGTAACAGGATCCGCTGCTGGCACCGGATGCAGTAATACCGCTACTGCAATAGTAAACTACACGCCACCGGCACCTACCATTACTCCATCGTCTGTGACGATGTGCCTTGGTGATCCTGCAGTAAGGCTTACCAGTTCAACAGCTCAAACAATCACTTCCTCATTCTTTTCGGGAACAGTAAATGTGGCTGTCCCTGATAATACAGCTAATGGTGTTACATCAACAATAGCCGTATCAGGTATTCCTGCCGGTGCAACCATTACCGGAATGGCTGTACGGTTGAATATGTCTCATACCTATCCGGGCGATATGATCTTTAACCTGAAGCCCCCAACAGGTACTTCTATCCTGAACTTGTATAAATATGCAGGCGGGGCGTTCACAGGTCCTGCTTCAGGTGTTCCGACGTGGGGATGGTATAATGCACAAATAAGTTCTACTGGTACAACAGCTTTCAGTTCTGTAGCTTCTGCACCTTTCACTTACAACACCCCTCCTGTTTGGAGAGCAGATCTTCTGAATACGGCTGTTGCCGGGGTTACCGTACAAAATCCAACAGGTTATATTTCAAATGCCGCCAATTGGAATGCGATATTCCCTTCTCCGGCTGCTGGCGCAAACGGCACCTGGACATTAGCGATGGCTGATGGTGGGCCAGGCGATTTGGGAACTTTGGCTTCGTGGACATTAGAGGTCACGTATGTCCTCGGTGTTCCCGGTACCCCTGCTGTATGGACACCAAGCGGCCCTGGTTCAGGTTTATTCAACGATGCAGCAGCTACTATTCCATACACCGGAACGCCAAGAGATACAGTGTGGACAAGGCCTACCCCATCGGGTATTTACAACTATCAGGCAACAGTACAGAGTTTACCGTTGTCAGGAACAATTCCATTGCCGGCTCAAAGCTCAACACTTACTGGTAATGTCAGGGGGTACTGGTTTACTGCTCCAAGTTCATTTACCATGACCTCTGTGGAAGTCCCAACTTCAGCCTCTTCAGGTCCGCAGAGCATAGCTGTATTAAGATTTAATGGTGCTACGCCCCCACCTGTTTTCCCGACCACAACCAATGCGTTTACACAATTGTTCCTAACGCAAAACAACCCAAGTGCAGGTCCCATACCTGTTAACATACCGATAAATGCTGGAGATGTAATTGGTATTCTTGGTTACCGAAGCAATGTCAATTCCTACACCACTAATGGCCCGATAAACACAACAATAAACGGTATCCCTGTTCAGTTAACCAGGATGGGTATGCAATTTCCATTGACTACAACAGCCCCCCAACAAATCTGGCAGGAGCCTGCTTTCCAGATTTCAAGGGTATTTTTTACTTATGGGCTTCCTGTACCTCAATGTACATCCCCAGTAAGAACTGTAACAGTAACAGTTAATCAACCAACTACGATAACCACTCAACCGGTTAATCAGGTTATCTGTACTGATAAGGTAGCCACTTACTCTGTTACAGCCACAGGCTCGGGCTCATTCAACTACCAGTGGCAGGTAAGTACAAATACGGGTAATACCTGGAGCAACATTGCAAATGGTGGTGCATATGCTGGCGCTACTTCAACAATACTAACTATTACGGCCCCCCCGGTGAGCATGAGTGGGTATTTCTACCGTTGTATTGTTACTGGCGCGGCTCCATGCACCAGTGTTACTTCGTTCCAGGCAACATTGACTGTTAACCCACAGCCTACTGTCGTGATCTCTGCTGTACCATACACCAGATTATTACCTGGCTTACGTACAACCCTTTCTTCAATTGTATCTCCGGCTGCAGCAGCACAGTATACCTGGCTGCGCAACGGTGTTGCTGTTGCTGGTGCAAATGGCGCTTCGCTCAATGTGGACGTGGACGGTCAGGGTTTGTACAGTTTAAGAATTATGGATGTGAACGGATGTACAAACACTTCCAATGTCATCTCCATCCAAGATTCTGCAAGCGGCCGGTGCTTCCTGTACCCGAATCCAACCAGTGGTCAGTTCCAGGTTAGGTACTACAGTGTGGCAAACAACGTGTTACCAAGATCAGTCACTGTGTACAATGCTAATGGCAATAGGGTATTCACCAAGTTCTTTACTGTTGGCAGACCGTACGACAGAATGGATGTTGACCTGAGGAAGAATGGAAAAGGACTTTATTGGGTCGAAATAGGTGATGCCAATGGCAACCGCCTGACCATGTGCAGAGTTGTAGTTCAATGATTCCTTAGAAAACACCATAACAAAGTCACCGGACATGCCGGTGACTTTGTTTATTTTCCAGAACTATCAAATAGTCTTAAATTTAAGTAGCTGAAACTTAACTTATGGGTTTATCCTTCTTGATAGTAGACGATGAAGAATTAAGCAGGAATTATATTGCCGACTTGCTGCATGAATTTTACCCGGAAGCTCGGATCGCAGGCAGTGTTAACAACACTACTCTTGCAAGGGAGTTGCTGATGGAAGATGACGTCGATGTATTATTTCTCGATATTAAAATGCCGGGTGAAAACGGTGTGGACTTTCTAAACTCGATCAAACATAAAGAGTACTTTAAAACTGTTTTTATAACCGCATACAACACCTTTACAATTCCCGCGATAAAAGCAGCTGCTTTTGATTATCTGCTTAAACCAATCGACAAAATCGAATTTCAACAAACACTCAGTCGCATTAAGAAAAACTTCGAGGATTCTGATATATATAAATTAAAACCTAGGGTATACTTCTTCCCCAATGATCAAAAGCTGACGGTACATCACAATAACGGATTCAAAGTAATTACCTTGAATGAAATCGTGTACCTGCAGGCTTCCAACAACTATACAAATATCAGGCTTTGGAGCGGTGAAACCGTTGTTGTATCAAAACCTCTCAAGGAATTTCAGCAGAAACTTACTGCCGGTCAATTTTTCAGGATTCACAAGTCTTATATCATCAATATAGATTATGTAAGCCAATATACTTCTGATGACGGAGGAAAAGTTTTAATGAAAACAGGAGAAAAGATTCTCGTTTCGAGGTACAAACTCGCAGATTTTTTTACTTATATAAGTGCTTATACGAAGGGCTTAAAGGCCTGATACCAAGCTAATGCTAAAACACTGTCTTCCTTTTTTTGCACAATTGATCTGTAGTTGGATGTATTCCCAGGTGTATCCTATACACAGGTATTCTTCATGGGATGGCTTAGCTCATTCAAATGTTTTCCGGATAATGCAGGACAAAAAAGGGTTTCTCTGGTTTTCCACAAGCTACGGTGTGAGTTGTTTCAATGGGAAAAGCTTCAGTAATTATACAACAGACAATGGCCTATCTGGAAATATCATCATGTCTATTACAGAACTTTCTGATAACAGCAAATTGATTAACACCATGAGTGGGGTTGACAGATTCTTTGGTGATTCCATCAGGCCCATGCGAGTACTAAATGGTAAAATCCCTTCCAGGGTCGTGTACTCAAAAGAATTTGCGGGAAAGATATGGCTCATTGCACTTAACAAAGGTTACGATCTGTTTTGTATTGAAAACGGAACTATCCAAAATGTAGTTATCCGGACAAAAAAGGGAGAGCTGGCCAGAGTTGCTAAACTGCAGGTTACTGAAACCAAGGGGCTCATATTAATTACCGATAAGGGGCTGTTTTGCTACAAACCTTTTGCGGGGATACAACCCTTCCTGGAGCATATTGTAGCCGAAAAAGTATCCTCTTTCATTGAAGACAAGAAAGGCAGGTACTGGATTGGTCTTACTGACAAACTTCTCTGTGTCACCGGTACGGAGATTACATCATCCTATCACTTGAATTTTAATGCTGGAGTTTCTGAATTGCTTGCTGACAGTAGGGATAACATCTGGGCCTGTGTACCACAATTAGGTATTATACTCGTACAAAACAACATAGCATCCAATATCACTGACAAACTCGGGATAAAGAACATCCTAATAAATCACCTGCTCGAAGATCGGGAAAAAAATATCTGGATAGCCACACATGGCGATGGCGTTTATAAGGTCAGTTCGCTGGGAATCATCAACTACCTCCCTGAAACAAATAAACTTAACGTATACGCACGGGCTCTTCACTTCCAAGGAGAGAACTCCATTTATGTAGGCAGTTACGGTACTGTTTCAATGATGACAGACAGCAGTTTTTCCCGGCTACCGGTTAAATCGCTTCTATCAACCGATTATATATATTTTATCCAAAGTAAGGGCAAGAAAATGTATATTGGTATACCTACCGGGATTATCGTCAAAGACCTAACATCAGGTCAGGAAAAATTTATACCTTCCTACGGGGCATTGTCATATTTAGAAATTACTCAGGATAGTACCTGGGTAGGGGGATTTCAGCACTTTGGCTGCATAGTGAATGAAAAATATACTTTATTAGATATCCCCGCGCTTCGTGAAAGGCGAATTAATGCTATGGCAGCTGAAAAAAAGGGGATACGTTGGGTTGGTACAGATAGCGGGTTGTATAAACTATCTTTGGGCCATTGGGACAGGCAAAATATTTTGGGCCTCGATAGTAGTCTTTTTGTTTATGAAGTGCTAAATGACAAACTAGATCGTCTATGGGTGGCCACCCAAAATGGATTGTATTTAAGAAAAAACAATGCTTGGTATTTGTATACTGAAAAAGAAGGACTCAGCCACAACAAGTGCAATGCTATAGCAGAAGATAGGCATCACAATATTTGGGTAGGCACAAAAAACGGCCTCAATAGGATTGATGGTCAAACTCTTCGTATAACCGAACATCCAACGGGTCTTTATCCCCATGAAATTTTATCCCTTCTATTTAATTCTAAAAATAATCTTGTAGTTGGAACGGTAAATGGGGTTGCTGTCATAAAAGAACTGGACAATGAGATCACTACCCGGCCTCCTCCTCTTTATATAACTTCATTGTCCGTTGCAGGGAAACGGTGGAATTACCCCTCGGATATTACTATAGATGTCGGAGCCAAAAACATTTTACTCGATTTCATAGGTTTAAGTTGCAGTTATCCAGATAATGTTGAATACCGATATCGTATCAACAATCTCTATTCTCAATGGAATCTGACAAAGAATACCAGTCTTGAGCTCTCCTCACTCGGCTCAGGTTCGTACAGCTTTGTTTTGCAGGCCAGGGTTAATGGTGGCAAGTGGGGTGATCCCGTTTCACTGAGTATTTCAATTCCAACCGTTTTTTGGAAAACAAAATGGTTCATCATTCTTTGTATTGCTTCCGGAATCGGCTTACTATACTATTTTATCAGGCGGCAAGTTCTTCATAAGGAACAAAAGAGAAATGAAGCGATGGAAATCCAGAACAAAATGACTCATCTCAGACAACAGGCACTTGGGGCTCTTATAAGCCCTCATTTTATTTTTAACTGCCTCAACTCTATTCAACACTACCTAAACCGGAATGACAAAGACCAGGCTAATAGATACCTCGCCAGATTTGGCCGTCTAATCAGGCTCACTCTTGAATATGCTCAAGAAATGTACATTCCGCTACACACTGAACTAGACAGAATTAATCTATACCTTGAACTTGAGAAACTACGATGTGGCGAACTACTAAATTACAGGGTAGTTGTAGACAATCCTCTCCTGAATCCGCATATACTGATTCCGAATATGATTCTTCAACCCTATGTGGAAAATGCGATTTGGCATGGTATTATGCCCAAGAAAACACCGGGCAATTTGCATATCGAAATTAAAAAACAAAATGGAAATGATATGCTTATCAGAATTGAAGATGATGGCGTAGGGATAGCGAGTAACCAAAGGTCACATTGTAATGATTCTCCACATCATATATCATTTGGGATGGATCTCATCAGTGAAAGACTGAAGCTTCTTAAAATGTCGAGCACCCGAGATTATGCTGTAAAAGTGACAGACCTATCTTCTCTCGGGCCTGGAAAGCCGGGAACCATGATTGAAATAATCCTACCCTTATTCTAGGACTCTTAATCTTTCTTAGTTTTATCCTAAAAAGATTGGCGTATTCCCTCAGCATAGCATACCACTCCCGCATTGGTAAAAAATAACATGCTGCTTTTTTTCATCTTAGCATTTCATCTATTTTATTACTTATTGGTTCAGCCAAAATCCGCCCTTTCAAGGAAGGGGTTCCGCTGAACACTTTGTCAACGGGTTCTGCAAAGGTTCCCAGCACAAGGCGTAATAAGTGTTTTAGTTTGGAAGTTCCCCGCTGCATACGGGGAACTTCGCATTTTACTTGTACCCTGTAATTCTGCAATTGGTCTTCTGAAAAAGAGAATTTATTCTACCTTTTAATTTGCATTCGGGCCAAGATACAGAGAATACACTGAGATTTTTAATTTATTCGTTCTGTATTTCTTTTCGCCCCTGACGTCTCCAAATTATCAACTGACTATTATCCACCCCATCCATCCCGGTCCAGACTCCTGTACTGAATAGCTTCAGCCAGGTGTTCGGGCTTAATATCGCAGCTGTCAGCGAGGTCGGCAATAGTGCGGCTTACTTTCAAAATACGGTCGTAGGCGCGGGCCGAAAGATTGAGTTTTTCCATGGCAGCTTTCAGGAGCTGGTGACCGGTGCTGCTGATCGTACAGATCTCTTTCAATTGCTTGCTGTTCATCTGCGCATTGGCATAAATGCCATCTGTGCTTTTATACCGTTCGTACTGTATGGCTCTTGCCTTGATCACCCGTTCCCGGATAGTTCCGCTTTTCTCAAACTGCTGTTTCGATGACAACTCATTAAAGTCGACCGGAGTTACTTCCACATGCAGATCGATGCGGTCAAGCAACGGTCCTGATATTTTATTCAGGTATTTCTGCACAGCACCCGGCGGACAGGTACATTCTTTTTCCGGGTGGTTGAAAAAACCGCATGGGCAAGGATTCATGGATGCAATGAGCATAAATGATGCAGGAAAATCCAAAGCAACTTTTGCCCGCGAGATGGTAACCCTTCGTTCCTCCATCGGCTGCCGCATCACTTCCAGCACCTGCCTTTTAAACTCCGGCAATTCATCCAGGAACAAAACCCCATTATGAGCCAGGGAGATTTCGCCAGGCTGTGGATTACCACCTCCGCCCACCAATGCCACATCGCTGATGGTATGGTGCGGACTTCTGAAAGGCCTTTTGGATATCAGTGTTGAGTTCTCCGGGAGTTTGCCTGCTACGGAATGGATCTTGGTTGTTTCCAATGCCTCCTGCAGGCTTAATGGCGGAAGGATCGTGGGTAATCTTTTTGCGAGCATTGTCTTGCCGGCGCCGGGCGGTCCTATCAGTATGGCATTATGTCCGCCTGCCGCAGCGATCTCCAGGGCCCTCTTTATGTTCTCCTGCCCTTTCACATCAGCAAAATCGATCTCAAAATCACTTTGTGCGTTGGCAAACTCCTCACGGGTATTTACAATAATGGGTTGCAGTGAGTGCTCATCTTTGAAAAAACCGATCACATCTTTGATATGCGATACGGCATATACCTCCAGGTTGCTTACCATCGCAGCTTCCCTTGCGTTCTGCTGGGGAACAAGCAAGCCTTTGAAACCTTCCTTGCGGGCCTGTATGGCAATCGGCAGGGCCCCCACAATGGGACGAATGGCACCGTCAAGGCTCAGTTCTCCCATGAGCACATATTCTGCAAGTTTATCCGGATTTTCGATCTGTTCCGTTGCTCCCAACGTACCGATGGCAATGGAGAGATCGAATGCCGTCCCCGATTTACGGATATTGGCCGGCGCCAGGTTCACCACCAATTTGGTACGAGGCATAAAGTAATGATTGCTCTTGATGGAACTCTCCACCCGTTGCAGGCTTTCTTTCACAGCGCTGTCCGGCAATCCTACAATGTAGTAGTCCTTACCCTGGTTGTTCACGCTTACCTCAACCGTGATAGTAACTGCATCCACACCGTACACAGCACTGCCGAATGTTTTAACCAGCATATTGAAGAATTGACCTCTAAAGTCTTTATTAGAGATCGGCCCGCCTTGTTTATTTTCGGAAGATTAGCAGGGGTTTTCTACCTGCTATTTTTATATACAGATGTCCCTGGATGAAAACTCTGCCAGCTGTGCCAGAATTCCTAGTAAGCAGGAATATTAGTAAGTCTTACGCCTTTCATCGAACCTTCTATGCACTCACCGTTCAAATTCCAGTCCGACCCGGCATTATCACGCAATAACTGAGTTGAGTCGCTGAACGAGAATTGCAACGACTGCCTGTTCACTTCACGGTTCCATGCATGAAAAGAGACATTGTCTTTTTCTACTGCCAATAAAACCGGTATACTTCCAACAGTATCATTAATGACACGGTGCCGGAGAAGATCGTTCCAATCGAACGCCTTAGCCTTACCGTTTACCAGCACTCCCACGACCCATGATTTGAACTGCCAGGAACCACTATCCCTTTTCTCCAGGGTGCTGGGGATGTTACCTTCATCGAAACCTTTCAGCCCGGCATACTGCCTGGTGAACACCGGGTCGGGCTGCAGCACGGTTGTAAGCGGATGTTTATCGATCCAGGTATCCAGCCGCATTTGCTCGGAAGGGATCTCGCTCAATGATTTTCCCTTCAACGGACCAGCAATGGCTACGCCGTTCACCTGCCTCCACCAGCTTTTTGTAGTGGCGTCTTCAAACATGGCGTTGAAATGGTCCATGCCTACAAGCCTGAATCTTTCAAATTTTCCATTTACGAACGGATGATACACCCTTCCTGTACGGCAAACAGTGCAATAAGTTACCATCACGGGTTCCCCGCCAATAGTATCCTGCACCTGGTGATGGTAGCCAATGATCTCTATGGGATAAGCCCTGGATTCTCCATTAATGGTTACACCGATCACGAGCTTATTTTTTTCGACCCGGTTGGATGAAACCGAAGCAGGCATCTTATTCCTCGGCTGATAGAACATTTTATCTGCCAGGAATTTAAAATTGAACAGGTAAAAGATAAACCCATAGAGAAGTACCAGAATAGCAAGAGATATTTTCTTCCACCATTTACTGTTGCGGAATACATAGATCGCTGCCGGCAGGAAAAACACCATTCCAAGAACCCTCAACCACCAAATGTATTTGCTGATGAAATAAGCGATTCCGATCGTTTCGGAATGCTGGCTGCCTGGAAACGGCATAATAAAATATACACGGAGTATCTCGGTAGCAAACAAGAGCAGGAACCCCGTCAGCAGTAGTGCCGTTCTTTTCATTGATTGAAGTTATCGATTTATAGCTTTTCCAGCATATCCACCACTCCTTCCCGTTTCAGGATCAGGTAACCGAGCCTGTCGTTGCTGATGCCTTCTTTCAGGTGATAGCTGAACTTCAATTGCTCATCGGTAACGCTGGTTTCGAAATATTTAAAATCAATGTTGGGGTATTTTTTCAACGCTTCCCCTATCTCGTAAAGGTGTGTGGAGAGTATAAAAAGCGAGTTCTTGATCTTAAGGAACCCTTCGATCACGGCGCTGCTGCACTTCATGGCATCCTGTACATTGGTGCCTTTAAAGAGTTCATCGATCAGGATCAGCCATTTCTTCCCGTCGCTTATCTTATTAATGGTGGCCTTGATGCGCTTCACTTCGTTGTAAAAATAACTTTCTCCCCTGGCGATGTTATCAACCACATTGATGTTGCTCAGCATCCCGTCGAAGAAGTTCAGTTTTAATTGCCTGGCAGGAACTCCCATACCGATATGCGCCAGAAAAACAGCGATGCCCACCGATTTGATAAACGTGCTTTTACCGGCCATGTTTGCCCCGGTTAAAAAGAGAAAATTAGTTTGCTTGTCGAGCTGCACATCATACGCCACGGGTTCCTGTACGAGCAAGTGGTACAGACCGGCCGCTTCTACAACAGGCCCATCGGCCTCCACAAATTCCGGAAACGCAAGGCTGAATTTCTGCACTGCCATGGCCATTCCATACCAGGCGTCGATCTGTGCATACATCACTACCAGGTCAAGCATATTGTGTTTATAGTTATACCGGATAAAATGAGCAAAATGCAGGATCTGTGCCCTGGTCAGTTCATCGGAATTCCTGTGCTTATTCACAATATCGAACTGTGGTTTATTGATGGCCTGTTTTACGGCATCAAGCAGTTTACGCAATGGCGCCGGTTGTTGGTCGGAGGGGAACAGCCTCACCAATTCCTGGAAACCCTTAATGAAGTCGAAGCAATGTTTGGCGGAATAGGTTACCAGTGCATGATCGGGGCCATGAAGTATCTTATAAGTAAATGCCTCCAAAGAAGATGGGTTGGAAGGTATCAGACTGATATTGGAATCGAAGAATTTTTCCACCACCATCACCGTACCGTTGCTTATCTGCCTGGGCCACTGATGCTGGTTTCTGATGAACAATTTCAGTGTTTCCTGCACAGCGATCACCTCCTCCTTTGTTTTCAGCGCTGTACTGAAGTTGATCCGCAATTGTTCGCTTCCATGTGTGGTGCTGCAGAGATCAAGTTTATCCAATACGGCAACTTCATCGCCACTTCGGAAAACAGAGAGATCATCCAGTGTTGTTTTGTCGATATCCATACAGGTTGATCATTGAAGGCTTCTATTGCCTGTTAAATAAAAGCCGCTGCCCTTTCTTTGATTCATCAAACATTCCATTCGCATAAACCATATTGCCACTGACGAAGGTGTTAATTACAGATGCAGGGAAAGTGAAATTCTCTAAGGGGCTCCAGCCGCATTTGTAAAAAATATTCTCTTTTGTTGCTTTGGTCGGCTGATCCAGGTCCACCACCACCAGGTCGGCAAAATACCCCTCCCGGATATATCCCCTGTCTTCTATCCGGAAGCAATCGGCAACGGCATGGCTCATCTTCCTGGCGATCGTTTCCAAATCGATCCTCCCCTCTTTGTAATAATGAAGCATCAGCAAAAGCGGATGCTGTACCAACGGCAGCCCTGCATGGGCATGCTCATAAGGTCCTTCTTTTTCTGCGGGCAGATGTGGTGCATGGTCAGTAGCGATCACATCAAGCCGGTCATCGAGCAATGCCTTCCACAATCCTTCTTTATTATGGGGAGCCTTGATGGCCGGGTTGCATTTTATTCTATATCCTAACCGGGCATAATCGTCGGAAGTAAAGTGCAGGTGGTGTACACATACTTCAGCAGTGATCCTTTTCTCTTTCAATGGCATCATGTTACCGAACAGTTGCAGTTCCTTTTCGGTACTGATATGCAGTATGTGCAAACGGCTATTGTATTTCTGTGCGAACTTTATGGCGACCAGCGAAGATTCAAAACAAGCTTCTTCATCCCTCACCAACGGATGGTCGGAAGGCGAAAGCTCTTTTTTAGGTCCCTTAATCTTTTCATAATTACGGCGGATGACCTGCTCATCTTCGCAATGCGTTGCGATGAGCATTTCGCTTTCACGGAATATCCTGTCAAGGGTTGAATGACTATCCACCAGCATGTTCCCGGTACTGGCCCCCATGAATATCTTTACACCGCAAACATCCCACTTCCTTTTGTTCATCTTCAGCACTTCATCAGCATTGCTGTTGCTGGTGCCCATAAAGAACGAGTAATTGGCCAGTGAAGTATGAGCTGCAATGCGGTACTTATCCTCGAGCAGTTGTTCGGTGAGCGCATTGGGCACTGTATTGGGCATTTCCATAAAACTGGTGACGCCACCGGCAACGGCTGCCCGGCTTTCGGAATAGATGGTTGCTTTATGTGTAAGTCCAGGTTCGCGGAAATGAACCTGGTCATCGATCACGCCAGGAAACAAATGTTTTCCTTCCCCGTTTATTTCAATGACCCTCGACCTGGTTTCTATGGAAGGTGCAATTTTCTCTATCCGTTCACCGTTAGTGAGCACATCGAGCGAGTGAATTTTTCCTTCATTCACGACCTGTATGTCCTTAAAAAGGTATTTTTGCATATCTTGAATTGAAGATACCTGTAAAAACTAAAACTATCC
>CAZYAT010000055.1:0-20548 GCA_964645235.1 uncultured Ferruginibacter sp. | reverse complement strand
TATCCTTTTGAAACCCCCAGCCAAGAAATAAAACAAAGGATAACTTACACATGAAGAAAATTACATTTTTTGTAAGCAGCCTTATTTTGCTTACCGCCCTATCAGAGAAACTTTCTGCTCAGTATTATTTTTACGACAACAAATATTACGATGCACCGATCATGTATGAAATCGGGGCATCCGTTGGTGCAATGAACTGCCTGACAGACCTTGGAGGAAACAGGGGTATCGGTAAGAAGTTCATTAAAGATCTTAACCTGGGTAAAACCAATGTGGCCGGAAGTATATTCCTGACTGCCACCTACCAGGAAATGCTGGCGTTAAGGCTTGAAGCTACATTTGGACAGATAAAAGCAGACGATGCTGTTTTGAGGAAAGTAAAGGAAAGCACCTTTGGACGCTACGAGCGGAATCTAAGTTTCAGAAGCACCATTACCGAGTTTATGTTAGCCGCGGAGGTTCATCCGTTGTATATGTTCAACCGATATGATGAAGATAAAGCGCCTCCAAGAGCCTCTCCTTATCTGATGGGAGGTGTTGGCTTTTATTCTTTCAAACCACAGGCCCAATCCAATGGAAGGTGGGTCGATCTCCAACCCCTGAGTACAGAAGGCCAGGGATTTGCCGAATACAGCAACCGCAAACCTTACAAACTTCAGCAGATGAATGTTCCTGTGGGATTAGGTGTACGGTATGAATTAAGTAATAATTTAAACTTAAGGGCTGAGTTGGTTTACCGTATATTATTTACCGATTACCTCGATGATGTTAGCACCACTTACATTGATCCGACATTATACCCGAATTATTTTACGGGTGCCAAGCTCACCAATGCTTTCTTGTTGAATGACCGTCAATACGAGCTGGATCCCACGCATGTGACCAACCCCGGCGACCAGCGTGGTAACCCATCGAACAATGATGCTTATTTTTCTTTCAACATCAAGATCGGTTATACGTTCGGAAGGCAAAAGATAAAATACTAGTTCACTATCTCTTTTTCATCAACGCAGCAATAGGATGTTTCCTTGCTTTTGAACCTGTTGCCTGTTGCTTATTTTGGTGTAACTCACTGACCACACATAGTTACCCATGTTAAGTAACTTCCCTTTCCACCTGCCATCCCAGCCCTGTAAAGGATCCCTTGTGAAATAGATCTTCTCCCCATAGCTGTTGAAAATCGTCATGCTGAAATTCTCCATATCACAGGCATGCAGGGGCCGGAAATTATCATTCAACCCATCCCCGTTCGGCGTAAATGCATTGGGCAGTAATAATGCACAAGGGCAAGGATCAAAGACAATGTTCATCTGGGCGGTATCCCTGCCACAACCATTCTCAGCAACGATCGAGTACAGGCCTGTTTGAGTGGCGGTATAGATATTCGTTTTTGTACCATCCTGCCAAGTATACTCTGAAGCATTGGAAACAACAGGACGAATGATGAATGTTTCACCCTGGCATAAAGCCGTGTCCTTTGGCAAGGTCAACTTCAAAGAATCGTTGAAATACACCCGCAGGCTGTCCCGGAAAACACAATGGCCGACAAAAGCCGTCACAGTATAAAACCCGGGATTGTAAATATAATAGGTGGATTGATTGGTATTGTTCTGATCCTCCCGTTGTGGCGGGATGGATTCCCACTTATAGATACCCGTTCCAAAGTCGGCATCCAGCACTAAGAAATTACCACGACACAGGGCTGTATCATTAAAATTCAGCTGCTTGTTGCCACGGTAACGAACGATCATGGTATCTACTACCTCACAGGCCTTTGCCACAGTAACAAAGGCCCAGTACCGTCCTTCAGTTCGAATACGGATGAAAGAATCCACACCAATGCTATTACTGACTGCATCATTGATGTCCAGCCCCTTGGTGCCCCAGAGATACGAAGTTGCCCCGGCCACATGGGCAGTAAGTGTGAATATTTCCCTTGGGCACAATAAAGTATCCGGTCCGAGATCGAAAGCAGGGGCAGCATAAGTACTGAAACCAATACTTACAGTATCCCTGTACAATCCACAACCTCTTACATCTACTTCTACCGAATAGATCCCACCTGGAGCCGTCACGGGCAACTGCGACTGGTTGAAATTCAAATTGACCCCATTGAGAAACCACTGGTAGGTTGCGTTTTCACTGGCAGCATTCAAAGTAAGCTGCTCTCCCTGGCACATAAGATGGTTCCTTCCAAGGTCAAGGTTCGGTTCACGCGTAAAGAAAACACCGATCGTATCCGTAACAACGCACCCGTTTATCTTCACCGTGTACGTTCCCGACTCTTTCACTTCCAGCACCGGCCCTACGGTCGAGGTATCATCGTTCCACTCATACAATGCATTGGGAACAATAGGCGCATTGAGAACATAAGTTCCCGTATCGCCGCACAAAAAAACATCCGGTCCGAAATTATGGACCACAGGAATAACAATAGTGATGGTATCGGTTAGATCGATCGTACCGGCACCCCCATCCACCACATGCAAGCTTACAACATATACGCCAGGGGTATTATAAACATGTGTGGGTTGAAGGATCCCATTCGCTGTGTTCAATATTCCACTGGCAGGGTCCCCGAAATTCCAGTTAACCTGGTTTGGAAAGGGGGCCATTTCAAATACATTTGAATTGAACTCAATAGCGGTTCCTGCACAGGTAGAACTGTGACTGATAGAAAAAGTCACCTGTGCAACAAGTCTTCCTGTGCTCAACAGGAGAAACAAAAGCAATATGGGAAGGGATCGCTTCATCGGGTTGGTTTTCGGCAGGTTTTATCAGAATTATTTATTGTACTTTAAGCATGGGCCTTACTTGTTGTAATGACCCGTTCTGCAAGCGGGCGTAATACACTCCCGATGCCAGTGTGCCTGAATCAAATGTTACGGTATAAGTACCTTCCGCATAGGTCTTGTCAACAAGCGTGGCTATCTTTCTTCCTGTTGTATCAAATACCTGCACCAATACATGCCCACCAGCCGATTTAAAGGTGATGGTCGTAGAAGACACAAATGGGTTCGGGTAGTTAATGATGAGGTTATCTCCCAGTTTATTCAGTTCATCCATGTTCATATTACAGGCGGTCGATTTTATCACCGGGAGGTACTGGTAGTTTTTCAGCAACACGGTTTCTACCTCATCCGGCGGCAGGCAGAACCAGTCTCGCAGGATGGTGGAGTAAACCGAACGGTAATCGTACTGCATGGGAATATTATCGATCGCTTGAGTATTCGTTGGTATTGCCGGGTTCTTTCCCAGAATTCCTTGCTTGACTGCCTCACCAAACAAGAATACCGGCTGAGCTGCCCCGTGGTCAGTTCCTAAGCTACCGTTCGATTGCATTCTTCTGCCGAATTCGGAAAAGGTCATACCCAAAACACGGTTAGAGACATTCAGGAACTTAAGGTCGGCCATGAAGGCGGTTATGGCATCAGATACCTGCTTCAGCAAGGCGCTGTGGTTACCTGTCAATGGGTTTCCTCCATTCACCTGGCCGGCATGGGTATCAAAGCCTCCCATACCCACCATGTATATTTTTGTCTTCAGCCCACCGGCAACCAATCTCGCAACCGCCTTTAGCTGCGCTGCCAGGTAGTTATCTGCCGGGTAAGCCGACTGTCGTGTAACTTTTGCTGCCGCGGCTTTGATCACCTCGGCATATTTATTCGTTTGTTTTGCCACTGTACGCAGGTAGGTCAATTCCACTCCGCTGGGTGTATTGGGCGTTGGGTCCTGTATGGCATCGATGAGGTTGTAAAAGTTCAGGCTCTCATCGATGGCCAATGCATCAAAACCGGTTGGACTTAAAAATACCGGGGATAAAATGGAGCCTATCTGCAATGCCAGAGGGTCGGGCATAACATCATTCGGGAAACCGATGGGGTAATTGGGGAATTGATGGTTCAGATACCTTCCTGCCCATCCTGTAGATAAATACTGATCGTTATCCGCACCGGTTAACCAAATGTCCATCGACCTGAAATGTGATCCATTTGGTGAGGGATAACCCACCGCCTGTATGGCGCAGAGTTGTTCCTCATTATATAATTGCTGCATACCAGTTAAGGAAGGGTGCAATCCCGACTTAAGGTTATTGTTCAAGCGCAGTACCCTGTTTTCTGGTATGGCAATGTTGGTGCGTATCCGGCTATAATCGCTGTAGAACTCAAGCGGTATAATGGTGTTTAGCCCGTCGTTTCCCCCCGCCAGTTGTATCAGTACCAGGACATGATCATTATCGGCTCCTGTAAGTGACCTCAATAGTGGCGATTCGGCCCAGGCCCGTACCGATAATCCTCCCAATAAAGATGGAAGCACTGCTCCCTGCATGGTTTGTTTTAAAAAATTTCTGCGTTGCATAGGTAAGAGGTTGACTGGTTAACACAAATGGTATTCGGGAAGGTTCATTATGTACTTGTAAAATGCCTGCAGCCTCGTATAAACGATCTGTCTTGCCGCCATATCCGAAGGATTTGCTTTATAAGCGTCCCAGGCATTGGTCCAATAATAATCCTGCAACTGGCCACTCAGTAAAATGGAACGTTTGATGAATTCCTTTGCGCTTTCGGATAAAGGATAGCGAAGCATAATCTCCAGCGACTGATTAATGAGCTGGTTAGGATCCCCGGGGTTGGCCAACTGATCGGCAAATGCAATGGGATCAATCACGATATTCTGTCCGTCATAGGTAAGCCCATCGGCTATCATCCGGTCGGTGAAAATATTCCTGCGTGTATAGGTGGATGTATTCACCCATAACTCATGAAAGGCAGGTTCCTGGTAATAGGCGTACCATCCCGCCACCTCAGGTATGGAGCCAAGTTCCTGCTGCATTTCCGATGCCTCGTAGCGCAGACCCTGCCATACGGCATAGGTCGCTGCATTGTCTGCAGGCGAGGGAAGCATAACATTGAATTCATGACACAGGTCGAGTACAAAATCAAGCGGGCTTTTGATTATACAAGCCGATGAATAAACCATGTCATAAAAGTGTTTGCTCTTGAACAGAACAGATAATACAGGTTGTATGTCGAAATTATTGTTTCGAAAAACCTGTGCCAGCGGGTTGATAATGGTTTGCTCAATGTCGTTATCGATTTTATAGTAAACAAAATAGCGGTATACCTTCCGGCAGATATGCCTGGAAACTTCTTCCTGCTGGAAGATCATATCGACCAATGCATCCACTTCCGATGCACCATTGGGGCCGCTATAACCCGTAATGATGCGGTTACCGTAAAAGGAAGAGAATTCCTTGTTGCCGGAGTCGTGTTTACCGGCGTCAAAGAAATAATTAAATGAGGTGGGGCTCACGGTATGGCCGGTAAGTACCAGCGCAGCAGCTTTTACATCATTTTCGGTATAATGCGAACCAGGGCCTTTACCTGCCGTATACAATTCCTGCAATTCCCTTGCGTAGTTTTCATTGGGGGAGCCCTTTACATTGCTATCCCCGTTCAGGAAGTACAACATTGCAGGGTCCAGCGTGATGGCCTTGGCCATGCTCTTAAAATTACCCAGCGCATGCTGCCGAAGGGTCAGATAATGATCGTACCAGAACCGGGCTTTGATCTTATCACTGCTTATTGAAGTATCCGTGGCGAAGTGGTTATGCCAGAACACCGTTATTTTTTCATGGATGGAACGGGATGGGTTCAGCAACTGGCCAAACCACCAGGTTTTAAAAGAGTCAATTCTTTTTTCATTTAGTTCCTTGTCTGCAAGAGCAATGCCCGTATTGATCCAGGTCTGCCAGGGAGCAACTCCCGTGGGGTCGGTGTACCCATTCACACTGTAATTATTTAGTGGAAAGGTTGAAGGAGCAGCTGTTGACTGTACTATCTCATCAACGGCTTGCTGCATGGTCCTGGATTTAAAATACTGGATGTCGGGCAACTTCGCGCCGAACAATGTCCGTTTCAAAAGGTGAACGACCTGGGGTGTATCCCAGGTTCCTGCATATTCCTGGAGTCCGTCGACTGGCGGGGATGATAATTGATGAAAGGATTTACCATGTATCGTCTTACTGGCTTGTGCACGCAGTGTCGGTGTATCGTTCATAAGGTATGGTTTAAGTAACAGAAAAAATTATAGAAAGGGTTTCTATAAATTTGCGGATCAGGGGTGATAGGGTGAATTGGCTGTGCAAATAATCTGCCAAAGCAATTGTTATTCAATAAATGCAGTGGAAATTTTTCCTTCGTTGAGTATCAATGATCTTGTTTTGGTAGAATTACTAACACGAATCGTAAAACTACCTACAACTGCTCCATTTTTTTTCTTCTCAACATTAGTAAGGGTTACTTTATTGAGGGTATCGCTGGTACTGTTTGAGTAGGTGGCACCAAGTGAATCTGTATACGTTGCCAGCACTTCCGACCTGGTATACGACCTCGCACCATCGCCTGTAACCCGGATGATCAGGCTGTATCTTTTTGAAAGACTGTCGGGCATTTTTCCCTCCATGGCAGTGGTGGATATCGTTCCGATTCGCTCCTGCCTGGCACTGGTTACTGTGAGATTAACAAACACCGAGTCTTCGCTGAAATTAATGGACAAAAGTTTTGGATCTTCCTTTACGATTGGTGAAAGGACATCTTCTTTTGCACAGGAATTGATGAATGCGGCTAATAAAAAAGCGGCGGCTGCAGAGAACAATTTATTCATAGGGCAAGTATTGGTAAGCATTACCATACCGCAATATCAATGCCATAAATAACAAAAAAAGGTCCCAACGTATGTTGAGACCCTGTCTATACGGCTGTATACATTTATAAATACTTCTTTATCTCATTCATCAATTCTCCTTTGGTGATTGGAATGCCCATGATTTTATTATAAGGCTGGGCGTCGATAAAATAAACATCCCGGATGATCTTTACCAATTGCCCATTATTGATCTCCGGAATAAGAACAGTGTCGAAATTCTTTAACATAGCTCCCAGGTTTTTGGGGAAAGGCCTGATATAGCGAAGGTGCGCATGTGAAACCGCTTGGCCTGCTTTCTGTAATTCGGCACAAGCACTTTTAATGGCGCCGTACGTACTGCCCCATCCCAATACCAGTACTTTGCCTTTCTCGGAGCCGCTGTCCAGTTTCTGCTCAGGGATATAATCAGCGATCATGTCAACCTTTGCCTGCCTTGTTTTGACCATGTGCTGATGATTTTCCGGATCATAACTGATATTGCCTGTAATATCCTGCTTCTCCAAACCACCTACCCGGTGTTCAAGTCCCGGGGTGCCGGGCACCGCCCAGGGCCTGGTCAATTTCTTATCCCGCTTGTAGGGTTGAAATTTTTCTTCAGTTCCATTCTTGGCAAATTCAACTTTTATTTCAGGCAGGTCGGCAGAAGAAGGGAATTTCCATGGTTCGGCGCCATTGGCAATATAACCATCGCTTAAGAACATCACCGGTGTCATATGTTGTACTGCGATCTTGGTCGCTTCATAAACCGCATCAAAACAATCGCTGGGCGTGGATGCAGAAATAACCGGCATCGGGCATTCACCATTCCTCCCGTAGTAGGCCTGCATCAGGTCGCTTTGCTCGGTTTTGGTAGGGAGGCCTGTTGACGGACCGCCGCGTTGAATGTTCACGATCACCAGGGGTATCTCCAGCATCACTGCCAGCCCGAGCGCTTCGCCCTTTAGTGCGATACCCGGACCGCTGCTGGTGGTTACACCTAAAGCACCCCCATAACTTGCCCCGATGGCGGAAGTAATGGCAGCGATCTCGTCCTCAGCCTGGAATGTTTTTATTCCAAAGTTCTTGTAGCGGCTTAACTCGTGAAGGATGTCACTCGCCGGTGTGATCGGGTAGCTTCCAAGAAATAGTTGCAACCCGCTTTTTTGTGCTGCGGCGATCAACCCGTACGCCAAGGATTGATTTCCCATAATGGAACGGTATGTTCCTGGTTCCATCTTTGCTTTCTCAACCTTATAGCGGGTGGTGAATGTTTCAGTGGTATCGCCGTAGTTGTATCCGGCTTGTAATGCACGGATATTGCTTTCCAGTATCTCTGCTTTCTTTCCGAATTTTTCTTTGAGAAAACCGATCGTACTTTCCATGTCGCGGTTATACATCCAGTAAAGGAATCCCAGCACGAACATATTCTTTGCACGGTCCTTTTCTTTTACGCCCATGGTAATGTCTTTCAATGCTTCCCTGGTCATCTTGGTCACATCCATACGTATCACTTCATAGTTACCGAGGCTTCCATCTTCAAGAGGATTCACTCCCTCCGGGTAATTGGCCAGCCGCAGGTTCTTTGCATCAAAACCATCTTCATTGGCGATGATCTTGCCACCGGGTTTCAATCCCTTAAGGTTTGTTTTCAATGCCGCTGCATTCATTGCCACAAGTACATCGCAAACATCACCTGGTGTAAATATCCTGTCGGATGAAAAACGAAGCTGGTAACCACTCACACCCGGTAAGGAGCCCTGTGGTGCCCTGATCTCGGCCGGGAAGTCGGGAAAAGTTGCCAGGTCAATGCCCAAGAGGGCTGTGTTATTGGAAAATTGTGTTCCGGTAAGCTGCATTCCATCGCCGCTGTCGCCGGCAAATTTGATCACTACATCGCTTAAAACTTCCTGTTTCATTGTAACTTTTATTATTGGGCTAAGTTAACGATTTACCCTTTTTAAAAATCAGGACATCCATCATATTTTAGGTCGGCAAACACTCAATCTGGAATTAATCATTTAGGTTTGCCAAAAATCTTTTGGATGTACGACCTGCAAGATTTTCTCGAGCCGATTGACGTTCATCAGCTGAACGGCGATGGGGGCTACAACGACGGGCAGCTGGCCAATCACATTGCCGCATACGAGACAGGTTTCCCCGACCTGGGTACTGCCGATATCGTATTGGTTGGTGTTGGCGAAGTGAGGGGGAGTGGGTTAAACGAAGGAGAAAGCTTTGCTGCCAACAAGATCCGCCGGCAATTATACCATCTGCACTACTGGCATACCGATACCCGCATCGCCGACATAGGTAATATCAAGACCGGCGCCACGCTTGGCGATAGTTATGCCGCCGTTAAAACAGTGCTGTCCGAAATGCTCCGGCTGAAAAAAACGGTGGTGCTGCTGGGCGGCTCTCATGATATCACATTGGCCCAGTATTTCGCTTACAAAGAACTGAACCAGGTGATCGAAGCTACCTGTATTGATTCCAGCATCGACCTGAGGGGAGAAAGCCCTTTACGCAGCGAAAACTTTTTAATGGAATTACTTACCAGTGAACCAAACCTGGTGAAGCATTACAACCATATCGGTTTCCAGAGTTATTTTGTTCATCCGCGTATGTTGGAAACAATGGACAAGCTGCGTTTCGATTGTTACCGGGCCGGTATCGCCAAAGAGAATATTGAAGAGATGGAACCGGTGATCCGTAATACACATTTATTGAGCTTCGATATCAGCGCCATCAAGAACAGCGATTCTCCAGCAAGCCGGCTAAGCCCGAATGGTTTTACAGGGGAAGAAGCCTGCACCCTTGCCCGCTATGCAGGCATGAGCAGCAGCTTGACCAGTTTTGGTATTTATGGTTACCTGCCCCAACTGGATTCCCACGACCTTAGCGCAAAACAAATTGCGCAAATGCTCTGGTATTTCATAGACGGGAAAAGCCGTAATAAGCACGAGGCGGCCATGGATGACCGTCATAGCTTCAATGAGTTCCATACAAGGTTCACCGAAGTGGAGTCCGTATTCCTTCAAAGCAAACGAACCGGAAGGTGGTGGATGCAGTTACCCGACAAGAAATTCATCGCCTGCAGTTATAACGATTACCTGCACGCCAGCCATAACGAGATCCCCGAAAGATGGCTGAGGGCACAGGAGAGGAATTAAATAATTAAAAATTATGAATGAATAATTAAGAATTATGCCCCTGTCGCTTTCAAGAACATTATTCATTATTAATTCTTCACTTTTAATTGTTTCCTGTTCTGTATCCAAGCGGATCGGTAAAGAGGCAGGTACTATCTTATTCAGGGATTCAGCCATCAGCCAGGGACATATCGGTATCAGTATTTATGAACCAGCCACAGGCAAATACTGGTATGAGCACAATGCAACGAAATATTTTATCCCTGCGAGCAATACCAAACTGTTCACGCTGTATGCGGGGATGAAATACCTTGGAGACAGCCTGGTGGGCGCAAGGTTATCGATCAATAAAAACGATATTACTCTTTTTCCATCCGGAGATCCTACTTTTTTAAATGCCGAATTCCCATACCAGCCTCTGGCTGCCCAATTAAAGGCATTCAAGAATATCTCAGTCAACAATAATACATGGCTGGCCGAAGGCCGTGGCAACGGATGGGCATGGGACGATTACAATGAATCGTATATGACAGAGCGTTCATCGTTGCCTGTATATGCAAACCTGATACGGTTCATTGTAAAGAACAATACAGTTATTCCTGTTTCGAACACCGTGGACCTAATATCCAAAGAACGGCCGGGAAGTGCAATCAAATTCAATGCGGAGGATATGACGGTACAGTCGAAGAATTTTTCTATTAACCGTAACTATGGAAGCAATGATTTTTATATTACTGACGCAAATTCTTTTTTCACCCAGCAGTCGGTTCCTTTTGAAACCAACCCCGAATTCGTTGCGGGGTTACTAAAAGACACTTTTAAGTTCGAAGACATTTTTTTCTTCCGGTCTGATCTGTCAGCCGCTAAACAGCCCCCATCGATCGTCATCCATTCCCAGCCATCGGACTCTCTTTTCAAACCTATGATGCACCGCAGTGATAATTTCTATGCGGAGCAAACTTTACTGATGGCAAGCAACGAACACCTTGGTTATATGAGCGATGAAAAGATGATCGATACTCTGTTGAGCTCAGATCTGAAAGGCATTCCTCAAAAGCCAAAATGGGTGGACGGCAGCGGGCTCAGCCGGTATAACCTATTCACCCCGCAGTCCTTTATTTATATCTTAAATAAAATGAGGAATGAGTTTGGCTGGGACCGTATCAAAAGTATTTTACCAACCGGCGGACAGGGCACCCTGGCTTCATATTATAAAAAAGATAGTGGTTTTATTTACGCAAAAACAGGTACACTGAGCAATAATTGCTCCTTAAGCGGCTATCTGTTCACCAAAAAAGGGAAGCTGCTTATTTTCTCCGTCCTCACTAATAATTACCCTACCGGGGCCACTCCCGTACGGCGTGCCGTCGAGCGTTTTTTAGCAGGTATTAGAGAAAATTATTGATATTTTTATCCTCTCAGGCAACAGATCCCCCACCTGCCGTATCTACCCTATTATAAATGAAAGGCCTCTTTACCCTTAACTAAAATGTTTGTTATGAAAAGACTTTTTACCCTCCTGTTGTTGATCGTTTCAGCATTCAGTTTAAAGACCCAGGCTCAGGGTACTGCATGCAATGCAGAATTCAACGTACAGTACCTGTCTCCTAATACGGTTAAATTTAACCCTGTGATGAATGTGGGATCACCCACTGTCAGCCATCTGTGGAGTTTTGGAGACGGGACGCCGTTAGATAATACCGTTTCGCCCACACACAGTTATGCCAGCCCGGGAACATACAACGTCGTGCACACAGTTGTTTTGTATAACCTCAACGGCATACCGCAGTGCAGCCAAAGTTTCACCAAATCCGTTGTGATCAACCCTGTTTGTAACCTGCAAGCCAATTTTACCTGGACAGCTACCACAACAAACCCCTTACGCATCGAATTCCATAATTCCACCGCCGGTGCCTTACCTGCTGATTCGGTTCGCTGGACATTTGGCGACGGTACCTCTGTAAATGGTTTCATGGGCGATCCTGCTGCAGCCAATCCTGTACATATATATGCACATCCCGGAACTTACACCGTTTGTTTGCGTGTTAAACGGGTCGTGAATTCAACCCCCAATGCATGTGTAAGCGAAATCTGTAAAACCATAGTGGTAACAACCCCATGTAATCTCCAGGCCAATTTCACCTGGACGGTTTCACAGAACAATCCATTGCAGATCGAATTCCACAATACAAGTGTGGTTGTTTCATTAACCGACTCTGTGCGCTGGACATTTGGTGATGGAAGTAGTGTGAATGGTACTATGGCTGACAGCAACCTGGCAAACCCCATTCATATATACAATCAGCCGGGTACTTATACAGTTTGTTTGCGCATCAAAAGGAATAACAATACAGGTACTACTCCTTGTGTAAGTGAGATCTGTAAAACAATAGTGATCGCAACTCCGCCTTGCAACCTACAAGCCTACTTCACCTGGCAACCCGATTCGCTTCACCCTCAACGGATCAAGTTCACAAATATGAGCGTGCCTATTCACCCGACCGATTCTGTGCGCTGGACCTTTGGCGACGGCACTTCCGTAAGTGGATTACAAAGCGACCCGAATGTGGCCAACCCAACACATATCTATTCACAACCTGGTACCTATACCGTTTGCATACAGGTGAAGAAAAACCTGGCAACCACACCGGTGCCTTGTGTAGCTGAATTCTGTAAACAGGTAGTGGTGAATCCTCCACCCCCTTGCAACTTACAGGCTTATTTCAGTGCGGTGCCTGATTCATTAAACCCGTCGCATGTTCATTTCGCTAACCTGACCCCTGGTGTATTGCCAAGCGATTCCATCAGGTGGACCTTTGGCGACGGTACTTCCCTGAGCGGATTGCAGAGTGATCCGAATGTGGCGAACCCGGTACATATTTATGCACAGCCGGGTAACTATACTGTTTGCATAAGAGTGAAGAGAAATGTGAACGCATCGCCTGTTCCATGTGTTGCGGAGTTCTGCAAACAGGTTGCAGTCGGCATACCTCCATGCAATATACCGGTTAATTTCAGCTGGTCGCTGGACCAGGCAAATCCACGTAAAGTTTATTTCACTAACCTCACGGTTGCCCCAACTGCCACGGCTACAGCCGTATGGACCTTCGGCGATGGTACCTCAGCAAACACATGGAATGCCGTTCACGAATATGCACAGCCAGGCCGTTACCGGGTTTGTTTGAAAATAACATTCGGACCGAATTGCGTGAAAGAGAAGTGCGACAGCATATTGATTCCTTCACCGGTACCGCCATGTAATAACCAGAGTAATTTCAATTTCGTACGGTCGACCTCGAACAGCCAGGCTTATACATTCATACCTGTATATCAAAGCAGCGCTGCCCAATATACCTGGACGTTCGGTGATGGTACCGGAAGTCAAACTATGATTGCAACGCACCAGTATGCTCAACCGGGCACTTATACTGTCTGCCTTACCGTATGGCGTGGCCCGAACTGCGCATCAACCACCTGCAAAACCGTTCAGGTAACACAACAGGTCATTTGCGACAGTGTGCATGTGAACTATACATACCAGTCCGATCCCCAAGTGCCTAATAAGCTCTATTTCTACGCAAATTCAAATTACCCGATCCTTGATCAGACCTGGACCATCAAGCGCTTGAATGGCCCTGCCGGTACCCCATCGGTGATCCTGCACCAGAATAACCCTTCTTATGTGTTCCCCGATACCGGTTATTACAGTGTTTGCCTGAGGGCAATTACCCTGGGCGGCTGTATAAAGGAGGTCTGCAAAACGATCCACATTACCCAAATAGCAAATGCATGTATACTGCAGGCATATCCTAACCCTGCTTCCACTATGGTCAACGTAAATGTTACATTGACCCAGCCTGAAATGATACACGCCTATGTATATAACAGTCAGAATGTACTGGTAAGAGATAAACACCAGCAGGGGGTAACAGGAAACAATACCGTTACCATTCCCGTGAATGACCTGCCGGCCGGAATGTATCATATAAAACTGATTTATGGGAACCACATATGCTATGCTGCGTTCCAAAAGTTGTAATACCTGGGGTTATTTTTAAAAGCGAAAGCCTGTAACAGAAATGTTGCAGGTTTTTTTTATTGATAATGCCAATAAGCATTTAAAGGGGCAAAAAGGCAGGATGGGTATTTTATCAACACATGTTGGTATCGTCGAAACCTTACAAAAGATTAAAATATTTTTGTTGTAAACCCAATCCCTGATGCATAGCCTTCATTTGGTTTTCTTTCTGGCAACCACAGTATTTGGAGCAAAACTGCCCGGTTCAGACCCGGCAACCTTTGCTCCTGCTGATAAGGTCATCTCCCATCGCCTTGGAGACAGGACCATACAAATCAAGATCACACAATACGGGGAATACGTCCATACCTGTTGCATCAACTTGCACGACGATGAGATAACAGCGGTGGAAGCAGCCCGGTCCGTTCTGGAAAAACAGGGTGGTTTATTGATCAAGATAGAGAACAATGCCAAACGTAATATCAGCTTCCCATTCAAAGGCCAGGTCTATACCTTCGACCCCAACCGCATATTTTCCCGTACAGGTATTGCCAATAGCCTGAAAACAAAAGGAAGGATAAACCCCCAGGCCATTGCAGAGGTTGAAAAATTCGCAGTGCAATTATTAAACCTGATACCAGACAGTATCCCATGTGTGATCGCCCTCCATAATAATACCGATGGCGATTTTTCGGTAAGGACTTATTTGCCGGGGGGCAAACGGCAGACCGATGCCAAACAGGTATATGCCGATGAGTGGCAGGATATAGATGACATTGCCCTTACCACCGACCAGACCATCTTTGACCGGATGGCATCATTCGGATTCAACAGTATTTTGCAGGACAATATAAATGTAAACAAGGACGGTTCGCTGAGTGTGTACTATGGGGAGCTGAACCGGCAATATATCAATATCGAAACACAGCATGGCAAAGTGGTACAATACAGGGAAATGCTGAAAAAGCTTTTGACTGTTTTGGAAGAAGAAAGAAAGACAATGGCCAACTCAATTCCGGCAATCGATAATTATCAAACCGTGCAACTTCGTTAGCTCCTGCATCGCTATTTCCCGAATATTTTATCCAACTCGTCTCTTTTGAATTCCAGGTAAGTGGGTTTGCCATTAGCTGTGACGTTGGGTGTTGAACAATGGAAAAGGTCTTCCACCAGGGTTTTCATTTCTTTCTCTGTCAATTCAGTACCGGGTTTAACCGACTGCTGTAATGCCAGGGAGCGGAGCAGTTTTTCTCTTTTACTGAACTTAAGATCATTACTGAAATGTTTGTACTGCTCCAGCATTTTCTCAATGGCTGCTTTTTCATTTTCCTGGTCCAGGTCTGCCGGTGTGCCCTGGATCACAAATGTGTTGTTCCCGAATGGCTCGAGCAGGTATCCCAGATGATTCAGGTCGGGCAACAGTTCAGTCAGCAGCACAGCATCGGGGGCGGCCAGTTCCATGGTAGCCGGGAACAGACTTTGCTGCGTGGCAATAGGCGCTCCGTTTATTGCCACACCAAACCGCTCATACAGGATACGTTCATGGGCATTTTGCTGATGAATGAGGTAATATCCATTTGAAGTTTGCAGGACGATATATGCATGGTGAAGTTGCAGCAGGTTATCCGCCGGGAGTCCCCCGCTGATAGATCCCTGATGATGAAGTTCTGTCTGACTTCCTGCAGGCTCTTCCAGTGACTCTTTCTTCTCGTAGAACTCTTTCCAGTTTTTCAGCTCACTTTTACTTTCGATAAAATGAGACTGGTGTTTCTGGCTAAAGGTTTTGAATAAAGGAGAGGCAGCAGCCGATGATCGTTTTTCTTCTGTAAAAGGCTTTGACACGGCATCCAGGTTTTGAATGGATGCATCCAATTCAAAATCGAGTGTGGGGGTGATGCTGAATTGTGCCAGGGCATGCTTTACCGCACTTTGTACAAATGCGTATACGATCTTCTCGTCTTCGAATTTTATCTCCTGCTTGGTGGGATGCACATTGATATCGATCTGCGAGGGGTCGAGGTCGATGAACAGGGTATACATCGGGAAACTGTCCCTGGCGATCATCTCATCAAAGGCATTCATCACGGCATGGCTGAGATAAGCACTTTTAATGAACCGGTTGTTAACAAAGAAATACTGGTCCCCCCTTGTCTTCTTGGCAGTTTCCGGTTTACCTACAAAACCATAGATATTCATGTAATCCGTCTTCTCCTGAACAGGAACCAGCTTGGAGGCATAGCTGTTACCAAGCACCTGGACGATCCGCTGCTTCATGCTTCCCTTCTCCAGGTGAAACACCTGCTGCCCGTTGCTGGTAAGTGAAAAGAAGATGTGAGGAAATGACATGGCCACGCGGATGAACTCATCCACGATATGCCTAAGTTCAGCTGCATTGCTCTTCAGAAAATTCCTTCTTGCCGGAACATTGAAGAAAAGGTTTTTCATGGCAATGCTTGTGCCTGTTACCGTTGCCACTGGCTCCTGTTTTATCACACGGCTGTTCTCGATCTCTATATAGACCCCGGTCTCTTCGCCGGCCATTTTCGTTTTGAGTTCCACCTGTGCAACCGCGGCAATGCTGGCCAGCGCCTCTCCCCGGAAACCCATGGTTTTAATATGGAACAGGTCATCGATGCTCCTGATCTTGGAAGTGGCATGCCGTTCAAAGGCCATCCTTGCGTCGGTGTCGCTCATACCCCTGCCATTATCGATCACCTGTACCATCGCTTTTCCCGCATCATTCACAATAAGTCTTATTTCGTCGGCCCCGGCATCCACCGCATTCTCTAACAGTTCTTTCACTGCACTGGCAGGTCGCTGTATCACTTCTCCGGCCGCGATCTGGTTGGCGATGTTATCTGGCAATAAATGAATGATATCGGGCAAATTCGGTAATTTAGAACGGCAAAAATAACACATCCTTTCCAGTATAAAATTTTTAACCAAACATGCGAAAACTCCCGCTAATCGTATTTCTTTTTAGCTCACTTCATTGTTTTGCCCAGGAAAATGCAGTTTCGAAATGGGTCGATAGCGTTTTCAAAACACTCAGCCGGGAAGAGCAGATCGCACAGCTGATGGTTGTTCGGCTTTCCGAAAAAACAGCCACGGGCTACGTCTATTATGATTCACTGGTAATGGAGCTGGTAAAGAAATACAATGTAGGCGGTGTTTGCCTTTTCCAGGGAGGGCCGGTTTTACAGGCTGCCACCATAAACAGGCTGCAAGGAGCTTCCAAAACCCCGATACTGATGTGCATTGATGGAGAATGGGGCTTGGGCATGAGGTACGATAGCGTGCTTCCTCTTCCACGCCAAATGATGCTGGGGGCCATGCAAGACCCTCGCATTATGTACCAATACGGAAAGATCGTTGGCAACCAGTGCAAGCGGGCAGGTATCCAGGTGAACTATGCCCCGGTCATGGATGTGAACAACAACCCAGACAATCCGGTGATCAATGACCGAAGTTTTGGGGAAGACAAATACAAGGTGGCCGAGTACGGCATACAATACATGAAAGGTATGCAGGATGTTGGGGTGATGGCCTGCGCCAAACATTTTCCCGGGCACGGCGATGTATCGGTGGACTCGCATAAAGACCTGCCCGTGATCAATAAATCCCGCCGCCAGCTGGATTCGCTTGAACTCTATCCATTCCGTGAAATATTTAAAGCCGGAGTGGGAAGTGTAATGATCGCACATTTATCAATCCCTGCCATCGATAGCACACCCAACAAACCTACTTCCATCAGCTATAAGAATGTTACAGAACTGATGCGGAATCAACTAGGCTACCAGGGGCTCACTTTTACCGACGCCCTGGGCATGCAGGGAGTAAACAAATTCTATCCCAATGGAGCCGCCTCTGTTGAATCGCTGGTTGCCGGCAACGATATGCTTTGTTTGCCCAACGACATTCCCCAGGCTATTGACCGGATCAAAACTGCCATCGACAGTGGGCGCTTGAACTGGGCCGATATTGAAGCGCATTGTAAAAAGGTATTACTGGCCAAATACCAGTACGGACTTTCAAAATGGCAGCCCGTGAATACCGAAAACCTGGCCGCCGATCTCAACAGCAGTGTTCCCTTCATGCGCAAACTGGTTGCCGAGGAAGCACTCACTGTACTGAAGAAAACAGACAAACATTTCTTCCCGCTGAAAGAAGGTGAAAAAGAGGTGGTGTATGTAAGTATCGGCGTAAACACAGATAATGCTTTTGCCCGCCGTATGCGTGCCGATTATAATGCCGATGTGATCTATTTCGATTATAAACAGGATGACTCCAAAGCCTCCTCAACGATCGCCGCCATAAAAAAGCACTACAAAAAAGTAGTGATCGGCATTCATAATTACAGTCGTACTCCCGCCAACAATTTCAACATCAGCAAGGCGGCCGTGGACCTGGTAACCCAATTGCAGCAAAAAACCCACGCCATCACGTTCGTATTCGGCAACCCCTATGCCATCAAGAACTGGTGCAATACGAAAAACCTGGTGGCCTGTTACGAAGACGACAGCATCATACACCATGTGGCGATCGATCTCTTGCAGGGCAAGATTGCTGCAAAAGGGAAATTACCGGTCACTGTTTGTCCTAAATTCAAATTCGGATCAGGACTTACTTATGCCGCTCTTTCGCCAATCGATCCATCAAGACTAACCCTTGACGCAAACAAACTAACATTCATTGACAATATAGCCGAAAATGCTATTGACAAAGGTGCAACCCCGGGCGCCGTTGTATTGGTTGCCAAAGACGGTAAACTGGCTTATTACAAAACATACGGCAGTTTTTCTTACGACAGGTCTGAACCGGTATCGAAAGAATCCATTTACGACATGGCTTCGGTTACAAAGATCTGCGCCACCACCATTTCGGTAATGAAGCTCTATGACGAAGGTAGGCTCGACCTTAAAAAAAAACTCGGCGATTATCTTCCCTTGGTGAAAGGAACCAATAAAGAGCAACTGGAAATAAAGGAGATCCTTCTTCACCAGGCAGGGCTTGTTTCTTTTATCCCTTTTTACAAGGAGACCCTGGATGCCACGGGCGCTCCACTTCCGCAATTTTATTCATCAAAGCAAACTGATTCATTCAGTATACCGGTTGCCAGGGATATGTACATGCGCACCGATTGGCGTGATACTATTTACAAACGGATACTGCAAAGTCCGCTCGGCAAACCCAACAGGTACATCTACAGCGACAACGATTTTATTTTCCTCGGTAAGATCGTGGAGGCGATCAGTGACATGCCTCTCGACCAATATGTAAAGAAAATGTTCTACCAGCCAATGGGGCTTACTACGGCCGGTTTCAAGCCGTTGGAACAATTCCCTTTGAAAAGGATCGCCCCGACCGAGCAGGAGAAATACTTTCGTTTACAATTGTTGCGGGGGTATGTGCATGATCCTGGCGCAGCCATGTTTGGCGGGGTGGCAGGTCATGCCGGTTTGTTCAGCAACGCCTATGACCTTGCGATGATTATGCAGATGTTACTGAACGGGGGTACATTGAACGGTAAAAGATACCTGCAGAAAGAAACAGTCGATCTTTTTACTGCCTATCACAGCAATATCAGCCGGCGCGGTTATGGTTTTGACAAGCCGGAAAAAGATAATCACATTCGCCCCGACCCATATCCCTGTTATTCCGCTTCGCCCCTTACTTTCGGCCATACTGGCTTCACGGGCACCTGTGTGTGGGCCGACCCCATGTACAATGTGGTATTTGTTTTTTTAAGCAACAGGGTAAACCCGGAAGGTGGTGATAATACCAAATTGCTCCGGATGAACGTGCGTACCAATATCCAGGAAGCGATTTATAAAGCGATGGGGCTTTGATATGCTTTATTATTCCTGTACCAGGTTACCGGATGCCCATTGCACTGTGTTTTCTGATACGAAATATTTTGCCTTTAACTCCAGTAGTTTCTGCAATGCTTCCAGTGCTTTGGTCTCCCGGGCATTGACAAGGAACAAGGAGCTTTCACCCGAACGGAACCGAAGTTCTTCTGCTCGTTGCAACTGCAAATAATTGCGCCAGGATTGTTCCTGCCATTTCACCTGTTCCTTCAGCGCCAGCAATTCGTTGAAATACGAACGCACTTTATTCTCCACCTGCCGCTTCTTCTGCTCCAGTTCCAGTTCCGCGTAATTGATCTTCAGCCGCGCTTTTTTGTATTCGCCCCTTCCTTGCGAAAGCCTGAGCGGAACAGCGATGCTGAGCCCGTAGCGGTAATTGTTTTCGAAGTACGGGCTCGTGGCCGTCTTCCATACATCATAACCCCGGCCCAGCTGGTTGTACCGGAAGTTTACCACCGGCAACAACTCCTGGAATTTCAGTTTCCGTTCAATGTTCAATACCTGCAGCTTGTACTGGTACAAGCGAAGTTCCGGGTGATTGGACGCGGCTGCATTCAGCAATTCGTCCAATACAGGAATTGGCTGATCCATCACGGAAATATCATGCAAGGATTCCTGCGGAATGATGTTCGATGGCAATTCGTAAGGCTGTGCTCCGGCAGACCACAGGTACACCGACAATTCTAGCCCCGCATTCTGAAAATTGAGCCAGGCCTGCGAGCGCAAGAGTTCGAACTGCTGCCATTGTGCCAGCACTTCGGTGGTATCGATGGCGGCCCGGTCGCCCAGCTGGTAGGCGCTGCGTACCCACCTGAACCGGTTTT
>CAZYAT010000054.1:0-20620 GCA_964645235.1 uncultured Ferruginibacter sp. | reverse complement strand
GCCATAAAATAGAAATTTTTGGTTGTTATTAAATAGGGTTCATCCCTTGAAAGGGGAAACGAAGATAACATCCAGCGGCTGAATTGCCAAAAAATGGGCTGGAAAGGCCCCCGCAGGCCGATTCCGGGAAACCGTCGAACATATCCACCTGGGAGGGCTACATATTAGTTTTTATGACCACCAATGTCAGCGTGCATACCGATTTAAGTCTTCCCTGATCTTTTCCAGCACCGAGGTGACCTGCTTCTTACCCAGCATCGTGTAGGCATCTATGAGGAAATCAAAATGTTCGATCTCGGCAATCTTTTTATTTTGAGATCCCGCATCACGCCAAATATTCAGGTATGTTCCCGTTATATCTGCCTTTGCCTTTTTGTTGGGCTCTTCGTCCAGCAGCCAAATACAGAGTTTTGCATTCGCAACCCCTATCTCAACCCAAAAATCCATATCGGCCTGCTGGTTTTTTTGTTCATCAATGATCTTTTTTATTTGCTTTTTTGCATCTTCTAAAAAAGTATCCCCGGGTGTTCTCTTCTTTCCTCTTTGTGTTTTATTTCCGGCAGCCTGCCTGAGTATGTTGTGCAGCTCTAACCAGTTCACCAAGGAATATACCTGGTTACTGTTTTTTGATTGTTCATATGCCTTACGGTAAAAGTCGGCTGCTTTTTGGAGAGTATCCAGTTTGTCTGTATTTATTACCGCTTTATTACCCTTGTTCTTTTTGACGGAAGGGATCATCAATGCCTTCCGTTTAAAGGTACTTCCCAAAAGGCTCAACCTTTCAGACGTATGGCTCATCTTGTTGAGCAGGTTCAGATCATCGATGACTGCATTGATCTTCCTGAACTGCTCTGCCTTGTTGTACCCTTTCTGCCAGTTCTGAACACATAGCTTTGCCCGCACGTTGCAATATTTCTCCAATGCCCTTATGGTAAATGAGGCCTGTTCCATACTGAACAATTTCTCAAACCTTTCGACTGCATTCTGGTAATCGTTGCATTCTGCGTATACCATGCCTTCTTTTTCTGTAATGGCCGCATTCCTCAGGTCGGCCTGGTCCACCAGCCTGGTTATCCTTTCAAGTTCCTCTTTTATAACAACCGCAGAGCTGTCTTTTGCGTCTGCCTTATTAATAAGGTTACTTAAATCGATCTCTGCTTCCTGGGCTATAAAATACTCGTATTCGTTATTCTTTTTCGGCACGCCCCCTTTGGGCTTGTATGCATTCGGCAGTTTAAAGAACGGATCACCATAACATTGGTATGCTCCCCATGTGTTCGTACCCGGGAAATAGGTATGTACTTCTTTCCGGGCGGTTTTGATGGCTTTACCGAATTCGGCTCCGCTGAACATCTGGTCATAAAAAACCTCGGCAAACCTGAGTGCTGCAGCATCATTTACCGCCCAACCGGCGGCGATTACCACTTTTACACCATTCATGATAAGCTGAGTTCCGATATTTGCCGCGAGCTTGTACCTGTTGCTGTATGTTGCCTCTGATTGGGCATTTACCTGGCCGAGGTAACAACAGTTTACAAATACAAGGTCGGGTACTTTACTCATCTGGCATATCTGTCTTGGAGTTAAGAAAACGCCATCCCCTATCAGCATACCTGATCGCTCGGGGTCCACTGCATTAAAGATGCCGTGACCAGCCAGGTGCAGTATGCGGTACTCATCCTTGAACACCGCTTCCAATATCTGGGATGCAGATCCCCTGAAACAATTATTGGGCATATCATACCCCCGCTGGTTCAACATAAAAGCCACCTGCCTGGCCTCATCCAATGCTCCCTGTAATTGCGGTGCCAGTCTCGATCCGTCTAAAAAAGGGTCCCCGATCACCAGCGCCTTATTCCCCGTCGATGCATTTATCTTCAACCGGTATTGATCCGTTTGCAATTGTCTTATCATACCCGAAGTGCAGCAGATAGGGCTCGTGTTGTTCTCTCCCTGGAGGAGTTCCCATGGATATGCTGCTGCGGTTGTATCCAACACCCACATAGTATTGGCCTGCTTCTTAATATCGTCCTTAAAATCGTTCGGTATCATTAATTCGAATACGGTTTTGGCAAGCCCTTCGCTCCACCGGTTCTTTACCGACATCTCCTGGATGAGATTATCCACCGTCGATGGACTTTGAGGGAGGTCCCGCTGCTCTTCCCGGGCGCTGCCTGTACTGCTGTTGAAGCGCAACGCAGTTTCCGTTTTCCATGTTTCTTTATTCTCTTCCTTGTGAAGGGTAACAGTGATACGGCTCCACCAGTCTGAGATGTTCTCCATAGGTATTCGTGTCTTCCACCCCAGCAACTTCTTCGGCTGCTTCTTCACCAACCTGATATTTAATTCCCCGTCGTTCTCCTTCTCGATTTTGCTTAATACGATCAGACATTGCAGGCAACGGTCTTCAAATAACTCGATGAATTCTATCTGACCGATCATACTCAATCCTTTTTGATTGAGGGTCTCCGCCTTTTCATTTGCATTTTGGATACCCTGGAGGATCGCACGTATGGAACTTTCCATAGACAGCCCGCCATAACCACAGCCAATGAGCAGCACCGAAATGCCTGTTTCCGCAGGCTGACCGGAATGACTGTTATTTTGGCGCATCTTTTTCAGCTCGAGCATATACTTGATGGCTCCTTGCTCTGCTGATTTGGAAAGCTGGAATGCACTCAAGCGGCCCGGTGCCCCGAGCCCGATCACGACGGTTCCTTTGAACCCATTCCGCAAATTGATAAAAACCTCACTGGTACCGATATCGCCGGGATATAAGCTAAGCCGGTGCCATTCCCTCAATGTATTATCTGTATACTTATCGATCACCGCTTCGGCGCTGGTGATACCATCTGTAAGGAAATGGCCAACCATTACCGGGTAACTGCTATAGAACAGATCGCCATTGCTCACACTTACTTTAACCCTTGACTTCCCTTTTTTGGCTGTAACCGGTTTTGTTTTAAGTCCAAGCAGTACGTTTTCAACACTCGATTCATCGGCATCATATATTTCCTCCTCAACCGTATCGAACTCTTTTTTGCCTTCGCGGAATACAGGCTTGTCCTTGGGCAGCAACTGAGTTTTACCGGCAACGAGTATCTCGGAAATACCCTTAAAGATATCCGGCTGGTTGGCCAAGGCGCCATGGGATACATTTACAAAATACAATCCCTTATCCCTGTTGATGTTTTTTGGTATGCCTGTATCCCATGTAACAGACTGATCCCCTTCGACGGTACTCTTGAAAACGATCTTCTCATCACCGGGAATGCTGTTATCGATGACATAACCGCATACGGTTGCATCATCCTGCCCGGCGATGTAAATAATATTGCTCATATCAATATCATCCATATTCTTCAGCACTTTATCACGGTAACGCCCGAATTCGGCAAGATCAGCGCTCTCAGGTATGTTCCAATCGAAACTGCTGGCTGCCTTCATTTGATTCCAGGTTTCCACTTTGGCGAAATCATACGGCTGATCTGAAAGCGGCAATAACCCGAGCAAACCGGGATACCTGCGGAATATGTCAAGCAATTTTTCTTTACTGTGAACAAGGTCGATCTTACTTAACTGGTTTATTATAGAATCCTTTCCAGTCAATACATAAGGTATCCGGTAAGAACCACCCAGCGGTGCTCCCAGCAACAGCAGCTTAAAACCAGCCGATTTATTCAACTTTTCCCAGGTATCGGGATGGTTGATAATGAAATCCCTCGTTACTACACCGCCCATGGAGTGGCCGATGATTTTAACAGGTTGTTTCAGTTTCAGAACATGATCGATCTTATTCTTCAGTTCCAGTGCGGCATTTGTGAGTGGAAGCCGCCAGTCAAACGCAAACGTGATCACATCATACCCTTCTCCCCGCAGGTACTCCACCAATTTTTTGTAGGATGTTTTTATAAGCGACTCTGCCTTGATGTCGCCCGCTGAAATCTTCAACCGGCTCAGCCCACCTGTAAGAAAACTGAGATAATTTATCCATACCTTCTTTTTACCCACGCTAAGGTTTGAACCCATGATACCCGGCAACAGGATCACGATCGGCTTATTACCCGATGCCTCATCAGAGTATACTTCGCCTCCATCCAGTTTCAGCAATGCATTCCTTTCTTCTCTTTCCTTATCCGTCAACTGGTACTGAGAGAAGCCGGGGATCGATTTGTCCACTGATTTTAGTGCAGCCAGTAAGGCATCCTGTGTTTTTTTATTGGCGAAATAATGCACATGGTCCACATCAGGGCCTTCATCAAAGAAATACTGGATGGCCGTTTCCCGTTTTGAGCCACAATACATGGAGCGTGTATCCACCACGAGGTCGTTATCCCGCAGGTAAAACAATTTGCTTGCAATGATGAGCAGGGCTTTCCAGCTTAGTTTAAGTCCGCAATTACCCGAGATCACAGTAAGCGAGCCCTGGATCTTATTATTGGGATTGTTTAATATTTTCAGGAATGGGGAGGCGGGGTTCATCGCCTCCAGTCCGGGCAATTCATTCGGGTCATTCTTGGTATCCACTGCTGCCGATATCAATGCTTTGAATTCGCCGGCTATCAGAGCGGTTGCGCCACCTGCCAGGCTGATAAGGTTGCAGCTGATATTGAGAAAATGGTCGAGCCGTTTCGATAAGATGGTGGTGCCATAGGCAGGACAGGCCACCCGGATGAATTTCTCAATGGTGATACTCTTATTTTTTACAAGGGACTGAAGTGTTTTAATATCGTTCACGTCTCTTTGCCGGTCATCCTGCTCACTTAAATAACTAATTTCCTGCTCCGTGAAGCCTTCATTGCCATTACAGAACCTGGCCAGTACATCGCCTACCAGGCCACCTCGGGAATGGGTGATGATATGCAGGGTACATGACCCTGGCAACTCTTTGATCAGCCTGATCACATTCTGGATCGGGCTCATGGTCATGGTCTCGTGCTGGAACCCGAAGATGTTGGCCCCATAAGCTTGTCGCATGTATTTCCACAGGTCGGATTGCCTTATCTCGGCAAACGATCCCCAGGTGGATGAATTGGTGCCGTGTATGAAAAGGAGGTTCGGTTTTTTTTCTTCCGTGATCTTTGCCTTACCAAGGTGGAAATTTGCATCGATGCCGAATACACCACTTTGATTGTTCAGTGCTTTCTTCTCAAGGTTGGCTGCAAGGTCGATCACTTTTGCCGTCACCGCTTTTTTGGCAAAGACATTCAGTAATTTCAACGCAATGGTTCCCAGCCCCCGGTCACTTTCGCCGGCTTCCAGGTACATAGGTATGGAGATCCCTTCGTCCGCACGTTTTCCTTTAACAACCGAAGGGAAGAGGTCGTGGATAATGTCTTTGCTACCTACCCATGTAGTATTGTCTTCGAACACAAACTCAAGGAGGTCGTTATCGGATATCTCCAATTTGTGCTCGTCTGAAATTCCTCTTGCGCTGCTGAAAGTGAAAGAATTTTTTACGGCAAGGTTGTTTTGCTTTGCTTGCTGAATTTCGTCGGCAGTGAACTCCCTTATGCTTCCTTGGATGGAGATGCTTTTCATAAAACTGATTTGATGGTTTGCAATCAAAAAGGCCGGTCACAGGACAAAGGACGAAGTCGAGAGAGAGATTTCTATGAATGAACAGCAGATAAAGTAATACGGTACTCAGGCATACCGTTTACAGTATCCCTAAGTTAAACTAATAATTCAGTAAGAAAAAAACAGGCAGATATTATCTTTTCCCCATCAGGCCGGGCATGCGGCCCATTGGCATTTTGTTCATCATCTTCATCATGCTCTTCATCTGTTCGAACTGCTTGAGGAAGGCATTCAGTTCCGAAATATCTTTACCCGCCCCCTTTGCAATGCGTGCCTTACGGCCTGGGTTGATGATGTCGGGGTTACGCCGTTCCTGCAGGGTCATGGAGTTGATCATGGCTTCGATGCCCTTGAATGAATCGTCGTTTATATCGAGGTCTTTTATCTGCTTGCCTACGCCCGGGATCATCCCCATCAGGTCTTTCAGGTTACCCATCTTTTTGATCTGCTGGATCTGGGTTTTAAAATCCTCGAAGTCGAACTGGTTCTTGCGGATCTTTTTTTCCAGTTTCCTGGCCTCGGCTTCGTCGAATTGCTCCTGGGCCTTTTCTACTAAACTCACGATGTCTCCCATCCCCAGTATCCGCTGCGCCATCCGTTCCGGGTAGAACACATCGAGCGTGTCCATCTTTTCACCACTGCTGGCAAACTTGATGGGTTTGTTTACGGTATACTTGATGGAAAGTGCTGCACCGCCTCTTGTATCACCGTCGAGTTTGGTAAGTACCACGCCACTGAAATCAAGCCTGTCGTTGAATGCCTTGGCGGTGTTGACAGCATCCTGGCCTGTCATGCTGTCCACGACAAACAATATCTCTTGTGGGTTGACAGCCAACCTGATATTGGCTACTTCGGTCATCATTACTTCATCCACTGCCAAACGACCAGCCGTATCAATGATGATCACATTCTTGTTCTTTGACCTGGCTTCTTTGACCGCATTCTGTGCTATGGAAACAGCATCTTTATTTTCCCGTTCGCTGTAAACAGGCACATCGATCTGTCCGCCCAATACCTCCAATTGATCAATTGCTGCAGGGCGATAGATATCGGCTGCCACCAGCATAGGCGATTTGCCTTTCTTGGTTTTCAGGTAATTGGCCAGTTTACCGCTGAATGTTGTTTTACCGCTACCCTGCAAGCCGGCTATGAGTATGATGGCCGGGTTCCCATTGATGTTAAAGTCGCTCTCCGTACCTCCCATGAGTTCGGCCAGTTCATCCTGCACGATCTTGACCATCTGCTGGCCCGGGCTTACCGCGGTAAGTACCTTCTCACCCAGGGCCTTATCCTTCACCTTATCGGTGAATTCCTTGGCGATCTTATAATTCACGTCGGCATCCACCAGCGCACGGCGGATATCCTTAACGGTATTGGCAATATTGAGTTCGTTGATCCTGGCCTGGCCCTTCAGGTTCTTAAACGCTGCTTCCAGTTTTTCACTTAACGAATTGAACATATACGCTGCAATTTTTGAGGAGTGCAAAAATACGGAAATGAAGGGTGCCGGCAATGCCCAAAACGATAGATTTGCAGTTCGGTTATGCAGCTGAAACAATCTCCCGGATACAAGGTAATCAGCAAGTGGCTGGACCAAAACCAGCGAAAGCCCTTTGCATTCCAGGAACAGGCCTGGGGAGAGATCAATAATGGTAAAAGCGGGCTCGTGAATGCGCCTACAGGCTGTGGCAAGACCTACTCTGTCTTTCTCGGAGCAATAATACAATTCATCAATGACCACCCGAAAGATTTCCGGAATAAAAAAAACAACGGTCTTCAATTGCTTTGGATCACCCCATTGCGTGCATTGGCTAAAGACATTGCCCGTGCCATGCAGGAAGTCTTTGAACAATTGAACATGCCGTGGCGGGTTGGCATCCGTAACGGCGATACCGAAGTAAAAGAACGGGAAAGGCAAAAAAGGAATATGCCCGAAATACTGATCATCACGCCGGAAAGTCTGCACCTGCTGCTGGCACAAAAGAACAATTCGGAGATATTCAAGCGGCTAAAAATAATTGCCGTGGATGAGTGGCATGAACTAATGGGTGGGAAAAGAGGCGTACAGGTTGAATTAGCCATCAGCAGGATCATCAATTTTCAATATCCCCCTGATCAATCCTGTTCGGTGTGGGGAATATCTGCAACGGTCGGTAACCTGGAAGAAGCCATGGATGTATTGTTGCACCCGGTAAAACAGAAAGGCATCATCATACGGGCCGATCTGCACAAAAAAACTTCTATTCAATCGATCTTCCCCGACGAGATCGAAAAATATCCCTGGGCCGGCCACCTCGGTATCAAGCTGGTGCAGAAGATCATCCCCATTATCGAGCAGAGCAAAACAACCTTGATATTTATCAATACCCGTGGCATGACCGAAATGTGGTACCAGTCATTGCTGAACGCAGCACCGGAACTGGCGGGCGCCGTTGCACTGCACCACGGAAGCATTGAACAGGAACTGCGTTTGTGGGTGGAAGAAAATCTGCATACCGGTAAATTAAAAGCAGTTGTATGCACTGCCAGCCTTGACCTCGGTGTGGATTTCCGTCCGGTGGAAACGGTGATACAGGTAGGCTCCCCAAAAGGTGTTGCACGTTTCCTCCAACGTGCCGGAAGAAGTGGTCACCGGCCGGATGCCACAAGCAATATTTTTTTCCTCCCCACCCATAGCCTGGAACTGGTGGAAGCAGCTGCTTTAAAAAAAGCCGTAGAGGAAAACTTCATCGAAAGCAAACCGCCTGTTCTGCTTTGTTACGATGTACTCATACAATACCTGTGCACGCTTGCCGTGGGTGATGGTTTCTACCCGGAACAGGTATTTGAAGAAGTAAAGAGCACATTTTGTTTTGGCGAACTGGCAAAAGATGAATTCCTGGAAATTCTGTTGCATATTACCATAGGAGGAAAAGCGCTCAACCAGTACGATGAATACAAAAAAGTGGAAGTGATGCCGGATGGGTTGCACAAGATCAACGGCCGACGCATTGCCATGCGGCACCGCCTGCACATCGGCACTATTGTAAGCGACGCCATGCTGAAAGTAAAGTTCATGGGTGGCGGTTATATCGGCATGATCGAAGAATGGTTCATCTCCCGCCTGGAGCCAGGTGATTCATTCACCATTGCGGGAAGGAACCTGGAACTGGTTATGATAAAGGATATGACGGTGATCGCAAAAAAGTCAAACTCCAAAAAGAGCATCATCCCGAGCTGGATGGGCGGACGAATGAGCCTGAGCTCGAACATGGGTAAAAAACTGCGCCAAGCACTGGACACCAGCCTGGGGAAAAATAATTTTGAAGAGCTTCAGGTACTCGAGCCCCTGTTCAACCTGCAGAAAGAGCTGAGCCATATACCCAAAGAGAATGAACTGCTCATCGAACACATCGAAACAAAGGACGGTTATCACCTGTTCGTTTACCCTTTCGAAGGAAGGCTGGTGCACGAAGCCATGGCCGCCATACTGGCCTACCGTATCAGCCGCATCATGCCCATTACGTTCTCTTTTGCGATGAACGATTACGGATTTGAATTGCTGAGCGATCAACCTATCCCGGTCGACGACAGTAATGTGTACGAGCTGTTCAGTGAGGAAAATTTGTTTGAAGACATTCAGAAGAGTGTGAACAGTTCGGAGATGGCCAAAAGAAAGTTCAGGGATATTGCCGTGATCGGCGGACTCATCTTCCAGGGATTGCCGGGTGAGAAGCAAAAAGCGAGGCACCTGCAATCATCCGCTTCCCTGCTCTTCAAGGTCTTCACGGAATATGAACCCAACAATATTTTGCTCAAACAGGCTTATACCGAGGTTTTTGATCAGCAGATGGAAGAAGTGCGTTTGCGGGACATGCTGCAGCGGATCCGGAAAAGTAATATCGTGATCAAATGGCCGCAGCAATTGACGCCTTTCTGCTTCCCGCTGAAGGTAGACAGCCTGCGGGAGAATATGTCGTCCGAGCAACTCGAAGACCGGGTGCGCCGCATGCAGGAACAACTTGAAAAATAATATGGCTTCATTCCTTAAACATACCGTCCGAAACAACGATTTCATCCTGCACAGCAACCGCACGCTGTACTGGGAGCAGGAAAAAACACTCATCCTCTCCGACCTTCATATCGGAAAGACGGGCCATTTCCGCAAAAGCGGGATACCGGTACCTACCTCCGTCACCAAAGAAGACATGCAGCGTCTGGTGGACAGCATCCAGTTTTTCAAACCAACACAACTGATCATTGTGGGAGATCTTTTTCACAGCATTGAAAACAAAGAGCACGACTGGTTCATGAAATGGAGAAACGATTTCCCAACAGTTGATTTCACTTTGGTCAAAGGCAATCACGACATCATTGCCGATCAATGGTATTATGAAGCGAATATTTCGGTTGCAGAAAAAAGCCTGCTGAAACAGGGGTTCCTATTTATTCACCATATCGAAGAGACAACAGAAGAAGAGATAGCGGAATATTATTGTTTCAGCGGGCACCTGCACCCCGCTGTTGTCATCCGTGGACTGGGAAAACAGTCGTTGAGGTTTCCATGTTTTTATTTCACTGAGAAGCATGCCGTTCTTCCGGCATTCGGGAAGTTTACCGGCACTTATATGGTAGAACCATCAAAGAATGAGAAAGCCTTTGCGGTTGTCAATAACAGCGTGATCCCCGTTTAAATGCTGAAGGCCGTATCTACGATCTGGGCCTGTTCCTTTGCATGTACTTTGGCGTAGCCGCTCGCCGTAGCAGCGCTTGCCTGCCTGCTGATGATATAGAAGTTGATGTTCTTCAGGTTCATGCGCAGGAACGTAGCAGCACCCATGTTCAATGGTTCTTCCTGTATCCAGTACCAGATTGCCTTACCGTATTTTTTATACAAAGCATCCAGTTGTTTTTGCGGCAGGGGGTGTAATTGCTCGACGCGGATGACGGCAACATCGGAACGGTTTTCTTTTTGCTTTCGCTCGGCCAGGTCAAAATAGATCTTGCCGCTGCAAAGCAGTACCTTTTTTACCAGTGAAGGGTCGGGTGATGAATCGTCAATCACTTCTTTGAAACCTCCGCTTGTGAATTCTTCCTTAAGACTATAGCTTCCTGTATGTCGAAGGTTTGCTTTCGGTGAAAAATTAACCAGGGGTTTGCGGAACGGCCATGCAAGCTGGCGGCGGAGCAAATGGAAGAAGTTTGCCGCTGTAGTAACATTGGTCACCACAAAATTCAATTCGGCGCACATCTGTAAGAAACGTTCCATCCTTGCACTGCTGTGTTCCGGGCCCTGTCCTTCATATCCATGAGGCAGCAACATCACTACTCCGTTCATGCGCTGCCATTTTGTTTCGGCTGCTGCAATGAACTGGTCGATGATGGTCTGGGCGCCGTTGCAAAAATCACCAAACTGTGCTTCCCAGATCACCAGGGCATTGGGGTTGGCCATGGCGTAGCCGTATTCAAAACCTAATACGGCATATTCACTCAGCAAAGAGTTGTAGATGCGGAATGGAGCCTGTTGTTCTGTAAAATGATTCAGGCGGTTGTATCCCTTATTTGTATTCTCATCATAGATCACAGCATGCCGGTGGCTGAACGTACCACGTTTCACATCCTGCCCGCTCATCCGTACGTCCTTTCCATCCAGCAACAAACTTCCATATGCCATCAGCTCTGCGGTTGCCCAATCGATTTTCTTTTCGTCGCTGTATAATTTCACCTTGTCCTGCAGCAATTTCTCCACTTTACGAAGGGGTTTGAAATCAGCCGGCCATTTCATCAACCCTTCGAACAGCAATTGGAACTGGTTGTTGTTGATGGCCGTTACCGGGGAGCCATCAAAATCATCCGGGGTCGCTTTGCGCATGCTTTTCCAAACCAGTTCCGGTGGCTGGTACGTATAAGGGAGCGGGTTTTGCTTCACTTCATCGAGGCGTTCCTGCAGGTCTGCCAGGAATTTTTGCTCCATTTCCTTTGCCAATGCCTGGGCATCAGCTTCTCCGTTCTGTATCAGGAACTGGGTATAAACTTCCCTTGGATTAAGATGTTTCTCGATAACCGAATATAACTGCGGCTGAGTGAACTTGGGTTCATCGCCTTCATTGTGCCCGTGCCTCCGGTAACAAACCATATCGATGAAGATATCGCTGTTGAATTGCTGACGATAAAGTGTAGCGATCTGGCTGGCTTTCACCACGGCCTCTGCATCATCCCCGTTCACATGTAAAACGGGTGCCTGTACCATCGCGGCAATGCTGGTGCAGTAGTCGGCAGTTCTCGCATCATCAAAATCGGTGGTAAAGCCGATCTGGTTGTTAATGACAAAATGAATGGTGCCCCCGGTGTAATACCCTTTCAGCCCGCTCATCTGCAGTACTTCATATACCACTCCCTGGCCGGCTACAGAGGCATCACCATGGATCAATATAGGAAGTATTTTGTCGTAATCGCTGTTGTAGAGAATGTCGGCTTTGCTTCGGGCAAACCCGATCACTACCGGATCGACCGCCTCAAGATGTGAGGGGTTGGGACTTAATTTCAGGTGTATCTTTTTCCCATCGGCTGTTTCCACGTCGCTGCCGAAACCGAGGTGATATTTCACATCACCACTGCCCATGGTGGTATCGGGCAAACTATTCCCTTCAAATTCACTGAATATCTGCTCGTAGGTTTTACCCATTATATTGGCCAGCACATTCAACCTTCCCCTGTGGGCCATCCCGATCACCACCTCTTCCACGCTATTGTTGGCAGCGGTATTGATGATGGCATCCAAAGCAGCAATCGCTGTTTCACCTCCTTCAAGAGAGAATCTTTTTTGCCCTATGTATTTGGTATGGAGGAATTTTTCGAACATCACCCCTTCGTTCAGTTTCTGAAGGATGCGTTTCTTCTGGGTCAATGAAACAGGTTCGAGCATGGTTTTCTCGATGGCCCTGGTAAGCCAGTCGTTCTTTTCCTTATCGCCGATGTATTTGTATTCCACACCAAGATGGCCGGTGTAACATTGCCTGAGGTGATCAATGATCTTGCGCAGGGTTGTTTTACCCAACCCGATCAGTTCACCGGCATAGTAGAACCTATCAAGATCGGCCTCAGTGAATCCGAAAGCGGCGGGGTCGAGGTTAGCTCCCCTGTCCTTTCTTTTGCGGATGGGATTCGTATCAGCCAGCAGGTGTCCTTTATTGCGATAGCGAAGGATCAGCCTGTAGGCCCGTATCTCACTCATCCAGTCGATCGCAGTTGAGGTACCATTGACAGCGGTTGCTCCGTTTACGGCTGCTCCACTGCTTACTGCAAAATCGAAACCTTCAAAAAATTTACGCAGGTCTTCATCCACGCTGGAAGGGTCCTTTACAAAATCATTGTACAATCCTTCGATATAAGCCGGGTGGGAACTGGTGATGTACTGAAAATCCTTCATGTTCGGTCAGAAAATTATTTAGGTAGTATCTGCAATAAATCCGGCTGCAAATATCGGTTAATTAGGCCGTTTGCTGTGCGGAATTATCCGGCAATTTTCGGCAGAGCATGGCAACAATGCCGCTGAGGATGACATAACCGGAAAAATAATAGAACCCGGGTTCGAACACCGCCTTGGTATTCTGCATGGAGTTGGCGCCGAGGAATGCTACAAAAATGCTGACGGCGAATACATCGGCCATGGCCCATTTGCTGATCCCGTTTACGAGGTGCCTCCATTTGATATTGTGATTCTTTACAAGGATAATATAGTAAAGGAGGACCGATTTGATTATCGGGACAATGATGCCGAAAAGGAAGATCAGGATGAATGGCCAGTAGCTCTTATCGGACCAGAGGCGTTGTAACAGGCCTATAACGCTTCTTTTTTCGTTGAATAGATTGATATCTGCAAAAAGGTGGAAACTGATGTCGATCTGGAGGATATCCAAAACCCACCCGAAGCCAAGGAGTACCAGCGAACCTGTGTGCAAAACCAATAGCAAATACCTGTTCATAAGCCGATTTTGGGTCAAATTAAGGAAATACGGGGTTGAATTAAAAATTATTCGCCTTACAACCCAGATTTTCAGGTCGATTCCCCTATCTTTGCAGCCCAAAAAATAAATTTAAATGGCAAACCATTCAGCAACCAAAAAAGATGTACGTCAGAGCAGAAAGCGTAACGAGCGCAACCGTTATTACGGTAAGACCACCCGTAACGCCATCCGTGACCTTAAAGCTGCCGATAAAAAAACGGCTGCCACCGATCTGCCCAAAGTTGCTTCTATGATCGATAAGCTCGCAAAACGCGGCACTATCCATAAAAACAAAGCTGCTAATTTAAAAAGCAAGCTGGCCAAGAGGGTAAATGCCATGGCTAAATAATAACTGAAGTAATTTTTTCAAATAAAGCCTGTCAATCATACAATTGACGGGCTTTTTGTTGATAAGTACCCGCCCTCCGGGAAAGAACTTATTCTTAATTTTACCGCCCGCCAATCATGGATGTATGATGAAACGTTTTACAACTTTACTTATCGTTCTTTTCTGGTTCAATCATACATTTTCACAAACCAGTCCCGCTGCACAAACACTGCCCCTTTTGATCAATTTTGGCAGTGCCAATTTTACCCCACCGGCATCAGGAATGGTGGCATGGACAGGGGATGGGACCAGGCCCTACGCAACCCAGGCAGCGGCCGAGAATAGTTTACCAGGGGCCGATGTGGCAGCCGGTGCATTATTCAATACAAATCCTGCCAGCGGCGGAGGGGGTGGTCAATATGGGCACGCCGTATCTGCAAATGGAAGACTGACCATCCTGCAATCGGGTAATGGTACAAACGGATCCACACAAACAGCTTTGGCCATCAATACAACTGGCCTTGGTGCGGTAACAATAGGTTACGACCTGGTCCTGAGTGTTGCCAACACCAGGGATATTGGTATATCCTTACAATACCGGGTAGGCACTACCGGAGCCTTCACTGCAATCACAGGCTCAAATGTTATCTATAACAGCGGGACCAGCAACGGAGGTGATGCGGATGGACCAAATGATTTCGACGCTTATTCTTTTTCACTTCCTGCCGGAGCTTTGAACCAACCGGTAGTCCAGATAAGGTGGGTTACATGGAGACCCGCCGGTTCAGGAAATGCATGCGGGATCGGGATCGATAATATCAGCATCGGATCTAATTCGGGCCCGTGCACCGCCCCTGCCAATCAACCAACCAGTCTTGTACTGACACCATTTACCACGACCATGCAGGTTTCCTTCACGGCTTCTGTACCCGCTGCGGATGGTTACCTTGTTGTAAGAAGTCAGTCGGCTTCTTTAGGAGCCACACCTGTAAATGGCACTACTTATACGGTTGGCCAGGCATTGGGTAGTGGAACAGTCGCACAAAACGGCACAGCAACATCCTTTACCGATAATGGATTGGCAGCAAATACACTCTACTATTACTTTGTTTTTGCCTATAACAGTATTTCGTGTACGGGAGGACCTACGTTTCAAACCGTTAATCCATTGACAGGTTCCTCCACCACGCAACCGTTCCCGCCATGCATCACACCGGCCGATCCCCCTTCTGGCCTGGTGCTTGTTCCCGGCGGTACCACCATTACAGGAAGTTTTACGCCTGAATTATCTGCAAACCGATACCTGGTAGTATATAGCCAAAACACCACTTTAAGTTTTGTTCCAAGCGATGGAACAACATATACGCCCGGCCAGGTAATCGGTCCGGATAAAATAGCCGCATATGGCAGTTCCACCGCATTTGTGATCACTGGCTTGAATGGGAATACCACCTACCACGTTTTTGTTTTTTCTGCAAATGGGGACTGTACCGGGGAACCATTCTATAATACCTCCAGCTTAAATGGCAGTACCACCACGCTGAATGGCGGCCCTCCTGCCGGGTATTACGACGCCGTAAACGGGCTTACCTGCCAGACCCTGAAGACTGGTTTACGCAATATCATCAGCAATGGACAAGTCAGTTTATCGTATGGCAGCATTGATGATATTCAAATGCCCATAGTGGATACTATCAGAAGCGACGATGGACTTAGCTCGATCATTTGGGATATTTATTCCAATAACCCGGTAGGACCAGAGCCATTTACATTCAATTCTTCACAAAACCCATCGGGAGGATTTTGCGGCGGGAGCACTCCCGGCACGGAAGGCGGATGCTGGAATAAGGAACATACGTTCCCGAGAAGCTGGTTCAAGCTTTCCGGCTCTTCTTATCAACAACCTACCGAAGCCGATCTTTTCGTTGTGCGTCCTACTGATTCCAAGATCAACAGCAACAGGGGTAACATCCCTTATTCAACGGTTGGAAGTTCCAGCTATCAATTCCCCACAGCAGGTGCTTATCCTGGTTATCCAATGCCTCCTAATCCGGTTTTAGATAAGATAGGACCATCCAATTACCCCGGTGTTAGCGCAGCTTCATCCTTCGAACCGCATGATGGTGTAAAGGGTGACCTGGCCAGAGCCTATTTCTATATACTGACCAGGTACCAGAATGAATTGGCCAATTGGGTTTCATTGAATGGCGCAGCAGGATTATCAGTCGTTGCCGACGGAACAACGGGCGGTGGTTTATATCCTTCCTTCCAGCTTTCTTACCTCCAGATGCTCTATGCCTGGCATAACCTCGACCCGGTAGATACAAAGGAGAGCAACCGCAATGATTTGATCTATTCGCAGCAGAACAACCGTAATCCGTACATCGACCACCCCGAATATGTGGCATTGGTTTGGCAATGCACCGGCGTTTTACCTGTCACCGTAACCGACTTTACTGCGCAAAGGAATAATGAATCGGTGTTGCTTAAGTGGTATGCAACGTATGAAACAAATTTCAGGCAATATGCCATTGAAAGGAGTATTGATGGTTCGCTATTCCACACTATCGGTTACGTTCAAGGACAGAACCTGGCCAACTACTCTTTTACAGATAATAACCTGCCCAACGAAAATGTGGTTTACTACCGTCTCAAAATGATCGACGTTGACGGAAAATTCACTTATAGTAAGATCGCTTCGGTAAGATTGAATGGGTGTTTCTACAATGCGTTGATCTATCCCAACCCGGCAAAAACAAATTTGACCATTAAGCTTCAAAACGCCCTGGCCGAAAGCAGCGACCTGGCCGTAATGGATGCTTCAGGCCGTATATTACTGCGGGAAAAAATTTCTGCTGGCCGGACAACATTGTTCCTGAATGTTGGTCACCTTCCTGCAGGAAGGTATTTTATCAAGATCAGCAGCCATACCGAACTGATCCGTCAATCTTTTGTGATCATACAATAACAGACGGTTTTATATCAACGGCATTTTATCAACCCGAATTTATTGTAGTTTGGCTAAAAAATCACTGCATGAGAAATCTGATCATTTCCTTCCTGGCTATTTGTTCTGTTTCAAATACAAACGCTCAGCAATGCCGTTTTGAAAGATCGGGCGGAAAAGAAAGTGCCACTTATTTTGAAGCGATCGAATGGTATAAAAAACTGGACAAGCAATCGGCACAGGTATTGGTAAAAGAAATGGGAATGACGGATGCAGGCTATCCCCTTCACCTGGTATTGGTAAGCACCGACGGGAAATTTGACCCTGTTCAATGGCATAAGCAGAAAAAGGCCGTAATACTGATCAACAACGGCATTCATCCCGGCGAACCCGATGGTATTGATGCCAGTATGATGATGGTAAGAGATCTTGTCACCCAGAAAATAAAATTACCAGGTAATGTTACGCTGGCCTTCATCCCGGTTTACAACATTGGTGGTTGCTTGAACAGAGGTTCGTATTCGAGGGCCAATCAAAACGGTCCGGTTGAATATGGATTTCGTGGTAACTCGCAAAACCTTGACCTGAACAGGGATTTTACAAAATGCGACAGTAAGGAAGCCAGGTCTTTTACACAGATTTTCCATTTACTGAATCCCGACATACTTATCGATAATCACGTTAGTGACGGCGCCGATTACCAGCACACCATGACCCTCCTGACCTCTCAATACAACAAAATCAACTCCAACTACGGCTCTTGGCTGAAAAGGGCGTTTGAACCAGCACTATACAGTGGGATGAACAAAAAAGGTTGGGACATGGTGCCCTATGTGAATTTTGAAGAAACCAATTTTGATAAGGGTATGCAGATGTTCTACGACCCGCCAAGATATTCATCGGGGTATGCTGCCCTGTTTCAAACCATTGGTTTTGTACCGGAAACACACATGCTGAAACCCTATAAAGACAGGGTGAATGCAACGTATGATCTCATGCTGACAATAATAGAAGAATCCTCAAAAAACATTACTGCACTAAAGGTAAACAGGGATGCTGCCATAAAAGGTTTTCTTATAGGGAAGGATTCCTTTGCATTAACCTGGAAAATTGATACCACTAGTTTCAGCAAGGTAACATTCAAAGGATATGAACAGGGATATAAAACCAGTGAAGCAACCGGGCTTCAGCAGATGTTCTATGATCACAGTAAACCTTATACCAGGGAAATAAAATTCTTTGACTGGTACCGGCCGGAAAACATGATTCAAAAGCCAAAAGCTTATATCATCCCCCAAGGCTGGCATTCTGTAATTGAACTGCTCAGGCTGAATAACGTGGGTATGTCGCAGTTTACCAGGGACACGACAATAGAAGTGCAAGCTTATAAAATTGAGGAGTATAAAAGCCTTGTACGGCCTTACGAAAAGCATCATAAGAATTATGCAGTAAGAACATCCGTCAGCGTTCAAAAAATAAAATTCCTGAAAGGAGATTATCTAATTCCATTAAACCAGGTCGCCAACAGGTACCTGGTAGAAATGCTTGAACCAACTGGTGACGATGGGTTCTTTGCCTGGAATTTTTTTGATGCTGTTTTACAGCAAAAGGAGGGATACAGCGATTATCGCTGGGAAGACCTTGCAGCACATGTTCTCAGTAATAACCCAGATCTTAAAAAGAGGCTGGATGAAAAAAAGGCATCCGACCCGAAATTTGCAGGAAATGGATCGGCACAACTCGATTTCATATATAAGAATTCTACATATTATGAACCTGGCCATAACCGTTACCCTGTTTATAGATTGAACTAACTAATCCGGGGGCTATTACATACTGAAAATGATATACTTATATAGTTTCTGAAAAAAAACCAAAACGAGGAGTTGACAGCTGAAAAAAGCCTCATTTTTAATCCGCTTATTCTTCATTTTGAATGTATAAAGCCCTACCTTTGCTGCCCGTTCAAAAGAGCGGAATTAATTACATTTTAAACAAAAATCAGGGAAATGAACAACTACGAATTGATGGTGATTTTTACCCCTGTGCTGTCTGAAGAGGAATTTAAAGCCGCTCAGAAAAAATATGCCGACCTCGTTGTAGAAAACGGTGGTGAGGTATTGCACTCTAATCCCTGGGGATTAAAATCGCTGGCCTATCCCATTAACAAAAAGACGACTGGTCTTTATTGGGTAATGGAGTATAAAGCGCCATCCAGCTTCAATGAAAAGTTGAAAATTCAACTTTTACGTGACGAATCGCAAATGCGTCACATGTTCACTGCACTCGACAAATACGCCATCGAGTACAATGCAAAAAAGAGAAGTGGCGTAAAACATTCTGAAACGGAAAAAGCGGAGGCATAATCATGGCAAAGAACGAGATCAAATACCTCACTGCGATCAAGCAGGAGAAACGTCCGAAGAAATACTGCCGCTTTAAGAAAATGGGCATCCATTACATCGATTATAAAGATGCAGAGTTTCTGAAAAAATTCATCAACGAACAAGGGAAATTGCTGCCCCGCCGCATTACCGGTAACTCTCTGAAGTTCCAGCGTAAAGTAGGCGATGCGGTTAAGAAAGCCCGTCAAATGGCAATCTTACCTTACGTAACAGATCTTTTAAAATAATTTTTCACCACCCTAATTCCCGATGATACAGTCGCGGGATGAAAGTCCTGAATATGTTCTGGATTGGGTAAAAATGCAAAACCATGCAGGTAATATTAATACAGGATGTAAATAATTTAGGCGGAGCCAATGAATTGGTAACGGTTAAAAATGGCTACGGCCGTAACTACCTTATCCCACGCAAATTTGCGGTTGAGGCCAGCCCTTCCAACATAAGGATGATGGAAGAAAAGAAAAAACAGCAGGCAAAAAAAGAAGCCAAATTGCTTGCTGAGATCAACAATGTGGTAGCTGTACTGAAAGACGGTGCATTGAAGATTGGAGCTAAAACAGGCACCAGCGGAAAGATATTTGGCAGCGTAACAGCGGTTCAGATCGCCCGTGCCATCAGGGACCAAAAAGGTTATGAAATCGACCGCCGCCGCATCTCTATCATTGACGAGGTAAAAGAACTGGGAACCTATAAAGCGAAGATCGACTTTGGCAACGGAAACGAAACCGAAGTAGATTTTGAGGTCGTTGCCGAGTAATTTTCTCCCAAATAGTTAAAAAGCCCGGGTAATCCGGGCTTTTTTTATTTTGCCAATGTACAAATCAAGTCAAAACCATTGTTTCTCAGGCAAGTAAGTGCATGAACCACAGTGGTGGGGTATCGAAAATTAAAATTTAGTTCCATTAATCAGAAAAGCCCCCTATCTTTATAGCTGTTAATGTTTAGTTTTTTAGCCATTGGCTGATATCGCTTTCAAAAGTATGTTCAGTTCATTGTTATAACTAAGCTATTATAGAACACAATTTTTTTATTTAAAAGTTTTACAATGAACATTTATGTTGGAAATCTCAGTTGGTCAATGACCGATGATGATTTAATGAATCTCTTTACCCAGTATGGAAGCGTTACCAGTGCGAAAATCCTCAAAGACAAAATGAATGGCCGCAGTAAGGGCTTCGGTTTTGTAGAAATGCCGGATGATGAGGCTGCAAAAACAGCCATCGCAAACCTACACGAAACGGAAGTGCAGGGACGTAAATTGATAGTGAATGAATCACAACCACGTCCACAGGGTGAGGGAGGCTTTAAAAAGCGCAGTGGCGGTGGCGGCCGTGGCGGAGGAAACAGAGGCGGTTACGGTGGTGGAAACCGTGGC
>CAZYAT010000053.1:0-22614 GCA_964645235.1 uncultured Ferruginibacter sp. | reverse complement strand
ATTTTTCTTAGTTTTAGTCATGCAGCTGGTAAAAAAAATACTCACCCGTTTTAACGGGCTCCATTACCCGCAGGAATACCTGTGCTTCGAAAAAGGTTCGTTCTACCAGCCAATACACGTTTACCTAACCGCTGAAAATCATGTTATCAAGGACATTACCAACCAGCACCTGTTCATCGGCTATTGCCCTTTGTTGTTTGCACTTGCCGGCGAAAACCTGCCGGATTTCATAACACTGACCTTCAGTCATCGCCTGCTGGCTCCTAACGAACGTTTCGATGAAGAGGATGCCCTGGCCCGCCTGGAAATGAAGCAGGTAAAAAAAAAGCTGCTGTCCCATACATGCCTTTATTATTTCGAGGGCGTTGCCGGTGTTCATGATTTTCTATCCCCTTTCCAGCAACGCATCGGCAGCTTCATTAACGAAAGGTACAATAAGAAACCCGGCAATGTATTTCTTCATGATAACCTGTATAAACAGGTCCAGATCGCTTACTCGGTACCCCGCATCATTTCACTGATAACGGTTAACCTCGACGGTTTGTACAATTTATTCCCTACCGACCTGCATGGACCTGTTGGAGAAAACCACTACTTAATCTCCCTCCGTATGGGTGGTAAGGCCCTGGCACAGGTGGAGGCTGCAGGAAAGATCCTGATCAGCCAGGTTCATGCCCGGGCCTATGCAACCATGTATGAGCTGGGAAAGAACCATATGCAGGAACCCAGGCCTATTGCCAATTTCCCGATGGCATTGCTGCATGCCGAAACCCTGCAGTACCGGGAACTGGAATTGATCGATTCTTCGGTACAGGGAATTCACAAGATCCTGCTGTTTTTGGTCCGTAACCAGAAACAAATCGGGCCCGAATCTGCCTGCCTGGCACATATCCATAACAGCTATGCCACCTGGCGGCATAAATGCGGTCTTTCAGGCAACTATTTACTCCGGTGAACCGATTTGAGATAGAGGCATTTATCTCACTATCTCCTCATGAAAAAGGTCCTTTTATTCAACCCACGGAGCGCCAATTATAAGCCGAGGATCCCCAACTCCATTCTCAGCATCGCTTCTTCTATTGAAGGCCACTTTGATTACGTGATCGTTGATGGCAACCTGGAAACGGACCCCTGGGATAAAATATTCAGGTATTTAAGCGAGGGAGGCTTTGGCTATTTCGGTTCTACCTGTATGCCGGGGCCGCAATTAAAGCAGGCGATCCCTGTTTCAAAAAAAATCCGGACGATGTTCCCCGGTATAACGATTATTTGGGGTGGCTATTTTCCTTCCAACCAATCGAAGGCGGTGCTCAACTCAGGGTTTGTTGATTTTGTGGTCAACGGGCCCGGTGAAAAAACCTTCCCGGCCTTATTGCATGCATTAGAAAAGGGAACCCCTTATGAACTTATTCACAACCTCATTTACAAACAAGAAGACAATATAATCAAAACTCCCAAAGACGAACTCTACGATCCCGATGAGTTACCCGCGCTTCCGTATGAAAGGCTGAATACCTTTTACCCGCTTGGGCGCTATTTGGGTAAGACCTACCTCGGCACAAAGACCATCGCTTACCACTCCAGCATGGGTTGTCCTTTCAAGTGCTCATTTTGTGCCGTGGTACCGATATACAATGCCAGGTGGAAGGGGAAATCGGCAGAGCTTATTTACAATGATATCAAATACCTGAAGGACAATTTCGGCGGCAATGCGATCGAATTTCACGACAATAATTTTTTTGTTTCTGAAAAAAGAACGGTTGATTTTGCCCGGTTGATCATGCCGGAAAAGATGACCTGGTGGGGTGAGGGCCGCATCGATACCATTGCCAAATATTCCGACGAGTCGCTTGAACTGATGAGGGAAAGCGGTTGCAAGATGATCTTCTTTGGTGCCGAGACCGGCAATGACGAGATCCTTAAACGAATGGACAAGGGAGGCACCCAAACCTCGGCGGGGATAAAGGATTTTGCCAGGCGCATACGTAAGTTCGACATCATCCCTGAATATTCATTCGTACTCGGCACACCTGCCGGTACCCATGAACAGGTAATGAAACAGATCGACCAGGACATTGCATTCATCAAGGAGATAAAACAGATCAACCCGGATACAGAGATCATTATTTACGTATACAGCCCGGTGCCAACAGAAGGCAGCGATATGTACAACAACGTACTGAACAGCGGTTTTCATTTTCCAGAAAAGCTGGAAGACTGGATCGGTCCGCAATGGGAGAGTTTTGACCTGCGCAAAAATCCATTAACACCCTGGCTCACCCCGGAAATGATCAATAAGATCAAGGATTTTGAAACAGTGCTGAATGGGTATTATCCCACGGCTTCAGACATCCGGTTGTCGGGCCTGAAGAAAAAAGTATTGCGCAATATCGCTTCATTGCGGTACAAGGCCGGCCTTTACAAAATGCCGTACGAGCTGAAGGCCTTGCAGGTGCTTTGGAAATACCGGCAGCCGGAGATCGAGGGGTTTTAAGGTGATGACCGGTAAGCTATGATTTGGCTTCCATACCCTGTTCAACAACACAATTCAATAAAAGATTGAACACAGCGATCAGACATATCGTTTCTTACACGTACAAACCGCTTCTGGAAAAGTACCTATCCAGAACAAGAAAATACCGGTATAGGGATATTGTACTGGATGTGTCGCCTGAGGTCTTTCACCCGGGGTTCTTTTTCAGCACGAAACTTTTATTACAATACACAAACACTTTACCAGTAAAGGGGAAAAGGTTCCTTGAGTTAGGGTGCGGCAGCGGCCTGATAGCAATTGCTGCAGCTAAACGGGGAGCTATTGTTACAGCTTCGGACATCAACCCGATTGCCGTTTCGGCGCTGGAGCAAAACAGCCGGGGGAATAATGTGGATATGACGATCATTCAATCCGATCTTTTTAAGAGTTTTCCCGATCAACAGTTCGACGTTATCGTAATCAATCCTCCCTACTATAAGAAACAGGCGGTGACTGCAAAAGACCATGCCTGGTTTTGCGGGGAAAATGGTGAATATTTTTCGGTGCTGTTCGACACATTGAAGGGCTACAGGCATTCAGCCACGCAGGTGATCATGGCCTTGTTTGAAGGATGTGATATGGAAATGATACGGGGGTTCGCTGCACGGAATGGTTTTACACTTACCTGTATATACAGAAAGCGAAACCTGCTTGAAAAGAATTTCATTTACAAAATAGAGATGGCCCATGAATGAAATACTTTTTCATATTGACAAAGTAACGTTCGAACGGTTGTATGCCGCTCTCAGAAAAAAAGAAGCCAGGCTCTATTCAGACCAAGAAGTTTCCTGTCTTCCTTTCATTCATAACAGCCACCCCCATTACAGGGAATGGGATATCCGTAAGAATTCTTGCCGGGCATTGCTGAATTATATAAAACAAAAGGAAAAATTTACCAGCATTCTTGAAGTAGGCTGTGGCAACGGTTGGCTATGTGCAAGAATGGCCAATACAACGGATGCGGCGATCACAGGGGTCGATCCGAACGGAATCGAGATCGAACAGGCAAAAAGGGTGTTCGGCAAGATTCCCGACCTCAAATTCATGAAGGGCACACTGCAATCGGGGGGCCTGGCCGACCTCAAATTTGACATGATCCTCTTTGCAGCCTCCATCCAGTATTTCCCATCACTGAATGATGTGGTTAATACAGCATTTGAACACCTTACCCTGCAGGGAGAGATCCATATCATGGACTCACCATTCTATCACCCCCAGGAAAAGGATGCAGCCAGGCAAAGAACGAAGGAATATTTCAATAAAATGGGTTCGCCCGAAATGAGCCGTTATTATTTTCATCACAGTATTTCCGACCTGGGAGATTTCCAATACAAGGTCCTTCATCATCCGCATTCGTGGAAGAATAAACTGTCCATAAAAAAGAACCCGTTTTACTGGATCAGTATCAAGAACCGGTATAGTTAATATGATGCTGCAATCACCATATCAGACATACAAGCGATACCGCAGCTTGCAAACGCACAGGATCAGTACTTTGCCGATCGTGATCCTGATGCCCCACAGCGCCTGCAATTGCCGTTGTGTGATGTGTGATATCTGGAAAGGGAATGCAAACCTGAAACGATTTACTGAAAAGGACGTGCTGCGGTTGATGGATGCACTCCGGCATTTAGGAACAAAACAAGTGCTCATGTCGGGTGGTGAAGCATTATTGAACCCCGACTTTTTCCGTTTTTGTGAGATCATCCGTGAAAGGAATATAAAGATCAGCCTGCTTTCAACAGGCCTCACGCTTGAGAAACATGCAGGCTTACTGGTGAAGTGGGTCGACGAGATCATTGTTTCACTCGATGGGGATGAAATTACACACGACCGTATCCGCAACATCCCCGGCGCCTTCCGCAAAATGGCGATGGGCATACAGGCAATTAAAAAGATCAGTCCGGCATTCCGCATTATCGCAAGAACTGTAATTCACCGGCTGAATTATGGCACCTGGCCTGATATCATTGACGCTGCTCACCAATTAGGCATTGACCAGGTAAGTTTCTTACCCGCCGACGTAAGCAGCCACGCATTTAACCGGCAACAGGCATGGGATACAGACCGCCAACACGAGATACTTCCCAATGAGGATGAGCTGGACGACATTATGGCCGTGATCAATTATCTCTTTGTAAATTATAAACGGGATTTCGACAACCGATTCATCGCCGAAAACAAGGAGAAAATATGGAACATTTACCTGTACTATGCAGCATTCTACAACCGGAACGAGTTCCCGTTCAAAAAATGCAATGCACCATGGGTATCCACGGTGGTGGAAGCGGATGGAACGGTAAGGCCATGTTTTTTCCATGAAGCCATCGGCAATATCAACAACGATAGCCTGGAAAAGGTCATCAACAGTGAAACCGCCGTTGATTTCAGGAGGAACCTGGATATGGCCCGGAACAAGATCTGCCAGAAATGTGTCTGTTATCTTAACCTATCGCCCTCAACAGCCCTGTGATGAAGACTAACATCCTTTTCTCGCACTCCTATTTCATGCGCTTCGATCCAAAGCAATGGACCACTGGTCAACCTTATGCTCCTTTGGGTACTCTGCATGCTGCTTCGCTGATGAGGGAACATGGGTACATTGTAAGTTTATTTGATACCATGTTTGCCAGGCAACCCGAGGAAATCATTCCTTACCTCGAACGTGACAAACCAGGCATATTTGTCATTTACGACGACGGTTTTAACTATCTCACCAAGATGTGTCTTACGAATATGCGGGAAGCGGCCTTCAAAATGATACAATTGGCAAAGCAAAGAGGATGTACCGTGATCGTTTCCAGCTCCGATTCAACAGACCGGTACGAAATGTACCTGAACGAAGGCGCCGATTTTATCCTTCTCGGCGAGGCCGAGTTGACCCTGCTGCACCTGGTCAATACGATCGGAGAACAGGATAAGGATCTTTTCCAGCTGGAAGGGCTTGCCTTCAAACATAATAATGCCGTAGTAAAAACAAAGCGCAGGGATGTTATCAAGGAACTCGATTCATTACCCTTCCCGGCCTGGGACCTGGTGGATATCGAACCCTACAAGAAAATATGGCTGAAAAGTTCTGGTTATTTTTCCATGAACATGGGAACAACAAGAGGCTGCCCTTTTAAATGTAACTGGTGCGCCAAACCCATCTATGGCAACAGGTATAATTCCAGGAGCCCGGAACATGTGATCACGGAATTGCTGATGCTGAAAGAACGTTATCATTTTGATCATATCTGGTTTTGCGACGACATCTTTGGACTGAAGCCGGGCTGGCTCAATGCCTTTGCTGACCTGGTGGAGAAAAACACACTTCGCTTCAGATTCAAGATGCAGGGGCGGGTCGATCTCCTGCTTCAGGAGGATAATATCAAAGCCCTTGCCAGGGCCGGTTGCGATAATGTATGGATGGGGGCCGAAAGCGGTTCTCAAAAGATCCTCGATGCAATGGATAAGGGAACAACCGTTGAACAGATATGCGCAGCAACCCGGCTCTTGAAAAAGAACGGTATTAAACCCTCCTTCTTTATCCAGTTCGGATACCCGGGAGAAACAAAAGAAGATATCGGGCTCACCATTGACATGATCAACCGGCTGCTTCCTCATGAGATAGGGATCTCCGTTTCTTACCCCCTGCCTGGCACCGTCTTCTTTGAAAATGTCAAGAACCAGCTGCAACTAAAGACCAATTGGACCGATTCCGATGAACTGGCCCTGATGTTCCGGAATACGTACCAGCCTTCCTTTTACAAACAACTGCATCGTTATGTTCACAAGAATTACCGCAAGCACCTCGCATTTGAGAGTGCAAAGAATATTCTTAAAAACCCTCTTAATATCAACCTGAGAAATATCAAGAAAGCATTGTCGTACTTATATTACACTCCTGCGGCCTTCCTGGAAAAACAAAAACTCATTCAATTAGAAAAAACAAGCGGATGAGTACTACCACCCATAACGAGCAGAAGGCATCGGCCGCTTTCAGCCGCCAGTCATCTTTATTTGACACTTTATACAACCACAATACCATTATTCAGTACAAAAGGGAGCGGGTAAGAAGTCATGTGCAACAATGGCTAACAAACAAGAGCGATATCCTGGAGTTGAACAGCGGTACCGGTGAAGATGCGATCTGGTTTGCGCAACAGGGCCACCATGTTCATGCAACCGACATTTCTGAAGGCATGCAGCAGGTATTGTCTCAAAAAGTGGAGGCCGCGGGATTAGCTGAGTTTGTAAGCACAGAGAGGATATCATTCACACAGCTGCAGAACCTCCGTCAGAAAAAAGAATATGACCTGGTCTTTTCCAATTTTGCCGGGCTTAATTGCACCGGTGAATTGAACAAGGTACTTGGTTCTTTTTCCTGCCTCCTCAAACCGGGAGGCGTGGTCACTCTTGTTCTGTTGCCTGAGTTCTGTCTATGGGAATTCCTACTACTGTTCAAAGGCGAATATAAAACCGCTTTCCGGCGCTTCTTCAGCAGCAAGGGCGCCAGCGCTCATATTGAAGGAGAATACTTTAAATGCTGGTACTACGATCCTGGATATATAAAAAAATATTTGCTGAAAGAGTTTGATCTATTAGGAATAGAAGGATTGTGTACGCTGGTGCCTCCTTCATATATGGAGGGCTTTCCGGAAAAGCACCCGGGCCTTTATTCAGCACTAAAGGCAAAAGAAGAGAAATGGAAAGGCCGATGGCCATGGAGGAATATCGGTGATTATTACATCATTTCTTTACGGAAAAAATGAAAGAGCATATTCAAAAAGCCCTTCCTGCCTGGATATTAAAAGGGTATAAAGCGGTTAGTATGCGGTTTTCGAGGTTCCGGAATATGGAAACGGAAGAGATTTTCAATACCATTTACAACACGAACAACTGGAAAAGTATTGAGAGTATTTCCGGCAGCGGCTCAGAATTAAAACAAACCGAATCGCTGATCAACGACCTTCGAAAACTCTTCAACGACCTTAAACCTTCATCGGTACTAGATATCCCCTGCGGTAATTTCGGATGGATGCAAAAGCTCGACTACTCCGGGATTCATTATACCGGCGCCGATATTGTGGAAGATATTATCAGCAAAAACATACAAACTTGCGGCAACCGTAACCATACCGAATTCAGGGTGCTTAATTTGATTTCGGATCCTTTGCCAAAAGCAGATATAGTGATTGTGAGGGACTGCTTTGTTCATTTTGCCTTCGAGGACATTTTCAAAGCCCTGGCAAACATAAAGGCCTCCGGTTCCCGTTACCTGCTTACAACCACTTTTCCAGATCACAAACACAATTATAATATCATAACCGGTGATTGGCGAACACTGAACCTGGAGAAGGAGCCATTCAACTTTAAGCATCCCATACTTATCATTAACGAGAATTGCACAGAAAATAACGGGAGGTATGCCGACAAATCCATGGCTCTTTGGACAATCAATGAAATCCAGCTACCCTGAACTATTGGGCCAGGGACATTCTTTTATCATGCAGCTGCAGCAGCAGTTGCACCTTAACAACGTATTGTTCAATGATCTTATGCTGAAAATTCCTCGGATCGGGTTTTGAAAAATGCCTGCCCACTGACATGGCCAACATGGCTCCTTTTCTATTTACCTCATGCTTTTCGGTCTTTTTCTTCCAGCGCCTGTCGGTGATGCCCATCAGCCACATATCAACCGTGTTACCAAAATCCCCCCTGAATATCCTCTCAATGATCCTGCATGCAAAACTTTTCCTGATCTCAGGCACATAGGTATTTGACGCACGATTTACCGGGAAATATTCTTTTATCCAATCATTCCCTGCCATGAAATCATCAAGGCTTACTTTACCCTGCATAGGTATCAGGGTAGCTATTTCCATGGCTGTAAAAATGTTTTTCTCTGATATTTCAAGCTCCGCTTCATCCACGTAATAATTCATACAAAACCAGTGTTGACGGCCGGTTAAATAGGTGAACTTCTTATAAAGGTGCATAAAGGTCCTTGCAATCCAGAGCCTGTTGGCTTCTGTAATGATAAAGAAATCTATGTCGGTCTTATCCGTAGCAAAATTCTTGGACAGTGAACCAGAAACGGCGATGCCCTTTGTATATGGGAATTTCGAAAGCAATTTAGCAACCCGGTGAGCCGTCCGCATTTGCTGGGCTGCCATGCTATTCCCCTTTTTCCTTCTTTCGGCCAGGGAAAGATCGTTGTGCAGCGAATAGAATTCATCGATACGAAAGATGCAGCGGCTGGCCAGCAGGTCCTCAAGCCCGGCATCGATCCCTGAACGGGGAATGTTCTCTGCATGAAACAGGGAGATCTCTTCCCGTGTAAGCGGGTAGTGGAACAGGTCGAAATATCCTAGTGTTTTCAATATGTTCTGTCCGGTAGTCGCCAATTTATCAATACGATTTTTCCCATGCCACTTCGGCCAGGCCTTTTCGATGAAGCTGCCGCAGTTTATAATATTTAGAATAACATTGCTGTGTGGTATTCACCGCGATGATAAAGCCTTCATAACCCTCCAGGAAACCCAGCTTTAAGAAATAGCCGTTTATAAAGGCCCACAACGGGCTGAATACGATTTTCAACCTCGATTTCCGGATACCCGCATCAAACAACGATTGCGCTGCGATGGAACTTACTTCTTCATTTCTTTCCCTGTATTCCTCGATGGTATCATAGGTGTAATGCATGATATCACCCTCCAGCATCTTTACATCTACTTCTCCGGACATGACGATCCGGTCGTGTGGGTTCAGTCCTCCGCATTGGCCGAATCGCTTGTCGAATAGCCTCAGTTTTTTATCCGGGTACCACAACCCATGACGGATCTCTTTTCCCAGGAACACGCTGCAACGTCGCATCCCATAAGCTTTGTAAACAAAGTTCTTTTTTACTTTTCTTATTGACTCTGCCAGTTCTTCACTCAATGCTTCATCCGCATCCAGCAGCAGTACATAATTATTAGAAGCCAGCCCGATGGCTTTGTTCTTTTGCCCGATATACCCATCAAAGGTCAGTTGTTTCACAATGGCGCCGAGTGAAAGGGCGATCACAACGGTTTTATCATCAGAGAACGAATCCACTACCACCACTTCGTCGGCTACAGATTTTACTGACTCTATGCACCTGCCTATATTCTTTTCTTCATTGTACGTGATTATTACTACTGACAGCGGTTGCATCTTTACTCCTTTTCTTTTTTCTAGTGATCTAAACGGATTTAAGAAACGGCCGGTTGCCCGTCAAACCGATCGTTGTGGTTATTTCTTTCTTTAGTGCCAACCCCTTTTTCCACATGAAAAATGAAATGAAAAAACTATAAAAGAAGATCCCCTTATTGAGATCAAGTATATTCTCCGATACCGAAGTGATCGTTATCAAAATGAGGAAGCTCAAGAACAAAAGGTCTCCCTTATGGATGGCAGCTATGGACCCCTGGAAAAGGATGTATAGAAATAGAAAAAGCCCGATCACGCCCGATTTGATCAATAAACTCAAATATTCACTATGTGTATTGAACTCGCTCAGGTAAGAGATGTAAAGGCCAGACCGGTAGTATTTATCCTGCAGCAGTCTTTTCTCGGACCCAGTTCCGTATCCAACCAGCGGAGATCCCTTGACAAGGTCCATTATTGCGCTCCATCGTGCCAGCCTCGGCTCTATATTCTCTATGATCATGGGTTTATTTGTAAGATCGGTCTTTAATTCGCTCACGTATCTCATCTTAAATGAATCTACGTTCAAAATAACAGCAAGAGCGGCAGCGGATAAAAAAGTCGCCAGTACGAAAACAATCCACTTTCTTTTGCCTTTAAGTAGGAAGAAGGGGAATACCAGGTTCAGGATGCACAAAAATGCAATGAAAACAGCCCTTGATGAAAGCTGTACCAGTCCGGCAAAAAGGATAGCCGAAGCGAGTATGTACCACCATTTAAGATTTGGATCTTCTTTCCTGATAAGCAGGTACAGAAAGAAAAGAAGTGAAAATGCCACATACATCGAAAGATAGGTCGCATGTATCCCTATCGGCAGGGCGAATGCATGGTTCATAAAATCGGTGGTAAGCAATGAAGAGACCGGAAGGCCGAAGTTAAGAACGGTACGAGCTGCATCAACAAACAGGTACAGTATGGTAACAGCACAGGCAGATCCGAAAATCTTAAAAAGGGGCATCCTGATCTTCTCAAGGTCTACTCTGTTCAATGCGAATAAAACCGGGAATAAAAGAATGGCCAGCTGCTTCGTTACCACATTGAATCCCTCTCCTTTATCAGGACTGTAGGTAACAGCTAAGAGTGATAGAAAAAAAAGAGAGGCAGGAATGGCCACCCGCTTACTGAAAACCCTGGCATAGTCTTCTTTCACAGCATGAATAAGGGTGTGTATACCAAAGCTGACCAGGATGAGTTCACTGTAAAAAAAGTCATACGGCAGGGCTATGAGAAAAAGAGCCAGGTGGTAATAGCTGACCTTGTTGACAATGGTATCTTCGGTAAGAAGCAGCCCTTTCATTTTTTAGATCGGTTATAACAGTCAATGATGAATTCCTCATACATGTTCACAATATTCGGCCAGTTGTACTGCTTCTCGATCTTTACAAAATTATGTTGCACCATTGCGTCGCTTTCTTTATGCCCGTTGCTTTTTAAAACCAGTTTCGTCACATCATCGGGGCTTTTGAAATAATATGCATCCTCTTTCAGCACTGCCCGGTTGAATTCATTATCGTGTGCAACAATGATGGATCCGTTTGCCATGGCTTCGAGTAAAGACGGGTTGGTTCCCCCCACGCTGTGTCCGTGGAAATAAAGCCGGCAATAGGCCCGAAGCGTATTGGTTATTTCTGCATCGAAGATGGCGCCCACAAAACGGATCCTTTCATCATGGCCGTATTTCCTGTACATGTATTTGCCGTAAGAATTGTGATGGTTACCGATCACAATGAATTTCTTTTCAGAATTGCTGTTATGAAACCCCTGCAGGATCATATCGATGTTATTCTCCGGCTCCATCCTTGCCATCAACATGTGGTATTTTTGTTTCTCCACTCCAAATTTCGCCAGTATGCATTCGTTTTTATTTTCGAATATTTCTGCACCGTAAGGAATGTACTTACTGCTGATGTTATACTTCTTTTCCACATACGATTGTATTACCGTGGAGTCGGCAATAAAATAATGACTGTACTTTACCGCCAGCTTCTCTGCATACTGCAGGAATTTCTGTACCGGTTTGCTGTATTTGTCCCGTTTCCATTCCATTCCATCCATATTCGAAATGATCACGGCATTTTTCGGGAATATCTTCCCCCATACCGAACTGCTGGTATACCCAAGAAACAGCATTACATCGAATTGCTTCCTGCGTGCATTCATTATACAATTGAAATCGTAAATGAACTGGCCGGCCGTACCGATCATATTTTCTGCATCGAAACAGTGGATGATCTTCACGCCGTTCCATTCGTTCTCTTTGTAGGGGTGGTTATGCGAATTATACACTGTTACCTGGTGTCCCCTCCTTAAAAGCCCGACAGCCAGGTATTGTGCCATCTGTTCAAATCCCCCATAATAGTTGGGGATGCCTCTTGACCCGATGATGGCAATGTTCAACGAATGCATTGTTCTGTAGTTTTTTATGGTTATTGATTTTTAGCAGTTCCGCTGCCAAACAATATGTTCTTTATTTTAACAGCGGGTCCGTAGACCGCTGCCAATGCCTTTTTTACCGGCTTTCCGTCTTTGACCACCCAATCGGTTGTTCGTGGCTTTTCTACATTTGTTTTGTGCACGCTGTATGCATAGGTAGCGACAGAGGTACGATAGCATTGCTCCGGGAAATTGGTAATATCGTACCCATGAAGTGTATATGCCCTTGTTTGCTGAATGATCATCCTGTTAAAAGGAACGTCCACTTCTTTTGTTTCGCCCGTCCGCAGGTCAACCAGTTTCAGATGGCCTTTATATTCAGGCCTCCAGTCTTTATTCAGGTAAAGCAGCAGGTTCATATTGCGGTACCAGCCTTTATGCAGGGGGTGATAATTAAAATCCAGGTGCATGTCCAGGAAACTGTTCTTTCTACCCTGGTGCAAACCTCCCCCATGGTTGGCCGGGTCGACAAAAACGTCTTCGTTCGAGATATAGCTCAGGAATTTGTTCATCCGTTCTGATGAGAGATCCTTATATAATTCCTCGAATTCGGGGCCCAGTTCCCGGTAATTGGATTTTTCAAACTTATTGTGGGCAAAAACATAATCCCTGCTTTTATTTTTCAATTCAGGAATACCGCTGTACATCTTTTCCAGCTTACCAGGGTCACAAAAACCGTCGATCACCAGGTGCGGAAAGGGTTTAGCCAGCAGGTATTCCATCCTGAGCCGCTCGCTGTTTCTTTCCAGGTAATCCAGGTTGATCATTGTTGCGTGTTTATGGTTAGTTCCTGATAGGCTTCGAGTGTTTTTTCAGCGGCCTTCGTCCAGTTGTATTTTCCCGCCATCTCCTGTATATAAACCGTTGCAGCTTCTGTTGCTGCTGCTTTTTCGATCACTCCCCTGATCGATTCAACCGACCCGGGATCACAATAAAAACAATGCTTCCTGTCGAAATAATCCTGGGTATCGCCATACGGGGTAACCACTATATTACATCCGCAGTACAGGGCTTCCAGCGAAGAAAGTCCGGTTGTTTCGAACCAGCTTGGCAGCACATGTACTTTTGCCTTCCCGTAATACTGAACGAGCTTTTCCTGTGGCAGGCTGCCAATGAAATAAATATTTGATTGACCAATTCTTTTGCACTCCCGGTAATAAGCCTGGTGGTTTGGGGCAGGATCGCCGATGAGGTAGAGCCTGAACCGGGTTCCATTCATGGCCTTGATGAGATTCAGCTGGTTTTTTATCAGCTCGATCCTCGCTACACAGAGTATCATATCCGGATCTTTCTGCCAGCCATTGAGATGAAACATTCCCGTATCGGCCCCATTGGGGATCACTTTGTATTTTTTTTCAATCCCGTACGACTTTAAAAGCCGCCGGTATTCATTCTCAGAGTTCGGCAGCAGCAGTGCCGCATGTTCCAGTATCCATTTTACCGAACGTTTATGACCCCTCCAGATATATTCCCGGGAAACGATCCTGTCTCCGCCCATCACCGACTTCATGATCGTCTTTATATATTCCTGTGCATCTATGCTGAAAAGATTCAGTACCCTGTCTTTTATCCCCTTTACCGGACGTTCGCTGTTCCTGCTGTAATCCACATGAATGGTGGAAATCACGTACGGGAGTTTGCTCTTCCGGATATGCAGCAGCATATCTGCCGGGTGGCGGATATTAAAAAAATGAAGCAGGCTGTACGAACTGTATTCGATCTGCTCATCGGCGCCCTTTATATTCACCTCCACCCCTGTTTTAAGCAATTCGCGGGCGGTTGATTCTACCTGCACGGTATCGCCACCGCGGACAGTGAATAAAGAAGGCCTTACTACGAATACTACTTTCATCAGGTATGCTCGTGCCGTTGACTTATTTACAACTGTTCTTTTACCCGCCTTTCCAGTTCATACAATGGCAGTATAATGATCTTTCCCACCTGCTGCTGTTTCCTATACGTAACGATACGCAGGTGAGGTGAGTTGCCTTACAATACATTAATATTTATTGAACTTTCGTTTATAGAGCCATTCAATGAATTCCTTCGGAAAAAAGCTCAATGCCATGATCGCATAGCTGTCCAGCCGTACCGGGTGAAGCCTGATCGCCTTGCGGAGGTTGAACCTGGCTTTTGCCGGCTGGTGATTATCCCACAGATACTTTTTCCCGAGCAGTGAATAATAAGATCCTTCCTTAATCTTCGGAATATCCTGCTTCTTCAGGATGTGTAATAACTCCCGCCCTTCCTGCTCGGTTACGTTCCCTTTCCGGATGGACCCGGTTAGTATTTCCCGGAAGCGTTTGGTCCACCATTTATTATCAATACTTATAGAGCCCGGGTTCAACCGAACTTTCAACAGATTCTGCGGGAGGTTGCATGCCTTCCCCCAATGAAGCACTTTTGACCATAACAGCATGTCTTCAAATCCATGTGCATGGATGTTATAACTGCCCGCCTGCATGATGGGCATTTTCCTGAAAAGCACAGCTGAGTGTATGAGGGGGCATACATTCATGTCCAGCGCCTGTATCTCTTCATGTGTGTGTGCCGGGAGAACACCGGTGAAAACATAATTTCCGTCCATATCGATATATTCGGCATCGGTGCCAACGATGATATAATCCGGGTGATCCATTAAAAACCTGTATTGAACCTGTAAGCGTTCCGGCTGGCAGATATCATCTGCATCAAAACGGGCAACCAGGTCAGCCTTTGCATTCAGTAAGCCAATATTCAATGCAGCAGCGATCCCCTGGTTGGTTTGATTGATCAACCGTATCCGTGGGTCGTCGTACCGGTTGATGATCTTTTCCGTTGCATCGGTTGAGCCATCATTGATGATCAGCAATTCAAAATCGGTGAATGTCTGGGCCAGTACCGAATCTATAGCATCTGCGATATAATGCTCAGTATTATACGCAGGCATAAGTACCGTGATCAAGGGTGTTCTCATACAGCCGGCCCCTCCCGGTGCCTGTCTTTCATGTCGATGAAGAATAATAATTCGAAAAGCACCACAACCGAGAATTGCTCAAACCAGTATTCGCCCAGGAAAGTGCCTGTCAGCAGGAACAGTAAAAGCAAGCCGTAACTTCTTTTTACAATGTTGCGCAGGAAATAGCCGATGTATAAAACAAACAGCAGCAACAGGCCGGCAATTCCATATTCCCCCGCTAGTTGGTAATACACCGAATCGGGCGTATTGGATGCTTTATGCATGCTTTGATCCTTCGAATGATAGTAGAGATACGTGTAAAGATGATTTGTAAAAAAATCCGGATGGATGTATTTCATTGAAGCCGGGTACCGCCCTCCTATATCCAACAGGGTGGCCTTAAAAGCCAGCCGGGAAGAAAAATTAGCTACCCCGTTCCCAAAAAACATCTTGCCGGGATGATTTTTAAAGAATCCGATCAACTGCTTTCCTGCGATCAGCTTGCCTGGGGATTTCCAGTTATACAGGCTGTCGAGTTGATTACGCTCATCCGGGTTGTAGGATTGCTGAATGAATTGCCCATAGCGGTTTATATGTTCTGCCACAGCCGGGCTTTCCTTGAACTCATTCACAACAGGCTTTTGTGCCATGATCTTTTCCTCCAGCTCAGTCATTGGAGGTTTATAATTGATCCCCAACCTGATCGTATTAAGGCTGTCGATGTAAATACGTGCCGTTTTTTTCTTCTTCTCTTCGCCGGTCAGTGAACTGTCAGGCATTTTTTTCAATTCATCCAGCGTTGGGGTTTTGACCTTTGGCAGATCGAATGGCTTGTTCATGACCTGGTAGGCCAGCCGCCCGACATGTTCATAATTCCTGGTAGATATCTTGGCCATAAATACAATGAGCATCACCAGCTGAATGACAATAAAACTCTTCTGCAACCTGTTGCTGTAAAAAACAAAACAAAAAACAAAGATCCCGGCCATTACCAGGTTGGTGAAGTTGCTTGCATTGATGATCAGCGCTGCCATACACAAAAGGGAGAAGATGAATCGCTGCCGGTACAAAAAATAAAGAACTCCAAAGGCACTGATGACCGCGGTGGTAACCGGGGCGTCGAATGTAATGCCCGAAATATAATCCCCGGTACTCATGTAATACTTTACGTTCATCCCCATATATGTATAAGGGTTGATGGAACCTGTTTCGATCATGATCCGTAATAACCCGATAAAAACAACAGCTATATGAAGCAGGAAGAATACTGAAATCGTATTGTGAAGCCTTTCAGCATCACCCAGCTTTACTATTATGAAAAGCTGGTAGGCAATAACAGCACACATCATCCAATAACCCATTCCTAACCCTGCTGTAAACAGGTAAGTCATATTCAGCTGCTTTAGCCCCGTCAAAAGATTGATGACAGCAATAATGATCATTCCGAAATAAAAGAAGAGATACCGCTGTGTAAAAAAATCCCGGATGGATGTCTTTTTCCAGTTCAGCAGGCAGATGATGATCACTGCTGCAAGCTTTACAACCAGTTTCACATTCAGGACCAGCAACAGGAATACCAGCAAGGGCCAATTCAATTTGGCCGCTTTATCCCGAAAGCTTTGTATGCTGAATGATCCCATCTGTTGTTGTTTTAGTGCGCCCATTCTTTGATCAGGCGCCAGTCATTCCATTTTACCTGGCTTGTAAGAATCAGTAATCCTGAATAAATACAAAGCGCTATGGCCAGTCTCATATGAACCGGTTCTGTAAGCCGTTCTGCCGTTACGCCGCTCAGTAGTGCACTTCCAATACAAAGGGCCACGGATATCCAGCTCTCCTTTATTTTACTGATCACCGAACTGCGCAGGTAAAGCCCGAATTCGAGCATTGTTGCAAGCAAATAGACCAAGGCAGCGCCTTTGGCATTCATCAGCGGGATCATCAACAAGTCGCCGGCTACAATGACGATGCAAGACACGGCAGTTATCTGCAATATCTTTTTCAGGCGGTTCTGGGCAAACTCGACCGTCCAGAGAAGGTTGATCATATATTGGAAAGGCAGGCAGAGGGACAGGATGAAGAAGCTTAGCTTATTGACCTCTCCGTATTTGTTACCTGTGATGGCATCCATGAGAGGGGTCCATGCAATATTCAGCAACAAGGGTAATAACGTGGCGGCGATCATCGCATAGCGAATAAAAAAGCTTAATTCCTTTCTATTCTGTAACAGAGAATCTTCCGAATGACGGCTGAAGTACCCGGAAAAACGGCTCAGCAATACCGGCGCCAGTATCAACATGGGAAGAGGGCAGAGTTCAAATACTTTATAAGCAAAACTATATTCGGCCGTGATCACCGATGTGGAGAATATCCCAAGCAATATCCAGTCGAACCGGGCTACCGCCGCATTGAGGAACACCGATCCGATCTGCGGCCATGATTCCCGAAGTAATAAAAGGTAATCTTTTATCACCCATCCCCTGCTGATCCGGATACCCATCCTGAATCGAACAGCATAGATACAGATCACCAATTCGGCCAGGGCTGCCACTATATAAATGATCAGTACCTGTTGAATGCCAAAAGAATTCAACAACAGCAACAGCAATAAGCCGGCGGCCCTCACTAAATTGGAAACCGTTGACATGATCGCTAAAAGCCTGAAGTGTTCCTGGCCATTCGCCAGTTGTTTGAACGGGGAGGCAAAGAACAGAAGTAACTGGCTGATGGCGGCAATAAGTAAAAGATCATGCTGGTGGAAGAATGAAGGAAAGATGAGGCAGGCAGAATAAAGCAATAGATAAAAGAACAGCCCGAAGAAAAGCGTATGTGCCGCAAAAATGCCAAGCAAGGTGGAAGGGTTCTCCCCGGAAGCAACTTTTCGGACGATGACCTGTTCGAGTCGAAGGCTGAGAATGGTGGTAACAAAAGTTAGAATGGCCAGGGACCAGTTGAATTCCCCATAAACCGGCTTGGAAAGATAACGGGAAGTAAGGATAAAGACCGCCAGGCCCAAAACCTGGTTAAGCACAACCTGGATCGTACTCGCAGATATGTCTTGTAAAAACCTCCTTTTCATGAAAAGCTACGACATGGTCTTACCTCTTGGGTTAAAGTCGTATTCTTATCGGAATAAAATTGACAGGGGAAGCCTTTCTACGATATTTTTTGGTTTTACCCCTGGAGCATTTTCCTGATCTTCATTCGAAAACTATCCGGTACGGGGTTGATGATTGTCCTTGTTTTAACAGAAGGTTGTTTTGCCCTTAGTACGGAGGCAGCGCCTGCCAGGGGCTGGTACTTATTGAGTACAAGGTCACGGGCCTCCCGCAATGCGTCCAAGCGTTGTTCAAAATCGTCGTGTTCCATTATGTACCTGATCTTTTCCAAAGCGGTACCGGGGTCATTTATGTCGATCTGGATGAACGATTTCTCCGGGAAATAATCTCCCAGGTTCTTACAGCCACAATAGACCGGGACCGTATAAGCAAGAAAACAGTCGGTGATCTTTTCTGTGAAGTAATAAGGCATAAAACTGTTCTCAATAGCGATACTGAACCGGTATGGGAGCAGCCCATCCATTTTGTTCTCAATAAAATTGCTCCCCTTTCCAAATTGGTCGATTTCGGGAGCATATTTTCTGAGCATGTCTACAAAGGCTACCCGTTGTCTTTGTCCTTCCAGTTTTGCCAGCCCCGAAGAGATACAGGATATCTTCTTCTTTTTTACAGGCATATTCAACGAACTCAATTCCCCGTAACTGTGTAAAACATGCCAGCCCAGGAAACCGGGTGAAAGTTCGGTATTATCAGAATTCTTTATTGGGGAGTAAACGGCAGCATACTGCTGCAAACCCTTGAACATCCATGGATGTTCGCTTTGAATCCCCGGTTCCATCATAAAAGCGATCACTTTTTCAGGGAAACAGGTTGTTTCAATTATTTCAGAAGGATTGTTTAAAACCAATACTGCATCACAATCCTGAAAAGGATCTGCGGTAAACACGAATTCATCCCAATAGAGGAAACGGTCATCGCTGCCCTTGGCATACCGTTTCAGCCAGTTGAATAACCGCATGCCCTGCTCAAAAGAAGCGCTTACATGTACTATGGTCTTTTCATATCCCATAAAAGAAATTGAATGGTCTATTCAAACATCTGGCAATCTACTGGCAACCCGGGAAAAATATATTCCGTTCTATTCCCTGTAACATATTAACCAAAACCATTTTTATGCGAAAGATCCTTTTCTTTTTTTATATGCTGACAACCATGGCCTTATCTGCACAGGTTGATACAGCTGCCGACAACCTGCTGAAAGACCTTGAAGGCAAGGGCGCTCCGGCGCACGTTAAAAAACCAGTAGCTGTATTCCTTTCGCACCGGCTCATTAATGCCAATACTACCGAAATGCTGAAAAAGGGGCATCTTGAGTTCAAGGTAGTGCACAATTTCGGCGATATCGGAGGAACATTTGGTGGTATTAAAAATGCATTTGGACTTGATAATTCCACCGATGTAAAGATTGGTTTCTCCATCGGCATTACAAAGAACCTCAACCTTATGTTCTCCCGAAACAAGGGTTTTGGACAGGTTACCCAGCTGTGGGAAATGGCCGCCAAATACCGAATTATGCAGCAGATGGAAAACGACCCTTCCCGCCCTTTATCAATCGCTGTTTTTGCCAATGGCGTTGCTTCATCGGTAAAGCACAGCCTGGATTCCACCAAAGAAAACCATTACCCCACTACTTCCAGCCGGCAAAGCCAGGTACTCCAATTGATGATCGCCCGCAAATTCGGTAAGATCCTTAGCTTCCAGCTGAACCCTACGTATGTGCACACCAACTATGTAGTACCCGGTGATGTTAAAAATGTGTTTGCCTTTGGCGCTGCCATCCGTGTTCCGGTTTACAAACAGTTTGTCTTTATTGCGGATTATTTCCATCCCTTCCGGTCTCAGGGCAATATCAACAACCTGAAAGCCACCGGGGTTAACTTATACGATGTTTGGGGCGTTGGGCTTGAACTGGTGACACCGGGCCATGTTTTCCATGTCAATTTCACTAATACGCACTCTATCCTCGAGAACCGTTTTCTTACCAGAACAACCACCAATCAATTCCGTTGGGGATTTACCGTTGCCAGGGATTTCGTTCTCTTCCGGAAAAAGAATAAAAAATAAACTCTATTGAGAACTAAAATAAAGGCTTCCGATTGGAAGCCTTTATCATTTTAAACTCACGACAAACCTATTTAATCCTTCTTTGCGAAGGGTTTTACCGTAACCGTGAACAGGATACCGCCGCTATTCAGTTTCACCTTGCCATGACCAACACCTCCCAGGGGTATCTTCACGTAGGGTTCTGCCTGAAGAGAGATGCGCTTACTTAGTTTATAATTATATCCGGCCGATAGTGTTACGACTGAGAAATAATGCTTGTTCTCATCCTTTACTTTCCAAGGATAATTATAGTATTGGCCTGAAGGTGTCTTGTATTCGTAATTATACTTTTCCGTTTTCATCAAGAAGGAAGAAAGCCCAATACTGCCGAACCAACTGTGTTTTTTCCGGTTCCAAAAGTTATAACTCAATGCCAACGGGATCTCATATACCCTGCATTCGGCTGCAACGTTGAAGAGGTAAGGGTAATTGCCACCCGGGGTGTGGTACTGTTCCGGGGTAGCATCGTATATCTTATTGGAAGTATAGAACCCTGCTCTTGCAGTTAACCGCTGTTTGGCGAATGTATAGCTGATCCCGGCCCCATAAGTGATCGTGGCTTTACCCAATTTGTTCAGTGAAACAAAGCTTACGTCCGGGCCTACCGAAAAGGTAATTCCGAAATTGCTGCGGAAACCGCCTTTACCAGGCTTTTTCTTATCCGGTGCTGATGGAGGTTTATTATTTGTTGCCGTTATTTCTTCTTTCTTTTCCTCCTTTTGTTTTGTTTCTTCTTTCTTTTCTTCTGCCTTCATTGGTTGTTCATTCACGGCAACCGGTTGACTTGTCACTTCTGTATTTTTTGTTTCTTCCTTACCGGATGCAAGAGGCTCTGTTCCTGTTTCTTTTTTCTCAGCCTCTTCCGCGGCTACCGGAGCTATGGTCACTTTCGTTTTACCTGTTCCCTTTTTCCTGTAGGGGCTGCGGTTATTGACTCTGCTGTCGGAGTTTGTGATAGCCAAATCCCGGTTTCCAATCGCTCCTGCAATGGTCCGGATGTCAGACCTGCCCCTATTTGATCTTGTACCGTATTTTTTAATTGCCTGGCCTTGATCTTCAACAGATGTTTTAAGCGTAGTACCCTTGCCCGATACAGTCTTATTGCGTTTCGGAATGCTGGTAGTGTTTACAGAAGTTATGCCTGTACTGCTTGTGGTATTCCCCTTTGTTAAGCCCGGGTTGCCGGCGGGGTTTGATGAGACACTACTGGTAAGGGCATCACTGTTGTCTTGCTCATCAGTAACCGGCGTACTGGTTTTATCGACCTCCTTTTTTAAGTTATCTTCTTTCGCTGAAACACCTATCGACTGTTTTGAATTACTCTCTCCAAGCTTATATACTGAAAAAAGGGCGCCTCCTCCCAGCAAAAGGAACAGTAGCAGGAAGAAAAAATATTTTCTCCTATCCCTTTTTTGAGGCAGGTGTTTGTCGAGCATTTTTTCCATCTTCTCCCAGGCCTGGTCATTATAGGCCGGGTGATGATTCTCAGCTGCATCCCTGATCATATGGTCCATTTCCTCATCCAACATTTTTTATCTCGGCTATTTGATTTTGATTATGCAATATTTTCTGTAATTGTTTCCTTGCTTTAGCAAGGTTCGATTTTGAAGTTCCCACCGATATGCCTAATTGGTCGGCTATCTCTTCATGGCTGAGCCCTTCTATGATGAATAAACTAAGGACGGTACGGTACGCAGGCGACAGGTTTTGTATGAACCGGATGATCTCGTCATAGGAGATCTTATCCAAACCGTTCGCTTCATGTACGGATGGTTGGGTAACGGCAATATCCAGTTCGCCCACCACATGATGCTTTTTGTTTTTTCTGAAATGGTCGATCGCCGTATATACCATTATCTTCCTCAGCCACCCTTTAAATGAATTGATCTCGTTCGTATATGCTGGCTTATAACGGTGTATCTCTTTAAAAATTTTGAGGAATCCATCATTAAGTATTTCGATGGCGTCTTCTTCGTTATTGGCATAACAGTCGCAGATGGTCATGGCATAGCCATAAAAAGAGTTATATATCTTTTTCTGGCTGGCTCTTTCGTTCAGGGCACATCCCCTGATATACATACTTAGTTCATCTGCCGAAAGCAAAGGATCGTATTTTGCTGTATCAATCGTAAAAACAGGTTAATTGGTTGCTTTTGTAAAAGTTGTGGCCTTCCTGTTGGATACTAAAATGGGTTAGTGCAGATATATATAAAAGAGTTAATGTAGCCCCGACAGGAATCGAACCTGTATCTAAAGTTTAGGAAACTTCTATTCTA
>CAZYAT010000052.1:0-22736 GCA_964645235.1 uncultured Ferruginibacter sp. | reverse complement strand
AACCTGTATCTAAAGTTTAGGAAACTTCTATTCTATCCATTGAACTACAGGGCCATTTGAATAGCGCTCAAACGACATCGAAATCCAATGCGGAGGAGCGATTTTCAGGAGGGCAAAAATAATGGATTTTGCCCTATAACCCTATTCTTTCACAAAACGGATAGTTTTAGGCTTATCATCGGTTGTATACACCGTTAACAGGTAAGTACCTGCTGCCAGTTTACCTGCGTTCATCCGGTAATTATTCACTCCCTGCTGGGCACTTACCCTCTGCCTGATTACCTGTCTTCCCTCAATGGTTGTAATATTTATTTCCAGGCTTGCGGCCTTTGCACTGCTGAGTGTGAGGTTGAAATAGTCGTCCACAACCGGGTTAGGGTCCAGGCTCAGCAATTCAATTCCCTTGGCTCCGTTTATTAATATAACCAGGTTGCTGTAGTTGACCTTGCCACCCGGCGACGTGATCTTTAGACGATAATAATTGACTCCGGGAACCGGAGATGTATCAAGGTAACTGAATGGTTGCAGGCAACGTGTTGTATCTGTGGTGACATTATGAATTATCATGAAACTTCTTCCGTCTCCACTGCGTTCAAGCTGCATGGAAACACCCGCATTTGAATGGCAGTCGATCTTCCAGTTCAGCAAATGCCCCGTTGCCTGCTTGCTTCCATTGAAATAGGTTAGGCTGATCGGCAGCGGGAAGTGCAGGTTGGTATGCACATAGAAGCCAGAGAACCCCGTTACAGGGAAAGAAACTTCCCAGTAATTATATGTTGTGTTATAATTTACAGAAGGAGTGATCAGCACACCCGACCCTGCATTGCCTGAATAATAACCAGCAGCAGGGTTCCCATTATTGTGGGGTGCAATGGGCACACCATGATACTGGGTTACCCGCAGGTTGCTTTTATTAGGATCAGCATTGGCTCCACCAGCCACTGTTGGCAGGGCCGGGAATCCAACCCGGTTATTATTGAACTCCACAAACTCCTGGTCTTTGAAATAGAGTGTTATAGCTGCAGTAGCATTATTGGGGTTAGTAACCGGTTCAATGTCGATATGCCGTTGTACATAAGGCTCAGCATTGAAGTATTGGACCGTTCCATCAATGATCACACAGGCGCTGATAGTCCCTGTCACCGGAACAGCACCCGACGGAGTCACTTTTGCGATCAGGTTACAAGATGGATCAAGATACAAGGTACCGCCGGGTGATACGATTCCGCTGTTACAGACCTGCACTCCGCCAATGACGCCAGCCAGGTTGCCCGTGAAATTGAATGCATTCACATCCACCGTGGTGTTGTACACACAGTTACGTGCGTCTTTCACCACAATATTATAAGTACCTGCCAATAAACCCGTAAAGATATTTCCAGCCTGGTAGCTTACACCGCCATTACTACTGTATGTCAATGGTAAAGTTCCACCTGCAGCAGTGACAGTGATCGTTCCGTCACTTAATCCGCAGGTAGCAGGTGATGAAGTTGCTGTAGCTGTCGGCCCGGCAAGATTATTCACCACTACCGGCAAGGTTTTAATACAATTATTGGCATCTTTTACATATAAGGTATAGCTGCCTGCCCCTACTCCATTGAATACAATACTTGCCTGGTAAGTCGTTCCGTTGATGGAGTATTGCAATCCACCCGTACCTCCGCTCGCGCTGGCGGTGATGGTACCGTTGTTTTGTCCGCAGGCTGCATGTACGATCACTGCTGTCAGCACTTGCGGGCCGTTGATATTTCCTACAAAGACCTGCCGGGTGCTGATGCATCCATTGGCATCCATAACTGTTACAACATAATTATTTGTTATCAGCCCGGTGAAAATATTGGAGGGTTGAAAATTGATCCCATCTATACTATACTGCAATGGTGCTGAACCGCCTGAGGCCGTAACCGTAATACTCCCATTGGCATTTCCACAGGCAGCAGACGATGTAGCTGCGGCAACGGTTGGCGCAGTATTATTATTGACTGTTATGCCAGTCGTGTTGATGCAATCTGCTGCGTCTTTGATGGTAACCGTATAAAATCCCGCAGTTAAACCGGTGAAAGTATTACTACTCTGGAACACGATACCATCGAGACTGTATTGATAAGGCAACGTACCAAAGGAACCTGTGGCTACGATCATTCCATCATTGTTACCACAAGTTGCAGCTACAGCAAATGCCGTGACCCGAACCCTTGCTATATTGCTGATCACAGCGGCTGCCGTGCTGTAACAATTATTAAGGTCTTTCACATATACCGTATACGTTCCCGGTGCCAGGCCCGTAAACACGTTACTTACCTGGAATACAGTTCCATTCAAACTGTACTCGAATGGTGCTGTGCCACCGCTTGCATTTACAGTAATGGTTCCGTTATTTGTATTGCAGGATGCGGCTGTAAGTACGGTACTTATTGATGGAACAGGTGTTCCCAGCAATACTACCGTCGCTCCGCCTGAACATCCTGAGCCATCCATCACACCTACTGCATAGGTACCCGGTGTGAGGTTATTAAATGTTCCGCTCGGGAAGTATGCACCGCCATTGATGTTGTATGAATAAGGCGGTACTCCTCCTGTACCCACTGCTGTGATACTTCCGTTATTAGCATTGCAGGTCGCATTCACCTGGCTGGTATTAACGCCCGGCCCGCCAGACGATGGAACAACTACATTAATATTAGTAAGACATGCTCCCGGGATATCAGGCGGCCCAGCTGTAAAATCTGCATCGTCGGCCATGATGATGGTATAAGACCCGGGAGCGAGACCGGTAAATGTATAAGTATTTGCACCTGGTGGAAAGAAGGTTACCCAAGTAGTTCCATTATCGATGCTTGCATGGTATGGCGTCGATCCTCCTACCCCGTTAATCGTGACCGTTCCGGTTGTTGTATTACATGCGGCAGCTGTAGCCGTTGCTGTTGCACTCGCGGGTGTTCCGCTTCCTACCACGGCCAGTTTGGTTACGGTACAGCCATCCTGGTTCTTTGCTGTAACAGTATGTGTTCCCGGAGGAACGTTTGTAAATTGATTAGACGTAGTGAATGCACCTCCATCAAGGCTGAATGTATAGCTATTTCCTCCACCACTTGGTATGCCTTTCAGGTTCTTGATCCTTCCCGTTTGCCCGGTACAGGCAAAGGCATCTTTGATTGTAAAGGTCACATCCGTTGGGATTGTGCCCGCTCCTGAATTAGTGATGGTTACTGACTGTGAAGGAGAGATACAACCATTTGCATCTTTTGCCGTAAGCGTATGTGTGCCTACTGCTACATTAATGAAGAAACCAGATGCCTGGTAAGCTCCGCCATCGATATTATATGTAACAGGAGCTACTCCTCCCGAACTGGTCCCAAGAACCACCGCATTGGAGCCACCACAGGTTGCCTGGTGAAGCACTGTTGCGGTAAGCGTAACTGCTGACACATAGGTAAGCGTTGCCGGTTTGGTTATTACACAGCCATTTGCATCTTTTACATATACCGTATAGTTGCCGGCAGCTAGCCCGGTAAATACATTGCTCAGTTGATACGTGGTGCCGTCAAGGCTGTATTGAAAGGGGGCTGCTCCGCCCGTGGCAGTGGCTGTGATCGTTCCGCCGTTACCATTACATGATGACCATAATGTACTTACTGTTAACCCGAGTCCGGATACATTGGCCACGGTTACATTTGTTGTTTTCAAGCAATTGTTGACATCTTTCACATACACGGTATAGTTCCCGGGGGCCAGACCCGTAAATACATTGCTTGCCTGGTAAGTGATGCCATTGATACTGTATTGCAATGGCGGGGCGCCTCCCGTTCCGGTTGCTGTGATGGTTCCGTCGTTAACACTGCAGGAGGAAGGCGTGGTGGTGGCGGTGATCAATGGGCCTGCCGCTGCCGCTACTATTACAGTAGTCGTTCCTATGCAACCTGGATTGTCCCTGATGTATACAATATAGTTACCTCCACCCACTCCGGTGAATACATTGCTTGCCTGGAAGGTAGAACCATTGATGCTGTAGGTGTATGGTGTGACTCCCCCACTACCGGCTGCTGTGATCGTTCCAGTATTGGCAGAACAGGATGATGCCGTTGATGAAGCCGTAACCGCAGGAGCATTACTGCTTGTTATTGTTGCCGATACAGTATTGATACAACCGGTGTTATCCTTGATGGTGATTGTATAAACACCCGGGGCCAGGCCGAAGAATACATTACTCACCTGGTAGGTGGCACCTCCGTCAATACTATATTGATATGGTGCAATACCCCCGGTACCGGTTGCGGTGATCGTACCATTGATATTGCCGCATGCCGCCAGTGTTGTTGTCGCTGTTACGGTGGGACCTGGTGAGTTGGGTACTGTAACAGCTGTAGTTTTTGTACAACCATTTGCATCCTTCACATACACGGTATAGGCACCCGAAGCAAGTCCGGTGAATACATTACTTACCTGGAAAGTATTTCCGTTGATGCTGTATGTGTAGGGTGTTGTTCCTCCGCTGGCAAAGGCCGTGATGCTTCCGTTGCTTTGTCCGCAACTGGCTGTGGAAGGCGTGGCGGATAAAGAAGGTGCAGTGCCCGAGGTGATCGTTACCACATCGCTGTTGGTGCAGTTGTTTGCGTCTTTCACCACAAGCGTATACAAACCCGGTGCTAAGCCGGTGAAGAAATTATTCGACTGGTAGGTTGTTCCACCATTGATGCTGTACTGATACGGAGTGGTTCCACCGGTAGCATTCGCTGTAACGGTACCCACACTGCTTCCGCAGGTGGCATTGGTTTGTGTGAAACTGAGTTGCGGACCGTTGGTATTGATGATGATCACCGTATCCGTACTCTGGCAACCATTTAGGTCTTTCACATAAGCGATATAGACACCGGCGTTCAGGCCAATAAAATTTCCGGAAGCCTGGAAGTTGGTTCCATCGATGCTATAGGTATAAGGCGATGTACCTGCCGAACCGGTAATTGTTATCGTACCAGTGTTGGTACCACAAGTAGCATTCGTTTGTGAAGTTGATAGATTCGGTCCACTGATGGTAAAATTAGCTGACGCCTGGGCACCGCTGCACAACAGGTTTACGGTGGCGACAACGCTGTAGCTTACATTCAATGAAAGTCCCGTGAAGGCGCCCGAGGTATTGCTGGCTACCTGGGTACTTCCATTGAATAATGTATATGTTATCACAGATCCGGCTGGTGGTGCCGGCGCTACAGAAGCATTGGCTGTTTTGGCTATACAGTTTGTTGTAACGTTCACGGTATACAAGGTCGTCGGACAATATGCTGACACGTCAAAGGCTCCAACAAATCCATCGCCGCTTGCATACAGGAGTTTTCTTGATTCATCGTAGGCAAGATCGTATACTGACTTCCCGGCAAATCCCGGGATGTTGATATCCGCAGGTGCATCGCTGAATGTGCTGCCATCGAAATGATATACTTTGATCAGTCCGTTTCCTTCGCCGACGAAGATATTATCACAGGCATCGGCGATGATACCACCCTGCATAAAAGGCGTATTCGCAGTAGTAAGTGGTGTCCCTACACCGGCACCGGTTGCTTTATTAAATGCTTTCAGGTTTTTTCCATCCCAGTAATACAGGTAAGACGCATTTACCCAAAGCATGTTGGCCGAGTTGTCAACAAGTCCTGAAGCTACGAGGTAGGGGCGGTTGGCAGCCTCACTCACAGTATTGTACCCGGATGCAACATTCCATGCAATGGATGCAGAACTATAAGGCGCCGTATTCTTATACAGCCGGTTCCCGACAGAGGGGGTTCCGAAAAGAGAACCGAAAATAGAATACATATCGTTAGTGGCCGGATCGAACACAAAATCGGCAATATCCTGCGCCCAGCCGTTTGCTCCGGTATAGGCTATACCGGTAATATTCAGAGAGCTGACTGTTGTTGACGGGGGAGTGAATAAGCCGAAATTGATATTTGAGTTGATCCCGCCGCCGGCAATCAGTATCTGCGGCGAACCATTATTACAACTCCAGAACATCTTCCACGCTTCCATGAAGCTTGGGTTGGGTGTTGTAATATAATTATCATACAACCCATTTGTATTTACCCGTATCACCCTAAATCCTGTGGCGGGATTAAATCCTTGTCCGAGATAGATATTTCCCGTGGGTTTCTCCACCATCCAGCCGCCGTAATAAGTGCCGAATGTCCATACCGGGTTGCTGAGCGTTCCGTTGAAGGTCCATTGCAATACGCCGGCAGCATTGTACTTGGCGAGGCTATGTGTGGTGGACATCGATCCGCCACCAGTAACATAAATATTACCTGCATAATCGAAATCCACATCCTTGGCCTTCCCGGCATTGAGCCCTGCCAGGTTACCCGTTGTTGACACGAAAGGATCTATGATAATATCCTTGGTTGAATCGTATTTGTCCGGAAAAGAAAAACGGACCTGTTTGCCCTGGATGGTATAAACAGAACGGAACGCCGACGCCGGCTTGCTCAACAACTGTTTTCCATAATAACTCACCGGAACAGAGCTCCGGATACCGTCGATATCTGAATGAACCACAAGATTTCCAAATTCATCCGCTTTGATTTTTTTGATGTCACCGTCATATCGCAGACTTACGGCCTTCAGGTCGGCGCCGCGTTTTACCAACAGGCTATATTCGAAACCGGGTTTTTCATCCGTACCGAAGTCGTATACGATATCGATTCCCGGGTACATGTTCCGGTAGGTGATCTTGCGGTAACCAAAGGCCTTCTCGGTGATTAGTCCATAGGTGTGGTATGCTTCTGTTTTATCCTCTGCGAGTACCTGGGCCCCTCCCCGGACTCCGTCCCATTCCATCGTTATAACCCGGTCGGTTACCTTCCTTCTTTTTTCGATTTCTTCTTCCGGCAATCCCTGGCGTTCGAGTTTACGCTCTTCCCGATGAGGCAGTTTTTCGATCTTTCGTTGGAAAAAGATCACTCCTTTGGTAGTAAACAAAGCAATCATATCGGGCCCCTCGCATCCATATTCTATCTGTCCCATGTATTCATAGCCCTTCATGGTTTGCCCATATTGACCTATATTCCGGATAAAAGCAGCCGTGTTGGCAACCTGTTTTTTGAAATTGCTCAATGCCATAGGCAGCCCGGGTTGGGCACAGACATCGAAAGGCTCGATGGCCCCCAGCAGGAGGCAGAGCCCAAACAGGCCATTCAGACAATGGTTTACAGTATGTGTCTTTCTCATCAAGCGTGGGTCTGTTGGTTAAAGCTTAAAAAACAGTGTTAAAACACCAATATATACCTGCCGAACGGGCACTTCCCTACATTGAACGGGCAAAAAAACAGGGTGAACCGACGGCCTTTTATGGGTAATTGCTGTTATTGGTCATCCTTCTCCGCATTTTAGGTGCAAGCCTTATCTTTGCCGTCCTAAATTTCTATGAGCATGAAGTGGTTGAACCTTCTTATTAAATATCGTTTATGGCTGGGTATAGGTTTCCTCGCCGCCGCAATTTTTACACATTGGCAAACCAGTTTCTGGCCTTCTTTTATATTATATTTCATTGCTGTGATACTTATTGTGGGTCATTTTCTCTTCGGGCCGATGCGCCTCATCCAGTCGTACATGGAAGAAGGGGATATGGACGGGGCCAAAAAAGTCGTGGATTCCATCTGGTTCCCCGGGCTGCTTATCAAACCTGTCCGCTCCGTATACTATACTGTAAAAGGGAATCTTGCGATGGTTGACCAGGACTTTGATGGTGCCGAAAAAATGATGAAGAAGAGCCTTTCACTCGGCGGCGGCTCACTCACCAAGCAGGCCGAGGGGCCCAACAAATTACAACTGGGGATGCTGAGTATGCAGAAAGGCGATATGAAACAGGCCGAGAGCTATATCCGCCAGGCCATACGTGCCGGCCTGCCCGACAATGAGAACAATGCAGCAGCATACCTGCAGCTATGTTCCATCATGATGAATAAACGGGAATTCAGGGCGGCCAAGGATTATTTCCGTAAGGCAAAAGCTTATAAACCTACTACCCCGCAGATCGTGGAGCAGATCAAACAAATTGAGAAGTACATCACCAGGATGCCGGGATAAGGAGCTTTGCCGGCTTTTGTATTTCCGGGGGATCCATCAGGTCAATACTCCAAATAATTCTTCGATCTTGCTGCGCCGGTAGTCAAATATGTTCTGCAACCGTTTCTTTACTAATAACCCGTTAGCTATATCTCCAAAGAACCAGAACGGTATCTTGTAGTGAACAATGTCGGTCATCTCCACACCTCCTTCGATCTCTTTGAAATGATGCTGATGATGCCACAGGCTGTATGGGCCATAACGCTGTTCATCCACGAAATATTTTCCCGCTTCCACATGTGTGATCTCGGTCATCCAGTACACGGGTATACCCGGCAATGGACTTACTTTATACTCGATGATCTGCCCCGCGTACATTTTTCCGCCATGATGTTCGGAAATGATCCGGAATCCCATGTTACCAGGAGTGATCTTTTGCAGGTTGACCGGGTCGCTGAAGAAATCCCAGGCGGTAATCATACCAATGGGTATCTTTTGCATTGTCTTTAGGGAATAAACCTTACTCATTGCAGCTTATAACAACATTGGAGCTATTTTGTTTTTCCAAGCAATGATTTAGCTACTTTTATATGGATTTAGCCAGTTAACCAGGATCCATGATATATTTACATCCGTTGACCTTCTTTAAGATATTCATCCGGCAACCACAGTGCTTCACCTTAGTTATGCTGTTGATCGCATCCATCACAGCGGCAACGGCCCAAAATATTCAATCTTATGTAAAACAAAACACCGTACCGATCAAAACGATCTCCCCCGATTCATTGGATTTTTCTGACCTTGAGGCAATCGGCAGTGCCATCGGCGATTCCCGTATCGTCATGCTGGGAGAGCAGGACCATGGCGATGCGCCCGCCTACCTGGCAAAGACCAGGCTCATAAAATATCTGCATGAAAAGAAGGGATTCAATGTACTGGCTTTTGAAAGTGACTTCTTTGGACTTACTTATGGCTGGGATGCAGAACCCAAGTCGGTGGAGAATGTGATTCGTTTCGAACAGTCCAACATTTTCCCGGTATGGACGGCCTGCCCCGCCTGCAGGGACCTTTTTAAAAACTATCTGCCTGGAACACAATCCTCCGCCAAACCAATGCAATTGGCCGGGTTCGATAACCAGATGCTGCTTTATTATTCCCTGCGGTTCCTTTCTTCAAAACTCGACAGTGTGTTACAGTCGCACAACCTGCCGGTGACAAAGGAGGTCAACTATACATCCGAGATAATCCCATTTATTGATTCCTGCAGGAAGAAACTGAAAGACAAAGGCCAGTACGACAAACAGCTGATGTACATCAATACCATCAAGGAGCAACTTGGGAAATTTCTTACCGCCGATAATATCTGGATGATGGTGGTAGACAATCTCATTTCTGAAAGCAACCGTAACAGGAATATTGAACAGGACCCGGTAGCGGCCTTTAACGAACGTGATATGCAGATGGCAAAAAATCTATTATGGCTGGTCACCGTTAAATATCCCAATGAACGGATCATTGTATGGGCGCAGAATGGACATATATCAAAAGACGCCGGGCATTATGGTAATTACTACACAGACAGGTACCGGTATATGGGCTCTGTATTGGAAAACATCAAAGATCCGGCATTAAAAACATACTCACTTGGCTTTTCTTCCTATAATGGCAGCGCAGGCCGTGTAACCACTTCAAAAACCGAAGTCGTCAAAGACCCCAAGAAGAATGGTTTTGAAACATGGATACCTGAACATTATGATTTTGCATTTACCGATTTCGGCAAATTCAATAAAGAGAACCCCGGAGACGAATCCGGCTATTTTATGAAAGGCCATGGGCACCAGGAAAGTATTAAAACAACCTGGCACCACAAATTCGATGGTATCTTTTTTATACGGGAAATGTATTCGTGCAGGTAGTTTATTGGTACCACAACCAACAGACAAGTAAGCAATAAACAGTTACCCGTTCTCCAGTATCTTTGTTACATGTCGCACTACCGCGAAATATTACAGGAAAAGTTTGAGGAAGAATACCAGCGGCTCAACGAAGCGCAACGCCGTGCCGTAGATACGATCGAAGGCCCGGTAATGGTCATCGCCGGACCAGGGACCGGTAAAACACAGATACTCGCAGCCCGCATCGGTAAAATACTGCTCGAAACCGATGCGCTCCCGGAAAATATCCTCTGTCTTACCTATACCGACGCCGGTACCATCGCCATGCGCAAACGCCTGTTGCAATTCATCGGCGCCGATGCATACAAGGTGAACATCTACACCTTCCACGCCTTTTGCAACGATGTGATCCAGGACAATCTTGCCCTGTTCGAGAAAACATCCCTCGATGCCATATCAGAACTTGAAAGCATCCAGTTATTCAAAACACTGATCGACTCATTTCCTAAGAACCATCCTCTTAAACGTTACCGGGGCGATGTTTACTTCGAGATCAACAACCTGAGAAGCCTGTTCTCAGCCATGAAACGGGAAGGCTGGACACCGGCCTACATCAACCAGAAGGTCGATGAGTACATTGCCGATCTTCCCAACCGGGACGAATATGTTGCCAAAAGGGCGGTGAAAGAGTTCAAAAAAGGTGATATACGAACCGATAAGATCGAAGAGGAAAAAGAAAAGATGGAAAAGCTCAGGGCTGCCGTGAACGAATTTACCAATTACCAGGGCCTGATGCGCCAACGCAACCGTTACGATTTCGACGATATGATCAACTGGGTGATCAAAGCCTTTGAAGAGAACAGGAATCTTTTGGCTGTTTACCAGGAGAAGTTCCAATATGTATTGGTGGACGAATACCAGGATACCAGCGGCATCCAGAACAGACTTGTTCATTTGCTCATCAATTACTGGGACAGGCCCAATGTATTTGTAGTGGGTGACGATGACCAAAGCATTTACCGCTTTCAGGGGGCAAATGTGGAGAACATGCTCGGTTTTGCCACCGCCTATACAAAAGACCTCCTGACCGTAGTGCTCACCAATAATTACCGAAGCACACAGCCTATACTTGATATTTCAAAAACACTGATCGGGAGCAATAAGGAACGATTGGTTGAAAAGATCAACGGGTTAAGCAAAGAACTGCTTGCATCCAACCAGGCCATCAACGGGCTGACCAATCACCCCGAGATACATGAATACAACAGCGTCAAAGATGAAATGGCGGACATCGCCAACCGGGTCAACGCCCTGCTGGCAGGGAATGTTCAACCCGGGCGCATTGCCGTATTGTATAAAGAGAACAAATACGGAGAAGAGTTAAGTGCCTATTTGAGGCAGAAAGACATCCCTGTCTACAGCAAGAGAAGCATCAATATCCTGGAACAACCATTCGTTCGAAAACTTATTCAGTTGCTCCGCTACCTGAATGCCGAGCAGGATATTCCTTACGGCGGCGATGAAATGTTGTTCGAGATCCTCCATTATGATTTCTTCAGGATCCCTGCAATGGAAATCGCCAAGATCACGGTTGAGACCAATAATAAAAGATACAACGGTGAACTTACTTCGCTCAGGAAAGTATTATTTGACAAAGCGGGCACTCCTGCAAAAGACCTGTTCGACAGCGGGCTGAATGCCTCCCTGAAAAAGATAAGCGCCGTATTTGAACAGCTGATCTCCGATGTGCCGAATGTTACCCTGCAGCAACTTTTCTCTAACATCATCCAGCAGGCCGGTATCATTAATTATGTGCTTGGCAGTACGGATAAGGTCCGGCTGCTGCAACTACTCACGGCTTTCTTCGATTTTATAAAAGACGAGACGGGCCGCAATCCAATGCTCAACCTCCGGAATCTTATTTCCATCATCGACCTCATGGAAAAAGAGGGGCTTCCCATACCCATGGTGCAGGTGGCAGGTAACGACAAAGGGGTGAACCTCCTGACTGCACACGGCAGCAAAGGCCTGGAATTCGAATACGTATTCATCGCTGGCGTTAATGCATCCAACTGGGAAAAGAAACGCAAACCGGGCGGTGGGTACAAATACCCGGATACCCTGTTCGCATCACAGCCGCAGTCTTCCGATGAAGAGGAGCTACGCCGTTTGTTCTATGTAGCACTCACGAGAGCCGAAAAACATTTGTACATTTCATACGCCCGGTTCAGGAACGACGGGAAGGAAATGGAACCTTCCATGTTCATCGCCGAGATCCTGCAGCAGCACAGCATCCCCTTTGAAAAGATCCAGCTGTCGCCTGATGAGACGGCGGCATATGGTTTGTTGCAATTGACCGCACAGGCACCAGAGATCGAAAAAGCGGAGGAGGATTTCATCGAAACCCTGCTCGATAAATTCGTAATGAACGTTACCGCACTGAGCAATTACCTGAATTGCCCGCTCGAGTTCTATTACAAGAACCTTATTCGCATCCCCACCGGTAAAAGCGAAGCCACCGAATTCGGCAGTGCAGTGCACCATGCCCTCGAGCGTTTATTCAGGAAGATGCAGGAAAGCAGGACTGAGACCTTCCCTGGAGTGGACGAAGTGATCGCCGATTTTAACTGGTATATGAAGCGGCACCGGGAACATTTTACGAAGGAATCGTTTGAAAGAAGGATCGAATACGGCGATGAGGTATTACGAAACTACTACGCCAAATACATCAGAACCTGGAATAAAGTGGTGGCGGTAGAACGGAATATCAGGGGCGTGGTGGTAAACGGTGTACCGCTGAAAGGCAAACTGGATAAACTGGAATTCGACGGCAGGAATGTGAACGTGGTGGATTACAAGACCGGCGATATTGATAAAGCGCTCCCCAAGCTCAAACCTCCACATGATAAAATTCCCAGCGGCGGCGATTACTGGCGCCAGGCTGTGTTCTACAAAATTCTTGTGGATAATTATGAACAAAAAGACTGGAGGGTGCTCAGCACCGAGTTCGATTTCATCGAGCCGGATAAAAAAAAGGAATACCGGAAGGAGAAGATCATTATTACCCCACAGGATATAGAAACGGTGAAACAGCAGATCGGCACTGTATGGAATAAGATACAGAACCGGGAATTCTATACCGGCTGTGGTAAACCCGATTGTCATTGGTGCAACTTCATCAAGGATAATAATCTGGCCATTGCCCTCCACGAACTGGAAGAAAGCGAAGCCGAAGAGATTTAACAGATTATCTCTGCCCGGTTGAAACACTAATAATACAAAGGGATTAAGTTTGCACTTCAAACCAGTTGGATGAAATCAGCCCGGATCTTATACCTGTTTATCACGGCGGCCCTTCTTTATGGAATACCGGTTTACAATGCCGGGTGTGCCCAGATCGGCATGCCTACCGGGGGGCCGAAAGACAGTATTCCCCCTAAACTTGTAAATGCCTCACCCAAGGTGAACAGCGTGAATGTATCGGGCAACAAGGTCTCCCTCACCTTCAACGAATACATCGAGTTGAAAGAGGTGATGAATAATGTACTCATCTCCCCCTATCCTAAAAGGCAGCCACAGATCGACTATAAACTGAAAACCGTTACGGTAAAATTCAAAGACACTCTTTTACCGAACACCACTTATAGCATCAATTTTGGCAATGCGATCGTAGACGTGAACGAAGGGAATCCATATAAAGAGTTCACGTTTGTGTTCTCCACCGGCAACAGCATCGACTCCCTGATACTGGACGGCAAAGTTGTGATGGCGGAAACCGGCAAGGCCGACAGCACTATGTTTGCACTGCTGTACCGCAATGCCGACGACTCAGCCGTACAAAAAAGGAAGCCCGATTACCTCACAAAACTTTCCGGCGACGGCAGTTTCAGTTTCCTTAACCTGCCCGCGGGCAGGTATAAAGTATATGCACTGAAAGACGGTGATGGAGGAAGAACCTATAATTCCAAAAAAGAACTGTTCGCTTTTGCGGATGAGGATGTCGTTATATCGGATAGTAATAAACCCGTTATGCTGTTTGCCTCTGCCCTGGAAAAAGAAGGAAGATCGGCTTCTTCCACTAAACCACCCCAGGAAAAGAAGCTTCGTTTTTCATTGCCGCCTGCGTATCAATCGCAGGATCTGCTTTCTTCCTTTGAGATGACCTTCAATAAACCATTGAAAAAATTTGACAGTGCCAGGCTGCAACTTACTGATACCAATCATAAACCGGTCCCGGCGGTATGGAGCATCGATACAACCCGTACAAAGATCAATATGGCGGTAACCTGGCAGCCCGAAACCGATTATCTTCTTGTATTGGATACAATGGCCTTTTCCGATTCGTCTGATAACCGGCTTCTAAAGAAGGACACGATCCGTTTCACTACAAAAAGGCTGGAAGATTACGGGAACGTGGTTTTGCGGTTCAGTAATCTCGACCTGGACCGGAACCCGGTCCTTCAGTTTGTGTTGAACGATGAAGTAAAGGAAAGCTACCCGGTGAAGACGGGCGAGTGGAACAATAAAATGATGCGGCCAGGCGAATACGAAGTACGGATACTTTATGATGCCAATAAGAACGGGCGATGGGATCATGGAGATTACTCAAAAAAACTGCAGCCCGAAAGGGTCACAACCCTTCCGCAGAAACTCTCTGTAAAAGCCAATTGGGATAATGAACGTGATGTGAAACTATGATCAGGGGCGCCGTCTTGCCGATTCCGTGTTTTATTCCCCGCAAGGCACCGAACCAGAACATAAAGCTTATTTTTGCTGAATGATCTTTTCCTCGTCTCTTTTAGAAAATGCAGTGAATGAGTTCGCCAAACTGCCCGGCATCGGTAAGAAAACGGCATTACGCCTTGTATTGCACCTGATCAAACAGGATAATGCCGAAGTGGCACAGTTCAGCGAGGTGGTGGCAAAGATGCGTAACGAGATCAAGTTCTGCCGGCGTTGCCATAATATCTCTGATAAAGAACTCTGCAATATCTGCGGCAATACCCTTCGCCGCCAGGAAATGATCTGCGTGGTTGAAAATATCCGCGACGTGATCGCCATAGAAAGCACCCAGCAGTTCAACGGTGTCTACCATGTGTTGGGGGGCATCATCTCTCCGCTGGACGGTATCGGTCCGCAAGATCTATCCATAGATGCATTGGTCGAACGAATCGGTAAGGAGGAGACAAGCGAGGTGATTTTTGCCCTCAGCCCAACCATACAGGGAGACACCACTATATATTATATAAGCAAGAAACTGGCCGCTATACAGGCCAATTTACCCCACCCCGTAAAGATCACCACCATTGCAAGGGGGGTTTCGTTCGGCGGAGAATTGGAATATGCCGATGAAATGACCCTGGCCAAGAGCATCAGCAACCGCATCCCCGTCGAGAATTTTATCCATTCCGGCAACTAGCTTAGCAACCTTTTTTAAACTGCCTCCGTTTCGTACTCTGGTATGGGCAAGAAACGGATACTGCTGATATCGGTAATGGCATTTGTATGTACAGGTGCTGTCATTGGTTATTTACTTTGGAACAAGCCCCATAAGGATGTGAAAGATGCTACCGGGTTGAAAGTGCAGGCTTCAGAACTTTACAATCATTACATGGTTGATTCAGCCGGGGCTAAAAGTAAATACACCGATAAAATCCTGGAAGTGACGGGCGAAGTGGCCAAGCTTGCGGTTAACCAGTTAGACCAGCAGATCGTTCTGATAAAAACACAGGTTACCGGGGCATTTATCAACTGCACCATGGAGAAAAGTTCCGAAGAACTGAGAGAAGGCCATACGGTTACCATCAAGGGCATCTGCAGCGGTTACATCAGTGGCGATGCCGACATGGGCCTTCCCGGCGATGTTTTCCTAATAAGAGGTTATCCATTTGTCAAATAACATTTCATGAAAAAGACCAGCACCCTTTGTTCCCTGTTATTTTTTCTCTGCCTGAACGGATCTGCACAATTGTATTTTACCAAGAACGGGTTCGTATCCTTTTTTTCCTCGACCCCGATGGAAGACATCAAGGGCGACAACAACCAGGTGATCAGCATCCTCAACACATCTTCAGGAGAGCTCCAATTTTCATTGCTCAATAATGCTTTTCATTTTAAGAAAGCCCTGATGGAGGAACACTTCAATGAAGACTATATCGAAAGTGCCAGGTATCCCAAGTCTACCTTTAAAGGCACCATTACCAACATCAAAGAGGTCGACCTCAGTAAGGACGGCGTTTATAATGTATTGGTAACCGGGAACCTTAACATCCATGGAGTTACCAAGCCGGTCTCTGTTGCGGGAAAGGTTACCGTAAAAGCAGGGAAGGTCACTGCATCATCCACTTTTAAAGTAAGACCAAAAGATTATAATATCGCCATCCCCGCCGCGGTAAAAAATAATATTGCTCAAACCTTTGACCTTACCGTCACCTGCAATTACGAAAAAAAGAACTAAGACGTTATCTTCTTCCCGGCCCAGCCTGTATTGTTTTGCTGAATCAGCCCGATGACTTATTTTTGCCGGGCAAACAGGCAGATTTGTTTATTGTTCGGCCTGTTGTTCACTACACCAACTGAACTAATAAACGAAGCCTTTCTGCAATTCTTCCCAGATCGATCCTCGTTTAAAGTTCAGCTTGCTTTTTTGAACCGGCTTTTTGCCGAAATAATTAATTGACAGATGAAAACATTACAAGATTGTTTAAAAGAACGCATACTTGTGATCGACGGGGCCATGGGGACCATGATCCAACGGCATAAACCCACCGAAGAGACCTATCGCGGCGAGCAATTCAAAAGCTGGCCAGTGGATATGAAAAACAACAGCGATGTACTCAACATCACCCAACCTGGCGTTATTGAAGGTATTCACCGCCAATACCTGGAAGCAGGAGCAGATATTATCGAAACCAACACGTTTGGCGCCACCCGTATCGTCCAGGAAGATTTCAAACTGCAGGAATATGCCTATGAAATGAACGTGAAGGGCGCAAAGATCGCACGGAAAGCTGCGGATGAATTCACCAAAAGGAATCCAGACAAACCAAGGTTCGTTGCAGGAGCCATCGGCCCGCTGAATAAAACACTAAGCCTCTCCCCGGATGTAAATAATCCCGGTTACCGGGCTGTCACATTTGACCAGGTGGTAGAGACCTATTACGAACAGGTCAAGGGCCTGGTCGAAGGCGGGGTTGACCTGTTGCTGATCGAAACCATCTTCGATACCCTCAATGCCAAAGCGGCCATTTTTGCCATTAAGAAATTTTTCATGGACACCCATCAGCCCGGGTTGCCGGTTTCGATATCCGGTACCATCACCGATGCCAGCGGGCGCACATTGAGCGGTCAAACATTGGAGGCGTTTTATATTTCCGTGATGCATGCCAGCCCGTTAAGCATTGGCCTGAACTGTGCACTCGGTGCAAAAGAAATGCGTCCGCACATTGAAGAGCTTAGCCAGATCGCCAACTGCTATGTTTCAGCTTACCCTAATGCCGGGCTGCCCAATGCGATGGGGGAATACGATGAAAAACCGGAAGATACAGGCCATTACCTGGAAGATTGGGCCCGGGAAGGGTTCGTAAATATTGTGGGTGGTTGCTGCGGCACCACGCCAGACCATATCAAACACATTGCCGAGCATGTAAAGAATATAAAACCAAGAAAATTACCTGTTGCAGAAACAGAATTGGAAACAGCCTAAGAAATGACAACCAGTATCAAGCCATATTCAAGATTCAGCGGACTGGAACCATTGATCGTCCGCCCGGAAACAAATTTCATCAACGTTGGAGAACGGACCAATGTAACCGGAAGCAAGAAATTCGCACGCCTCATAAAGGAAAATAAATACGAAGAAGCCCTGGGTGTTGCCCGCCAGCAGGTGGAGAACGGCGCCCAGGTCATCGACGTGAACATGGATGATGCCCTCCTCGATGGAGTGCAGGCCATGACCACTTTCTTAAACCTGTTACAAAGCGAACCCGATATTGCCAGGATCCCTGTCATGATCGATTCTTCGAAGTTTGAGATCATCGAAGCCGGGCTCAAATGTGTACAGGGAAAGTGTATTGTGAACTCGATCTCCATGAAGGAAGGAGAAAAGAAATTCATTGAACAGGCCACGACCTGCAAGATGTACGGAGCTGCAGTGATCGTAATGGCTTTCGATGAACAAGGGCAGGCCGATACCAAAGGCCGCAAAGTGGAAATCTGCCACCGGGCTTATAAGATCCTTACGGAACAGGTTGGCTTCGATCCGCAGGACATCATCTTCGATCCTAACATCTTTGCCGTTGCAACAGGACTGGAGGAACACAACAACTACGGTGTTGATTTCATCGAAGCCACCCGGGAGATAAAACAACTGATGCCGCTTACCAAAGTGAGTGGCGGGGTAAGTAACCTGTCCTTCTCGTTCCGGGGGAACGAACCAGTAAGAGAAGCCATGCACAGCGTATTCCTCTATTACGCTATTAAAGCAGGTATGGACATGGGTATTGTGAATGCCGGGCAACTGGTGGTTTACGACGAGATCGAACCACAATTGCGGAACCTTTGCGAAGACGTGATCCTCAACCGTAACAATACCAATAACGAAGCCACAGAAAGACTGATCGCCTTTGCAGAAACTGTAAAAGCCAGTGATAAAGAAGAAAAGAAAGACGATGCCTGGCGGGGCACATCCGTGGAGGAAAGACTGAAGCACGCATTGGTGAACGGGATCACAGATTATATAGATGCCGATACGGAAGAAGCAAGGCAGAAATATCCTCGGCCTCTGGATGTGATTGAAGGTCCGCTGATGGCCGGCATGGATGTAGTAGGCGATCTTTTCGGCAGTGGGAAGATGTTCCTGCCGCAGGTAGTGAAGAGTGCAAGGGTAATGAAAAAAAGCGTAGCGGTGCTGACACCCTACATCGAAGAAGAAAAGAGGAACAACCCGGTTGTTGATGAAAGCGGTGCTGCGAGGATCCTCCTCGCCACCGTAAAAGGAGATGTGCACGACATTGGTAAGAACATTGTAGGTGTGGTATTAGGTTGCAACGGGTACGAGATAAAAGACCTGGGCGTGATGGTACCGGCCGACAAGATCCTGGATGAGGCAGAAAAATTCCGTGCCGATATCATTGGGCTTTCCGGTTTGATCACTCCTTCTCTCGATGAAATGGTACACGTAGCCCATGAGATGAAAAGGAGAAATATGAAACAACCTCTGCTCATCGGCGGCGCCACCACTTCACGCATGCACACGGCCGTGAAGATTGCACCCCAATACGATAATGGCGTGGTACATGTGCTGGATGCGTCCAGGAGCGTGACCGTTGCCGGTAATTTATTGAACAATGAACAAAAAGGCGGGTTCCTGGCTGACGTAAAGACCGAATACCAAAAATTGAAACAGGATTTTGAAAACAAAAAGCCCGCCAAGCAATACATACCTTTTAAAGCCGCCCAACAGAACGGTTATAAAGTAACCTGGGGAGAACACACTCCTGTCAAACCTTCTTTTATCGGAACAAGGACATTTGCTGCTTATGATCTCTCTGAGATCAGGAGCTATATCGACTGGCAACCTTTCTTTATTGCCTGGGAACTGCACGGAAAGTTCCCGGATATATTAACGGATGTAAAAGTAGGTTTGGAAGCAACCAAACTTTATAACGATGCCAATGCGTTGCTCGACAAAGTTGTTTCGGAAAAATGGCTGACTGCTACCGGCGTTGCCGGCTTCTGGCCTGCGTCCAAACCTTCACCTGACACCATTGATGTACTGACAGATAAGGGTGTTGTAAAGCTTGAGTTCCTCCGCCAGCAGCTGAAAAAGGCTGAAGGAGAGCCGAACCTGTCGTTGGCAGATTTTATAGCCCCGTCAGAGGAAGAAAAACAGGACCATATTGGTGCGTTCAGTGTAACCATTAAGGGCATTGAAGAACATATAAAAAAGTTTGAGGCGGCACACGACGATTATAACAAGATCATGCTGCAGGCCCTTGCCGACAGGCTGGCAGAAGCATTTGCAGAACTGCTTCACGAAAAAACGAGAAAAGAGTTGTGGGGCTATGATGAGAAAGAGAGGCTTAGCAATGAACAACTGATCAGGGAAGAGTACAATGGTATCCGGCCGGCTCCCGGTTATCCCGCCTGCCCCGATCATACAGAAAAGTACAAACTGTTTTCCTTGCTTGGTGGTGAAGTAGCAACAGGCATCCACCTTACCGAATCACTCGCTATGTACCCGGCAGCAAGTGTTTGCGGATGGTATTTTGCCAATACGGAAAGTAAATATTTTGGTGTTGGCAAGATAAATGAAGACCAGCTAAAGGATTATGCAGAGCGCAAAGGAATGAACCTGGAAGAAGCTGCCAGGTGGTTACGGCCGATCTTGGAATAACAGATCAGGCAAGCCTGCTCAGTTCCAACCGATCGATGATATTGAACACCAGTAAGATGGTGAGGAAGTAGTTTTTGATCTCTTCCTTGTCCCTTATCCCCCTTTTTGGAGGTTCCAGCAGGTTCTCGTCAAAAGGTACGGCGATATAACACTTGCCTGCTACAAAGGAAAAAACGATCTCCCGGTCAAGCTTTTCCCTGATCAGCAATATGTGGTCCATCATATGATAGGAAAGGATCAGCGAAGCTTCATTTACATCCGTAGTATAGACAGAATAGTACTTATCAAAACGTTCGTTCCCGGTTCTCACTTTTTGTACTTGAGGCATCGGGTACAGCCGGTAACGCTCATCAGCCATGCTGGAGGGCAATTGGGTATTACCTTTGGCCCATAAATATGTTCCCCCGCTGAACGAACTGTTTATCCGGGCACAAAAGAAAAGCCCCTTGAAAATATAGCTGATGCCGGTGGAATCCTCCGCCCAGGATTTGATCTCTGAGCAATGAAAGGCAATGCCGTTGTAAACGGTTTCCCAGTAATCGTCGCCATCGAAATGAGTGAAGCGGCGCCGGTACAGACTGCTGGCCTTGTATTCCTTCTTGGAAATAAATCCCATGGGTTTGTAAACCGCCGAAGGATAGATGTAGGTAATGATGGGGCCGATGACCTTTTCCTTGAAATCATCGATATAGCGATCGGAGTACCTGGTTGAGAAATAAACGCCGATGATGCACATGATCAGCATGGCAACAGCAAGGATATGGCCGATAGGAAGTATCTTGAGATAGAACAGCAGGAAACTTGCGAAAGCGCCGGCGCCGGTAAACCAGGTGAATTTTTTCCAATTCGCTGCGGCTGATTCATCCTGTTCCAGTTCTTCCAGATTGGGCTGGATCCTTAATTTATAGAAGTCCTCGAAATTCTTTATCTCATCCATAATCGGGTATTGAATTTATTTCTTTTTTGTAACTATGCACTGTTAATATTTACAACTCGTTCATTATATGCGTATCATTTCTTATAACGTGAATGGCATTCGTGCCGCCCTCAAAAAAGGTTTTATCGACTGGTTGAAAACAAACCCGGCGGATATCATTTGCCTCCAGGAAACCAAGGCCACTAAAGATGACGTTGACGTGAAGCAGCTCGAGGAATTGGGCTTCCACCATTACTGGTATAGTGCCCAGAAGAAAGGTTATAGCGGTGTTGCTGTTTTTTCAAAAAAGAAACCTGATAACGTGGTATATGGTAATGGGCATGCAGCCAGTGATGACGAGGGGCGTGTGATACAGGTGGATTTCGGGGACATCAGGCTGATCAATGCCTATTTTCCCAGTGGTACCAGTGGCGAAGAGCGCCAGCAGTTCAAATATGTATGGTTGGATGAATTTCATGTCTACCTGAATAAACTCAAAAAGAAATTCCCGAAGATCATATTGGTGGGTGATTATAATATAGCACACAAGGAGATCGATATTCACGACCCGAAGGGTAATAAGAACAGCAGCGGTTTCTTACCGGAAGAACGGGAATGGCTTTCGAAGTTCCTTGATAGTGGCTGGGTCGATACGTTCAGGGAGTTTCACCCCGAGCCGCACAGGTACAGCTGGTGGAGTCAGCGGTTCCCGTCGGTTCGCCTGAACAATAAAGGCTGGCGGATAGATTATATTACAGTAACGGAGCCATTGAAGAAGCAATTAAAGGGCGCCGACATATTCCCCGATGTGAAGCACAGCGACCATTGCCCCGTCTATGTAGAGATAAAAGAAAAATAATCGCATGATCATTTATAATGTCACCGTCAAGGTGGACGAATCAATAAAACCAGAATGGCTTGCCTGGCTGAAGGGGGAGCATATTCCCGATATGGTTGCTACAGGTTGTTTTACCCATGCGGTCATTCTGCAGCTCTTGGAGGTGGACAATTCTGAGGGGCCGACTTTTGCCATCCAGTACCACTCCGAAAGCAAAGGCTTGTACAATAATTATATTGAGAATCACGCCCCGGCCATGCGCCAGAAAAGCTTCGATAAATGGGGGGATAAGTTCATTGCTTTCCGTTCCGTCATGCAGGTTGTTAACTAAATGTGCAAAACAATTAATTCCATTTATTAAGAATCACAAAGCCGTTTTTTATTCGTCAAAAGCCGCATGGGCAGGGGATTTCATCATTTTACTTCTGAAATACACGTCCGGCAAGGGTTTCAGAAGGAGGTCCTTCCGGGTGTAAAAAAATAACGAACACCGTACCCGCCTGCAATCCTTGTTCCTTGTGGATTTCAGCGATTCTTTACAAAAAAGAAATTTCACAAAAAAAATTTTGTTGCAATCAAAAACCGTCTATATTTGTCGCACATTAAAATTCAAAAAAAATTATCATGAACAAAGCTGAATTG
>CAZYAT010000051.1:0-22781 GCA_964645235.1 uncultured Ferruginibacter sp. | reverse complement strand
GTCGAAAGACAGCGGATTTACAGTCCGCCCCATTTGGCCGCTCTGGAAACTGCCCCTTTACCAGTTGGAGTTGACCAGTTTAAACGTTGACAAGGGACCCTTACAACTTATTTACTTTTCAACTTATCAAACTTCAAATTGAGCCGAAGAAGGGAGTCGAACCCCCGACCTACTGATTACAAATCAGTTGCTCTACCAACTGAGCTACTTCGGCATGGTTATTAAGAACTTCTCGCAAAATTAGGAACATGCCAAAGCACCCCTTTTTTTGGGAAGGCAAAGGTAAGAGAAAATGCTTAATACCAAAACTTTGAAATAGTTTTTTTTGACCTGCACTTTCAAAATGTGAATAACCAAAAAAAATCCCGCCACCAGGGCGGGATACGAAGCATTTTATAACGCGTTGCTATGCGGCCTGTTTTTCTTTTTTTCTTTTTATCTGGTTGATGAGGGAATCCATTGCGACATCAAAGCTTTCCTCAAATGACTTGGTGGAATGTTTTGCAAAGAATTCATGGCGGGGTATGGAAACCTTGATCTCTGCCACTTTATCCTTGATGGTGTGCACCACGTTATCCAGTTTCAGGTATACTTCCACTTTTGTGATCCGCTCGTGGTACTGTGATAATTTAGCGATCTTTTTTTCAATGTAGGTCAGTAGTTTCATGTCAGCATCGAAATGTACTGTCTGAATGTTAACGTTCATGTCGTCTCATTTTATCGGTGAAAAATAAATAAAATCAAAGTAGAGTTTTGGGGTCATAGGCGGTTCATTTTAGAGGTTGCTGGTTCTGTTATTTTTCATCTTGAAGTTACTATCGAACCTCATTTTTTCAAAATAATTTTTACCAGCGGTTGTTAAAATTCCTAGGCCTTGGGATGGTTTTTTTTATGTATGTCTTTCAGCTTTTCAATACTGTTGTGGGTGTATATCTGGGTGGCCGCCAGGCTGCTATGGCCCAGTAGTTCCTTTACCGCATTCAGGTCGGCCCCGCTGTTCATCAGGTGGGTGGCAAAGGTATGCCTGAGCACGTGCGGGCTTTTTTTATCAATGGTAGTGACCAGGGAAAGGTATTTTTTTACAGTATTATATACGTATCCCTGGTACATTTTTTTTCCTGAGGCTGTTACCAGCAGGAATGCCTTATCATATTGCTCAAATTGCCTGGGCTTCTCAGCCATGTATTCCCCCAATTGCTTCATCAAATGACCGCCGACCGGTATCACCCTCTCTTTGCTCCCTTTTCCCAAAACCTTTATACTGCTGTTACCTTTATCAATTTGTGTTTCCTTCAGGCCAATAAGCTCTGCCTGGCGCATACCTGTATTGTATAACAGTTCAAGGATGAGCCGCTGTGTCCTCCCATTCCACCCATCAGGGAATTCGATATGACTAAACAATAAGTCTATGCCGGCGTTGTCTACAAACTGGGGCAGTCGTTTGCTTATCTTAGGAGAGACTATGCCTGCCATCGGGCTGAAGCCTATCGTTTCCATCCGAAGCTGGTATTTAAAAAAGGATTTAAGGGAGGATATCTTCCTGTTAATGGACTTGCTTTCCATCCCCATTTCCTTAAGCCCAGCCAGCCAGGACCGGATAAAAGTGGTTTTGATATCCCCAATCTGTGTTTCGCCAAACTGATCTGTGGTGAAAGAAAAAAAGGAGTCCAGGTCATTCTTATAAGCAACGATCGTATGCTGCGAATAGCGCTTTTGAAATTTCAGGTAATTGAGAAATTCCTGGATCTGTAGCCCAATGGTTTGCTGCATAAAAAAACTGATACCCAAAGTTAGGATAACCGGGTATCAGTTTAAATATATTGTTAACAGGCCTGTTTTAACCGATTTTTCCAGCTGAAACCTGCTCCCTGTAAACGGCTTTGAGAATCTCCTTGCGACGGCGAACCGAAGGCTTCGTATAAGCCTGTCTTTCCCTTAATTGCAACAGGATCTTGCTCTTTTCGAATTTCTTCTTATACTTTTTTAGCGCCTTGTCGATGTTTTCGCAATCTTTAGAATCGATGATCAGCATAATTTTTTATATACCTCCTTTAGGTGATTTTCTGCCAGTATCGGCAGGGCCGCAAAGATAGCAGATTATATCTTAAAAATGCAAATCTTTGGAACAAAATCCGAAATTTGACCCATGTTTACCGGAATTATTGAAAAAACAGGCGTTGTGGAAGAGGTTTTTACCAATGGAACCAATAAGACCTTCCTGGTTTCTTCACCGCTTTATGGCGATCTGAAGGTAGACCAGAGCCTTAGCCATGATGGGGTTTGCCTTACTGTTGAAAAGCTGAACAAGGGCCTCCACCAGGTTACTGCCATTGACGAAACGCTTCAGAAGACCAATCTTGGATTCTGGAAAAAAGGGACCTTCATCAACCTGGAAAGATGCATGCAGCCGAGCGGACGGCTCGACGGCCATTTTGTACAAGGGCATGTTGATACCGTTGCCACCTGCACTGATATTATACAGAAAGACGGAAGCAGGGAATACCGCTTTAAGTTCCCTGAAAAATTTGCCAGCCAGGTCATCGAAAAGGGATCTGTAGCCGTGAACGGCGTCAGCCTTACCTGTTTTAACGTTGCACAGGACCATTTCACCGTAGCAATCGTTCCATATACCTATGACCATACCAACATTAAGCAGGTTCATATTGGACAGGTTGTGAATATTGAATTTGATATGATCGGAAAGTATATAAACAGGATCGTGCAAATGAGATCCTGACAGAATAAACTACAAATCACTCCGTAATGAGATACTTACGTATTTTCAGCTGGTGCCTGGTTCTTATTACGCTTGGTTATTTTACCCGGATACAGCTTAACAATATTTTCCCTGCAGCTGCCCCCTTCATTTCGAACCTGGTCTCTTTATTACAACTCCTTATCCTGCTTTTTACGATCCTCCTGCTATTATTCGATTTTTTTTACAAAGGCAAAAGAAAACTGCTTATCCTTTCATCGCTTGTTCTCGCATGCACACTTCTGCCTGAATTGCTGATTGCCTATTGGCTACATCATCCCCGTATGATCCCCAGCCCGTTTCGAAAAGCCTTTCAGTATTATTATTCAGAATCAGCAAGGAATATCATTCAGCTCAATCCTGAGAGCGGTACCTACGACAGTGCCTTATTCTATACACTGAAGAAATCCTCCACATTCACATTCAGTAATTACGAATTCTCCAATAAGTATCATACAAACAGCCTTGGCCTTCGGGATGATGAAGGGTCATTGCAAAAACCCGACATCATTTGCCTGGGCGACTCTTATGCAATGGGCTGGGGTGTAGAACAGGGAGAAAGCTTTGCTGAGCGGTTAGCTTCCAGGTCGGGATATAATGTATTGAATGCCGCCATATCCTCCTATGGTACCGCCAGGGAATTGATCAACCTTTCAAAACTCGATACATCCAACCTGCGATATATCATATTACAATACTGCCAGAACGATTTTGAAGAAAATGAGACATATATCAGGTCAAATTACACGTTACCAATATCTCCCAAAACCGAATACGACTCAGCTGTGCTTCTGCATCACTGGAACACGTATTGGTTCCCGGGAAAACACCTGATCGGTTTTTCAAAACTGAATTTAAGCCGTGAAGCAGAAGAAAGGATATTTAAGTCAAAGAAGAATACGCAACCGGCACTACCCGGCCCAGAACAGCGTGCAAAAATCTTTCTGGAATTACTCTACAGGTCCGGTATCAATTTCTCACGCATACGGGTATTTGTGCTTGATCTGAACGACAGAAGTTCTATCTCCGATGATTTTATTAACAGAACAGCAGAAATGGCCCGATCTGACCGTTACGCAACCCGTTTCAACAACAACCTTGTTATGGTACCGGTTACAAAATTTCTCACGGATAAAGATTATTATATCCTCGATCCGCACCTAAAGCCAGGCGGGCACAGGAAAATAGCAGAAAGATTATATGAGCTGATATCGGCGACCCGTTAATTTTATCATCCCACCTGCCGCCAGAATCAGCACGAAGATGAAAACAGGGCTGATGAACCGGTTGGCCCAGTCGTCACAGGTAATGAAGATCGCCAGAGAAGAAAGAAAGATGTACGTAGCTGCAAACAATTTCATGTAATAAAACTCAGGGGGCTGTTTTGTGAATATCCCCAGCAACGCAAAAGGATATAACAGCGCAAACAGGATCATCAGCAGGTTGTTCTGCCAGCTGTAATACGGCCGGTACATGCCAAAGAAATATCCCAGTTTTTTGATCCCGGCGATCAGAAAATGTCCAACCCCCACTTCATTTTTGATGACACTGAATACTTTTGATAATCCTTGCCGGTTGAATTCTTCGTAAGTAGCTCCCTGGTTCGTTTCCGGTACCTGGCAGATCACCTCCATTCTCCGAATCGAATCAGGATTAACAAAAGCAGTCAGGGGAGAATAAAGAACAACAATAACAGCGCCGATGCACAAACCGGCTATAAGCAATGCCTGCACCCTTTTTTTATTCTGGTACAACCACAACACCAGCATGAGTGATATTGTGATAATAAAGATCAAACCTGTCGGACGGGATAAGAGAATCAATGGAAGAAAAGCCAGCCATGCAAACAGCCTGGCCCATTTCGGCTCTGACTGCCATCGGTGAAAAAGATATACTCCGATAACAAGGAGACTGTTATGCAATCCCTCAGAATAGAGGTAAAAATTCCATTTCTGCAATGGATAGCAAAAGAGGTAGATCACAAAAAAAATAAAAGCCGCCCGCTTATTTTTCAACGTATCAAATAGAAGCCGGGAGAGCAATACCCCTGAAACAAATGAAAGGATGACCTGCACGACCGCGACGCCGGCCAGGTCTATCGAAAACCTGACAAAAAAAGCTACCAGCAAGGAATACAGCAGATAGAAATACCCGAAAAAACCATTGCGCAATTCCCGGCCGCCGATGATCCTGTTTGCATTGTCGATGTATTTTTCAGCTTCGCCTCCAAGCTGGATCCCGTATTTATAAAGGACCAGGGCCGAGGCGAGGAAATAGAGCAATGCTACCAGCCATATCCTTTTATCCATGGGTGTTTTACCGGCTTTGATCACAATGAAATTATTGATGGGGATTTATACTTTTTTACCAGACATGGCCTTACTCACAGCGTTGTCCATCACCCGCTCGGCATAAGGGCGTGAGATATTGTTCAGTTCCTCGATCTTTGCCTGCACCAGGTTCTTATCGTTCATATCAAGCGACAACTGGAGGGCTTGCATAGCCAGCGATGTATCCTGTATTTCTTTTGGTGATAATTCCGAGAAATTCCGCTGAATGAATTTTTCGGTTGTTTGCAGGAGTTGTTCTGCTTCTGTTTTTGCCTCCATTAATGCCCTGGCATCCATATCCTCTTTGGCGTGCTTCATGGAGTCGAGCAGCATTCGTTCAACATCCTCATCTGTCAATCCATATTGCGGCTTTACTTCGATCGATTGTTCGATACCGCTTCTCAATTCCTTTGCCTTTACCATTAAAATACCGTCGGCATTGATCATGAAACCGACTTCCACTTTAGGTAAACCGGCCGGCATAGCAGGAATACCTGTTAAATTGAACTCAGCCAGACGCCTGTTATCTTTGACCATGTCCCTCTCACCCTGGTACACTGCAATTTTCATCCCGCTTTGACCGTCCTTATAGGTGGTGTATTGGCGGGCCGCTTTTGTTGGAATTTTTGAATTCCTTGGCAAGAGTACATCCATTAATCCTCCCATCGTCTCCAGACCGAGCGACAAAGGGGTGACATCCAGTAATAATACATCTTTTGTATTACCCGCCAGTATATCTGCCTGTATGGCCGCTCCCAGGGCTACCACCTCGTCGGGGTTCACTGTGTCGTTTATCTTTTTTCCAAAAAAATCAGCGACCATCTTTTTTACCAATGGCACACGGGTGCTTCCCCCGACCATCACCACTTCATCGATCGCATCTTTCGCAATTGCAGCATCTTTTAATGCATTCCTGCAAGAAACAATGGTGCGCTCAAGTATCGGCCTGATCAAGGCTTCAAAGTCCACCCTGCTGATCGATAATTGCATCCCCTCATGCATCGTTTCGTATTTCTCATTATCGGAGAGATGTTTTTTTGCTTCCTCAGCTTTTAAACGCAACCATTGCCGATGCGTTCGTTCCCTGGATGTTCCTTCGAGTTGATACCGGTCGATCCAATACTTTACAATTGAATTGTCCAGGTCATCGCCCCCCAGGAACGTATCTCCATTGGTGGAAAGCACTTCAAAAACCCCATTGGCAATATTCAGGATGGAAATATCAAAAGTTCCGCCGCCCAGGTCGTATACTGCGATGGTCTTGTTATCTTCTTTATGCAGGCCAAATCCATACGCAAGGCTGGCTGCGGTTGGTTCGTTGATGATGCGTAACACATCCAGCCCGGCCAGTTTACCTGCATCACGGGTTGCCTGCCTTTGTGCATCATTGAAATAAGCAGGCACAGTGATCACAGCCTTGCTGACAGGCGTTTTCAGAATATGCTCGGCTTGTTTCTTCAATTCCTTCAGAATGAGTGAAGAAAGGTCAACAGGAGAATAGAACTGATCACCTACCTGTACTTTAACCAGCCTGTTCTCATCATCAATGATCTTATATGCAAGCGAAGAAGCATTGCTTCTAACATCATTATACGTCTTCCCCATCAGTCTTTTTGCTGAAAAGATGGTATGGGATGGCTCGGTTACAAGGTATTTCTTTGCTTCATCTCCCACTATTACCGTACCGTTATCAGCAAAATGAACAACGGACGGCACCAATGAACTGCTGTTATGCTCTTTCAAAGCAACAGGCTCCTTACTCTCGGGGTGAATGATGGCTACCAGGCTATTGGTGGTCCCAAGGTCTATCCCGACAATCATCTCATCCTGCTGCAAACTACCGGTGGCAATATTAATAGCTATCCTGGCCATTGCTTTTTTTTGCAAAGGTAACAAATAAAAAAGGCTGCCCGGCAACCCGGACAGCCCTTCGTCTATGAAAGTACTCTTTTACCGGATCAATACCATTTTGCCATATCCTTTGTTGAAGAATTTGTCGGTATTGTCGTCGTCGCCTTTGAATTTATCCAGCGATTTACCATTAAGGTTGGTAAGTACGCGGTACAGGTAAACACCATTGCCCAGTTTGGCTCCGTACATATCGGTTCCGTCCCACTTGAATTCAGTGATATTGGTTCCGACATGCAATGGCCCCAGTTCTTCCTTGGTTATTTCCCTTACCACCTTGCCGGTGATGGTGAGTATCTGGATCCGTATGTTCTGCGGCACTTCGCTGCCTGTAATGGTGAATACGAAAGCAGTGGATGTGGTGAATGGGTTAGGGTAGTTCAGCATGTTGCTGATCATGGCCTTCGTGATCACTTTGAATGTGATGTGGTATTCGATGGCACCTGCCTGGTTGCCAACTACATCACGGCCCGTTACGATAAGCTCGTATTCGCCTTCCTCCGGGAAGTACGGCATAAAGTCGATCACGGCTGTGTTATTGCCGGTAGAAAGGTTGGCCGGGGTGAATTTCAATGAGTCACCAAAGTAATAGGTACGCAATGTACTATTCTGCAGGTCACGAACCTGTACTTTCAGCAACGCCGTATCAGCGAGAGCAAGGAACTTGCTTTCATCCTTCAGGTTGATCAGAATATGTGGTTTGGCCGATACAATATCACGGTTCAGGATATGAACGCCGTCGAAGGTAACATCCAGCAGTGGATTGTAATTATCCGGCTTCACGTACAGGTCCTTAAAGAGGATATTATTGAAATGATATTGCTCGGGCTGTGCTCCGTTCGGGTTCACTTCTGCAAAGATGGTATTGGCTCCCGGGTAATTCTTTGTATCGATGCGGTTGCTCAGTACCAGGGTATCGCCTGCTATAAGCACTTTGGCTTTAGGCAATGTGATCGGGTGAGGCACATTGTTGCGATCGGTGATCACAAAATTGAACCGCATACTGTCGGAGAAGGCAGTTTGGCTGATATTTTTGAACGCCAGTTTAAAGTCAACCATTTCTCCCTGGTCAGCTGTATCCTTCATGCTGAAGAGGATGTTGGGAGCTACAGCCCCTTCGGGCAGGTATGTACCCCTTAGTCTCCAGTAATCAAGTTGATATGGTGTACCATGGATCGTATCCTTATTGAGCATCTTTAGTTTCAGGTATGGATACTGCGTGGCATTGATCGCAGAGATGTCAAAATCCTTTGTTGTTGAGTCAACTGTATATAACTCTGTTTCCACACCAGTGGTACTTACACCGATCACTTTAAATGCAAGTGTATCGCCGGAGCTTGTCTCCGACGGGGCTCCTTTCCACTGGAACCGGGTCCATGACTGGGCGGGGCCATATAAAGGAGAAGTAATAATACCTGAAGGTTTTGTAACCGGACAGGTAGCATCGAGAACTATTTTGTCGTAAATACCTTCGGAAAATGTATATACAGGAATGAAACTATTATCGGCTTTTTTATAAATGAAGTTGAAACACCTTGCCCTGTTGAATGAATCTATGGTAACAAAGCCGGCGTTCTTCAGGCGGTGATATAATGAATTGCCACTGCCAAGCATAAGCGTATCATCCTGCCAGGTGGGCGGATACGTATTCGTAAGCGGGTCTATTCCGGAAGTGTTGCGAACTGTAACATAATACCCGTTGGGTATCATATCGAGGAAGTTCACAGCCGCTATACGCTTGGCCTGGCTTAAGATGTTATACTGGAAATTCCAGCGACGTTCAGCTCCGCAAACATCATCACTTCCGTATAAACCAGTTCCCGGGAATGCGTTTTGCCATGGCACCATTCCCAACGGGCTAAATACATTGAAGATGATATTTGATATACCACACACACTCTGTATGTCATTGGCCCCGTCGAGTTCCACGGCAAAATCGGGTGCATTACGAGCCGCAGTCGGGAACACCCCGTTCTTGATCTTCACACCAACTGAGTACTTTTTGAATTCCCATTTGCCGTTGGCCTGCAAATTGATATCGGAAGTGGTCGATTTCAAATGCTGGAAATAATGGGATTGGTTAAACCCTGTTGTACTGTTCGATATATAAATGAACGAAGAAGTATTCCAGATATAGTTCCCTGAAGCAGGTACAGTTGAAGTACGCCAGTAATAAACAGTATTATTCGTGAACGTGAGGTTGGACGGAGTAAATTGAACCACACCGCCAGTACCTGTTATATTGTATGTTTTCTTGAATGCCGAGTTGAACAGTTCGGTGGTATCGATCTCCATTAAATACTGGCGCTGCCCGCTCAGTGGATTGGCAGTACTGGCATAGAATGTTATGTTCTGCTGGTTGATGATGCTGTAATTATAGGGCGAGATCGGCCTGAGCTCATCCTCAAAAATGTAAAAGTCCTTGGTTAAGGTATTGTTGGATTCAGACAGTTCCGCAATATGGCTATCAACATCCAATGCTACCAGCAGTTTATTCAACCCTTTATCTGTGATGGGGTTGATCGGGACAACCAGCCCCACCGAATCCATATACATGGTGGCAGGTACTTTATTGTCGAATAATACACGAATAGTATCATTCGGGAGTTTCTGGCGGATGGTAACCCTGAAAGAATCCCTGATTGCCTTACCTATGTTCATGTACTTCACGTCCACTTTAAAGCTTCCGTCTGCCACAGTAATAATGCTCGGGGTGAATTTTACCAGTTGGTCTTCGATCACATAATCGGGTTGGGTATGTGCATTTATCTTCAATGCTGGATCGCCATGAAGGTTTACCTCCTCCAGGTGGATGCGGGTATAGAAGTCAAGGCTGCCAGGATTGCTGCCCAGTGTTTGCAAAGTAGCCTGAATCTGGTTACCAATCGTATTGCCGTACATGTCCCGGCAGAAATTGTTATACAGACTGGTATTGTAATAATTAAGGAAAGGGGCAATACCAAAGTGGGTACTTCCCAGGAAACCGATACTTCCTTTATTTTGAAGGAACATGTATTTCTCGGATAATGACATGCCGCTGTAGCCTGCAACCCGGTTGGGGTTATAAGTAAAGAAATTACCCACGGTACATCCGCTCACGTGCATGAAAGGGTATTTACCGGCGTTTTGATAGGTTTCCGGATAGTTCAGGTTAATGGCGAGCTCATTGGCAGAAGAGTGGCCGAAATATTTTACATAGCTCAACCCTTCCTGGAACAATTCGCTGATACGCTGGCTTTGCTGCTGTTCAATGGCGGCCACAGATGTTTTGGAAAATGTCTCCACATGGGCACCGAATAAAGTGTCCTCTGCGATCGCCTTATACCCATTCATGTATATAAGGAAGTCAGCATTCTCGGTACTGTCAGAACCTCCGATGGTGTGAAGCATATTCTTCATCCAGCCTTTATCGGCCACCGTCTGGCTGGTCGACTGCTGCGCCTGTTCATATTGCTTCATTTTATCCAGGTAAATACCTACTTCATTTCCATTGATCGCTCCCAGCCTTCCGATAGGTATAAGCGGAACGTTGGTCCCGGGCGAACAGGCCAGCAACACATCCGAGGCCGGCCAACCGAATGTCTGGATAAGGTCGATCTGTTCGGTGGCGGGATTGCTTTGATTAGCTGCATAATCAATATAACTCAAGCCACGGCCGATCAGGAAAACATATTTCGGCGAAGTACTAAAGTTCTGTTTTGCATAACGGATAAAATCACGGACTGCAGCCGGGTGTTTCTTAATGCCAAAACCAAACTGGTCGTTCAGTTCGTCGATGTTGAAAATTTTTGCATTATAACCTCCCCCAACTGCAGAGGCCCGGTATTGACGGTATTGATCCACATAGTTAGTACCGCTTCCGTTATTAAATAAGGAAGGGTGGCTGATAATGATATAATCTCCCTGTAAGGAAGTATTGGCAAAGTTGACGAATGTCTTGCTGGTCAGTGACGTTACCAGGTTGATGTTGGACACATCCTGGCTCATCAGGTTAAAACGGCGGATGGTATCAGAAGAAGCAGGCAAAGCAAACTTTACCTGTCCGGCCGTACTGATATCGCCCAGGTATCTTCTTCCCGTATTATAATCGTATAAAATAGGCGCCGTACCATTGTTATTGAAATTAGTGATCACAAGGTAATTGCCCAAAGGGTTATCCTTTAATTCAAAATAAAAGTTCTTCTCGCTGTTGAAATTGAATGTAGCGGGGTAGGTCACTGAAAAGGCACTTACTACCACGCGGTCGTTCGTGTTACTGGAATTACCATTGATAAATACACCGATAAAGGAGGGGCTGTTCAGAATGGTCAATGGGAGGTTCCTGATCGTGTCTTTCCGGTAATTGAAATAAGGCATGGGGGTTTGCAGCACAGTAGTGTTGTTGATCCTCACCACGAGGTCTCTTGTATACAATGCATTACCCGCAACGGCCGTCGTAACGGTAACGCTGTTTGCCGGGCCGGCTGCATACCGGTTCACATTCTGTAATACATTCGATACGGCGCAGCAGGGAGAAGCGTCATTGCTTGTCCAGCCCTCTCCGATATCATACGCCGATGAATACACATATTCGCCGATAACAGCCGCATAACCTTTATTTACCTGGTTGCGGTAATTCACCTCTATCCTGCGCATGAAGTAAGGATCTGCAGGCAACACATTACCTGCTGTATTATTGGCGGAAGAGGTATAGCGCAGGTTAGGGCCTGCGGGGTTCACAGTGAGGAAGTAGGAAACAGTGTCAGACTCCAGGCTGTACCTGGCAGATAGTTGATAATCGGGATTCCTGTATAGCTCATTGTCAGGTCTTCCATCGTTCATCTCCCCCCAGAATTCAATATAATCACCGGCACCCATGATGCCAGAAGGCAGAGAAGTGAATATCCTTACCTGCTGGCCATTCCGCCAAAGCTGGAATTGTTCGGCAGGAACATTGCCCAGGCCAGCGGCTGCAAGCACCGGCTGGTTGATCCGGGTAAGTGTATCCTTGGCAAGCCGGAATTTATAATAGGTCTTGCTATAATCGATCCAACTATTGTTCAGTTGTGAATAACCGGAAGTTACCAGCAACAAGACAATGGATGTAAATAGAATTTTTTTCATACTGATAAAAATTATCGTTTATTCTTCCACTTCCCTTTTTCCTGCGAAGTTCACTCTAAGGGAAAATATGTGTGTGTATAACGGATTAGATTGGTTGGCGAGATTGGTGAATGCATAGTCGATCATCACGTTCTTTAATTTGAAACCGGCCCCTACACCTGGCTGGTATATCCATACTTTTTTCTGGTTGGTGGTGTCGCCGTCTTTGATGGCCTTCTGGAAATTATTAATACCGGCCCTGATGAAGAATACATCTTTGATGTTTGCTTCCAGCCCCAAATGAGGATCAATACTTACTGTGTTGCCGCTGAAAACCGTATTTCTTTTTCCGTCAAAGGTCAGATCCGCATTCAGTTCAACCATCAGGCCAACTGATTTGCCGAGTTTGAAATCGTACCCGCCTCCGAGGATCACCCGGGGAGCAGTTAACTCGGTTGACTTTACCGGAATTTCATTCTTGGTGAGATAAAGTACTTCTTTCTCCTGGTCGGTGAACTTGAATGACCAGGCATTGAACGTGGTGGTGATATCCCTGGCCATCACCCCGAAATGGCTTTTTTTGCCATGGTATTGCAGGCCAGCATCGAGGCCGAAACCCCAGGCCGTGGCAAAGCTTCCGATCTTCCTGTAGATGACTTTTGCATTGACGCCAAAACTGATCTTCTTTGTTTCGGTGGATTTGATATTCTGAGCAAACGACAACAGCATGGCCCAGTCGGCCACAGTAAATGTTTTAATATTGTTGTAATTGATACTTCCGTCGGGTTCCACCAGGTTAAGGGTGTTTGGTATCTCATCCACCGCAAAGCGGATCAATGATATTCCTAATGCCCGCCGGTTATCCTGGATGGGTATGCCTGCAGAAAGATAATCGTACTTCGCGATCCCGCTGAAGTACTCTGCATGCATCAGACCAACCGATGGGTGGTCTTTGATACCCGTTAAACCTGCAGGATTCCAGTAGCCGGCTGTTTCATCCTTAGCAGATGCGATCTGGGCACTTCCCATGGCAAGCCCTCTTGCTCCGGCGCCAACGTTCAAAAATTCATTGGAGTATTTTCTGAATTGTGAATGGCAGGGTATAGAAAAGGCCATAAAGGCCAAAAAGCATATGGTCAGGTAGATTCTCATAACGTCATCAGGTTAGTAGTTTGTTTTTTATGGGGTGGATTTAGTTAAAACGCAATTATACTTGACAAATTGTGCACATATAATAATATAAAATTAAGTTTATTCTACCATATCGAAAGCCGGATTTTAGAGGCAGGCCGGTTTGAGGAAAAATTTAATTTAAACTCAACCAGAAGAGCCCTTTTAAAGCTAAAAAGATGCCTGTAAAAGAACGGAAAATCCTTGGCAAATGTTGGCTTCACCCAACAATTAATCTCCCCGGAATGGCAGAAAGATGGGTTGGTTACCATTTTATCAATTTTTATAAGCATTTTTGCCGGTAGAAAATACCAAACTGTTTTTTTAAAGCCTGATTTTTAAATTTTTACGAAGAACATGCATTCTTTAATTGATGAGTTACAGTGGAGGGGGATGATACAGGATATCATGCCTGGCACAAAGGAACAATTGGCTAAAGAGATCACAACGGCCTACATCGGCTTCGACCCTACGGCCGATAGCCTGCATATTGGCAGTCTGGTGCCCATCATATTGCTGGTCCATTTACAAAAAGCCGGTCACAAACCCATTGCACTAGTAGGCGGGGCTACCGGTATGGTTGGTGACCCGAGCGGTAAGAGCGAAGAAAGGAACCTGCTTAGCGAAGAAGTGCTCAACCACAATGTGGCTTGCGTAAAGGCGCAGCTGGAAAAATTCCTCGACTTTGATAAAAAAAGATCAAATGCAGCAGAGATGGCCAATAACTATGATTGGTTCAAGGACTTTTCCTTTCTCAGTTTTATCAGGGATGTAGGCAAGCACATTACCGTAAATTATATGATGGCAAAGGATAGTGTAAAGAAAAGACTGGAAGGCGAAAACGGGATGAGCTTTACCGAATTCACTTACCAGCTGGTACAGGGATATGATTTTTATTGGCTCTTTCAGAACAAGAACTGCAAACTGCAAATGGGTGGCAGTGATCAATGGGGAAATATCGTGACCGGTACTGAGCTTATTCGGCGTAAATGCGGCGGGGAAGCATTTGCGTTTACCTGTCCGCTGATCAAAAAATCGGACGGCGGCAAATTTGGCAAAACCGAGAAAGGAAATATATGGCTGGATGCAGCCAAAACAAGTCCTTATCAATTCTACCAGTTCTGGCTCAATGCCAATGATGCGGATGCAGAGGTGTGGATCAAGATCTTTACGTTCCTTGATCAACCTGCCATCAACAACCTGATACACGAACATAGCAAAGACGCTTCTAAACGGGTATTACAAAAAACACTGGCTAAAGAGGTGACCGTTCTTGTTCATGGAGAAGAAGAATACCAGAAAGCCATTGAAACGACCGAAAAACTATTTGCCAATCAGGACGCCCCTGCCGAGAGCCTGAGCTTGGAAGACCTGGAAGCCCTTGAAGGCGTGATGAAAATAGATTTTCCTATGGAAAAGATTGTTGCGGGCACCGATGTGATATCGTTCCTTGCTGAAACGGCTATATTCCCAAGCAAGGGCGAGGCAAGAAAAATGGTGCAGGGCGGCGGCGTAAGCATCAACCGGCGAAAAGTGGAGGGAGTTGATATGAAGATCGAAAGCAGTTTATTGCTTCATAACAGGTACCTGCTGGTGCAAAAGGGAAAGAAGAATTATTACCTAGTGAACATGGGGTAATTTTGACGCCCCTGCAATTTACATGCAGCACCGGCCGTTAAGGCATCAGCCAAACGCAGTTGGTTTTATTACCAAAACGAATGCACAACAACAAACCCATATTCTTTCCCGGATTGAATGGCCTGAGGGCACTGGCTGCCATCTCGGTGGTGATCTTCCACCTCACCCGCGACTTCGGGGAATTCGGCCTTGATCCCTATATCCTTGGGCGATTAGCCGATGGTTCACCAAAAGGCTTTGCCATGGCCGGTTTTGGAGTGACCATATTCTTTGCACTGAGTGGATTCCTGATCACTTACCTGCTGCTTAGTGAAAAGCAAAAACAAGAGATCAATATCAAGAAGTTTTATGTACGCCGCATTTTAAGGATCTGGCCGCTGTATTATTTATACCTGGCTGCTGTACTGGTGGTGATCTTTGTTTATGGCATGCCCTTCGATGGTAGCATGTTGCTCACCTACCTGTTTTTCTCTGCCAACATACCCCATATCCTCAATACTCCTCTACCCTTCCTCCGGCATTACTGGTCGCTGGGTGTGGAAGAACAATACTATTTGTTCTGGCCATGGGTAGTGAAGAAAGTAAAAAAACACCTGACCGCATTTGTAACAGGATTCATCATCGTATTCGTTATCCTGAAGTGCAGTTTTCATTTTCTATACCCGGGATCCATTTTAGAAGCCTGTTTTGATGTGATCCGGTTCGACTGTATGCTTATCGGCAGTTTGGGTGCCATCCTTTACTTCAACAAACATGAATTGTTCCTGAAAGTATTCAATTCAAAACCGGCGCAGGTCCTTGGCTGGCTGGTGATCGTATTGCTTATCCTGAACATCTTCCACATCGCTTCGATCATCGATCACGAGATCGTAAGTGTGGTAACCGTTGCCCTCATCATTGGGCAGATCAGTGTCACAAACAGGCTGATCAACCTCGATATCAGGCCGTGCGACTTCCTGGGCAAAATATCCTACGGCATATATGTCATCCATCCATTGATCATTTTCTTTTCTGCCAAGCTGCTCAGGGGCGTGGGAATGCCCGCCACGATCAAGTACGGGTTTGTATATTGTTTCGTGATCGCGGCTACGATATTGGTATCCTGGCTTTCCTATACCTATTTCGAGAAATGGTTCCTGACGATCAAGTCGAAATTCACGGTTGTGGAAAGTGCCAATGCCCGAAACTCCTGATAAAAAAGGTCCCGGTATACCGGGACCCGATTGTTATTGTTTCTTCTGCTCGGCGGGTTTCCCGCTGAGGTGTTTATCGAAGAATTTTTCCATTGCTTTATAGAAATCGATCCGGTTGTTCTCATTGGCGAATCCATGTCCCTCATCGTTCTTGACCATGTATTCCACCGCCACCCCCCTCTTCTTCAAGGCTTCCACCACCTGGTCGCTTTCGGCTTTGTTTACCCTTGGGTCGTTGGCTCCCTGCGCTATGAATAAAGGCGCCTTAATATTACCAACATGCAAAGCTGGTGAAACCTCGGCAAGCAATGCACTGTCTTTAACAGGGTCGCCAACCAGTTCATACATCTGCTTCTTGAAAGGTTCCCAGTAAGGCGGGATCGTATTCATGAAGGTGAACATATTCGAAACACCTACATAATCCACTGCGCAGGCATACAGGTCGGGCGTGAATGTTACGCCGGCCAATGTTGCATAACCGCCATAGCTGCCGCCATAGATCGCCACTCTTTTCGGATCGGCGATTCCTTCTTTGATCAGCCAGTTAACTCCATCGGTTATATCGTCCTGCATCTTCCGGCCCCATTCTTTTGAGCCTTTGAGCCAGAACTCTTTTCCATAGCCGGTGGAACCGCGGAAGTTCATTTGCAGTACGGCATAACCCCTGTTCGCCAGGAACTGAACTTCGTTATTGAATCCCCATTGGTCCCTGTACCAGGGGCCGCCGTGCGGATTGACAATAACAGGCAGGTTCTTGGCATCCACCCCTTTGGGCAAAGTAAGATACCCGTGAATGGTCAGGCCGTCCCTGGATTTGTACTCAATGGGTTTCATCGTGGCCATATATTCCTCCTTCAACCAGGGCCTGGCAGTAGACATAAAGGTGGTTTCACCGGTCTTTTTATCGTAGATATAAAACTTCGCCGGTAGCTTGTCGTTGCCAACCCATACCATGAACTTATCCTCATTGTCGTTGGTACTGTAAATGTTCACTTCATAGCCCTTGAACTTATCCTTCATCATGTTATAGTCTGACTCAGCCTCTTTATCAAGGAAATGCTGTTCTCCCTTCCATGACGTGAAGAATGCAGATTCAAGCACTTTGCGTTTAGGTGAATAAGCAAGGCCATCCACATCATATTCATTGTTCTGGTAGATCACCTTTATTTCCTTTTTTGCTGCCAGGTCGTATTCCACCACAGCCGTTTTGTCTCTTCCGATATTGCTTACGGCATAGATATTCCTGTTATCAAAAGTGAAGAAGTTGGGCGCAAAGGTTTCCTTATAGGAGGTGGTAAGCAATGAATCGAAGGGTTCGGCTTCGGTGGCACGGTGGAACAAGGTAATGTTCACCCCATCGGTTTTACCAGCCATACGTATCAAGCCGGTGTGATCGGTATACCAACTGTCGAAGTTCTTATCGTTCTTATACAGTTCCTTCATTTCACCGGTTTCGATGTTGATACGGTATGGATCGAAATAACGTGCGTCTCTCTTGTTAATGGTGATGATGATCTCCTTTTCTTTACCAGGTACGTAACGCAGGTCGTTGAGGATGCCCGTGCGAACCTTGGGGAATGGAGTCAGTGCTTTTTGATCTTTCCCATCTATAGAAACGGAGAAGAGCTGGAAGTTCTCATCCCCGCCCACATCCTGCAGGTAGAGGATCCTGTTCCCCTTCCATTGGTATTGAAAGATATTCCTGACAGAGTCGAACGTCACGGGTATCCCGGTGGAATCGGATATCTTACGCACAAATACATTCATGTGTCCGAGATGATTCGAACGGTATGAGACATATTGCCCGTCGGGAGATATCTGCCAACCTGTTTTATCGGCATTCTTAAAGAAATCTTCGAGGGCAACCAGTGGGGGTTTTTCTTCTTTGTCGGACTTGGAATTGCAGGCGGCGAACGTAAGCAGTAATGCGGCGGCCAGCCAAAGTGTTGGTCTTTGTTTGATCTTCATAGCTTTTGTTTGTTGGTGAATAAAAGGTCTCCAGGGGCAGGAAAAAAATGAGGAAATGAAGATATATATTTTTGGCAGCAGAAATCAGTACGGCCAAAAAAATTAAAGCGCCAGGATCACTTTTAACATTTCCTCTGCAACGGTTTCGTTACCCTTTGCATTCAGGTGAACCCGGTCGGTAGTCAGTATGCCTGACTCCTTATTGGAGAGATTGTTCTTTAGGTTATAATCGAGGAATGCTTTGCGCAGGTCTACCACCGGAACCTTATTAGCCACAGCAATTCTGCGGATGATATTGCTGAAATTGTTCAGCTCGCCGTCCTGCTCATTACTAAAGTCTGTCCGCTCGCCGATCACAGCCGGCGTGCAAACGATCGCTTTTATATTTTCCGCCGACAGTTTCCTGAGTATGGCCGTATAGAATCTTTCAAATCTATCTGCATCGGTACCTGTGCCGGCAAGTCGCTTATGCCATACGTCGTTAACCCCTATATAGATCACTACAATATCCGGCTTCTGGTCCAGTACATCGTTCTGCATACGAAGGAAGAGGTCGTATATCTTATTACCGCTGATGCCGGCTCCCACCAGTTCGAACTGTTCGCCCATACCCTGGGCAGCAAGTAATGAATCTATCCTTTTAATATAGCCTCCTGGCTTCACACCGGCTTCGGTGATCGAGTCACCAAAAAAAATGATCTTCCTTTTTTTATCTACGGGCATCAATAAAGCGATGAGTGCAAACAGCGTGGTAAAAACAAGCGTTTTCATACAACAAGAGTAGTATAGTTAATTTAAAAGGTGCTTTCTTTCTTTATAAACTTTCCACACAAATTCCCCAAACAGGGTATTGGCCCAGGCAAACCACTTACGGGTGAACCTGGTGGGATCGTCCTTGTGGAACGACTCATGCATAAAGCCGGTGCCGGCATGTGTATGCTGCAACACACTCAGGCAATCTTTGATCTCTTTATTATCATTACTTGTAAGCCCCCGCATGATAATGCTCATGGGCCAGATATAGTCCATCCCCACATGCGGGCCGCCGATACCTTCCGCCGCCTTTCCTTTAAAGAAGAAAGGATTGTTGTCGGACAAAACAAATCTCCTTGTGTTTTGATAGATCCCACCCTGCAGTACATTGCTGTCGAGGTAACCCAGAGAAAGCAACGAGGGGATATTGGCATCGTCCATCAGGTTTACACTTCCAAATCCATTGATCTCGTATGCAATGATCTTTCCCGCATGAGGGTGCACATTAAAAGCATGTTCCGATAATGTTTCCCTGATCTTCTTTGAAAGCCGTCCGCAATCGCTGGCCAACCCATTAACAGGTATTCCGCCTGTTCCGCTCATCTTTTCCAGTTGCTGCAGTGACTGCAATGCAAAAAAATTCCCCGGAATATTAAAGGTGTATATGGTAGCGTCGTCACTGGGCCGGAACATGGAATGTATCAACCCTATTTTCTTGGTTGGGTATCCATATCCTCCCAATGGCACCCCATCGGTTGCCCAGCTGGTGGTACGTTCAAATTTATACGGTCCGGTATTATCAAGCCGCTGCTGTTCCCTGAAAGTTTGTACGATCAGCCGCATGGCTTCCTGCCAGTCTTTATCAAAGACAGAACCATCGTTTGTCTCTTTCCAGTATCCATAACTCAGCCTGATCGGGTAACACAAGCTGTCGATCTCCCATTTCCGCTCATGCACGCCGGGTTTCATTTCGGTCTTGTCATCCTTCCACTCGCTGATCTTGGTTTCGTCTTTATAAAACGCGTTGGCGTAGGGATCTTTCAATATACATTTCACCTGGCGGTTGATCACACCCTTGATGAGTTCCTGCAGGTTCCTGTCTTCTTTCATCAAGGGCAGGTAAGGCCAAACCTGTGCGGAAGAATCACGCAGCCACATGGCGTCGATATCGCCGGTGATGACGAAGGTATCGGGTTTGCCGTTGATGATCTCGAAATCCACGGTGGTATCGAGGGTGTTGGGAAAGCAGTTCTCAAAAAGCCAGGCGATCTCTTTGTTACCGATGTTCTTTTTGATCTCGGCGATCACCCGCTCCACGGCCGGACTTTTGAATTTACGCAGGTGCTCGGGTGTACGCACCACCGGGAAGTCGCCGGCACGATGGGCAGAAGAAAGATCACTGAGAAGTAAGGCGGCTGAGGCAAGCGAGGTTTGCCGGATGAATTTTTTCCGATTCATGCGGGTAAGGTAAAAAGAAAATGTATCCACGAACACGTGAATACACCCATTTATTTATCAACCGGTGTTTATTACTCTACGTTCACCTGTTTACGGATCACCGAACCATCGCCGGCTTCCATAAGAAATTTGCGTTCGCTGATGAGGTAGCCGTTGCCGTGTTCGCAGAAATGCACTTTCAGGTTTTCGATGCTGATGGGATTGCCATCGGGTATGTCGGCGATGTTGGAATGCAGTATTTCATGCCCGTCGATGATCATCACCAGTCCGCTCCCGATCGCTTCCATTTTATTGCCCCCGGTGATGAGCATGCCCGTATCCTCGCCCAGGCCGATGCCGATGCAGGATGGGTTGGCGGCCACTGCCTGCGCCAGGCGAACAAAGCGGCCGCGTTTTTCAAAATGCGAATCAAAGATGACATTGTCCATGAAGCCAAGCCCGGTGGTGATCTTCACTTCGCTTTTAAGATGGGCCCGGGCCGCGTTGCCTTCATAGATCATGGTATTGCTCATGGCCATGGCACCCGCCGAAGTTCCGGCGATGACAAAATCGGCTTCGTTCACATACCGGTCGAGGATGACGCGGAAAAATTCGGTACCGCCGAAAGTGCTGCTGAGGCGAAGCTGGTTGCCCCCGCTGAACATGACCGCGTTGCATTTGCGGATGCGGTCGATGTATTCTTTATTATTGGTATCGGCCCGGTTGCGGATATGCAGCACGCCGATATTGGTGCAGCCGATCTTTCCGAAGGCGTCGAGGTAATTGTCGCCCACTTCATAGGGAATGGTGCTGGCGGTGGTGATCACTTCGATGCGGGACAGTGGACCGGATACGGATTCTTCCACGATGCGGCGGAGGATGCCTAGTTCAAAAAAATTGAGGTTGTTGCGATGGATCTCTCCTTTCTCTAAGTCTGTTCCCTTGTCTTCCGCTCCCCCGATCGCTATCAGTTTTCCTTTAGCAAACAGCATTTACTCTTTTTAATGATTAACGCAAAAATAAGGGAAATCGTGTTTGAAAAAACCAATATACCCTTTGCCGGGTATGTGCCCTCAACTGAAAATAATTATATTAGCCAGTCAATAAAAATACAGTATGGTAAAACAGTTATTTTTTTGGTTTATCGGCAGCTATTGCTGTTTAGCAGCCAATGCACAAATCACTTACAAAGTTGTTGAATGCCTTTCCGGCGACTGTAACAACGGCACCGGTGTAGCTAATCTTGAGAGCTTCCACGTATATCGTGGGGAATTTAAAAATGGCAAGCCCGAAGGCAAGGGCATGATGCTGCGTTACGACATGAATGCGGAAATACCGGAATACATCGGTGAATTTAAAAAAGGAATGGCCAATGGCAGCGGCACACAGTTGCTGGAAGGTAATATTATTTATGCCGAAGGCACATTCGAAAATGGGTGGTTTATAAAAGGGGAAATAAATTTTGAAAATAAGTGGACAGCAAAAATAAATGCTGCCACTAAAGACAAATACAATGTTGAGTATAGTGGCTCACTCTACGAGGGCACTCAAAAGAAAACAGACTTCAGCAATACCGATATATTTTACCTGAAAAGAAAAATACACCCCGTTACTGAAACAGCAGGAAGTAATGGCAATGCCAACTCCAATCTTATAACAGAGATTAAAGCGGATATGAAAACACTTACTGATGTTTTTGAAAAAAAATTTGAAATAACAGACAGGATTTATACGCTGTATTTAGAACTGCTCGATTGCCTGCCGGATGATAACTATTGCGCCCTCAACCGCAATAACATCATAATGGGAATGATACAATTATATACAGAACAGGAAGCCAGAGATCTTGATGCCATGGTGTTTAGGCTTGCTACAAACATTTCACAATACAGGAGCGGCAATATTACAGCACAGCAAAAAAAAGATGCAGGTGAAGTGCTTAAACTTTTTAGCAGGCTGAAAGACCAATATCTTGACGGGTTTAGAGATGAGCTGGTAAATAATATTAAAAAAGCAATAAAAGATTCTCAAAATGATTTAACCAAAGGCAGCATTTCAATTATGAAATCAAATGCCAGGCTTGCTAATAATTCCAGAAAAGAAAGCCGGGAAAGAACATTTGAAATATGGAAGTCTTTAGCTGCACTGTTTTAAATCTTTTATTATGAAAATGGCTTCACTTAAAATATATTTTAGTTTTTTCTTCATTTTTATTTCAACAAAGCAGCTAACCGCACAGGATTTTTCGGTTGATTATTGGTGGCCTCATCTTGACCGCCTGCAGATTGTAACCTGCCGGGATGATGGCTTTGCATGCCTTAACTCCAGTGTACAACAGTATCAGGAACATTCCATCATCAAATTTAATGCTGAAGGAAAATTAGTGTTCCGCTATGTTGCAGTGCCTGAAAAAATGTTCAAAAAATTTATAAAGAAAGGGGAAACATGGAACCGGAAAATGTTTGAACTAAGCAATGGGAATTTGATTGTTTGGTTTTCGGCAAAGAAGGAAGGCAGGTGCCCGGTTGATTTGTATTATTATATTAT
>CAZYAT010000050.1:0-23069 GCA_964645235.1 uncultured Ferruginibacter sp. | reverse complement strand
GCACTCACCAGGTTGTTCACCCCGGCACCCGGATTAAAATCTGCTGTTCCCTGGTAAGATCCTGCCAGGTACAGATTTCCACTGGCATCTACTGATAGACTGGCTCCATTGTCGCTGCTGGTTCCTCCAACATTCTTTGCATAAACATAATTACCGCCGGCATCATACTTGGCGAAGAAGATATCGGTGCCTCCTGCACTTACCAGATTGACAACTCCCGGTCCCGGATCAAAATCAGCTGTACCGGTAAAAGTTCCGGTTATATAAACATTTCCTGCAGCATCCACAAAAAGACTATATGCATTGTCTGCACTTATGCCCCCCATTTGTTTTGCATACAGGTAATTGCCTGCGGCATCATACTTGGCAATAAAAATATCTGCTGTATTTGGCGCCGAACTTGTAAGGTTAACCACACCAGGCCCGGGATCAAAGTCTACCGTACCGATGAATGATCCCGTGATATAAACATTACCGCTAACGTCCAGCGCAACATCATAACCTGCATCAGGCAAAAGAGCAGCATTATATCCTCCTATCAACCCCGCAAAGCGGTAATCCCCATTATTGGTATAGCCGGCTATAAATCCGTTTTGCGCGGTCCCAGGTGATGTTAGGTTTGCAACCCCGGGCCCAGGGTCAAAATCCACCGTATTGGTGATACCCCCGGTGATGAACAGATTTCCGCTGCCATCAACAATAAGTCCCAATCCCACTTCATTGATCGGTCCTCCTATTTGTTTTGCAAATACATAATTCCCGTTAGCATCATATTTTGCAAAAAAAACATCTTGATTGGCTCCAGCAACCGCTGTCAGGTTGGCAACTCCCGGCCCCGGATCGAAATCAGCCGTTATGGCAAAGGTCCCCAATACATACATATTCCCACTGCCATCCAACGCTATTTGTTCCCCCATATCACCACCAATCCCTCCCATTCCTTTAGCTAATATATAGTTCCCGTTTGCATCGTACTTGGCAATAAAAAAATCGCTGCTCCCTGCTGATGTCAGATTTGCAGCCCCGGGACCAGGATCAAAATCCACCGTAAAATCAAACTCTCCGGTCATATATAAATTTCCGCTGCCATCTATTACAAGTTCATAACTGCTTTCAGAACCTGTCGATCCAATCCTCCTTGCAAAAACATAATTCCCGGCGGCATCATATTTGGCAAGAAAAATATCCTTTTGTCCCGCAGATACCAGATTTGTCACTCCCGGGCCAGGATCAAAATCTACTGTTTGCTGAAAAAGCCCTGTTATATAAATATTACCGCCCGCATCCAATGCAATACCGTTTCCTTCATCGTCTGCACCGCTTCCTCCCATCCCTTTTGCGAATATATAATTCCCGTTAACATCATATTTCGCAAGATAAATATCAAAAGTTCCCGTGGCCACGACGTTTGCTACTCCGGGGCCGGGATCAAAATCCACCGTTGTTCCAAAATATCCTGTAATGTATACCCCCCCATTCCCATCCAGCATGATCGTACTGACGTGGTCATAATCTGTGCCTCCCATTGTTTTTGCAAAAACATAATTACCATCGGCATCATATTTGGCAATGAACATATCTTCAAATCCTGCACTAGTAAAGTTTATCACCCCGGGGCCAGGGTCAAAATCAACAGTTCCCGCGAAGGTGCCTCCCAGGTACAGATAACCGGATGCATCTATTGCAAGACTGAATGGAAGTGCAGCATTGTTTCCTCCTAACCTCTTTGCGAAGATGTAATTTCCGTTTGCATCATACTTAGCAATAAATGCGTTATATGCCGACCCTTCCGCAGTAAGGTTTGCAACTCCCGGTCCTGGATCAAAATCTGCCGTATTTGTAAAATTTCCTACAACGTATACATCTCCGCTAGGATTCATTTTTACAGCACGACCGATCAATCCCCCACCCAGGGGGACCTGCGGATTGGTGAATTCTTTACTCCATGCAAGAGAAAGATTTTGCCCATGGATCGTTACCTGGGATAGTACGAGGCATAGTAAAAAAATAAACCTGAAGAGAATATTATTGTTCATGGGGGTGCCGATCTTATAATTTTTAATCAACCCGTTTTTATTCCTGGGCGTTTAAATCAGGGGATTTCTTCAAAATTATGATTATTTTTCTTTCTGTTGACCTTGGCCCTTTTTACCGGTAACTGTTTTTATCATTTAATAACATTAATCTTTTATGAAAATCAGAACCCTGGGGTTGTTCTTCTGTTCAGCCATCACTGCTGTATTTAATTCTTCCGCACAGGATCTCAGTCCCTTTACCAAACAATTCATCAGCGTGAAAGCCGATACGCTTGCGTTCCTGCACGCAACCGTTATCGACGGAACCGGCGCAGCTGCAAAAAATGATCAAACCGTCATTGTTATCAACGGTAAGATCGCCGCTGCCGGGAATGCGTCTTCCATAACGGTTCCTGCTGCTGCCAAACAGATCGATTGTACGGGCAAGACCCTCATCCCTGGCATGATCATGATGCACGAACATCTGTTCTATGGCGAAAGTATTCCCCCGCAATACCATGGCCTGGCCATGCCGGTATCTTTTCCAAGACTATACCTGGCCGGTGGCGTAACCACTATGCGTACCACCGGAACGGTAAGTCCCCAAACCGATATCAATATCCGCGACGAGATCAATAAAGGGAATTTCCCGGGACCCGATATTGATGTTACCGGCCCGTACATTGAAAGAGCGGGTTTGCCCATACCGGAAATGCTGTTCATCAAAAATCCGGAGGAAGCTGCCAAAGAAGTGGAGTACTGGATCAGCATGGGCTGCACTTCATTCAAAGTATATATGGACATCACGAAGGAGGACCTGGTAAAAGTGGTGAAGCTGGCACATAAAAAGAAGATGAAAGTGACCGGGCATATTTGTTCGGTTACCTACCGGGAAGCTGCAGATGCGGGCATCGACAACCTGGAACATGGTTTTATTCCGAGCAGCGATTTTATGAAAAATAAAAAAGAAGGAGTTTGCAACCCGGCGTTGCAAAGCGCATCCATACGCAGCCTTGATGTGAACAGCCCCGAAATCAAAGAGCTGATGGCCTATCTTATAAGAAAGAACGTAGCCCTTACTTCCACCCTTCCGGTATTTGAACCGGTAACCAACCGGGATATGTTTCCGGGTGATGGCGGAGAGGCTGTTACGCCTGTGATCCGGGAAACAGTAGAGAAGCGGGCATTGACGAGGCTTGAAAAGGATTCATCCGACATTGCCCTGTTCAAAAAAGAAATGGCCTGGGAAAAAATGTTCGTGGAAATGGGCGGCAGATTGATGGCAGGTGTTGACCCAACCGGTGCCGGACGTGTGATTCCTGGCTATGCCGATCGGCATGTTCCCGAATTACTGGTGGAAGCCGGTTTCAGTTTTGAGCAGGCCATTAAGATCTGCAGCCTCAACGCCGCCGAATATCTTGGAAAGGATACGGAGACCGGCAGCATAGAACCAGGAAAGAAAGCTGATCTTGTTTTAATAAACGGGAACCCTCTCAGTAATATAAAAGATATGAGGAACACCGAAACTGTTTTTAAAGGTGGTGTCGGTTTCGATTCGAAGAAGTTGTTTGAATCGATGAAAGGGAAAGTGGGTTTACATTAACGGTCACCAGTTATAGCGTACAGAAAAATTAAGCACCCTTCCGTCCACCGGCGCCCAGAGCTGTTTGAAAGAGGGGTCGCTGATGTTCCCGTAAACAATCTCCTCCTTCCTTGATTGGCGGTAATCAAAGATGTTCTCACAATTCAGCACCAGGGAAAAATTGCGGATATCATAACGCACCATCCCGGCGGCCACCAGGTAGCCGGGTGTTTTTGTTCCATCATCCAGGAATTGGCGCCCCGTATACGACGCTTCGATGCAGGCCCGGAACCGGGGACTGAACTCGTTTGATATGACCGCAGCGAATTTACTTCTTGCACTCAGTGGTTCATTTGGCTGATTTGTGTTGTACAATTGCCTGGCCACCGTGTATGTATACCCGAGGTACATTTCCAGGTCATCGTGCATTACCGCCACATAGGTTTCAAAGCCTTTTGTATTCAGGGGTTTATTTGCATTGATATAACTATAATCGGTGCCGCCGTTCGGGTCGGCGATCATGGGCCGGTTGATCTGTGTTACATAGAACATCTGGTTAACGGTAATATCCCAATCACCGGCCTTCTGCCTGTAGTTGATATCCCAGTTTGCCCCGATCGATTTTTCGGCAAGCATTCCTGCCGAAAGATTATGATTGCGCAGATAACGTTCGTCGATATCGTTGGAAAAAACAGATGGTGCCTTGTAACCCATTCCTCCACCAAGGCGGGAGGTAAACCGCTGATCTATCTTGTACAGCAATGAAAGCCGTGGCAGCAGAACGGGGTCGTACATATTATTATTATCGAAGCGGAAGCCGGTTTGTGCAGTCAGTTTCTGAGTGATCCGCCAATCGTCCTGCACAAACAAACCCACCACTGTGCTGCTGTATGGATTGATACCGGATGAATCGGGAGATCGTTTTCGGAAATCTTCCCCCGATACGTTTATGCCGGCCACAAGGGTATGCTTATTCCATCTCTTTAAAAACGAGAGCTCGGTGAAATAGGTTTGCTGGAAAGCCTTCATACCAAAGTTGGCGGTAATGATATCGCGGTTGAAAAGACTGAGCAATCCCTTGAAGTTGATCTCGGTGGTTTTGTTCAGTTTGTTCTGCCAGGTGCCGATGATGTTGTTGCGCATCGATCTGTTCTGAATGAAGAAGCGGTGTATGTTGTCCTTTGTTCCATGCAGCACCTGCATATCACCGCCGTTGCGGTCCTCATAGGTCCCGTCGTATTCAAGTGTTAGTGTGTTCTTTGGGTTCGGGTAAACAAAGAGTTTGGGATGAAGGAAAAACCCTTTCAAGTCGGGCACATCACTGAACCCGTCTTTGTTTACATCTTTTGCCCGTTGCAACGTGGTTCCTGCAAAAAACGTATACCCGGCTTTTGTATTCCGGCTGCTGTGAAAGGTATTCAGGTTGAACTCGTTCAGGGTGCTGTAGTTGGCCAATATGCTGTGTTGCGGATCATTCAGCCTGGGCGTTTTGGAGATCAGGTTGATCATCCCGGCAATGGCTCCGCCGCCGTACAGGGTTGAGCTGGCCCCTTTAATGATCTCGACCTGCTTCAGATCCAATGGCGGTATTTGCAGTACACTGAAACTGCCGCTGTATCCTCCGAACAAAGGCAATCCGTCGCGAAGGATCTGTGTGTACTTCCCGGGAAGCCCCTGCACACGCATATCAATGCTTGCTGTTGTAGCGGATGTTTTCTGGTTCTGTATACCAGCGATATCGCCCAGCAGGCTGGCAATGTTTCCTGGTATTGTGCTTGCTTCCTCATCTACTTCCTCACTGCCCAATACTTCCACCTTCGTCGGAAGGTCTTCTATCCGGCTGTTCGTTCTGGAGGAGGAGATGATCACTTCTTCTTCTGTTTTGGCCGATGCTTTTTGTAAATAGATCACTACAACCGTATCGCCTTGGGGGATCTGAAAACCGACTGTTTGTTCATCATACCCTAGCAGCGAGAATGTGATCTTGACAGCCCCGGCAATAAGATTTGAAAAGCGGACACCACCATTTGTTTGAGATGCCGTGGCCATACTGCTGCCATTGATCGTTGCGGTAACTCCGGCAAGAGGTTCTTTTGTTTCGGCATCTTTTACAAAACAGTTGAAAGTATACTGGGCGGAAGCAACAAAAGAAAAAAATAAAGCGATCGAAAGAAAAAGGGTTCGCATCAATACGGTTTAGTAATTCAGCAGTTTTTGTACATATTCATCCAGCCTTGAATAGGCCATGAAGTTCTTTTCCAGTTCCAGGTTAAAGGGTATTGGCGTATCCAGCGAAGCACACCGCATGACCGGTGCATCCAGGTACCGGAAACAATGTTCGGCGATCCAGGCTGCTATTTCCCCACCGATACCGCCTACCAATGTGTCTTCATGAAACAGGAGCACTTTACCCGTTGCAGCCACCGCTTCTTCTATTGCATCATAGTCGAGCGGCAGCAAACTGCGGAGGTCTAAAATATAAAAGGAAACTCCTGTATTGTTCTTCGCGTAATCCATGGCCCAGTGAACACCGGAACCATAAGTAATGATCGTGATGTCTTCTCCTTCCTGTACCAGGCGGGCCTCGCCGATAGGTACTTCATAGTATTCTTCAGGAACCGGTCCGCTCACCGACCGGTATAATGCCTTGTGCTCAAAGAACATTACTGGATTGGGGTCATTGATGGCGGCAATGAGCAGTCCTTTAGCATCGGCCGGCGTGCTTGGGTATACTACTTTCAATCCGGGTGTATGGGTAAACCAGGCCTCATTGCTTTGCGAATGGAAAGGGCCAGCTCCCACGCCTCCGCCGGTTGGCATACGTATCACCACGTCTGCATTTTGTCCCCACCGGTAATGGATCTTGGCCAGGTTATTCACGATCTGGTTGAAGCCCACCGTAACAAAATCGGCAAATTGCATTTCCATCATGGCTTTGTATCCTTCCATGCTTAACCCCAATGCTGTTCCTACAATGGCGCTTTCACAAAGTGGTGTATTGCGAACACGCTCTTTGCCGAATTCCTGCAAAAATCCTTCGGTGATCTTAAACGCACCTCCGTATTCGGCGATATCCTGTCCCATCAATACCAGGTTGGGATGTTTGATCATGGATTGGTGAAGACCTTCCTTGATACCGTCGATGAATCGTTTTTCCGGGCCTGTTTGAGATTTTAAGGCCGGGACCGAAGATTTTGAATTGGGTGCATACACATCTGCAAGTTCTTCTTCCACATCCGGCACCAGGGGTTTAGCATTGTAAGCGATGTTCAATTCTGTTTCAATGTAGGACTTCGTTTCGTTTTTTATCGCTTCCACTTTTTCCGGAGTCAAGATATATTCGCTGACAAGATATTGTCCATAATTCTTCACGGGGTCTTTTTTCTCCCATTGTTCAAACAGTTCTTTCGGGACATACTTGGTGCCGCTGGCCTCCTCGTGACCACGCATACGGAAGGTCATGCACTCTATCAAATAAGGTTTCTGGTTCCGGATGCAGTATTCCCGAACCCCTTTCACTGTATCCAGCACGGCGAGTATATTATTACCATCGATCTGAACAGCTTCCATTCCATAACCGATGGCCTTATCCGCCAAACTCCTGCAGCGGTACTGTTCATTCACCGGCGTGCTCAATCCATATCCATTGTTCTCAATAATGAAGATCACGGGCAGGTCCCACACTGCCGCTGTATTCAATGCTTCATGAAAATCACCTTCGCTGGTACCTCCATCGCCGGTAAAGGCCAGGGATACCTTGTTTTCTTTACGCAGCTTGTAAGCAAGAGCAACCCCGTCGGCAATGGCCAGTTGCGGGCCCAGGTGGGATATCATACCGCAGATATGATGTTCCCTGGCCCCAAAATGAAAACTCCTTTCCCTTCCTTTGCTGTATCCTTCTTTATTTCCCTGCCATTGCATGAATAATTTACCCAGCGGCATATTCCTTGACGTGAACACTCCCAGGTTCCGGTGTAGGGGCATCACCCACTCATCGTGTTGCAGGGCAAGGGTTGCTCCAACGGCAATAGCTTCCTGCCCGATTCCGCTAAACCACTTACTGATCTTTCCCTGCCTTAATAATACCAGCATTTTCTCTTCGATCATTCTTGGAAGCAGTAGCTTTTTGTAAATGCTGACCAGTTCGTCGTTACCCAGGTTTTGTCGGTGAAATTGCATAGCAGGCTCTTGAAAGTTTGCCGAACAAATTTGCCGTTCGGAGGGCATAAAGTTAACAGATGTTACGTTACCGGGGTTAAAATGCCTATGCCTGTTAAAACAAACCTAAAGAGAGGTGCAGCCCTTATGAAAACAATCCTCATCCCGCATCATGGTAAAAAATTCTTTTATGAATTTCCTGCTCAAACCAACCGTAGGCCTCTTTTTGTTCGCGGCCCTTCTTGTCGTACTCTCATTCACCGACAATTCCTCAAAAAAACAGGAGGTTATGACTGTTAAAGCTCCGCCAGTTAAGATACAGGCGGCCATCCTGCTCGATGTCAGCAATAGCATGGACGGGCTGATCGACCAGGCCAAAGCCCAATTATGGAATATGGTGACTGTTATGGGGAAGGCAAAATGCAGTAATGGCGTTATGCCACAGATCGAGATCGCTTTGTACGAATACGGGAGAAGCAGCAACGATGTAAAACTGGGATATGTAAAAAAGATAAATGGTTTCATTGCCGACCTGGATTCCCTGTCTGAAAATTTATTCAGCCTGACCACGGAAGGTGGCGACGAATATTGTGGCCAGGTCATCCATACTTCCATGGATGAACTAAACTGGGATGGAAATCCGGATAGCTATAAAGTGATCTTTATTGCCGGTAACGAGGATTTCCTTCAGGGAGATCTCCCCTATACAAAGGCCTGTAAAGAAGCAAAAAAGAAAGGGGTGATAGTAAACACCATTTACTGCGGCGACCGCTTGAGTGGTATAAAAGAACATTGGAACCTCGGAGCAGAATGCGGGAATGGCAGTTTCAGCAATATTAACCAGGATGCAAAACTGCAGGAAGTACCCACCCCGTACGACAGCTTATTGTTTACCCTGAACGACAGCCTGAACAATACCTACATCGCTTACGGGTATAGTGGTGTATCAAAACAAATGATGCAGGCCTCTGTTGACAAAAAGAATTATTCGGCGAACAAAACAGCTGCCATTAAACGGGTAACCGTTAAGGGGAAAAAGGAACTGTATAAAAATGAAAGCTGGGATCTGGTGGACGCAGAAGCTGTTGCCGACAGTGTTGTATTCCTGAAAAACCTGGACAGGAAGACGCTGCCGGATAGTTTAAGGACAAAAAGCACCAACGAGTTAAAACAGGTCATCCAGGGAAAGCGTGAGCAACGGAACAGTATCCAGGAACAGATCGCCACCCTGAGCATGCAGCGTGATAAATACATAACAGAAGAGAAAAAAAGAAAGGCCGTGCTGAACAATGCAGCCACTCTTGAGTCGGAGGTAGAGAAAATAATCAAGGAGCAGGCCCTGCGATATAAAATGAAGATCGATTAGTTCACCTGTTACCTTTCCGGGCTTTTTTTTCCTTCTTCCGGGAAGGCCCGTCGGTGTACCACTGAATTAAAGAAAGACAGTAAAGCGCCGAACAATAGGGCATGCCAGAAGCTGTCTACCCGGAAGCCATGTACAAAGTAAGCATCGAGTAAAATGATCCCTGCGTTGATGACGAAAAGGAAGAGGCCCAGGGTGATGATCGTGGCAGGTAATGTAAATAATACCAGTAAGGGTTTTACAAATGCATCGAGCAAGGATAGAACGATCGCAACAATGATGGCGGTGAAAAAATCCACGATGTAAATACCCGGAAGGATATAAGCAAGCAGGAATACGTTCACCGAACAGACGAGTATCTTAATAAGCCACTTTTGCATGATTTAAATTACAACTAATTCATAAAAATCCTCCGGGAGCAGGTACTTATTTGCAAGCGCCTTCAGCTCATCCGCCGAAATGGTCTTGATCGTTCTCACCGAGTCATAAAAATACGATTCCGTAAGTCCGTTCAGTACAAGGTTCTTCCAGCGGCCCATGATATGAAAGGGTCCATCCAGGTCGCCAAGTATGGTGCCGATCAGGTAATTGCGTACCAGCAGTAGTTCTTCCTCATCGATCGTCTCTTCCCGCAGCCGCTTCATTTCTTTATAAACCTCGTCGATCGTTGCTTCGCAAACATCCCTTCCGGCTTCGGTGCTGATCATCCAGGCCGTTTGCTGTATATGGTTCTGTACATAACTATGAATGCCGTAGGTATAGCCTTTATCTTCCCGGATATTGGTCATCAGCCTGCTTCCGAAGAAGCCGCCAAAAAGGGTATTCAGTACCATTACCTTCATGAAATCAGGATGGTGGCGGTTAGGGAAAGGTCTTGCGATACGTATCGCACCCTGAACACCATCAGGGTCATTGTTAATGCGGTATTTCTTTTCCAATGCTGGGGTTGCGTCGATCAAAGGCAATTTGCCATCAAAGCCTTTAAGAGAAAGGTCACCGAATGAGTTATTCAGTTGCTGGTGAAGATCAGCAGGAAGTTTTCCGCTCACAAAGATCACACAGCTGCCCTGGAGGTAATACTGGTTGAAAAATTTTTTGAGCAGGTCGTTTTCCAATGCATCCAGGTCGGAGGTGTTTGTATACTTTCCATAGGGATGCTGTTCCCCATAGAGGTAGGCATCAGAAAGGCGGGCGGCTACAAAATCGTTCTTCTTTAGGTTAACCGCAAGTCGTTGTTTGCTGTTCTGTTTATATATCTCGAGTTCGGTACTGCTGAATATCGAATCGGTGATCATTTCCCTGATCACCGGTAATAAAGCGGGAAGCTGTTTGGTCAGCGAAGAAACAGAAACGACGGCTGTTTCGTTATAACAGGATCGGTTACAATAAGCCCCGTAATATTCAAACTCTTCATTAAGCTGGAAAGCCGTTTTATTTTTTGTTCCGTTCTTCAAAAGGAAGTTTGTGGCTGCTGCTATTGATTTCTGAGATTCAAACCAGTTGCCTGCATAGAAAATCAATTCCACCTGCAGGACATCCTGCGCCCCTGCGTCCACCGCATATACGGGTACTCCGTTGTCAAGCTGGAAGCGGTCGCAGGGCTTTAGCAATAATTCAAATTCTACCGCGTCTTTTATTTTCGGCGCTTCGGCTCGGTTCATGTGGTTCAGTTGTTGGAGTAATAATAGAGTGTATTGGAATTCCGTTCGTCGAAAATAATGTTGCTTTCATTCCGGATCTCTTCAGAAGTAACAGCACGGTAACGGTCAAGTTCGGTATTGATGAGGTCGGCATCGCCCAGTAATTCATAAATGGCCAGACTTGCTGCCCGGTTGGTGGTGCTCATGTCTTCAAAAGCCATCATGCTCTCTGTTTTATTCTTCACCTTATCAAGTTCCCTCTGGCTGATACCTTCCTGCCGGAGCTTTTTCAACTCTTCGTTCACGGCAGTTTCTGCATCTTCCATTTTTACCCCTTTTACCAGCTTGCCTTCAATGGTCAGCAGGCCGGCGTCGGTACTTCCCAGGTGATAACATTCAATATTGCTGAACAGTTGTTTCTCTTTCACAAGCGATTGATATAACCTGGAAGATCCGCCTCCGCTAAGGATTTCGGTGATCAGGTCGGCGATGTAATACCGTTTATCCGTACGGGGATAGATATGCCAGCATTTGTACAGGGCATCCAGGGGCACATTGGCCTTTATTGTTTTCGACCTTGCCGCTGCCTGTGTTGGTTCCGCCGGGAGGTTTCGATTGTATTTTTCGCCTGCTGTGATGGGCCCGAACCATTTTTCCGCAAGTCTTTTTACTTCTTCAACAGTAACATTACCGGCAACGACCAATATGGCATTCGCAGGATTATAATGTTTATGAAAGAACGCCTTCACATCATCCAGTGTTGCAGTTTCGATGTGACTTAGCTCTTTCCCGATGGTCATCCAGCGGTATGGATGAGTCGTATACGCCAGCTCACGCATCTGGTGCCAGACATCTCCATACGGTTTATTGATATAATGCTCTTTGAACTCTTCGCACACCACTTTGCGTTGCACTTCCAGGCTTTTCTTACTGAAAGCCAGCGATAGCATCCGGTCGCTTTCGAGCCAGAAAGCTGTTTCCAGGTTCTCGGCAGGCAACTGGCAATAATAATTGGTAAAATCATTGGTGGTAAAAGCATTGTTCTCTCCCCCCGCAAGCTGAAGGGGTTCGTCGTATACCGGAATGTTCACGCTTCCCCCAAACATGAGGTGCTCGAACAAATGGGCAAACCCGGTCTTATTCGGGTCCTCATCCCTGGCGCCCACATCGTACAACACATTTACAACTGCCATTGGGGTGCTTTTGTCCTGGTGAACCAATACCCTTAATCCGTTCCCAAGACCGAATCGTTCAAATTGTACCATATTGCAAATGTACGGAGGGAAGTGTAAAACAGGCTGGGTAGATCAGCGGATACGGACGGTGTTAAGCGTTAATTCTTTAAGCTCTCCGCTCTCTCTTCGTACCAGCACCTTGATGGTCTCGTTGGGCCGTTGCAAAATGGATTTATATGTTTGCATGTTTTGTGAAAAATTCCTGTCAACCGCCAGTACTTCATCGTTTACCATGAACCTGGCCTTGTCGGCGGGCGAATCCTTGATCACATCCTCCACCATGATCTTTCCGTTCACATAATAAATACCCAGCCCGGTATATGCATAATCAAAGCTTTCCTCGAAGTGGCTGTTAGGGGACAAATGTATTTCCCTGTTGGGATAATTGAGGACGATATTGAACCTTCTCAAGAGATCATTCCCCAGCAGGCCCCCGGTAAACGGATAAGACGTCACATTATAATCATCTTTATACAGGTAGGTGGGTACTTTATGGAATCTATACGGCCCTACTTTCAGTTCTTTTATCAGCGTCAGCCGCATCTGCAGTTTGCCTCCCATTCCTTCGGCCTGTGTGATCACTGGCCTGCGCTTCGATAAGAGGATGTTGCTGTCTTTCACAAAATCCTCGCTAAGCAAAAGGCAAAGGCCGGCACCGGTATCAAAATAAAAATTGAATCCCATTTTTCTCTTGTCCTTTATGGTAAGCCATTGTATCGGCAGGTTGGTGAACGCCGGATGCAGCATGGTGCCTTCCCGGGGATAGCTGATCTTTCCCGGCGAATACACTTCGATAAAACTGCTGTCAAAATTGATCTTTACAATATAGCGGCTGAAGAAGCTGTACCCGATGATACCATCTACCTTTTCTCCATAAACGCTGCTCAATACTTCGTAGTCGTTAACATGAAAATTAAGATGTTCTACATTCAACCCCGGGAGGTACAACGTCTTATTGAAAGCAAAGGAAACCTTCCTTACACCGCCGATGCCTGTTATGCTTGTATCGGTAGCCCGTACGGGTATCCCGTATTCCACGCAGGTATTCGAATCGAGGGAGATGCCTCCGCTGCCGGTATCCAGTATAAAATTCAGGCTGTCGGGAACGTCTGCAAAACGGGCATGGATCACCATGACGCCCCCGCTGAACTGGTGAAAAGGGAATTTTGTTATAAGCTTTGCTTCTGGCTGTGGCAACAATTCCTGGGCGCCGGCCGGCTCCAGGAACAGTACACTAAACATAATATAGCAAAGCTTCTTCATACTGGTTTTCGAATTTACAACCTATTGGATGTACTTTTGCAGTCAATTACACAATGAAGGGTATGAATATAAACGACCTGTTCCAGAAAGCGCTGGCCTCCGGTTTCCTGACCGAAGAAGAAGGCATGTTCCTTTTTGAAAATGCTGCATTGCCTGAGCTGATGTATGTGGCAAATGAACTCCGGAAAAAACAGGTGCCGCACGGCAAGGTCACCTGGCAGATAGACCGCAATGTGAATACCACCAATGTATGTATTGCCAATTGCAAGTTCTGTAATTTCTATCGCATACCCGGGCACCCCGACGCCTATATCACAGATATTAAAACGTACAGGAAAAAGATCGAAGAGACGATCAGGTACGGAGGCGACCAGTTGCTGTTGCAGGGGGGCCACCATCCTGAACTGGGGCTGGATTTTTATGTGACATTATTCAAAGAACTGAAGTCGCTTTATCCGAACATCAAACTTCACACGCTCGGCCCTCCTGAAGTGGCCCATATCACCAAGCTCGAAAAAAGCACGCACCGGGAGGTATTGACGGCATTGAAAGACGCGGGCATGGACAGCCTGCCGGGGGCAGGGGCCGAAATACTTACCGACCGGGTGCGCAGGCTGATCAGTAAAGGGAAATGCGGTGCACAGGAATGGCTCGATATTATGCATGAAGCGCATAAGCTCAACATCACCACTTCTGCCACCATGATGTTCGGACATGTAGAAACGGTACGGGAACGTTTTGAGCACCTGGTGAAACTACGCGAAGTACAAAGCCGCAAACCGGCAAATGCAAAAGGCTTCCTTGCCTTCATTCCATGGACGTTCCAGGACGTGGATACACTCCTGGCCAGGATCAGGGGTGTTCACAACCTGATCACCGCTGAAGAATATATCCGCATGGTGGCCATCAGCCGCATCATGCTGCCCAATATCATCAACATCCAGGCCAGCTGGCTTACTGTTGGCAAACAGGTAGCACAGCTCTGTTTACATGGCGGCGCCAATGATTTCGGAAGTATTATGATCGAAGAGAACGTGGTAAGTGCGGCGGGCGCCCCACACCGGTTTACAAGCCGATCGATCCAGGATGCCATCCGGGAAACCGGTTTCGAACCGCAATTACGCAACCAGCAATACGAATGGAGGGAGATCCCGGAATCGATCGTTGAGCAGGTAGTGAATTATTAAATTATTTTCTGAACACATGAAAGAACAATCCGCCCAAAAGCTGCTGCACCGTTTCCGTATGGTGGGCATTGCAGAAGGCACCTCCTTTTTAATATTACTGCTCATCGCCATGCCATTGAAATATGCAATGGGTATCCCGCTAGCTGTAAAAGTATTCGGATGGGCACATGGTATGTTGTTCGTAGGATTTTTATGGCTTGCTTTTGAGGTCATGGGTACCTTAAAAAAACCGTTTGGCTGGTTTGCCAAAGCCTTTGCAGCAGCGATCATCCCATTTGGCACGTTTTACTTCGACAGGCAATTGAAGGAAGAAGAACATTCAATACAGGCATAGCTGTATTTGCCTGTTGGTTTTACTATACCCCAACACAGCCCGCTTGCAGGTGTTCGGTTCAATTATTATCCGGCATTCGCCTGGAAAATGATTAAATTTGATAACCAATCTAACCAATACTTTTTTTATGCACCGGGAGTTTTCAATTAAAAGGCCGTTATTCCTTTTTTGCCTTTTCCTAATCTGCACCGCAAGCAGTAAAGCACAATCGAAAGAACAAACGCTTCATGACCTCAATACATTACTGGTAAATACGGTCATGACAGACCTGTTCCCCCCGATCATTGCCAGCCGCGTTTATGTTTACCCAACCATTGCCTTTTATGAATGCATACGGCTTGATGACCCAACAATGCCAACCCTTTCCGGGAAACTGAACGGACTTAGTCACATTCCCGGGCCCGCCGCCGGTCAAAAGACCGATCATTTTATTGCCGCCTGCATTTCGTTCTCACATGTAGCGCAAACACTAGTTGGGTCAGAATATAAGTTCAGCGACTGGCGCAAATCGTTTGCCGACTCTCTTTTCAGGCAAGGCGATTCTATTATGATACAGAATTCCATTTCATGGGGCCGGAGTGTAGCCGACAGCATCATTGCCTGGTCGAAAAAAGACAATTACTTAAAAACAAGGGCCCTCACCCGCTATGTGATCAGCAATGCCGCAGGCGCATGGCAGCCAACACCGCTGGATTATGCGCAGGCCCTGGAACCACATTGGCCCAAAATACGGCCAATGACCATGAGCTCAGCCTCTCAATTCTCACCGAAAGAAAAGTTATTATACAGCGCAAGCAAAAGTTCCGCCTTTTACAAAACGGTGCAGGAAACATACACCATCGGTAAGAACCTGGATACGGTACAGAAGGAGATCGCACTTTACTGGGACGATAACCCGAATGTGTCGGTTAACATCGGCCACCTGAATTATTTTATTCATAAAGTATCTCCCGGGGGGCACTGGATACTCATCGGCCAGCAGGCTTGTAAACAAAAGAACATCCCCGTTACCAAAGCCGCACAGGTTTATGCACTTACTTCCATTGCCTTGTTCGATGCGTTCATTAGTTGCTGGTATGAAAAATACAAGATCAACCTGATCAGGCCGATCACTATTATTAACCGGTGGATAGATAAGAATTGGGTGCCGTACATTCAAACACCGCCGTTCCCTGAGTTCACCAGCGGGCATTCCGTGATCTCTAATGCGGCGGCTGTTGTTTTGACCGCTCTTTTGGGAGAGAATTATGAATTTACCGATGAAATAGAAATACAGTTCGGGAATAAGGCCCGGCATTTCAAATCGTTCCTGGATGCAGCGCACGAGTCCACCTGGAGCCGTGTATATGGAGGCATTCATTATCCCGAAACAGCCCGCATTAGTATCGGCCAGGGCAAAGAGGTGGGTTATCATGTAATGAGAAAATTGTACCCGCAGGCAATCACCAAATAAACTGAATATGCCAGTACTGTACAGACGCGTTGTTCTCCTGTGCGTCCTCTTTTGCTTTCCAGGGGTCATGATCGCACAACAGGCAACAGGCAGCAAGTTGCTTACCCTGATGCCAGAGGGCACCACCGGTGTGTATTTCCGTAATGATATAGTTGAGACTCCCAACATGTTCATGTACATGTACGAAAACCTGTATACCGGAGGTGGAGTAGCCATTGGTGATATCAATAATGACAAGCTCCCCGACATCTATTTCTCCTCCACTTTAGGTGGTAATAGGCTCTACGTCAACCTGGGTAATTTTCAATTCAAGGATGTTACTGACCAGGCGGGAGTTGGCGGCGGTGCCGGGATTAAAACCGGTGTAAGCATGGTCGATATCAACAACGATGGCATGCTCGATATTTTTGTGAATAAGTCCGGGTTCAAAGACCCCAACCTCCGCAAGAAGGTCCTGTACATAAATAATGGCAACGGAACATTCACCGACCGTGCTGCCGAATACGGGCTGGATGATCCGAGCTTTACGATTCAATCTTATTTCTTCGACTACGATAACGACGGAGATAAGGATGTTTATTTCGTCGACCATCCCGATGATTTCAGTAAATCAATGACCATCCCTGTAACAATGGTGAACGGGAAAATGGTATATGTGGAAGATACCGGAACCGTATTCGTTACCGACCGTTTATTTGAGAACAGGGGAGGAAAATTTGTGGATGTTACCAAAAAGGCCGGGCTCATCGACCGGGGCTTTGGACTAAGCGCCTCCATTGCCGACATCAATAATGATGGCTGGCCCGACATCTATGTAGCAAACGATTTCAACAAACCCGATTTCCTGTACATTAATAATAAGAACGGAACTTTTACCAACCGCCTTACTGAATACATCAAGCATACCAGTTTCTCGGCCATGGGCTCCGATATCAGCGATATCAATAACGACGGGCTCGAGGATATTTATGTGGTGGATATGGCCGTTGAAAACCCCGTCCGGCAAAAACAGTTATTTGCCGTTAACCAGAACTACGACAAGTTCAACCTGATGGTGAAATACGGTTTGTATTATCAATACCCACGCAACAGCCTTCAGTTGAACAATGCCGATGGCACATTCAGTGAGATCGCCAATTACTCGGGTGTCGCCGAAACAGAATGGAGCTGGGCCCCGTTGATCACCGATTTCGATAATGACGGCTGGAAAGACATTTATGTTACCAACGGGATCAAGCGGGATATCACCGATTGGGACTATAAGGTCTTTATCCTCGACTCTGTCATGCGTACGATGAACAGCGGCAGGTCGGTTGACCTGAATACCTGGCTGCAGAGCATTCCCATTGTACCTACCAAGAACTATATCTATCGCAACAACGGCAGTTTGAAATTTGATAACTATACCGATGCCTGGTGCGATGCCCCACCTTCCTTTTCCAGCGGTGCGGCCTATGCCGACCTGGATAATGATGGAGATCTTGACCTCGTGGTGAACAATGTAGACGGCCCTGCTTTCATACTGAAAAACAACGCCAGGGAAATTTCACAGTCCAATTCCAATTACCTGCGGTTCCGTTTCTTTAAAGCCCCGGGAACTTTTAATGAGATCTATGGTGTGACCGTGAGGCTTACTGATGCCCGGGGGAGGATACAGTTACAACACTACCATCCTCAACGAGGCTTCATTTCCAGCATGGAGCATGTGCTTCATTTTGGAACAGGTCCCGAAACAGTGATCCCAAGGGTAGAGGTTATTTTCCCTGGTTTGAAAACAGTTGTCCTGAACGATGTGAAGTGTAACCAGGAATTGGATGTTTTTGAAACGGATGCAAAACAATCCAACAATGCTGTCGGCACTGTAAAGAATATTTCTTTCAGAGATATCAGTAAAGACCCGAAGTTCCGGTTCAGTCAAACAGAAAATGATTACATCGATTTTAAGAGGGAACCGCTGATCCCGTATAAATGCAGCCGCAAAGGACCCTATTTTACCAAGGGCGATGTGAACGGTGACGGGCTCGAGGATATTTTCATTGGTGGGGCTGCCGGTTTCAGTTCAACCCTGATGATGCAGAATGCAACAGGTGCATTCACAGAAAAAAAACAAGCAGCATTTATTACCGATAAAGGCTTTGAAGATATGAGCTCCCTCTTCTTTGATGCCGATGGTGATGGAGATGTGGACCTGTATGTGGTGAGCGGTGGTGCTGAGTTCCCCGCCGGAAGCAACATTTACCAGGACAGGCTGTACATCAATGACGGCAAGGGTAATTTCACCCGTTCGGCAAAGGCTTTGCCTGTTGAAGGCTTCAATGGCTCCTGTGTAACAGCACTTGATTTTGATGGAGACAGAGATCTCGACCTTTTTGTTGGCGGTCACGTGTTGCCGGGCGTATTTCCAAAGCCTGACCGATGTATGTTATTGCAGAACAATAAGGGCGTTTTCAATGACGTAACCAATACGTACGCAAAGGAGTTGATGAATACGGGAATTGTTGACCAGGCTATTTGGGCCGACGTTAACGGCGATGGAAAAAAAGATCTTATCATTTCAGGCGAGTGGATGCCCGTGAAAATATTCAGTTACCAGAATAACCAGTTCACCAAACTACACGCCACGGTACAGGTCCGGGGCTCTGCCAACCAGGATTCTTCCATCAGCATGGACGCTTTCAGTGGCTGGTGGTATAATATGAAGGCTGAGGACCTTGACGGAGATGGTGATCTTGATCTGGTGATGGGTAACCGGGGCCTGAACTGCAGTATCAAGGGCAATATCAATACCCCTTGCACCATCTATGCAAAAGACTTTGACGGCAATGGAAGCTACGATGCTGTACTGGGTTATTATATCTGGGGGAAATGCTACCCGCTGTACAGCCGTGACCAGTTGATCGATCAAATGCCGGGCATGCGTAAGAAATTTGTTCGCTACAAGGATTATTCAGGCAAAACACTGGATGATATTTTTACCGAGCAGGAAAAGAAAGGAATGGATGTATATAAAACGAATTTCTTTGAGTCGGGCGTGTTGATCAATGAAGGGAATAACCGGTTCCGTTTTATTCCTTTCCCCGAAAAAGCACAGCTCTCCAGCGTTAACGACATGGTTATCGACGATATGAATAACGATGGAAAAAAAGATCTTCTTGTATGCGGCAATACCAATGATGCAGCTGTAATGGTGGGAAATATCGACGCAGCCGGAGCATTATTATTAACGGGCGATGGAAAAGGTTTGTTTGAGGCCAGGTCTGCTTCCGAAGATGGGCTTACGGTACGGGGAGAAGTGAGGAAGGTCGTTTACCTTAAAGATAAAAAAGGGACCACTGTTATTTTCCTGAAGAACGATGAAGCAGCACAGGTCTTCACCAAAGAATAACCTTATTCTGTTACAAAGCGGTAACCAATCCCTTTAATGGTGATGATCTCCAGTTTTGTATCCCCTTTTAAATAACCCCGCAGCTTGGTGATATAAACATCCAGGTTGCGGGAATTGAAAAAATTATCATTGCCCCAGAGCAGGTTCAGGATATCCCGCCGGTCCACGATCCTGTCCCGGTTCTCGTAGAGAACTTTCAGCAGCTCACTTTCGCGGAAAGAGAGTTTACGCTCATCGCCGTTGTTCTTCAGCACCTGGTGGTTCATATGGAATGTGTATTTACCGATCTTCACGATATCTTTTTTATCGCCGGGTTTGTTTTCCCCGTTTTTAAACCTCAATGCATTTTCAATTCGCACGATCAGTTCTTCCATGCTGAACGGTTTACGTATGTAATCGTTACCCCCCGTTTTGAATCCTTTTACCAGGTCTTCTGTTTGTGTCTTGGCGGTAAGGAATATGATCGGCACTTCTCCGTCCACGTTACGGATCTCTTCGGCGATGGCAAAGCCATCCTTGTTAGGAAGCATTACATCCAGCACACAGATATCCGGGCGGTGCTGAATAAACAAGGGAAGTGCTTTATCACCATCGGCTTCCATCAACACCTGGTACGACCTGCTTTCAAGGCTCTCTTTTACGATCTTACCGAGGAAGAGTTCGTCTTCCACATACAGTATCCTAACTCCTGCCATGTTCTTTTGGTAGTTTAATGATAAATGATGTTCCCTTTCCTTCTTCGCTTTCAACGCTGACCTGTCCATTGTGCTCAGAAATGATATGTGCCACATAACTTAGCCCAAGGCCATATCCCTTTACATTATGCCGGTCGCCATGCGGGACGCGGAAGAATTTATCGAATATCTTTTCCTTGTATGCCGCAGGGATACCAATGCCATTGTCTTTAACCTTAAGCAGCATTTCATTTTCCTTTCCTTCAACCGTTATTTCGATCCGGGGATTTCCCTTACTGTATTTAAGGGCGTTATCGAGCAGGTTATAGATCACGCTGCTGATATGCATCCTGTCTGCCATTAATGTAAAGTCGGACCCGTTAAATTCTGTATCAACGGTTGCACCCAGTTTTTCGAACTGCAGTTGCATGGAACCGGTCACTTCTTTCACCAGCTCTTTGAGGTCGAACCATTCGTTCTTTAATTCCAGCTGCTGCTTTTCGAACATGGAAAGGCGAAGAACCTTATCCACCAGCAGGGAAAGCCTGTTTAGCTCAAGGCCGGCGATCCCCAGGTATTCCTTCGTCCTTTCAGGGCTTTGCAATGCATTGAAATTCTTCATGGCCTCGATGGCAACACTTACTGTGGCGATCGGTGTTTTCAGCTCATGGGTGATGTTGCCGATGAATTCATTCTTGATATCGGTAAGCCTCTTTTGCGCCAGGAGGTTACGATAGATAAAAACAAAAGAAAGAATGGTTAAGCCGATGAGTAGCAGTGACAGCAATAGCTGCATACTCATTTTCTTTAGCACATACATGCCGGGATCGGAGAATTCCGCCCGGTAGAATATGGGGTTCAGCAGTCCGACAGGTACCCGCCTTGTTGAGAACTCTGCATTCGGTTCGTTCATCTTAAGGGTGAATCGCTTTGTCCCCGAGTCGGAACTAAGCAAGGTGGGGTTCGTACATGTGATCGTAAAATTGACGTTGATGCCTTCTTTATTCAGCATCACCCGGTACATGGAATCGACCGTTTTTACCGGGATGGAATCGGAGAGTTTCCTGTTCTTTGAGAGCAGCTGGTCGAAAACAGGCGGGGGAAGGCCATTTTGTTTTGTTGTTACATATACGACCGTATCCTTCTCGTTCTTTTTATGTTCTTTTTTCTCGTTGGCAGAAACCACCTGTTCGGTGTGGGTATCCATGGAAATCACCAGTTTTTGTTTTAAGCTGTCGGCACCTTTGATCTTCTCGATACTGCTGATGAAATCGGCCATAAACAGGTTGTCTCCAACCTCACCCCGTATTGCCAGTGTGTCGCCTGAAAAGCGCTGGGCCTGCAGCCGGTACATGGCATCACGGAAAATGATATCGGTGGTTTTCCTGAAATTATCTTTTTCCTCCCTGTACAGCTTCCGCATCCAGTAGGCCTGGAAGGCGATGATTAGAAGTATGGTCAGACCCATCAGGATCCTTGCTGTACGTAATTTATTCATGAGGCAACAAAACTACTCTTAAAATACGAGGATGGGTGGCCTGTTAACCTTAATTAACCTTAATGAAAGGCTGTTTAACCTGCTTTAGAGAGCTCCCTGGATAGTTTTGTGTTGTTAAAAGCTTCTATTAAAACAAACCATTTTGTCATGAAAAAAACATTGTCAGTATTTACGGCACTCGTGCTGTTGAACACAGCTATCGCACAGGTGAAAGAGGGAAAGATCACGTACGAACAAACGGTCGACATGTATCGCCGTATCCCGGAAGAGAACCAGCAACTCAGGTCGATGATACCACAATTCCGTACTGCAAAATTCGAATTGCTTTTTGCCGATAACCAGAGTCTTTATAAATCGGTGGAGGAAGAGCCTGATATGACCGAGCAGAACAACGGCGGGGTGGTGATTCGCATTGGCGGCAGCGGGGAAAATCAATATTACCGCAACTTCAACACGCAGCGCTCTGTTGAGATCAGGGAGTTGATGGATGAGCTATACCTTGTAGACGACTCTATCCGCAATATGGCCTGGAAGCTGGAAGAAGGCGAAACAAAAAACATCCTTGGCCATGCCTGCAAAAAAGCAACCGCTAAAACTTCCCGTGGCAGCGATGTGGTGGCCTGGTACAGCGAAGATATCCCGGTGGCCGCCGGCCCGGAACAATTCACCGGGTTGCCGGGAATGATTCTGGGTATTGATGCGAACAAGGGAGAGATCGTATTTACTGCCAGGCTGATCGACAAAAATGTTGACCGGAAACTTATAAAAGCGCCGTCAAAAGGGAAAAAGATATCTCACACTGATTTTTTAGCAAAGCAAAAAGAGCTGATGGGTAATGGGCCTATGAAGATCGTAACCAATTAACAAAACAAAGCAGCCATAAAACAAGCCCGCCGGAATCGGCGGGCTTTCTTATTTCAGCAATAATTTATCGAACTTTTTTATTTCTTCTGCTTCTGCCGCAGAGATCGCTTCGTTATTATCGTATTTAGACCGAAAAAAGAGTAATCGTTTGTGCTGCGGGTATTTCTCCAGGATGTTGTTGATCATCTTCCCGAGGTTTTCGTCTTTACCGGGGAGGTCGGCTTTAATGGTAGCGGCTGACCGCTCCCTCACCGGCTTCTTTTTGATGATCGCCTCGAGGGTTGCGAGCCTGGCAGGAGAGAGTGTTTTTGCTTTTCCGGCTTTTGCATAGATCCCTTCAAGCTGTTTGCGGCTCAGCCCTCCCCGGTTACAATAATGGTCGTAAAGGCTTTTTACGAAGTCTGATTTCGGATGCTGT
>CAZYAT010000049.1:20863-24341 GCA_964645235.1 uncultured Ferruginibacter sp. | reverse complement strand
TCATCGATCCGCATGTACACCTGGAAATGCCCTTTATGGGAACTTTCAGCAGCGACAATTATGAAACGGGAACCCGTGCCGCCCTGCACGGAGGCACCACCATGGTGATCGATTTCATCCTCCAGAAACAGGGTCACTCGCTTTACGAAGCTTACAAAGAATGGAGCGGCCGGGCCAACGGCCATTGCCTAGGCGACTACAGTTTTCACATGGCGGTGACCGATTTCAACGACAACACCTGTAAAGAGATCGTAGACCTGATCGAAAAGGAAGGCATCACTTCCTTTAAGATGTTTATGGCCTACAAAGGTGCGTTGATGATCGATGATAAGCAGATGGTGGGGCTGATGAATGAAGTGAAGAAAAGGGGAGGCATGGTTACCGTTCACGCCACCAATGGTGATATGATCGATTTTCTGATCGCCAAGAACAAGGCCGAGGGGAACCTGGCGCCGCTGTATCACTATTTGTCGCAGCCGGAGATTACCGAAGCCGAAGCTTCCGAACGGTTTGCATCCATTGCCGGGTACACCGGTTGCCCGGGCTACATCGTGCACATGACCTGCGAGGGCGCACTGAATGCTGTGCGTGACAATAACAGGCATAACCAAAAAGTGTTTGCCGAAACCTGTATCCAGTACTTATTGCTGGATGCTTCCTTGTATGAACAGAATTTCGACGGGGCCAAATGGGTGATGAGTCCGCCCTTGCGGGAAAAGAAAGACCAGGAAGCTTTGTGGGCCGGTATCAACCAGGGACTGGTGCAGGTGGTGGCCACCGACCATTGCCCGTTCAGGTGGGAACAGAAACTGATGGGTAAAGATGATTTTTCTAAAATTCCCAATGGTCATCCCGCCATCGAACACCGGGTGGAACTGTTATTCAGCGAAGGGGTGCGTAAAGGACGAATCTCCCTGAACAAATTTGTGGAAGTACTATCTACCAACCCCGCCAAGATATTCGGGATGTTCCCCCGCAAGGGCTGCATCGCCCCGGGCGCTGATGCCGACATTGTGCTATTCGATCCGAACAAGGAACATACGATCAGCGTGAACACCCATCACATGAACACGGATTACTCGGCTTATGAAGGATGGAACCTCACCGGTAAATGCAAAACAGTCATACTCCGGGGCAACGTGGTGATCAATGAGGGCGAATGCCTGGCCGAAAAAGGCTATGGAAAATTCATCAGGCGGAATAAAGTATCGCAACTGATTTAGTACTCAACTTCAAATCAAATCAATATGCCAAGAATCATCAAGTCGGGACTTATCCAGATGTCGTTGCCTAAAACAGAAGGCGAGGGAACCATCCAGGAGATCGTGAATGCGATGGTGCAGAAACATATTCCGTATATCGAAGAAGCGGGAAAGCAAGGGGTGCAGATCCTTTGCCTGCAGGAGATTTTCAATACGCCGTATTTCTGTCCGGGTCAGGACCCGAAATGGTATGCAAGTGCAGAAACGGTTCCCGGACCAACCACTGAACTCATGGCGCAGTATGCAAAGAAGTACAACATGGTCATCATCGTTCCGATCTATGAAAAGGAGCAGGCCGGTGTATTGTACAATACCGCCGCGGTGATTGATGCCGATGGAACCTACCTGGGTAAGTACCGTAAGAATCACATTCCGCATACCAGCGGTTTCTGGGAAAAATTCTTTTTCAAGCCCGGTAACTTGGGTTATCCCGTGTTTCAAACGAAATATGCAAAGGTGGGCGTATACATTTGTTACGACCGCCACTTCCCCGATGGGGCAAGGGTGCTGGGACTGAACGGCGCCGAGATTGTGTACAACCCTTCAGCGACGGTAGCAGGGCTCTCTCAATATTTGTGGAAGCTTGAGCAACCGGCCCATGCAGCAGCCAATGGGTATTTCATGGGTTGCATCAACCGGGTGGGAGAAGAAAAACCATGGAACCTCGGTAAGTTCTACGGCAGCAGTTATTTTGTGGATCCCCGCGGGCAGATATTTGCACAGGCCAGTGAAGACAAAGACGAATTGCTGGTGGCGGAGTTCGACCTGGATATGATTGAACAGGTAAGGAGCGTATGGCAATTCTTCAGGGACCGCAGGCCGGAGACATACGGTAAACTCGTAGAATTGTAAATCATGCTACATGTTGAATGCTGAATTCTGAATGAAAGCATTCAACATACAACATTTAACATACACATAATGATACAGAGCAACAGGCTGACAAAGGAACAATATACGGTCAACTTCAGCGACATTCATCCCCCGTTTGAAACAGCCGATGCTGCATTGGTGGAGGCAAACCGGTGTTTGTTCTGCTATGATGCACCCTGCACAAAGAGTTGCCCTACGGGTATAGATGTGCCTAAGTTCATCAGGCAGATCGCTACGGAAAATATAAAAGGCTCGGCGCACACCATCTTCTCCAGTAATATCATGGGTGCCGGTTGCAGCAAGGTATGCCCGGTTGAAAAACTCTGTGAAGGTTCCTGCGTATTCAACCTGATGGAAGAAGAACCCATCTCTATTGCAAGGTTGCAGCGGTATTCTACGGAGAAGGCCATGGCAAAAAACTGGCAGTTATTTAATCGGAAGGAATCAACAGGAAGGAAAGTGGCGGTAGTGGGTGCTGGTCCGGCAGGATTGAGTTGCGCCCATACAATATCAAAAGCAGGTGTTGATGTAACGATCTATGAGAAGGAAAGCAAGGGAGGCGGTTTGATGACCTATGGTATTGCAGCCTATAAAGTAACGCCGCAGTTCTGCGAGGAAGAAGTGAATTATATCCTGGGTATAGGTGGTATTGAAATCAAATACAACCATGAATTGGGTAAAGATGTTTCGCTGGCACAGCTTAAGAAAGAATACGATGCTGTGTACCTGGGTATCGGCGTAGGCGTTGCCCGTAAGCTGGATATACCCGGCGAAAAACTCGAAGGAGTGGTGGATGCAATACAATTCATTTATGATATTCGCTCCCGGGGATTCTCATCGGTACCCGTTGGCGATAAAGTAGCCGTGATCGGCATGGGCATGACGGCCATTGATGCCGCCACCCAGGCGAAACGTTTGGGAGCTAAAGAAGTAACGTTGGTATACCGCCGCACGGAAGCCGAAAAACCATGTACCGATGTGGAACTGGATATTGCCCGGCTTGATGGCTGCGAAGTGATCTGGCTGGCTGCACCGGCGAAAGTGAAAGGCTCGAACGGGAAAGTAAAACAACTGGTGTGCAGCAAAATGAAACTCGGTGAGCCCGATGCTTCGGGCAGGCGTTCACCCGTTGATACAGGAGAAACATTTACGCTGGATGTGGATATGGTGATCAAAGCAGCCGGACAGGTTCCTTATGAGAAACTGGTTAAGAAATTCAGGCTGGACAATAATAACGGGAAACTGGTTTTGAAAAATAAAGCAGCCACTAATATCAAAGGTGTTTTTGCCGGCGGCGATGCAGTAAATGGCGGCAAGGAAGTGGTGGATGCAGTGCAGGCGGG
>CAZYAT010000049.1:0-20763 GCA_964645235.1 uncultured Ferruginibacter sp. | reverse complement strand
TTCCTGGGCATTAAATCTCCCAACCCTTTTTGGTTAGCCAGTGCGCCGCCAACGGATAAAAAAGTGAATGTGCTACGGGCATTCGAGGCGGGCTGGGGTGGTGTGGTATGGAAAACACTGGGCAGCCAGGTGAAGAATGTGTCATCGAGATATTCAGCGGTTAACTTCGGCAGTAAACGGATGATGGGGTTGAATAATATTGAACTCATCAGTGACCGACCACTGGATCTTAACTTAAAAGAAATAAAGGAATGTATCAACCTCTTCCCCGACCGGGCCATGGTGGTTTCCCTCATGGCCGATAACGACCGGAAGAGCTGGCATGAACTGATCAGGAAAGTAGAAGATACCGGGGCGCATGGTTTGGAATTGAATTTCGGCTGTCCGCATGGCATGACCGAACGGGGCATGGGTGCTGCGGTGGGACAGGATCCCGAAATCGCCTGCATGGTGGTGGAGTGGGTGATGGAGGCGGCAACCATACCGGTGATAACAAAACTTACACCCAATGTTCATTCTGTTGTTCCAACCGGAAGATCGGTGGTGAAGGCCGGAACGAATGGGTTGTCACTGATCAATACCATACAATCCGTGACCGGGATCGACCTCGATACCTTTGTTCCCAATCCTTATGTTGCCGGTAAATCGGTATTTGGCGGTTATTGCGGACCTGCCGTAAAACCCATTGCATTAAAAATGCTGACCACTATTGCCCAGGATGAAGTGACGAATAAAGTGCCTATTTCCGGGATCGGAGGAGTAAGCACCTGGAAAGATGCGGTCGAATTCATGCTCCTGGGCGCAAGCAATGTGCAGGTTTGCACGGCTGCGATGAATCATGGGTTCAGGATCGTGGAAGACATGATCGAAGGACTGAACAACTGGATGGACGAAAAAGGATTTAGAACGCTGAATGACTTTATTGGTAAATCGGTTGAAAAAATCACACATTGGGAAGACCTCGATATCAACTATCATCACATCGCCAAAATCAACCAGGATAAATGCATTCATTGCGGGCTCTGTTACATCGCCTGCGAGGATGCTTCACATCAATCTATTAACCTGGCTTACGGCAAACCCTATAACACATATACCGTAAAGGAAGAAGAATGCGTTGGCTGCAATCTCTGCAAACTCGTTTGCCCGGTGAATGATTGCATCAGCATGGAGGAACACCGGGTATCGCCCGAATACCTGAACTGGATAGAATTTCAACGGAGGGGGATTCCCTTGAATGACCACTGATTATCGTTTGTTCAGGTTTGAAAACGAGTTATTTAGATGGGATTGAAGGCAGTGTCCATGTTAATTCTCCCCGATTTGTTGCACAGTCGACCGTTTTTCCCGAAATTGCATTCAACTAAAACTACTTGCATGCGGATATTTTTACTTCCACTCATTTTTACAGGATTTATCTCAAGCGAAATCAGGGCACAAGGTTGCGTTGCCATTAAAGGCACAGCAGGCGTTTGCAGTCGCCCGGGCGGTAAAGGCTGGGAATTGAATGTAAACAACCGTTATTTTCATTCGTATAAACATTTTGTAGGTAAAGAAGAACAAAAGGAAAGGGTCGAGAACGGGACACAGGTGAAGAACTACTCTTATGAAATGGACATTACATTGACAAGGACCCTCAATACAAGATGGTCGTTATCTGCAACAGCCCCGCTGATGCACTTCAGGCGTTCATCGTTATATGAACACGATGGAAAAACACGGCACAGTACTCAATCCTTTGGCATAGGCGATATCAAGCTCAGTGCTTATCGCTGGATGTTCAACCCGGCGACTTCGCATAAGGGCAATCTGCAAATCGGGTTGGGTATCAAACTGCCTACAGGGAACTATGGTTACCAGGATTATTTTTACAAGAAGGCCGATTCCAGCGTGCTGGGACCCGTTGATCAGTCCATTCAACTGGGCGATGGGGGAACAGGCATGACTCTTGAGTTGAATAGCTTCTATAATTTCAGTCATAAGATCGGGTTGTACGGAAACTTTTTTTACCTGAGCAATCCCCAGGAAGTGAATGGTACTTCTACAGCCAGGGGAGGCACAGCCAGTGCAACCGCAAAAAAATACAATACCGATGTAATGAGTGTGCCGGACCTGTTCATGGCACGTTTTGGCGCCGCCCTTACAGTAAAGAAATTCACCTTCTCGCTTGGGGGCCGTATCGAGGGATTGCCATCGCATGATCTCATCGGTGGGGATCGCGGATTCAGAAGGCCCGGGTATATTATTTCTGCAGAACCTTCGGTTACCTATGTAAGAAAGAAAGTAAGCTTTAACCTGTCTGTTCCTTTTGCGTTAGAAAGGAACCGTACTCAAAGCGATTCAGATAAACGCCGTACGATTGATACCGGTGTTCATCAGCAGGGAGATGCCGCTTTTGCCGATTACCTGGTAAGTGCGGGGATAACGTTCCAGTTATAGAAATCATTGACAATATTATGATATATGAAGTAGCCCGGTAAATCTTACCGGGTTACTTATTTATACTTAATAATCGGCACTAGCTTGAATAATTAACACTATGAGAGCTTGTAAAATTGTATTATCTTCAACCTGCCCCCTTCATTATTTACTTAACCAATACACTTGCTTATGAAAGTAGCAGATATCCTCAAGGCGAAAGGTAATATCATTCATTCAGTTCCCGGCAGTGTCAGTGTGTACGAGGCTATTAAGGTAATGGGCGAAAAGAACATAGGCGCCCTGGTGGTGATGGAGGGGGGAAACTTATCAGGGATCCTGTCCGAAAGGGATTATGCCCGTAAAGTGGTGCTGAAGGGAAAATCGTCCCGGGAAACAATGGTAAAAGATATTATGACAGAGCAGGTACTGACAGTTGCAACTTCCGACAGCATCGAAACCTGTATGGAGGTAATGACCAAAAACCATATCCGCCATTTACCCATTGTCGAGGGAGGAAAGGTACTGGGAATGATCTCCATAGGGGACGTGGTAAATGCCATCATCCGGATGCAGAAGGAGACCATTGATCAACTCAAGAGTTATATAGCCCAATAGCTGTATGATAAGCCGGGACTGCCTAAGTAGGCCCTTTTTACACCACACCTGCCAGTTCGAGACTTCGGTTACTGATTTTTTTATATTCCACATTTTCAATGATGGCATCCGGGCAAAGTATCAATGATATTCCTTCCTGCTTCCACCAATCGGTTACAAAAAGTTTCTCTGCATGTATCACACCAATAAGCCAGCTGTGCCTGGATTCATGGTGCCATTCCTCGATCCATTCCAGGTCGGCCTTGTTGATTTTGCAGACGTCGCTGGTGCTGATGAATACCTTTAAATAAAAGTCGTTGCTCAGCTGTGTATCCGTTTGGTGAAATATCTTCTTGTATTCGTATTTATAATCATAACGCAGGGCTGAGATATCGCTTAGTACTGCGGATGCTGTTGGAAATGCCCCGGCCCCCTTTCCTTTAAAAAAATGCTTGTCGGCAAAACTGCTCTCTGTAGTAAGGGCGTTGAACTCATTCTCTACATGAAATAGGTCATCCTTGGCAGTTACAAATTGCGGAAGGACAAAGGCAGCCAGGTTCCCATTGGATAGTTTTTTGGCATTGGCCACCAATTTGATATTGTACTTTTTTTCCCTGGCAAGTACGGCATCGGGCAACGAGATATTCTCAATGCCTGTGAAGAGGAATTTCCCCGGTTTTGCGATGATGCCGAAAGAATGAGCCAAGAGTATACTGAGTTTATTCGCTGCGTCAAACCCGCTGATGTCCAGCTTTGGATTACTTTCAGCAAAACCCAGTTGCTGTGCCAGCGATAAGGCCTCCCTGAATTCAAGTCGCTCTTCCTGGATCTTTGTAAGAATGAAATTGGTGGAGCCATTAATGATGCCCCTGACGGATTTCAGCAGGTCGTTGTCGTAATATTCTTCGAGATTCCTTACTATGGGCATGCTGGCACAACAGGCTGCTTCATAGAGGAATGCCGTCTTATGTTTTTGCTGCAGTTCCAGCAGCTCCCCGAAATGTTCGGCGATCATTTTTTTGTTGGCACTTACCACGGCCTTACCGTTTTGCAAAGCCGTTTTAACAATGCTGTATGCTGCATCTGCATCGTCGATCAGTTCAACAATCACATTGATGCTGTCGTCGCTGAGTAGTACCGATGCATCAGTGGTAAAGTTCTCCGCAGCGATGCTTCTTTTTTTATTGAGATCTTTGATACAGATCTTTTTTATAGAGGATCGCAGGGTAGGGGTGCTGTGGAGCACGTCGTAAAGACCTTTACCCACCACACCAAAACCAAACAACCCAATCGTTAATTTATCACTTGTCATTATTTCTTTTTTAGTTATCGCTTAGTCAATTGGTTAGCCGGTTGGGCTTTTTTTGATTTTAGGAATGCCTGTTCCAGGTCTTCAATAAGGTCATTCACTTCTTCCAGGCCTACACTGAGCCGTATCAGGCTATCTGCCACACCGGCTGCTCTTCTTTTTTCAGCCGGGATACTTTTGTGCGTCATCTGTGCAGGTTGGCAGAGCAGACTCTTCACACCACCCAGGCTTTCGGCTAGTTTGAAATATCCAGTGCTTTTTACGAAAGCAGTTGCTGCCTGTTCGGTATCATTTTTCAGGGTGAACGAAACAATACCGCCGAAACCTTTGCTCTGTTTTTTGGCGATCTCGTGATTGCAGTGTGTTTTCAGGCCTGGATAGAAAACTTTCTCAACGGCCGGGTGTGTTTCGAGGAATTCGGCGATGGCCTGTGCATTCCGGCAGTGTTGCAGTACCCGCAGGTGCAGGGTTTCAATACCCCGGATCACCAGCCAGCTGTCGAAGGGGGCCAGGATGGCACCACTTGCATTCTGGATGAATTTGATCTTATCGCCCAACTCTTTTTCCTTCGCGACAACCAGCCCGGCAATAAGGTCGCTGTGTCCGCCGAGGTATTTGGTGGCACTGTGGATCACCAAATCAGCTCCCAGCGAAAGAGGTTGTTGTAAGGCGGGCGAAGCAAAAGTATTATCCACGCAAAGCAAACAGGAATGGGCTTTTGCGATCTTTGCTATGGCTTCGATGTCGCTTACTTTGAGTGTTGGGTTGGTAGGCGTTTCCAGCCAGATGAGCCTGGTATTGGGAGTGATCGCATTGAATACATTCCCGGCATCTGTGGTATCAGCATAATTAACTTTCACGCCGAATTTTTCGTAGATGTGTGTGAATAAACGAAACGCACCTCCATAGATGTCATCCACCGCCAGGATCTCATCACCGGCTTTCAACAACTTCACTACGGCATCGATGGCTGCCAGGCCGCTGCCAAAAGCGATGCCTACACTTCCTTTTTCCAGTTTGGAAATGATGTTTTCCAATGTTGCCCTGGTTGGATTGTTGGTACGGGCATAGTCGTAGCCTTTGTTCACGCCAGGTGCTTCCTGTACGTAGGTACTGGTCTGGTAAATGGGTATGCTGATGGCTCCGGTAAGGGCATCAACGGGAATGCTGTGGATGAGTTGTGTTGCGTTGCTCATGATAAGATTTTTTTTTGGTTATGAAATTTCTTATCAGGAGAGGGAGGGGGTTACCGGATGGAGCATAAAAAAAGCTCACCCGATAAATCAGATGAGCTTCAATATAATAAGGCAATATTTTCGGCTTTGGTCTGACTTATCTGTCCCGATTACTACCGGGATGGATTTGGCACCTTTCCGTGTTTGTGTTGCAAAACACGGCAGGTTGTCAAGGCTTCATCGGGCCATTACCCTCAGCCTTTCTTGATAAGTATTGCTGTTAAGAACTTGCCTACCGGCAGGCAGGCTGGTGCAAATATACAGGTGAAATTTTCAAACAACCAAATAAAAAATGTATGCTCATTTCTTCAGGGGGCTGAAACCCTTTACTGTAAAGAATTTTAAAAGATAAGATTATTTGATATTTTTCTCCATCCACTCTGCCTGCGAATTGGCAGATTGCTCCATCCCTACCAGGCCGGCGATCTTCTCCTGTCCTTTGATGATGGATTTTGTCACCAGGTTGTGTTCGATCGGTTCGTCTTCCTTCATGCCCAGCATTTTGATCATGGGGACCACTTTATCACTGCCAAAGTGTTTAAAAAGGGGCTCGTCAAGAGCGCTGAAGACAATGACCTTTTCCTTATTCCAGTTCTTTACCAGTTCCAGTTCTTTTGCATGGAGGGGATAGTGTTCAGTAAACACCGGGTTTTTATTTGTCAGCTTTGAAGTGTGAACATGTTTAATTTCCCACACAAGGTTTTCATCGATCCCCTGTTCGCGGAAATACTCCTTGAATTTTGTTACCGTATCCGGGAACCAGCAGATGAACAGGCTATCAGGGTCTTTCCGGGCCAGTTCTGCACAGGCCTTCATTTTGGCCGCCGAACTCACATAGGCACGGTCGGTAAAAACATGGTCACCGGCTGCGTCATCCTTTTTACCAAACAGATTAAAAAGCATAGACAATATTGAACTGCAAACTTACACAACAAAGAGCCGCTCAACAAATCGTCAACCAATTTGTTTGTATCTTTAGGTTAAGTAAGTACACATGGCGAAAGGAAAGAAGGCTTCACCCGAAGAAGTGATCTCCAATGATTTTATTGAAGTATTCGGAGCCCGGGAACACAACCTGAAGGGGATCGATATACGTATTCCAAAGAACCAGCTGGTGGTATTTACCGGCTTAAGCGGCAGCGGTAAATCATCGCTGGCCTTTGATACCATTTACAACGAAGGCCAACGGCGTTATATGGAAAGTTTCAGCGCCTATGCCCGCCAATTTGTAGGTGATATGGAGCGTCCTGATGTGGACAAGATCACCGGGCTTTCCCCAGTAATTTCCATCGAACAAAAGACAACCAACAAGAACCCACGCAGTACGGTTGGCACGGTGACCGAGATATATGATTTTCTACGCCTGCTCTTTGCCCGTATAGGAGAGGCTTACAGTTATAATACCGGGAAGAAGATGGTTAAATTCTCAGAAGAAGAGATCGTGATGAACATTTTCGAAAAATTCGAGGGCAAAAAAATCAGCCTGCTGGCACCTGTGGTAAGGGGCCGCAAGGGGCATTACCGCGAACTTTTTGAAGACCTGAGAAAGAAGGGCTATCTCAAAGTAAGGATAGATGGCGAAATAACGGATCTGAAACCGAGGATGCAGGTAGACCGGTATAAGATCCATGATATTGAGCTGGTGGTGGACAGGCTGGCGATAACCGATGATATGAGAGTAAGGCTGAGCCAAAGCGTACAGAAGGCTTTGCAACTTGGTAAAGACCTGATGTTCCTGCTCATCAACGACGACAATAAAGTGATCCGGTACAGCAAGCAACTGATGTGTGAGGACACGGGTATCAGCTATGAAGAACCTTCACCCAATGCATTTTCCTTCAACAGCCCTTATGGCGCCTGTCCCGTTTGTAAAGGACTGGGAAATGTGTATACGATCGATATGGAGCTGGTAATGCCCGATAAAACAAGATCGGTAAGGGAGGGTGGTATAGTTCCGTTGGGCGAAGAACGGGAAGCAAGTGTATTTCACCAGGTGGTTGCTTTTTCTAAAAAGTATAAGATAAATCTTGATAAACCGCTCAAAGACCTGCCCAAAACGCATCTTGATCTTTTGTTGTATGGTGATAAAGAGATCAGTCCTTCGCTGGAACTGGATATGAGCGATGAAACCATACCCGATGTCTATACCGGGAGTTATGAGGGAATCATTCCAATGCTCAAGCGCTGGTTCTCCTCCTCACAAAGCACAGATGTTTTGCGGGACTGGGTCGAAAAGTACATGGTATTATCCACCTGTAACAATTGTCATGGAGCCAGGTTGAAGAAGGAGAGCCTTTGGTTCAAGGTGGATGGAAGGAATATTGCCGAATTAAGCGATCTTAATCTCGATAACCTGGCTGCCTGGTTCGATGGTATCGAATTGAGGCTTGACAAAAAACAGAATTCAATTGCAAAGGATGTGCTGAAAGAGATCAGGGAAAGATTGCAGTTCCTCCTCGATGTCGGGTTGACCTACCTGTCATTGAACCGGCCATCCAAGACACTGAGTGGCGGCGAATCGCAACGGATACGCCTGGCCACCCAGATCGGCTCGCAACTTCAGGGGATCACCTATATTCTCGACGAGCCGAGCATCGGGCTGCATCAGCGGGATAACCAGCGATTGATATCCGCATTAAAAAATCTCCGCGATATCGGCAACAGTGTATTGGTAGTGGAACACGATAAAGATATCATGCTGTCATCCGATTACCTGGTGGATATTGGTCCCAAGGCGGGTAAGCATGGCGGCGAGATCGTAGCGAAAGGGACGCCGAAAGAGATACTGCATTCGGGTTCGGAAACATCACAATACCTGCTGGGGAAGAAATCCATTGAAGTGCCTAAAGAACGGAGAAAGGGAAATGGCAAGTTCATCGAGCTGAAAGGGGTAACGGGCAATAACCTTCGGGGTATTGATGTGAAATTTCCCCTGGGAAAACTAATATTGGTTACAGGTGTAAGCGGCAGTGGTAAATCCACCCTGATCAACGAAACCCTTTATCCTTTGTTGAGCAGACATTGCTACGATTCCCGGGTGAATCCCCTCCCTTATAAGACGATCAAGGGATTGGAGAATATCGATAAAGTGATAGAGATCGACCAGAGTCCGATCGGCCGCACGCCGAGGAGCAACCCGGCCACCTATTGCGGTTTCTTTACCGATATCAGAACCCTCTTTGCATCAGTTCCTGAGGCAAAGATCAGGGGATATACAGCCGGCCGGTTCTCCTTCAACGTTAAAAGCGGCCGTTGCGATGTATGCGAAGGAGGGGGTATGCGGGTGATCGAAATGAACTTCTTACCTGATGTATATGTGCATTGCGAAAAATGCAATGGCCGCAGGTACAACAGGGAGACGCTTGAGATCCGGTATAAAGGAAAGTCGATCAGCGATGTGCTTGATATGACAGTAGATGAGGCGGTTGAATTCTTTCAGCCGGTTCCTTTTATCTACCGGAAAATAAAGGTTCTTCAGGATGTGGGCTTAGGATATATCACACTCGGGCAAAGTGCGGTAACACTGAGCGGGGGTGAGGCGCAACGGGTAAAACTGTCGACTGAACTTGGCAAGAAAGATACCGGGAAAACATTTTACATCCTCGATGAGCCCACTACCGGCCTGCATTTCCAGGATATCCAGCATCTGCTGGAAGTCATCAATAAACTGGTCGACCGGGGCAATACCGTGCTGGTCATCGAGCACAATATGGATGTGATAAAAGTGGCGGATCATATTATTGATGTAGGCCCTGAGGGAGGGGATGGGGGAGGGTTGGTGCTGTTTGAAGGAGTGCCTGAGGAACTGCTAAAGGTGAAGGAAAGTTTTACCGGTAAATTCCTGGGGATGGAGTTAAAATGAAAAATCCATGTCTCATAACCATGGATTTTTATTTTGGGTCATTAAGAAGTGCCAATGATTTCAACGAAGGTAAAGATTGTGGTTTCAGGGGTAAACTCCGGGTATTAAAATACCCATAGCTATCCTTGGGGGTCTACTTCAGTTGGATCATCGTACACTTACAGAGTTTACTATGCTATTTGAATATTTGTATGGCCAGTAACAGGCAGGTGGTGAAGATCACCGCTGCCTTGTATGTCCTGGGGTTCATTTCAAAATTATTACTCATAGTATTGGATTTTCTTCTATTAATAAACCGACGGGCAACGTGTCTGCCTGGCAGCTCTCCTTGCAAAAGAACTTTCATAGATCGGGCCGAGCCTGATCCCTGCTTTCAACACGATTGAAAAGTAGGTGTCGTAATCTTTCAGATCGCCACGTTGAGTACCTGCAGGATACCTTGTCATACCCGGCCAGATGATGCCTTTTGCTTTGTCTGACAGTTTGTAAGCAAGAGAAGCTTCCTGGGCAGTCAGGTATTTTGTGTAATAGTTCGGGTCGATATAACGCTGACTTACGTCGTCGATATAATCAGTGAAGGTTTTCCGATAAAGAAATTCCACGCTCATATTGATCCGGTCAGACATAAAATATTTCAAACCGCCACCATAAGGGATATTCATCTGGGTAAGTTTGTAGGGCTTGCTGTAGGGATATTCCGGCATGCCCTGTCCTTCCAGGCGGAGCGGATGAAGGTAATACCATGATTTATTTCCTGCAGCATCGGTAAGTGAGCCTTGCGGGTTAAAATGGAATACACCCACACCACCCATCACATATGGCCTCAGCCTTGGTTCATATTCAGAGTTGCGGTTGAATAACATGGTTGGGAAGACCTCAACAGCAAGATATCCTTCCACTACTGTTGTCTTGAAATCCAGGTTACGTTGCTTTCTCCAGAGTTCGTCGATACCGGTTGTGTTGATGATGGCATCGTCGCCTTCGAGATAAGTATAGTCGGCAGCCAGGCGAAGACCTATCCAGCTTTTTGGGTATACGGTAATAAATGCCCCTTTCATGAACTTGGTAAATTCAAAGTTCATGTCCTTTAAGTTATTGGTTCCTTTTCCTGAGTTACCACCCAGGTCGCCCAGGAAGAAGCTGGGACCGAAATTAAAGCCCACTTCCCACTTAACCTTTTCGCCGAAAAGTAATGCTTGAGAATAGGATGAAGAATGGATACAAAAGCAGAAAAGCAATACTACGATGCTCTTTCCCACAAGCTTGTGTAAATTTGGTTTCATCAGAAATCAGATTTAGTCTTTCGACAGGTAAATGGATTATTTTGCTGGATTAAAAATGATACCCCGGGAATAGGGGTAAAATCTAAAACCACAAATAGGTAAACGGGAAAGAATGCCCCTTATTGCCCCCTGTGGGTAATTTATTTGCTGAGGATCATCTCTATGTGGAGAATTCCGTCTTCCAGGTATTGGTCGCCGGTTTGTCTGAATCCCAGTGATTCGTAAAAACGGGTGAGGTAGAGCTGGGCCCCGATCCTTATCCCTGCGCAGTTGAACTGCCAGAAAGTCTTCTCTATACTCAGTCTCATCAGCTCTTTTCCTGCCCCCGAACGCCGGTGCCTTGGTGAGGTTACCACCCGGCCAATGCTGGCCTCGGAGTAAGATATTCCAGGCGGAATAATACGGGCGCAGGCCACCAGTTCGGCTCCCTCCCATCCGGCCAGGTGCCAGCATTCCGGGTCTTTTCCGTCCGCATCCTGGTAGGTGCAGTTCTGCTCCACTACAAAGACCTCGTTGCGCAATTGAAGGATGGAATACAATTCTGCAGGGCTGAGTTCATCAAAATGTTTGAATATCCAGGTCAATGGCATCTGGGTCATTTTAAATAAGGCTGTAGTTCCTGGAAACTTACAGGCATTTGTTTATTATCGATCTCAATGACGATATAATAGCCATTCGCTCCGCCTGCTTTTTTGAGGGCGTCGATCAACCTTTGCTGATCACTTTCCTTTCTTCTTCCGTCTAATTCACTCCATATCTCCTTCGTACACAAGCAGCCCTGTGTCGGGGTGAGCGGATAATAAGTATGGTTCCTGTAATACTCAGGATTTACTGTTGTGCCATGTGAAATGATCTCTGTCCTTCCGGCCTTGCTGGCAAAAAAGGATTCGTAAAGAGGGAGGTATTCTTTCAGGGGATCGGGGATGAATTGTTTATACAGTTCTTCCGACCAGGTTGTATCGGAAACAGGGAAACCACTGAAGAAACTCTGCGGGCTGGTTTCATAGGGCATTAAAAGCTGGATATTGGTGGTTGGGCCAATGGCCATGCTCTTACTCACATCAAAGCCGTTCATACGGAATATGCCCTGGGGGGTATTGCCATTGGTCAGATAGAAGGGTAGGTTGCTCAGGCTTCGGGCGAGTTGTTGTACGTAAAATATCCCTGTACTATTTCCGGAAACGAAATTCCCGTTCCGGTCCCGGATGACTGCGATCCCGGGATAATTCCTGTTCTGCCGCTGAAAGCTGATCACAATGGTTTGTCCCGGGAGGGCCTGTTTCAAGTTACTGATCAGCCATGACATGCTTTCTTTTTCAGCATACCCTTTAATAAGCTTTGTGAGCAAACCATAATAAAAAGGGACATGTTTGTCTTTATCGGGCCTTTTTGAGAAGAGTTGCACCACGCGGTTCCAGGCATTGGAGTCGGTGCCGGCAGCAAGGTAGTATTCAGAGGCCAGGGCAAATATCTTTGGATCGGTCGTCTTCCTCATTAATCGTTCGGCGGTGGAGGCAAACCGCTTACTGTAATTCGAATAGGCCATCTCCAGCAGGGCCCGCTGGAATTCTATACTTCTTTTATCGATCGAATCAAAGGCGAGCTTTATTCTTTCAGCTACCCATTCAGAGCGGTAGGTGGTCAGTTCTATTGCCATGAATGCATCGATCCAATACTCTTCGTTTTCATTTGTCAAGGGTCGGGAGAGGTTCTTATTGATACTGTTGCTGACAAGATTGCTGAGTTCTTTTGCACGTACAGCACGGAGTGTATTCTTTGCAAACAGTACAGTATCATTTTGTGCAAAGGCTATTGAGCTAAGCAAAATGGTACAGAATAGTGGGAGGTAAAGGAACGGTCTCATTACTGCAAAGTAAAATAAAAAAATCATCCCCATGCGTTGGATGATACACACATACACGAGGAACCGGATTACGGCACATTCGTTGTCAGAAAGGCCTGCACTTTGTTAAAGGCATCGGTATATGTCGCTGCATCCCAGTCGCCATGCCCGCCAGCAGGATAAAACACGTATTCATTTATAACGGATGCGGCAACGAGTTTATTCTTCAATGCAAGCGATTGCGTGGTGGCATTCACCAGCGGATCGGCACCGCCCTGCAGGATGATGGTTGGTGGGGTGGATGCTTTGATAAATGTTACAGGGCTCGATTGCTGGTACATGGCTGGATTGGTTGCCGGGGTACCACTTAGTAACAGCATATAGGCAGGCTGACTGGCAGGAGCGTCGTTATACATAGCAACCATGTCGGATGGGCCGAAGAAGTCCACTACAGCCTTTATCTTCAACGGGCTGCTGTATTTATATGCATGTAATAAAGAAAGATGCCCGCCGGCACTGGCTCCCAGCAGGACAAATTTATCGCTGATGAGGTAAGTGTTACGGTTACCATAGATGAACTCAATAGCGGCTTTTACGTCCAGCTCCTGCGTAGGGAAGATATTACTGGGCCAGGCAGCAAGGCGGTAATTGATATTGAAAATGGCGTAGCCGGGCAATCGTTTTTTCAGGGTATCCACCATAACCGTGAAATCGCTTTTATCTCCCTGTATCCAGCCGCCTCCGTGGATCATGACGATCACTTTTGTTGTGGTTACACTTCTGTTCGCAGGCAGGTAGATATCCATTTTTTGTAATGGGTCGGTACCATAGGATTCATTCAACATGGTTTTTGCAGCAATTGTGCCTGTAGTACCCCCGCCTCCCGTGTTAGGATCGTCCTTGGCGCAGGAAAGCAGAAAAACAAGAAGACAAGGGGAGATAAGTTGCCGTAGATTCAATTTCATAAAATGGTATTATAACTGAAAAGTACGAATAATCTCCCCGATAAAGCAAGTGCTAAACAAAAGTTTAACAGGCCGGTCAGGCGATCTTTTGCATCAGGGTAAGCCGCTTGTAGATACTTTCCTCGATCTCGATCAGCTCCAAATGATTTCCTCTTTCCACAACCTGTCCTTCTTGGAGGATCAGGATCTCATCGGCTTCCTTGATCGTACTTAACCTGTGAGCAATCACCAGGGTGGTCCGTCCTTCCATCAGGTTATTCAAAGCCCCCTGTACGATCTTTTCTGATTCCGTATCCAATGCCGAAGTAGCTTCGTCCAGGATCAATATGGCCGGGTTTTTAAATACCGCCCGTGCAATGCTCAACCGCTGGCGCTGGCCGCCGGATAAACGAATGCCCCTGTCGCCGATCTTGGTTTGATAGCCGTGTTCTGTTTCCATGATGAACTCATGTGCATTGGCGATCCTGGCTGCCCGTATCACGTCTTCTTCTTTTGCATCGGGTTTGCCCAGGGCAATGTTGTTGAAAATGGTATCGTTGAATAATATCACATCCTGTGTTACAAAGCTCATCTGGCTGCGCAGTGATTCCATCGTATAGGAACGGATATCCTTCCCATCGATACGGATACTGCCTGTTGTTACATCGTAGAACCTCGGCAACAGGTCGGCGATGGTTGATTTACCTACGCCGGATGGCCCTACGAGTGCGAGGGTTTTTCCTTTTTTCAACCTGAAGGAGATGTTTTGCAGCACAGGCCTGTCGGAATATCCGAAACAAACATTATCGAATTCGATCTCATTCCTGAATGATCTTAATTGTACAGCATCCGGCCGGTCGTCCACTTCTACCTTTGTATCCAGCACTTCCAGGATCCGTTTGCCCGATGCTTCTCCCCGCTGGATATTGGCTAAGGCCACAACCATGGCCTTAGCCGGGCGAATTACCTGTGAGAAAATAGCGATAAAGGCAATGAATTCGCTTGCCTGCAGGCCAGAAGGGTCCCCGGTTTTATTGCTTAGTATCATCGATCCCCCGTATATAAGGATGCCTGCCACTACGATCACCCCTGATACTTCAGAGAAGGCAGGTGCTAACTCTCTTCTTTTGAATCCTTGCAGGCTTGCTTTCCTGTAGAAATCGTTCTCCCGGCTAAAGCGTTTCAAAATGAACCCGGTTGCGTTGAAGGACCGGATGATACGCATGCCCATGAGGCTTTCGTCGATGATGGTCAGGAGACGTCCGATCGATGATTGCATATCCGATGCCTCCTTTCGGAGTTTTTTGGTAACCATCGCTATACCAAATGCCGAGATGGGTATGATGATCAACGTGAACAAGGTCAGTTTGACGGAAATACTGAAAAGGGCGATGAAGAAAGCGATCATCATGTACGGCTCCTTGAAAAGTACTTCGAGGGAATTAGCTGCTACGGCCTCGATCTCAAAAACATCGGAATTCATCCGGGAGATCAGGTCGCCTTTATGTTCTTTGGTGAAATATCCCATATGCAGGTAGTTCATCTTCTCGAAGATGGCTTCGCGGATTCGCTTTACCAGCAAGGTGCGGGAGTTTATGAGGCTGCGCTGGGCCAGGTAACGAAAAAGATTTGTAAATACAACGGCCAAAACGATCATGGCAGAAATGAAATAGAGCGCATATACCGGCTTGAGCGTTTTCAAATGATAGACCTGGTAGTAAAAGAGGTCTTTAAAATAGGAGGCAGAAAAAGAAAATTCGGGGACCGATGCATATTGCTTCACGCTTTCGGCCGATTGGTGGTCGAACAAAAAATTCAGCAGGGGGATAAGCAGTGTGAACTGGAACACACTGAAAAAGGCGGCGATGAGTGTAAAGCTGAAAAATGGGACCACAAAATACCGGTACGGCCTTGCGAACTTCATTAAACGGCGATAGGTCTTCATGTTTGCTGTATCAGTAAAGTGATCGATATATTTTCCAATAATCCCTCGCGGCATTCTCCCAGCAATATTCTTTTCCTTTTTTGATGATCTGTTCCTGCATGTTGAATCGTTTATATTGCTTCATTCCTGCTGCAAAGGTTTCCTGCATGATCGTTTCAGAGAAATCGGGAAAATAGAAGGCAACATTTCCTCCTATCTCGGGAAGCGCTGCTTTATTGGATAGGAACAACGGCTTGCCCACCGACATGGCTTCTGCTACAGGTAACCCGAATCCCTCAGCGATCGAAGGGAAGGCAAAAGCGTAACAATTGTTGTAGTACCATGATTTTTCATACTCGGATACCTGCCCCACCAGGTTAATGTTATCGGTGATGCCCATCTTGTCAGCCGTGTCAAGTATATGCCGGCAATATGCTTCATCATCTTTTCTGCCTGCGATCACAAGTTCAATGTCCTTGTCTTTGCTCACTAAAGGTAATAAGGTATGGAAGTTTTTTTTCCTGTTTATAGTGCCCAGGGAAAAAATAAATGGCCGCCTTGGTTTGTAAGAGTTTTTGGATAAGACCGGCGTTTGTAAGGAGTTGGTCCCATTGTGGACCATGTGAACAGGCTTGTTCTTCAGGTCGCAGTAAAACAACAGATCGGCTTTACTGTGGTCACTTACGCAAACGATCACATCGGCCCGGTCAATAACGCTTTGTATATGGCGGAGATACCGTTCCTTTTTCCATGACGGCTTTGACTCATCGTACAGGTAATTAAGGTCGTGTACGGTGAGTACCACTTTAATATTTCTATTACGAAAGGGAACATAATGACTTTCCTGGTAGGTAGCATGCCATATATTGTAGTTCTTTAGTGAGGGCAACCGTAATTTATGCAGCTCTGTTTGTTGTATATTTTTTACATCGTGTCCGAAATATCCTTCGGTCCCGGGCGGAGTATACAAACTCAGCTCCTCACGACCATGTTCTGCAAATTTGGCTAATTGAGTACCCAGGTTCAGGCAGTAATGAAACAACCCGGTGTTTTCATATTTCATCCGCTCGCAGTCGAAAATGATGTTCTTCATCATACTGTTCAAAGCCATAATTTACTTGTTCAAGATAAGAGGTTACTGCAAAAACAAAAGTTAAAATATCCGTGCAAATATTGTGCTGTACTCTTCATAATCTCACTGTCTGCCTATATCAAGTTACTATTTAATAATTTTATGCAAAGGAAGAGTGACTGAACAGGTATAATTCATTCCTGAATGGGAATTTCGGCACATTAAAAGCAGTGATATATGTATAAGATCATCCTTGATTGTGACCTGATGCGCTACCGGGACTCCGGACTTTACCACTATTGTCTTAACCTGGGCACCTATGTAAAAAGGGTCCTGGAAAAGGAACGGGAAGGGAGGATGGCTTTCTATGTTCCTGCAGCAGAAAAGGGCTCTTTCGGCGACGGATCTACCTGTATCACCGAGAGGAAATGGCATCAGAAATTCTTCAAACCCTATTTATGGGATTGCGATATTTGGCACGCCCCCTTCCAATCCGGCAGGGTGGTACCCAAGCCAAATAAAAAAATAAAAATATTACTGACCATCCACGACCTCAACTGTCTCCACGAGGGGAAATCGGTGAAAGAGCAGAAGGATAGCCTGCAGAAAACCCAAAAACTGATCGACAGGAGCGATGCCATCGTATGCATTTCGCAGCATTGCAAACAGGATGTGCTTTCGCATATGCAGGTGGGCAATAAACCGGTACATGTGATACATAATGGCACCCACCAGGTTGATAAGCCGCCGGCAGCACCAGAAGGCTACATGCCGAAGAGGCCTTTTATTTTCGCCATGGGGTATGTTAACAGGAAAAAGAATTTTCACACCCTCGTTCCACTACTTGAAAATTCAGAGATCGAATTGGTGATCGCAGGCAAACTGGACGAAGCCGATTATATCAATACGATGAAGGTCCATGCAAGAAAACTTGGGGTTGCAGACCGGCTGCGTGTTTTGGGGCCAGTAAGCGAAGCCGATAAGGCCTGGTATTATGCAAATTGTATGGCGTTCATGCTTCCTTCACTTGCCGAAGGCTTTGGAGCGCCGGTTGTGGAAGCGATGAAATTCGGGAAGCCGATCTTTTTGTCCGATCGCACATCCCTGCCAGAGATAGGCGGAGACGTATCTTTTTACTTCAACAATTTTGACCCCGGACATATGCAGCAAGTATTTAAAGAAGGGATATTTAAATACCAGCAGAACGGGTTGGCAAAAGCCATACTCAAACGGGGGAATGAATTCGATTGGGGGCAGAAGGCAGTGGAATATCTTAAGGTTTACCGATCATTGTTATAAAAAATAAAAACTGTCACAATGGAAACAGTAAGGCCGGAAAGAAAATGGAATACAGCCCTGGTTTACGACCATGGGAAAAGAAGATCTGAACTTTGCAAGGCAATGGATTTTCAGGCCGACTGGTTCAGGCACTGGTGCGACCAATTGAACGAAACACCCAATTTTCACCGCAAACAATGGGAATTCGTTTATGTAATGCAGTCCCTGTGGGAAAGGGGATGCATTTCGCCGGGGAAAAAGGGGTTGGTCTTCGCAGTAGGAACTGAGCCTTTGCCGGCGATGTTCGCCAGCTTCGGGTGCCATATCCTGGCAACAGATATCTTCCCCGAAAAAGGCATATCCATGGGGTGGGACAATGCCAATCAATTATGTTTCGGACTGGAATCTTTGAACAAACGCCGGCTATGCGATGAGGAGGATTTCGAAAAACTCGTAAGCTACCGGCCGGTTGACATGAATGATATCCCTCCTGACCTGGTCGATTTTGATTTCAACTGGAGTAGTTGTTCATTTGAACATCTTGGATCCCTGGACAAGGGTTTCCTGTTCCTGAAAAACCAGCTGAAAACACTGAAACCGGGAGGATGGTCGGTGCACACCACCGAGTACAATCTTTCTTCGAACGACGAAACGCAGGAGAACAACAGCACGGTGCTATACCGTCAAAGGGATATTGAATACATCGCCGGTGAACTGCGTAAAGAGGGCCATTTTGTAGAAGAGCTCGACTTCTCGGTTGGTGGATTGCCCGAAGACTATATGGTGGATGTGGAGCCTCATCAGCAAAAGGTCCATGTAAAGCTGCAGGTCGATAAATACGTAGTCACTTCCATAGGGCTGATCATCCGGAAGAAAATCTAATAATTGTACTTGCTCTTCCACAATGACCTTAGGAATTTCCTTAACTCTTCTTCCCGGGCATTCATCCCCGGCTCGTAAAATGAGGTTCCCTTTATTTCCGTTGGCAGGTATTCCTGCGGAGAGAAATTATTCTCGTAGTTGTGCGAATACTCGTACCCTTTTCCGTAACCTTCCCTTTTCATCAGTTTCGTAGGTGCATTACGGATATGCAATGGAACAGAAAGATCGCCGTGGTCCCTGACGGCACTCATGGCTGCACCGATGGCAGTGGTGGCCGAATTGCTTTTGGCGCTGCTGGCGAGGTAAATGACACATTGCGACAGGATCAGTTGCGATTCGGGCCACCCGATCTTATTGACCGCTTCAAAAGTTGCATTGGCCAATAACAACGCATTGGGATTTGCATTACCAATATCTTCACTGGCCAGGATCAGCATCCTCCTGGCAATGAACTTTACGTCTTCGCCGCCGGCGATCATGCGGGCAAGCCAGTACACAGCGGCATTGGGATCGCTGCCCCGGATGGATTTGATGAAAGCAGAAATGATGTCGTAATGCTGTTCGCCTTTTTTATCATAGAGGGCTATGCGTTGCTGGGCGATCTCCATGACGGCATCGTCGGTGATCACCGCATTGCTGCCGAGCGTATCGGTTACCAGTTCGAGCAGGTTCAGCAATTTCCTGGCATCGCCCCCGGAGATGTTGATCAGCGCTTCGGTCTCTTTCAATTCGATCCTCTTTGTTTTCAGTACCTCATCATCCCTGATTGCATGTGTAAGCAGGTTGATCAGGTCTTTCTCATCGAGCGGTTTTAGGATGTACACCTGTGCACGGCTGAGCAAGGCGCTGTTCACTTCGAAGGAAGGATTCTCCGTAGTGGCACCAATGAGAGTGATGATGCCTTTTTCCACTGCACCCAGCAGGGCATCCTGCTGGCCCTTGTTGAAACGGTGTATCTCGTCTATGAACAGGATGACATTGTTCTGTTTCTTCGCCAGGTCGATCACTTCTCTTACTTCTTTTACACCCGAAGAGATGGCGCTGAGTGTATAGAAAGGAACCTTTAATGTATGGGCGATGATGTTGGCAATGGTTGTCTTTCCAACACCCGGAGGCCCCCACAGGATCATGCTTGGCACCTTGCCCTGCTCGATGGCCTTTCGCAAAATGCTTCCTTTCCCGGTAAGATGCTCCTGGCCGGTAAGTTCATCCAGCGTATTGGGACGGAGGCGTTCGGCGAGAGGTGGGAGGGAAGTCAAAATTGAAAATTAAGGATTCAAAATTAAGGGACTTCGGTATACCCGCCGGGTTATTCTGCCAGAAATTAATTTTTCAGATCCAGCTTTATCTGTAATTCCTCAAATTGCTTTGCATCAATGGCGGAAGGTGCATCCAGCATCACATCCCTGCCGGCGTTGTTCTTTGGGAAGGCAATGAAGTCGCGGATGCTTTCACTGCCACCCAGGATCGAACAAAGGCGGTCGAACCCGAAGGCGATGCCGCCATGCGGCGGTACGCCGTATTCAAAGGCACCAAGCAGGAACCCGAATTTTTGCAGTTGCTCTTCCTTATCCATGCCCAATGCTGCAAACATCTTTTCCTGCAATTCCCGCTGGAAGATGCGGATGGAACCGCCGCCGATCTCATTTCCATTCAACACCATATCATACGCGTTGGCCTTGATGCTGGCATAAGGATGCTTTAAGTATTCAGTTGCCTTTTCAATAACAGGGCTGTTATTGATCATCGTATCGATCTGTGATGGTTTTGGAGATGTGAAGGGATGGTGCCTGGCTACCCAACGATTGCCTTCCTCATCGTATTCGAACAAGGGGAAGTCGAGTACCCACAAGAGTTTGAATTCATCGGCCTTGCGCATGCCCAACCGCTGGGCCATTTCCAGCCGCAATTCGCTGGTGGCTTTTCTCGTCCTTTCTTCGGCGCCGGCCAGTATCAATACCAGGTCGCCGGCTCTGGCACCGGCTGCATCGGCGATGGCTTTCAGTTTTTCTTCACTGTAAAATTTGTCTACGCTGCTTTTAAATGTTCCGTCGGCATTGCATTTAATGAACACCAATCCCTTCATTCCGATCTGCGGACGTTTCACCCATTCAGT